>NZ_JALQDV010000004.1:0-102910 GCF_023631045.1 Caballeronia sp. AZ7_KS35 | reverse complement strand
GCGAGCACAATAAACATCCAAAGCCGATCAAGTGGAAGTATGACGATCCTTCACGTCGAATCCGCCAGGTGCCAAATCAATGACGCAGTCGACTAGCGACCTCATCGTCCGTTCTTGCAGCCAAGATCGTCAGTTCGCTAGTAGTGAAAGCGCGTTCGAGATCAGCTCGCATATTAGAGCCGCCGAACCGTTGGTAGTTTCGTATCAACTGGCGCGCCGTGCCTTGCTTGATGCCGTATGTACTTTGCACGAACGAGTAAAAGAAACGTGTTGCAGCGGCCTTTTTGCGGGCGTTGGAATCATCAGAAAGACAGGCGAGGACCGCCTCCTTCCGGTCGAGCACCTCTCGCCCGATTTCCATCCAGTCCGTTGTGTTGGGCTTCCGATATGTGTCAAGCATCGCGTGATTGTATGGTTATCATCCATCGAAACTTTGTAGCCGCAAACATAATGCGGCTAGACCCGGCCGCCGACTTTCACCCCGCCGATTCAAAGGTCTGCGAGGCGAGCCAGCAGTTCTTCGCGAGTCATAGCGGGGTTGGCCCTTTTCAGTTCGATCGCCGCTTGCACGACCTCATCTCTCTTTGCCGTTAGCGCCGTAAGTTCTCCGATCCGAAACAGCTTCTCGAGCTGTGGCCGGCTCTGATGGATTCCAAACCGTTCGTTCAGCCGCACAAGCTGGCGCGTGACCGTCTTTCCGAGATTCACATGCAAGCTCACGTAATCGTAGAAAAGATTTGCTGCTTTATTACGAGCAGCGGTGTCGCGCGCACCAACCGTTTTCTGGAAGAGCTGTTCCGTTTCAGCGAGGATTCTCGCGTGCTCCATGAATGCAGATGTGGTTGTTTCCATGCTTAGTTCCTTTGGGGCGTTATATCTCATATGACAGTGGCCGCAGCCGGCCTACCGGTGAATATCGGCAGGCCGGTCGGTTTTTTTAGGGTCGTGCATGAAGGAAAGCGTATCGGCACGTTCACAAAGTCAAGCCACGAGCGAGCATGCATTGTCTTTTGGGCGCGCAAAGCGTTGAAGGCTCGCTCGGGCCCGCGTGAAACGCGACGCTCACCCCCATCCGGACGGGCGCCACCATCTGTAAGCGGAGGACGTGGCGTAACGCACCCAGCACCGGCCGGGCAGCCAAGGATGCTGCAATCGCCCTCAGCGGCGCAGTAGGAACGATCGTCGCCCACTTCGACGCGGCGGAAGAGGTCTAGAAGGGTGTGACTATCGGGCGCAGCTTCGTCGAGCTGCATTTGCTTCACGAACCCACGATCGCATAATCCGGATCGGTGGCGCGGCACTTCATGCAGGACATGCTCCGGGAGATTCAGGGGTAACGACGCCGCGCGTGAAGCACGTTCACGATCTGGATACGATCGCGCTTCACGCGATAGACAATGATGTAGTTCGGCATCACGACCATCTCCCGTGTGTTTGGCTTGCGGCCTTCGCGGTAGACGTAGGGGTGATCGGGCAAAGAAGCGGCCGCCGCGATGAGGGCTTCGAATACGAAGTCTGCGGCGGCCGGATTGTCTTCTTCAATGTGGTCGTAGATGCTCTGAAGTCTGCGCCGAGCGCGCGGGCGCCAGTCAACGAGCATTGCGTGCCCGTCGTTTAGCCTCTATGTGCGCGCGCATCTCCGCGACGACCTGATCGTGCGGAATGTCTTCGCCTTCCTCATCGAGCGCGAGTTGGACTTCCTTTCGGAACCACTCGTCGTAGACTTCGGCTTCTTCCTTCGTGTCGTGCCCGCTCACGGCAGGTTCGGTCCAAATATTTCCCATAAGGCACCTCGCTCAGATACCCCTCATGATAGCGCGGGCACCTTGGTACGTCAGCGTGTATTCCGCGCCAGAGAACAGGCGCACCTTGCTCCAATTACTACCGCGTGGTAGCCGCGCACACGCTCGCTGTTGTTGGATCGTGGCGAATTCGGGGAACGACTTTTTCGCGAGTAAGAAACGACGGTGCAGTCCACAATAATAAGGGGCGAACCCTTATTAGCTTCACCGGAAACGCTGCGAAGCGCCGACGGTATGCCTTACTGAGGTAAACCCTACCTTGTCAAGGCTATTTTGAAATGTCGTACCACCGGCTAAATACAGATGTCGTATCTATCTAAGGATTTTGCGCTCACGCAGTGTTGAAGAAAGCGGGTTGAACGGGCAGGGCGCGGGTGCGCAGTCAGGGTGCCTTGCCCGACCGATGAGCCGTTGTTGTCCCGCTTGCGTGTGCTGCGGGGTGCTGTTGGCTCAACTGGCCGATCATCTGTTCGAGATCGTCGCGCGTGAACTCGCGCTGCTTCTTGGTGCCGGGTGCGCGTTCGGGCGAACGCACCTCGATGCCCCGATTCGTGCGCGAGGGCGATCCCGAGGCTCGCCGGTCATCGCGCTGTGCCTGCATCCTCTGCGCAAGCGCCAGCGCGTGACTCAGGCGCTTGTGCTCGACAATCGCGCCTTGATCCACCTCCGTGAGCCGATCATATTCCCGGTAGGGCAACACGCGGCCCGCCGCCCGAAGCTCCACGCGTCCATCGGGGTACTCCCAGACCTCGATATAGCGGTGAATCAGCGCGCGGTTCTCATCGGTGTCGTCGAGCAGATACAGCACGCGATCGTACTGCACCGTGAGCGTCTTGGTGACGCGTCGTTGCTCACGCCACGTCAGCACTTCGTCCAGCTTCTCATCGTCGCGCAACGGTCGGTGTGCATCGAACGCGCGGCGTGCCGGCTTCGCAAAACGCGCGTTGTAATCGGCCATGAAGCGCGGCGCGTAGGCATTCGCTTCAGCGACTGTGCTGATGCCGCGCAAGCGCAACTCCTTGACCAGCCGGTCCTGCAAGGTCAGGTGCGCGCGTTCCACGCGGCCCTTGGCGGGACTCGAGTTGGCGCACAGCGTGTCGATATTGAGCTCAAACATCGCCCGGCCGAAGTGCGTGACGCTGCGCCCGGTCTTGTTAGCCACCACGCTGCGAAACACGCTGGCGCGGTCGCTGTAGAACGCTATCGGCTTGCCATGGCGCTCCAGATACGCCCGCGTGGCCTCAAAGTAGCTGAAGGTCGACTCGGTTTGCGTGAAATGCAGCTGCATCAGCCGGCTGGTGGCATCGTCCACATACACCAGCAGCGTGCACTGCGGGGCGCGTTCCTCGAACCAGCGATGCTCGCAGCCGTCGATCTGGATCAGCTCGCCCAGGCACGAACGCCGCGCGCGCGGCTGATACACCTTGGGCGGACGCTGCCGGCGCGTCACCCACAAGCCGGCCTCGATCATCAGATGTCGCACGGTTTCCTTCGATAGCGTCAATCCGTGACATTCACGCAGCTTCTCACAGGCGAGCGTTGGACCGAAGTCGGCATAGCGCTCGTGGATCAACGCCAACGCGCGGCAGATCGTGTCATCGGGCAACTGGTGATTGCTTGGGCGGTTGCGGCGCTTCGAAATCAGCCCCGCGTCACCCTCGGCTCGATAGCGATTGGCCAGGCGCTCGACCTGCCGCCGACTCATGCCCAGCCGCTCGGCGGCACGCCAGGTCATCAGCCGTCCATCGACGACGGCTTCGACGACCTTCAGCCGATCGACTTCGCGCATGGTCACGGTGATCGTCTCGATCTCGCTCATGGCTGGCCTCCGCAGCGTGCGAAAACCAGATCAGCTTGACCTCGAAACGCCTCAGGTGCGACATCTGTACTTTGCCCAAGTACGACATTACAACTTTGCCGTAACATACTTAAATTCGATAATGTTAATTATGTCAAATAGAGGCACTCAGATTGGAAGTTCGTCTACGGCTCTTGCTCGAGCCAACGATCAAGTAATAAGACGCGGCCAACGCTGCGCAGTGTTGGCGGCGTCAGACCGGTCTGTTCAAGAAAACGGGTTGATCACCGTCAGCTGGTCGAAGATGACTTGACCATCGTGCATGTCTTCGCTGTAAAGGACTTGGCAATCGGCGAGCAACGCGAAAGCAATGATGCAGGAATCGTAAAATCTGAATCCGTAGTGCGCTGCAATCCGACGTGCTTCTTTGTGAACTTCAAGTGTCAGCGGCACGACTTCGCAAAACACTTCAACGTCGTCCAAGATGCGCTCGATCTCAGGCCACGATAGGCCCATCTTCCGGCTCATCACAAGCGTAACCTCGTTCATCACCTGAGTACTGATGACTGGCTTGGAATTTCCGCCAGCCACCAATGCCTCAGCCCTGTCAGCCTTTGCGGCGTCGTCGGAAAACAGATAGACGATTACGTTGCTATCGACGGCAAACGGAGTCGGTGCTGCCACTGTCATTCGGCGTTATCCCGGTCACTGAGTGACTCCCGATCGAACTTGAAGTCCGCGGGCAGACGTCCACGATACTTCCGCAGGCGCTCGATCCGTTCGGCAACGGTGGGCTTTTTGCTGACCGAGAACGCGCCAGAATGGTCAGCGTAAATCTCAATATCGTCGCCCTCCTTCAAGTCAAGCGCGTCGACGACGCTCGCGGGCAGCCGCACGGCAAGGCTATTACCCCATTTTGCGACCTGCATGAATCACCCCACGGATAGACATTATTTGCATTGTATATCCAACCCGGCGTTGTATCAAGTCCAAACCCGTTGGTGACGTCCGGACCGAGGAACACTCACGCTGCGAGATCGGTTTTGAGCACGTCGCTGTGGTTTGCTGGTTCTCCCCCACGCGCGCGTCTTACGATCCGGTCGAACAGTGCCCATCGTCAGCAGATGAGAACCGACCTCCGGGGACACTCGTGGCAGCGATCAAAAGCGCCGGGCGATCGAAGGAACGGTGCGTACTATAGGAGTATTGCTGTGGTGCTGATCGTGGATCCTGCCGGCGACCAATTAGGATGGCGAACGAAACATGGATCATGCTCACTATGTAAAGTGCAGAATGCCGCCAAAACAGGTGAGTTGCGTAGATCCTACTTTCGGTCTCGGCAATAAAAGCGATTGCAGAATGACAAGCTCGCACCGAGGCGTAGCGACAACGCATATGCTGCATCGATCAGTAGACCGTCGAGTATTCCTGTCTCGCGAGCCGCAATCAGCCGTGACGAAGATCCCGACACAGCGAGCGCCGCCAAAAATTCGTCCCGCAGGCCGAATACTGGGATTGCAAGATCGGCAACGTGAGTCTCGCGGATGTCGGCGGTGAAAACCGGTAAAGCGGAAGGCTCTTTGCAAGGTGCCTCGTTGAGTGCCCATATTCGGAACACCTGGCTGACAGCACTGTCATCGAGTGACAAAGCTGTCCCCACCAACCGACTTTCCAACAAACCCTCGGATGGCTCAGCTCTGAACAGACACAACCGACTTGCCTCGTTCAATATAACGTAGGATGCACTCTCTTGCGCGTTCGCGGCGAGGTCATGGAGCAAGGGCTCAACGATTACAGATAATCGAAAGGAGCGCTCGAAGAGCTTGCCAAGGTAAAAAACTCGATGCCCGGGAGAGTAATGGCCGTCGTGTTTTCGCATAACGTAGCCCATGCGCACGAGTGAGTTCAAAAGGCGATACACCGTGGTTTTGTGCATCCCGGTCGATCTAGCGAGCGCGGACAATGACTGCGATTCAGCTCCCGGCTCAAAACAATCCAAAAGCCCGAGCGCCTTTTCAACGGCGGCAACGCCGTCGTTTCCCATTGAAGTCTCCTATACAACATACGCCGACAAGCCGTTTGGTCCTCACACGACGCTATGGTGAGGATCGGAGATGACGCATACTCGGGCACGGTTGGCTCTTGCAGCACTCTCGTCAGTGTCTTCGAAGCTCCTGATGGCCGTTGTGGTCCGCTAACATTCGTTCGCCCGAAGCGATGACGTTGAGACCGAGCAAGCCATAAAGCGTGCATGAGGCCGCGGCGTCTCTTGCATGAGTCGAGCGGAATCCGACGAGTTGGTTGAACACCGTGCTCGGTGAAAGACCAGCGCATCCGCAACAGCAACGCCCTACCAATCATTGCCCGACGCCGGCCTTTTTCTGAGCGTTCTGAAGGTCCTGCGGATAGTTGGGATCGTTACCCTTGCCCGTGGCGTAGCCCGCGTCTTCCAGTTTTTTCAGTTCCGCATTCTTCTTCGCGCGCGCCTGCTTTCTCGCCGCTTTGCGTTCGGCCTTGTCTGACACCGGAGACAATGCACCGGCAGCGCCGTTTGGCGTCTGCGTCGTACTCTGCGCCTGAGCGACGGGTATCTGAGCTAGCGACAACGCGCATGCGGCCAATGCGGTACAAATTCTTACTCTGCGGGACCGCTTCATTGCTTGTCTCCGGATAAGTTCAGTTGTGGACTGCAAGCAGCTTGACCGACTGCGACCATGTGCCGGCCGGGGCGCGAACGCGATTTCAGTTGGCAGCCGATTCTTCCCGGTGCGATGCCGCCGATGTGGGTTTTCGCCCATGCTGTACGCGGCGCATGAACCTCAAGAAATTCCAGCACAGCAGCAACGCGATGATGCCAAGCAAAGCCGCGCTAATGGGACGTTCGACGAACACCATGAAACTACCGTGACTCAGGGTTGTCGCCCGGCGGAAGTTTTCTTCAAGCATCGGCCCAAGAATGAAACCGAGCATGAGCGGCGGCACATCCAGTTGCAGACACTTGCAGGCGTAGCCGAGCAAGCCGAAGCCCGCCATGACGTAGATGTCATCGACATTGCTATGCACGCTGAACGCGCCGATACAACAGAACAGTAGAATGGCGGGGAACAGCACCGCATAGGGAACGCGCAGGACCGACAGCAGTTGCTTCACCAGCGGCACGTTCAAAAACAGCAGGAAGCAGTTGCCGATCCACATGCTGGCCACAAGTCCCCAGAATGTGTGCGGATGCTGAGTCAGCATGACCGGGCCGGGCTGAATGCCCTTCATGATGAAGGCGGACATCATCAGCGCCATGGTCGGATTCTCTGGAATGCCTACGCTCAACAGCGGAATGAAGCTCGTGCGCGATGCAGCCTCGTTCGCTGCGGCCTGACCGGCCACGCCTTCGATGGCGCCATCGCCGATTTCACGCCGATACTTGCTTACCTTTTTCTCGACCGCATAAGCGCCGAACTGGGAGATGGCCGGCCCGCCGCCTGGCAGCAGTCCCAGCGCCGAGCCAATGGCGCTGCCGCGCAGCGAACTCGGCAAGATGCGCTTCATGTCCTGCTTGTTGACGCGCATGTCGATCTTGCCGGAGAACGGCGTGAAGGTATTGTCGCGATCGAGGTTGCGGGTAATCTCCGAAATGCCGAAGCAGCCCAGCGCGAGACTCACCAGCGTCACGCCATCGACCAGCGACAAGTGGCCGAACGTGAAGCGCGTGACGCCCGTGGCGAAGTCCGTGCCGATGCTCCCCAACAGCGCGCCAACCAGCGCCATCGCAAAGCCTGCGACAATGCCGCCACTCGACGATACATAGCTGACGCTGGCAAAGCCGAGCAGGATCAACGCGCAGTAATCCGCCGGCGAAAACATAAACGCGATCTGTGCGAGCCACGGTGCAAGCGTTGCGATCACGATCGTCGCTATCGTTCCGCCGATGAAGCTCGATACGCCCGCCGTCAACAGCGCGAGGCCGGCCTTCCCCTTGAGGGTCATCGCATAACCGTCAATGCAGGCGACGATGCTAGACGCATGCGGAATCTTCATCGTGATCGCGCTCACGTTCTCGCCGTACTGCGCGCCGTAATAAATACCCGCCAGCATGATGATGCCCGCGTCGGCCGGCAACGAATACGTGAGCGGCAGCAGGAGACTGATGGTGGCGAGCGGGCCTAGTCCCGGCAAAAGGCCAATCAGCGTGCCGATCGTGCAGCCGATCGCGCAATATGACAGGTTCGTCCAAGTCACCGCATGGCCGAAGCCGAACAGGACGTTATGAAGGATGTGCATTAATAGAGCCTCAGACTCACGCCCAGCACGGCGGTGAAAAGATAGGTGATCGCCATGAGCCCCAGCGTGATTTTTACGTTGCGTTTCCAGTCGAATTTCTCATTGGCCAGCGCCGAAAAAAATACGAGAAAGGCGACGCCGGGCAATGCGCCCGCCCATTTCGTCAACAACGCAAAGCCGATCAGACTGCCGAGCACGATGCCGATGCTTTTTAGCCGGACGTCGGCCCTCTTGCGTTCCTGAATGAACGAACCGGCGATCATGCCGATGCCGATCACGCCGACGATGGCGCTTACGACGGCCGGGAAAAGCCCCGGGCCCGCCTGAGCCAGATTTCCAATTCGATAACCGCACGCCTGGATGCCGAAGTACAGCGCGACGCTTAGGAACGCGAAGCCCCGCAATAGATTTCGATTCATGACCGCAGAAGTAGAAGGTTGGGCTAGCGCCCGATGGCACCTGACACCGTTTCGGCCGGGAGATGCTGGATCGGGATCCGACGGCGGGTACTGGCTTGCAGGGCACGCGAGTTATTGCCCGATCAAGGCGCTTGAAAACGGCACCTCGGTGTCAGCGCTGCGCATGCGTGGCGACGGCAGCGCGAGTCCCCACTGATCGCGACGGCCACGGCGGAATTTCCAGTCTTCCGGACCGCCTACTTTATAGGTCTCGTCGACCTGTTCGACCTCGGCCGTATATTCGATCGTGAATCCGCCCGGTCCGATGAAGTAGCAGAACACGTTGTCACAGGGTCCATGACGGCCCACGCCCCAGCCGATTTCCTCGCCATGTTCGACCATGTTGGCGGTGGCGGACATGACTGAGTTCAGATCGCGCATCTCGAACGCGAGATGATTGAACGAACTGACCTCGGATGTGTAGAGCGCGAGACTGTGATGATCGTCGTTGCAGTTAAGGAACGTGATGGTGCGCGTCTTGTCGATGACCCGAAAGCCAAGTTGCTCGACGAAGAACCTGGCTTCCCGGTCGGGACTGTTCAACACGATATGCGAGAGCTTGCGTGGCAGATCCGCCTGATCGGCGGTATCGGCGTGGCGCGCCGCATCGGCGATGACGCGAAATACCCTGCCCTCCACCGGGTCGCGGAACGAAAAGCCGTAACCGCCGCCGGGATCGGCGATCGTGCCGGGCTCCATGACAACATCGAGACCCGCCCGCACGAGCTGCGCATGCAGGGTGTCGGCGTGTCGCCGCGACTCGATCGATAGGTCGATTCGCAGCATGCGCGGTTCGGGATGCCGGTGCAGGGCCAGAATGTAGAAGTCCGGGCCGGTGCCGCGCAGATACACACGGTCGGCCGTCGTGCTTACGGCTTTGAGGCCCCAGATGTCCTCGTAGAAACGCGCCGCCGCTTCCAGATCGGGAACGCCGAAATCAACGCTCCGCAAACCATTGATGCCAGTTCTTGTCTTCATGTCTTGTGTCTCCGTGAATGTTCGTTGCCGCAGCCATCATTCGGGCTGTAGGCCTATCTGGCTCACCAGCTTGCGGGTGCGCGCGGAGCTTGCCTCGATCATCGCGGCGATCTGGCTCGGCGAACCGCCCAGCGGCGTGGCCACGTTCTTGTCCATCCAGTCGACCATCTGCGGCGAATGCAGCGCCTTGTTCAGTTCCGCATTGAGGCGCCCGACGATGGGCGCGGGCAGCTTCGCCGGACCCATCATCGCGAACCACGAATCGACTTTATGGTAGCCGGGCAAAACCTCCGCGACCGTGGGAACATCCGGCAGTCCCTTGTAGCGCCGGTCGTCGAGCGTGGCGAGAATGCGCACGCGGCCAGTCGATACCATCGCCGACAAACCGCCGAACGAATTGAACGACATGTCCACGTTGCCCGCCGCCACGTCCTGCAACGCGGCCAACGGCCCTTTGTAGGCGACGTGAAGCAAGTTTACGCCCGCCGCCGACGCAAAGTCCTCGCCGTTCAGATGAAAGATCGAACCGTAACCCGCCGCGCCATAGCTGACGTCGCCCGGCCGTTGTCTGGCTAGATCGATCAGTTCCGGCAACGAGTGCACCGGCAAGCCGGCGCGCACCACCAGCACTTCCACCGGCGCGAAAGTCGCCGCTATTGGCGTGAGGTCGCGTTGCGAGTCGAACGGCACCTTCTTCATCACATACTTCAGATTGACGAGCGTCGTGCTGCTGGTGAACAGGAGTGTGTAGCCGTCGGGTTTCGCTCGGACCACTTCCTCGGTGGCGATCACACCGCTGGCGCCCGGCCGGTTCTCGATCACGATGGGCACCTTCATCGACACGCTCATCAGCCGCGTGAGGGCGCGCGCGAACAGGTCCGGTGACGTCCCCGCCGCGCCGAAGACGACGGCGGTGATGGGTCGGTCCGGATAGGCCTGCGCGCGAACCGCCGCCGATGCAAGCAGGAGCGGCGCGGCGAACATCAGACAGCCGAGCCTCGATACCAGGTCTTGCTTGGGCATCTCACCTTGTCTCCTTGGTTTTTCGACTTATTGATGTACTCAAACGGCTTTTTGCGCAGCGATGGCCTGCCGGTCCCGCTCCGACTGAATCGGCCGGAGCGCCGGAAACTCGCCCAGATCCTCGCCGAGGCCGAGCGCGGCGACACGCTCGTACACGAGCGCCGCCAGGGCGATGTCCTGCTCGGCCGTGCCGACAGATTTATAGAGCACCGTTTCATCCGGTGAACGACGCCCGAGCGATGGCTCGCGTAATACCTGCCACAACGCGATCATGCGTCCGTCGTGCGCGAGTCCCGCGTGTTCGGCCGCTCGCCCGTCGCCGGATTCGAGTACGTGCTCGATATCGTCGGCCACCACGCGGCTCGTCTGCCACACAGACAGATCCACCTCGCGATGCTGGGGACGCACTGAACTGATACCGCACACCAGCGCGCCCGATTTCAGGTCGTCGGCGAAGACGACCGGCTTGTCCTTCGCACGAAAGCCGCTCAGCACGATATTGGCGGCGCCGATCGCGGCGCGCGAGTCGGCCACCGGCTGCACATCCACGCCTTTCAGCCGGCTTGCCGCGTCCGCCGCGAAGCGTTCGCGATTGACCGCCGTCGGACTACAGATAAACACGCGTTTCACATCAAGCACGCTGCTCGCGGCGTCGAGCAGCGCGCGCGCCTGCACGCCCGAACCGACCACGGCCACTGTCTCGGCGACCGGCGGCTTTAGATGACGCACCGCGATTGCCGCAGCCGCGGCGGTACGGTAGGCGGTGATCCAGTTTGCGTCCATCATCGCGACGGTCGCGCCGTCGGAGATGCGAATCAGCTGGATCATGTAACGTACCCCATGTTGCGGATGCAGATTCATCACCTTCAACCCGCCGTAGCCGATGCCGTAACAGATCGCGGGCATCATGCGCAGAAATCCGCCAATCCGGTCGTCGATCGTCAGTCTCGACGGCAATTCCAGCGCACCTTCGCCCGGTCGTGCCAACAGAAGCTCCAGGTCGTCAATGATGCTGACGCCTTCCATCGCCGCGTGAATCACGGCCTCTCTGATAAGCAGCATGGTCTGTCTCACATCGGGTGACGGCCGTTATAGAAATCGACCATGTCGCCCGGCACTTTCTCGATGATCTTCGTGCGGATCAGCACATCGGCGAGGCGCTTGGTGGCGCCGTCCGTGAGACGCATGGTCGGCAGGCGCAGTCGGCCGCCGTTGAAGCCGTTGAGCCATTCCATGTATTTCCAGCTCTGGCGATGGATGAAATGCGCGCCTGCCATGTAAGTGCCGGTTTCGGCCGTGCGTGCCTGACGCGCCGGATGAATGCGCCAGAAAATCTCCATCGCCTCGTCCCACTTGCCTTCGTGCATGAGCTTGAAGTACTTCGGCACATTGTCGCCGTAGAATTGGAAGCACGACGTACCCATCCACTGCATGCCGAACCACTGGACGTGCCCCGGCGCATTGCCGTCGCGCGGATCGGAGACCAGCAGCTTGTCTCCGCAAGTGCGCAAGGTTTCGATATGCGGCGCATTGGTGTTGCCGCCGCCTTCGCACTTGAGCGCGACGGCAAGCGGATGGTCCGCCAGACGCGCGACGAGTTTCGGCGACAGCTCGGCCGGGTGAATTCGCTGGAAGTTCCACAAGTGCACCGCGAACAGAACGGTCGCGATGCCTACTTCGTCCATCACCTTGGTCGTGTATTCATAGAGGTCTTCGTCCGACTTCGGATACCAGGTCGGCGGATACGACAGCAGCATCGTATCGGCGCCGGCAGAGGCGCAAGCCTTGCCGACGCGAATCGTTTCCTCGGTCGTATCGAAGCTCGCATGGAACATGATGTGGAAGTCCGCACCGGCTTCGTCCACGGCGATCTCGACGAAGCGGATGTATTCCTCCGACGTGGTGCCGCATTCGGAGACGGCGAGCGCGCCCCAGAAGCCGAGCTTCTTGCACATGCGCACGTCGTGACGAATCGCCGGCTCGTTCAGGCGTTTAAGATCGTTCGAAAACGACGGCTGAAGAATATTGGCAACGCCACGCATGTTCTCGCGGGCCCAAGCCTTGGCATCTTCTTTACGGTAAGTAGGCATTGATAACGTCTCAGTGATTGAAAACTATCTGCACGATTAGGCATTGCGTGCTTGCGATTGAAAGAAACGACGTAAGCCCATGCGGTTCGCGCTCATACCGCACTCAGGCCGTTCCAGCACAGGTATTTGATTTCCACGTATTCGTCGATACCGTGACGCGAACCTTCGCGCCCCAGCCCGCTTTGTTTGATGCCACCGAAAGGCGCGGCCTCATTGGAGATCAGGCCGGTGTTGATCCCCACCATGCCCGATTCGATCGATTCGGCTGCGCGCCAGATGCGCGCGGCATCGCGGCTGAAGATGTAAGCAGCGAGGCCGAAGATGGTTTCGTTGGCCATCGCGATGGCATCTTCGTCGGTCTCGAAGCGCACAAGCGGCATGATGGGACCGAAGGTTTCTTCCCGCGCGATGGTCATCTCGCGGGTCACGCCGCTCACTACTGTCGGCTCGAAGAAGGTGCCTCCAAGCGGGTGGCGCTGACCGCCGCAGAGAATCGTCGCGCCGCCGGCCACCGCATTGCTCAGGTGCGCTTCGAGTTTTTCGACGGCAGCCGCATCGATCAGCGGACCCAGACTCACGCCTTCTTCGAGGCCGTTACCCACTTTGAGTTCGCGCGTGCACTCGGCAAGTCGCTCGGCGAGCGCGTCATGAATACCGGACTGTACGAAAACGCGATTCGCCGCGATGCACGACTGGCCCGTATTGCGGTACTTCGCGTTCATCACGCCTTCCACCGCGACGTCGAGATCGGCGTCGTCGAAGATGATGAGCGGTGCGTTGCCGCCCAGTTCCATCGAGCACTTCTTGATGGTCGCGGCCGACTGTTGCAGCAAGATGCGCCCGACCTCGGTCGAACCCGTGAAGGTGATCTTGCGCACCCGTTCGTGAGCGGTCAGCGTGTTGCCAATGGCGCGCGTGTCATTGCCGGTGACGACGTTCAGCACGCCCGCAGGCACGCCCGCGCGCAGTGCGAGTTCACCCAACGCGAGCGCGGTCATCGGCGTCTGGCTGGCTGGCTTGACGACCATCGTGCAGCCTGCGGCTAGCGCCGGTGCGGCCTTGCGCGTGATCATCGCCGCCGGAAAGTTCCACGGCGTAATAGCCGCGCATACGCCAACCGGCTGCTTCAGCGCGAGGATGCGCTGGCCCTCCTTGGTCGCAGGAATCACTTCTCCGTAGACGCGCTTGCCTTCCTCGGAGAACCATTGCACGAAAGACGCGGCATAGTCGATCTCCCCGCGCGATTCCGCAATCGGCTTGCCTTCTTCGAGCGTGATGAGCGTCGCGAGATCGTCTTTATGCTCGGTGATCAGTTCATACCAGCGGCGCACGATCTCGCTGCGTTCCTTGGCGGTCTTCTTGCGCCACTGCATGCCTGCACGGTCCGCGGCTTCGATGGCCTGAATGGTCTCGGGTTCCTTGCATCGCGGCAATTGCACCAGCACGTCGCCATTGGCGGGGTTGCGCAATTCGTAGCTACCGTGCGCGGTTTCACTTAACCAGCGGCCGTCGATCAGTGCGGCTTCGCGCCACAGATTGCCATCTTTGAGCAGTTGCTTCATGTGTCTCTCGTCCTGTTCGAATCGGATCGAAGTATGGCAAGCCCGCTTAGCCGATGCCAATTGAGTAAATCCGCGCAAGCGGTTAGCAGTTTCGTTAATCGAAGTGGGTGTTTGTGCGCTGCACAAAACGACGTTTAAGGACGCACGCTCGGCAACACGTCCGCGAAGGCGCGCGAACCATCCGCGCGGCGCGCTACGGATTTCGTCGATCGACATGTTCAAAGACGTTAATCGGAACGCGTTTGGTTGCAGCGCAACAAACGAGTAACGGACCACGTCCTAGGTATTAACACCGAGTGGCCAGTAACGGGCATCTCCTGGTGGGTAGGCTTCGAGCTCTCGTCGCGCGGTACTGCGCGAGCGCAGTAGAGCACTTGCATGAAGACATGCAAGCGCATGAAGCACGGCTGACAAGGAACGCGAATGCACGCCCGGCACGCTGGTCTTTCAGCGAGCGTGTCGGGCGCGACAGAAGAGATAAAGATGAGTCGGAATCGACCGAACGGTCGAACGACACGGCAGAGACGAGCCCGCTTCAGGTGCGGTCCTGGCTGCGCTTAGAGCGAGCGTTACGGATTAGGCCGGATCGATCAGGCTACGAGCGAAGCGGTGGTGTCGTCGAAGAGTTCATCGACGGACAGTCGCCGCGGAATAATCTTTTGCTCCCAGGCCCAGTCGATGGCCAGCGCAAGACCCTTGCGATTGGTTTCGAGGCCGATTGGCGGCAGCGTCGCCAATGCTTCGGCCGGTGCCTGAGCACGGCTCTCCACGAGCATCCGGAAGATTTCGCGGACCACATCCGGCCGTTCGCGTGAAAGCGATTCGTGCACGACAAACACATGATTGATCGGAATGAGCGCCTCGCGCGTCGACCATTGTGCGGCAGCGGCGAGCGAATCGGGAATCAGCGTCGCGATACGCGGATCGGAAGGCATCTCCATGCCCATGATCGCGGCGGCGAGTTCGCCATCGAGCATCAGTTTCGCAAGCGAACTGCCCGCCGGCAGCCGTTCGCAATTCGACGGATCGTCGTATTCGGCGAGATGCCCGTCGCCAATCGTCATCCATTGGACCTTGTCGATGTCCACGCCGTATTCGTGTTGAAGAATGCCGCGTACCCACAAGCCGGTCGTCTGTGCGTAGGTCCGCACACCGACCTTGCGGCCTTCTATGTCCTTCGGGTCGAGATGCCCCAGCTCGCGGTTGAAACCGATGCAGTGATGCTGCAGTCGCCCAAGCACCGGCACAGGCAGCATCACGTAAGGCTTGCCGTAGATACGCGCTTGCAGATACGTGACGATCGCAAGCTCGCCGGCATCGAAGGCATCGTCGCGAATCATCGGCTTGAAGCCGTCGTGCGCGGACTTGGGCGCGGCGCTCACGTCGAGATTCACGAGCGGCGAGCTTACGCGCCCTTCCCTTATCGCGCGCGTGTTCGGATAATCGGCAATATTCGTCCGCAGCATCAGGCGTTGTGTGGATTGGGTCAGCATGATCGGGGCGGCCTCTCAGTTAGCGGGATTGATGAACAGCTCCTCCGCGCCGAATCGGCGAGGCAGCAGATGTTGTTCGAAGCAGTAACGGATCAGCGTGTCGATGGAGACGCGGTTCGCCGCGATGCCATAGGGCAACGGGTCCGCGCCGACCATGTGCTGCATCGTCCGATAGTGCGTGTCGGTATCAGAGGCGGAAGTGCGGGCGGCAAGCTGCGCGAGATACAGGTTCTTCGCTTCGACGCACGCATCGAACAACGCGCGCGCGACATGCGGATGCTCGGCGAGCACCGAATCCTTGATGACGAGAAGGCCGTGAATCGGATAAATGCCCGTTGCCCGATACCACTGCGTTTCGCGCTCTTGCGCGTCGGGGAACAACTCGTCGTACTGGTTCCCGCCGCCGGCATCGCTCGCCTGCCAGTTTTCTTTCGGTGCGCCCGCTCGGCCGATGCCCGCATTGCCCGTGAAAGCCGCCGACAAATAGCCGTCCGCCATCAGATCGACCAATGAGCGACCGGCAGGCGACTTCTGCACGTTGGGCGGCAGCCGCAAGGAGGCGACATGCTCTTCGTCATCGACTACCCAGGTGATGTCGTCGTTGTTCACCCCGTATGCATCCGCGAAAATGCCGCGCGTCCAGATGCCGGTCGTGACGGAATAGCCACGTACGCCCACACGCCTGTTTTGGAGGTCCGATGGCGTACGCACACCTGCGTCCTTTCGCACCACTAGTCCAGCGTGATGAAAGCGCCGAAAGATGAAGACAGGTAGCGCCTTGAACGGCGCACCGGCGGCACGCGCGATCATGTAAGTGGCGGGCGCCATTTCACAGACGTCGAACTCGACATCGCGCACCATGCGGCGAAACGCCGAGATGATCGGCTTGATCTCGACGAACTCGGGTTTCACGCCTTCGATGGGAACGATTCCCTGCTTGAGCGCCGCCGTGTGTCCATATGTGGCGATGGCGATCTTCAAGGGTACGGAAGGGGCGGCATCAAAGCTCATCGCTGCTCTCCACGTAGACGAGTCCCGCTGCGGCGAGCGCAGGCCGCAGGTTGCTCGAATCCAGCGAGATTTCTCCGGCCGCATATCGGGCTCGCGCTTTCTCTTCCTTTGCCGAGCGCTCGCGCGCGAGTGCGAGAACGCTGCCAGCGTCTTTGCGAGGAACGACCACGATGCCGTCGTCATCCGCCACGACGACATCGCCGGGGTTCACGAGAACGCCCGCGCACACCACCGGCATATTCACCTGGCCGAGCGTCGCCTTGACGGTTCCACGCGCCGAGATCGCTCGTGACCAAACCGGGAAGTTCATTTGGGTGAGCGTGCGTACATCGCGGCAGCCCGCATCGATCACAACGCCTTGAACGCCACGCGCCTTCAGCGCGGTCGCGATCAGGTCGCCGATCATGCCGTCTGTGTTCTCTGTCATGACGCCGACGACGAGCACGTCGCCCGGCCGGCATTGTTCTATGGCGACATGCAGCATCCAGTTGTCGCCCGGCGCGGCCAGGACCGTGACCGCGGGGCCGGCAATCATCGAACCTGGAAAGACGGGTCGCATGTGCGGTTGCATCAGCTTGTCCCGACCCATGGCTTCATGCACGGTGGCCACGCCCTGTTCGGCGAGTGCGGCGCAGGTATCGAGCGGTGCGCGGGAGATGTTCTTTACGACGATATTTTTCATGTGCGATTTGGTGAGTACCGACTAGTCCTTTCTCGATGGAGTGAATCTGTTGGCATGCGTGATCGAAGTGTTGATCGCAGGGTGCGCTACTGGCTCAATTTCCGCGCAAGACGCGGGTAGACCCGCAATGCGTTGCCGCTATAAATTGCGGTGGCGGCATCGGCGCGGAGGGCCGCCGAGTCGATATAGCGGCGAGTATCGTCGAAGAAATGCCCCGTCTCCCGGTCGATGCCGCGCACCGCGCCCACCGTCTCCGACGCAAACAGCACGTTTTCGGCGGGTATCACTTTCAGCAGCAGATCGATGCCGGGCTGGTGGTAGACGCAGGTATCGAAGAACACGTTGTGCAGTAGCAATTCGCGAAGCGGAGGCAAGCCCATGTCCTGCGCAATACCGCGATAACGGCCCCAGTGATAGGGCACCGCGCCGCCACCGTGCGGGATGATGAAGCGCAGCGTCGGGAAGTCTTTGAACAGCGGCGAGGTCAGGCACTGCATGAAAGCAGTGGTGTCGCCGTTGATGTAATGCGCCCCGGTCGCATGAAAGTGCGGATTGCACGAGCCGCTGACATGAATCATGGCGGGCACGTCGAGCTCGACGAGCTTCTCGTACAGCGGATACCACCATGTGTCGTAAAGCGGCGGGTCTGTCCAGTACCCGCCCGATGGATCGGGGTTCAGATTGCAGCCGACGAAACCCAGCTCGTTGACGCAGCGTTCCAGTTCCGGAATGCAGTTCTTCGGCGCAACGCCGGGACTTTGCGGCAATTGGCAGACGGCCGCGAAGTTCGCCGGATACAGCGTGCAGATGCGATGAATCAGATCATTGCAAACGCTCGCCCACTCGCCGCTCGTCTGCGCGTTGCCGAGATGATGCCCCATGCCGATTGCACGCGGCGAAAAGATGGTCAGGTCGGTGCCACGCTCCTGTTGAACACGTAATTGAGCGCCTTCGAGGCTGTCACGCAACTCGTCGTCCGACACGATGGGCCGCGGCAGTTGCACGAGCTTGCCGTCGTCGGAGCAACACGCGCATGAAAGCTGATCCTTGCGATAGGCGTCGAGTTGTTTTGGAGCGGTCGTGTAGTGACCGTGACAATCGATGATCATGAGAGCGCCGGAGATGAATGGATTGGTTCGAGAGAATGGTCCAACGTGAAGTGCCTGTCGATTGATTAAAAGCAGTCCTACGCTTGAGTGATTGGTTAACTCGGACTCACAATCAAGGCTCAGAAATAGTGTTTGATGCCCACCTGAACGATCGCTTGCGAGTTCGTCGTCGACGGACCGCCCGACTGATTCAGCTCGGCCGTCTGACCCGCGCCGCGTGCACGTTCCCAATCGGCGGCGAGATAGACATCGGTTACTTTCGAGAAAAAATAGTCGAACGTGCCGACTATCTGATTCCAGCGCGACTGACCTAACCGCGACGCGCTTGCGCCGCCCTCAAACAGGAATGCCCGCGAAAAATGATAGGTCCCGCCGAGCGTGAGCGTTTGCAGCGAACCCGACTCCCGGCCGCTGTCCATGTGCACGTCTGTATAAGTCGCGACAGCGGTCGCCGCACCAATCACGTAGCTGATACCCAGCGCCGCAACGCTCAGGCTCCTCAACTGCACGGGTGTCGATGCACCGAATGCGAGTCGATAGCCAAGAAATGATGTCGTGCCAATCGACGAGGCTGGTGTCACGCTCAGTCCGCTGATTTGCGAATAGACGGCGATCGCATCGACCACGGGATTGATATAGCGAACTTCGAAGCTTCGGCCATAGCCATTGCTCGCCGCTCCCGATCCCGTTGCCGTGGAAGGAAAGGCGTACATCGCGCCGAACGTGAGGCCGGGACCGATGCCCGAGCGATATTTGACCGAGTTGCTCAACTGGCCGCCGGCCATTCGGTCGAGCCCGCCGGGCGCCATCGAGTAAGTCGTGAGAAACTGTTCGGCTTCAGGAACGAGATAGAGAAAATCGTTCATGAAATCGCCCTGTCTGCCGAACGTTACCTGACCGTAGCGATTGCTGGCGAGCCCGACTTGCGCCAGTCGACCGAACAGCACGTCGCTGGTCGCCATCGCCCCGGTGTTGATGTTGAACGCGGATTGCAGATTGAAGATGGCATTCCACCCGCCGCCGAGATCTTCCCTCCCCTTCACGCCCCAATAGGTCGGCCAGCGAATGCCATTAGCCGTTTTAACCGCGCTTTCTCCCTTGATGTTGCTCGTGTAGGCGATGCCTTCATCCAGCACGCCGAACAAGGTCGCCGAGCTTTGAGCGCGAGCATTCGATACGCAGCCGGTCACGGCGACGATCAGCGCGATCGATAACGATAGTTTGCGTTTTTTCATTGCCTCGTTTTGGACGGTTCTAATCCACGCGGTCCGTTTTCGACCCTGCACAACGGGGCAGACGGAAGACGGACGCGACCAGAGCCGGCAACGACCGAGCGGCCGCTGCCTTACTTTCAGGACTCGACAATGTCCGCCCGCAGGGAAGGCGAGCGCGGGGACGATATTTCAGTCTCGTGCGTGGCACTGGCCCCCGCCAACGACTCAGTTCTTCGCTACCGAGTTCCTTTCGTCGCCCGTCGAATCAGGCAGCGGCAGACCCAGTTCTTCGCGCAACTGGATCTCTTCGAAGGCGTTGATCACCGTGTTGCGCCACACATCCGCAACAAACGGCGGCGCATGATCCGGCGGCGGCATTTTTTGCAGTAACGCGGTGGCGGTCTGTCCGCTTTCCACCGCACTCCTCACTTCGGCGATGATCTGTTCGCCATCGCTGATCGCCTCGTCGAGACTCGCCTTGCCGTGAATGATCGCCGAGTGCCCCGTCAATGCGACATCGAAATTGAGACTTCGAACACCTTTGAGCGTGGCGGGCGTTTCAAGCGCGGAGCCGTCGCGGCCATCGAGACCGGCATCCAGAAACTTGTAGCCGGTGTCCTGCCCCCAGAGGTCGCCCACCATCGCAACGCGCTCTTTTGGCAAATACACAGCGAGATCACCCGTTGAATGTGCTCGCCCGAAGTAGTGGATCTCGATACGTCGTCCGACTTCGTTGATGACCTTTTCCTGACCCGCCTTCAAATTCAGGCACATGTTAGGCATGGCCCAGCGGAAGTCTCTTGCATCGGCGAGATAGAGCGAGGTTCCTGTGATGCGAAGGTCGAGCGCTGCGGCATCCTTGTCGTTCCCGCCGATGCTGACGCGTTTCGCGCGCAAGTCTTCGAGGCCTTTGGTCAAGGCGGGAATGCGCTCGCGCATGCGCGGCACAGTCTTCTGCGGAATCCCCGTGCACGTATTCTTATGCGCGATGATCTGCACCTTGGGATTGTCGTCGACGAACGCGACGTTCCCGCCAACGTGGTCCTGATGCAAGTGCGTGTTGACCACGTATTTCACCGGCCCGTGACCGACCTCCTTCGCTTTTGCAAGGATTTCGCGTCCGAGAAAGTCTGAGTCCTGGGTATCGACCACCAGTTCGCCGCCTCCCGGAAGCGTCACGATGGCGACGTTGCCACTCTGAAACGAGTTCGGCTTCGAGAGGCCGAACCAGACGCCCGGCGCAACTTCATCCCAGTTGAAATGCTGATAATCGGAATCCGCGGCCATTGCCGTCGAAGTCAACAAACCCGCGCACAACGCCGTGACGAAATTAGACTTAAAGTGATTCATGCTGCTGTCTCCTGTGACGCTTTTCTAGTCTTCGCTGCGAGCCCGCACCGCAACCTCACTCGATTCATCGGCCCGCACAACATTTCGTCGTCGGTTCGAACAGCTACCTCGAACCGCGTCTTTGTCATCGAGTTTCGCAGACTTCGCTTAACCACGCGCCGAGCACTCGATTGAAGGCATCCGCCTGTTCGACGTTCGGCACATGGCGCGCTCCGGTAAACTCCTCGTAACGACCATTCTGGAAGAGTGCGGCGATGCGGCGGCTCTCCTCCGGCGTGGCGCGCGGATCTTCGCTGCCGCATGCCACAAGAACAGGTATCGCGACAGCGTGGAGCTGACCGGTGTAGTTGAAGTTCGCCAGCGCCTGTGCACACCCGACATAACCAGATACGGTGCAACCCGCGACCGTTGCACGAATCTGGTTCCATCGCAGTGGGTGATCGCTGCGGAACCTCTCCGTGAGCCAGCGTCCCATGGTTTCGTCGGCAATCGTTTCCAACGTCCCCGTCTGCTCCAGTTTTTCAATGCGTTTGCCCCAGTGATTCGCGGCATCGGGAAAAGACTCGCTTTGCGTGTCGCACAGCATCAGCGATACGACTCGCTGCGGATGACGTAGGGTCAGCGACTGTCCGATAGCGCCGCCAATCGAGAGCCCGACGAAGTGCAGACGCTCGATGCCGACTGCATCCGCGACCGCGATGATGTCATCGGCGAGTTCATCAATCGTGAAGGGTCCGGGCGCGCCGCGGCTACCGCCGTGGCCGCGCAAGTCGATTCGCAAAACGCGAAAGCCTGCCGCCAGCAACGGCGGAACCTGCTCCGCCCACAGGCCGAGATCGGCCGCGAGGGAATGCGAGAAGACGACCACTTCGCCTGTTTCAGACCCGACGAGGTCGTAGCACAACGTGCGGTCACTCAAAGGAAGAAGCATTGCATCACTCTCCGGTTTCAGCGCTGAATGCGGCGCTTGCGGTGAACGTGTACCGGGGCGGATCAAACTTTCCAACGGGTTGCTTGTGGGCCACTGGCACCTCTTAGACGACGATTGCAACACCCATTTGCATCGGTATCGCGGTTGGATTCGAATGGCGGAGCATCGCCCTTTTCGGATTTTTGCTAACCGTGAAGATCCTGCTCGAACAAATCAAAACTTGTGCTGGATACCGAGACCGACAACATTGGTGTTCGCTCCGGGATAACCGCTTGTATGTGCGGCGGTGATCACATTCGTGAGTCCGTTCGCTCCTTTCTTCGACGCCATCAGACCGACGAAGGCATACAGTTTCGTCCGCCGGCTCAACCAGTAGTCGTCGTTGAGCACATAGCTCGACGTTGCATTGGTGGTGTCCATTCTATTTTCGGAGAAGTAGTAGGCGGCAGTGAGCGAGTTCGCGGGCGTGATTTTCCATGTGACGCCACCGCCGGTCATGATCACATGAGACCGCGGCGTCGCTCCGATTACCACATCCGAATTGCCTTGCGGCAGGTCGAAATCTTCATAAACGCCCCGAATGATAAAATCGCCGATCCGGTAACCCGCACCCAAGGCCCAGATTCTCAGATCTCGCCTGCCGGTCGAGTCGTTCTGAGTGAGAAAGCTCGCGGCGCCAAGTACCGTGCCGTTGTCGTAAGAAACGCCCGTTGAGATCGCCCTGCCTTGCGAAAGGCTTCCCGGCGCGTTGCCAAATCGGTACAGCGCGCTGGCGGAGAAATCGTGGCCTTTGTACGAATAGCTTGCGGAGTTGCTTTCCCACACGGTCTGCGCGGGCACGGCGTTCTTCCCCTCGAGGAGATACCACGGCCCCGCAGCGCTGAACGACTGACTGTATTCGAGCGGATCGACTCTGACCAGCGCGACATATGCGGGATCAATTTGCTTACCCAGCGTGAGACGTCCATAGGGGTTTTCGAGAAATATGTTCGCCTTCTGGCTGAATAGCGAACTGCTCGATTGCAATGCACCGCTGCCAATATCGAACTGTCCCTGTAGGTTGAAACCTGCTTTCCAACCACCGCCCAGATCTTCGGTGCCGAGCAGCCCGAAGAAGTTCGCCGACTGATTTCCTGAGCCGTTGAACATCACGAGACTGTGGTCGCTTTTGCCTCCTCCGCCCGGTCCGCCGTTCTTGCTCTGATACAGCAGGCCGGCGTCGAGGGTGCCATATAGGGTGACGGAACTTTGCGCGCAAGCGGTGGAAGCCATAATGACCGATATGGCCGCAATCAGGCTCTTCTTCATGAACGGCGGCGTGATCGGTTGGCGCGCAAGGCTTACGGATCGGGGCATACGGTGTCTCCTCATTGGGATCGTTTTAGCGGCGTTCAGTCATCGCGGATGAGGAGCGCCTTTTTTCTTGCCGGCTGTTTTCGTCAGCCCGGCCAGTGCGATGCATTCTTCCAGTTGTGACAAGTGGCGTCGATTGAGTAAACTCAACGCACCAATTAATGATCTGGTTAACCGTGCCTACTCAGCTCGACTGGTATCTGCAACTCAATCTCAAGTCCCGCAACCTCCGGCTGCTCGTTGCAATCGACGATCTTGGCAATCTGAAGAAGGTCGCCGAGGCGACTCACGTCACCTTGCCGGCAGTGTCAAGGGCGCTGGCCGAACTCGAAAAGGGCCTCGGGCTCGAACTGTTCACGCGGACGCAGCAAGGGCTGCGGCCCACTGTCTATGGCGAATGCCTGATTCGGCACGCCCGCAGCATGCTGACCGACCTTCAACAGGTGCGCGACGAACTCAACGCCTTGAGCTCGGGCACGGGCGGGAAAGTGAACATCGGAGTTTATCCGGCATCCAGCTCGGTGCTGCTCCCTCGGGCACTGGCGTTGCTCAAGCAGCGTTCGCCCGGCACGAATGCCCAAGTGATCGAAAGCACGTCGCCCGTTCTGCTGCCGCAGCTTTGGGAAGGTAAGATCGATCTCGTCGTGGGCCGGCTAGAGTCTCATCGGCCGTCCAGCGGGTTTGAAGAGAAGGCCCTTCTGGAGGAGCAATTGCTAGTGGTCACCAGCCCTACGCATCCGCTGGCGCTGCGCAAGCGTTTGCAGTGGTCGGATCTCAACCGCTTCCCGTGGGTGCTGCCGCCGCCTGTTTCGCAGATGCGCGAGCCGCTCGAGCGCTGGCTGGTTCAAAACGGTATCGAACTCGACAAGAATTACATCGAAACGCAGTCCATCCATTTAACGCGGGCGTACCTTTACCTGACCGACGCAATATCGGTGATGGCACGGGCGGCGGCTAGCGACAAATCACAGCCGCTCAAGGTGCTTCCGCTTGAATTACCGCGCATGCTGCGTTCTGCCGGCGTACTATGGAACCGGAACCGTCCGCTCAGTCCGGCCGCTCAATTGATGATCGAGTGTCTGGAGCAAATCGCGGCGGAGATGAGCCGAGACGCCAGGACGGACCGGCAGAGGACAGCAGAGGAATAAGGCCTGAGCCAGCACGCCCGCTGCACAGGGTCAGACTGTCTTCGCGGCTCCCGTCTTCACATTCTCGTTTTCACGCGATAAGCTCACAGCACGTTTACCGACAAGCTCTCGCTCAGACTTCCGGGATATGTGCCCCGCCCCGGCGCCTCGGCCCGTCGTACTGGGGAAAGAGGATGCGGTATCGGGGGCACTGTTCTTCCAACCTTCGGTATTGCGTTCGGCAATCTGCAAACGCTCGTTTTTACAAATGTGTGGGCTTCGCGAGCACGATCATGAGAGAAGATTTATCGCCGACATCGCGGCACCCCGAATTAACGGTGCGCGATGGCCTGCACTTCTGACAATGGCGATTCCGACAGCAGCTTTGCGCGATGAAGGTTCGCGTGCAGTTGAATAGCGCAGCAAAAGCTCGCCCAGCGCGGCGCTGCGGCACTGTTAGATGGTCGACATACGGCTCAGTTGTCGCAGGTTCAACACTACTGTCCGTCGGGAAGTTGCCTGCAGACGCGGAAGATGTCGGCGAACTGCGGCACTGCCTCCGACCTGGCCTCAGTTCTCGATGCGCAGGCGTTCCAGCCGAACTGACGACTTCTTGCAACAAGTCGATGAAGACAAGGGCGTAGATCGCCCCCGGTAACAGCTTCCCCTAGTCGAGCAGAACCTGAAAACGAGAGTGTCCGCCTTCTGCTCGAGTAGGTGCGTGGCGAACCGCGGCGAAGCGTATGCTTCGATAAGCGCTCGTCGAGCCGTGCGGCTTCGGCAACCGCCCGAGTCGCGCGATTCAGTTGCCGAGGATTCAGCGGTCGAGCATCGAGTTCTGGAAACAACTGTCCGTCGCCGGGCATCTTGCCCCGTGAGCGGGCCACAAGCCACCTGACATGCAAAACGCTGTGGTAGCACTGGCGAGAACATGGCGTAGGGATGCTTATCGCCCGTTCCTTGTTCGACGCGCAGCGTCATCCGTCGCTATCGATGTCGACCCCTTGAGTGCGGCCACTTCGCCGGCACGCGAGCCAGTGCCGTAGGCCGGGAAAAAGAGCGGTCTAGCGCTTTGCGTCGCCTGCCGTAATCAATCGTGGCACTTCGTCGGACTGTTGAAAACAATCATGGTTCAAGGAACGGATTTCAATCGTCCCTTACGCAACTGCTGACGCGGGCCGGTTCGATAACCCAACGGCGCAGCACATAAACGCCGGTCGCTGCTGCAACAAGTCCCGACGCCGCGCCGATCCCCAGCGCCCAGCGAGGACCAAAATCATTGGCGACCCACCCCACGATCGGAGCGCCGATAGGTGTGCCGCCCAATGCGATGCCCAGACGCAGCGCCATCACGCGTCCGCGCATGGCGGGTTCGGTCGAGATTTGCATCAGGCTGTTGCTCGTATTGGTGAATGTCAACGCGGCAATCCCGATAACGACTAGTGCACCGGCGAACATCCAGTACGTCGGAGCGATGGCTGCCAGTGCGCAGCCCAGCCCGAAAATCGCCGCGCCGATCAAGAGGGTCGTGAAGCTGGGCTTTTCGCGGCCGGCGGCGAGGAATGCGCCCGACATCGTGCCGATCGCCATGGTTGACGACAGGAGGCCGTAGCCTCGTGCGTCCGCTTGGAAAACGCCTACGGCCATCGTCGAAATGAAGATCGGGAAGTTCAGGCCGAATGTCCCGATCAGGAATAGCATGATCAGATTCGCCTTGAGATCGGGCCGGGACCACACATAGCGGAACCCTTCGGTCATGCCCTTGCGGGAACGATGCGCTCGCGCACTCTCACGCAGCTCCGACAGACGGAACATCGACATCGAAACCAGCACGGCCAGAAAGCTGATGCCGTTGATCAGGAAGGCCCAACCCGTGCCGACCGAGCCGATCACGATTCCAGCAACCGCCGGTCCGATCATCCTGCCAGCGTTGAACGACGTGGAGTTGAGCGCGACCGCGTTGTGCAAGTCAGCATCGCCGACGAGCGAGCCGACGAAGGTCTGACGCACTGGCCCGTCGAACGCCGATGCGCATCCGAATAGAAACGCGAACACATAGACATGCCATAGCTCGACGACGCCGGTGATTGTGAGTACGCCAAGCGCCAAGGCGAGCGCGCCCATCGTCGCCTGCGTGGCCATCAAGAGCTTGCGCTGGTTATAGTGGTCCGCCGCGAAGCCCGTCCACGGCAGGAGCAGAAGCTGCGGCCCGAACTGCAGAGCCATGACCGTGCCGACCGCAGATGCGTTGTGATGCGTCAGTTGCGTCAGCACGAGCCAGTCCTGCGCCGTGCGCTGCATCCAAGTACCGATGTTCGAAACGAGCGCACCCGTCGCCCACAAGCGGTAATTGAAAATCCGCAGCGAACTGAAGGAACGAAATACGCGCGCGATCATGAGCGCTCTTTCATCCGGCCACCATGAAAGCGGCCAAAGTGCCGGGCCGCGAACAGGCCCATCGCGAGCATGCCGAGCGCGAGTGCGAGCGCATCCTGCATGCGTCGAAGATCGAAATCGCCGACATGGCAGACCAGCGCGTAACTTCCAACGAGGTTGACCGTGGACGACGAGAGTCCTTCGCCCGGCGGGTTGGCAAACGGCGTCTGAAAAGGCTCGCCCTTCACCCCGCTAATGAGATGCGGAATCGCGTTGCTCAACAGCGCTCCGCCGAAAAACCATGACACGAAGTGAAGCCAATTCATTCTTGGGTGCCTCCACGTTGAGCGGTTCGACACGATCAAGCCACTCACTCTTCGACGAGTCGCTTGAGCAGCTCCATCGCGGCAGCAAGTTGCTGCTGTTCGACGGATGACAACCGCGCGCGAATGGTTCGCGACAACCAGTCCTGCCGCGCGCTCTGCACTTCGGTGATCAGTGCATGGCATGCGTCGGTCAGTGACAGGATGATTCGGCGGCCGTCGGCAGGATCGGGCGTCCCGACGACGAGCCCCGCATCCTCCAGCGGCGTGATAGCGGTTCCCATGGATTGCGCGCGGATGCCTTCGGCGCGCGCCAGTTCCGACGTCGATGCCGGTCCGCCGCGCTTTAAACGCATCAGCACGGCAATTTGCGTAGCGGTCAGATCGCCATGGATCGAGGACTGAGCGCGCAGATTGCGCTTCAGCCTGGAAACGACAGAACGGACATCCGACGCGAGATCGTCGGCCAGGTCCGTCGTAGAAAGGAGCTTCTTCTTCATTCACGCAGATTAGCATATAGAAAGTTAACTGATAAGTTTTCTTCCTATGTGCAGCGCTCATGGTGTCTACGGGCTCAATCTTCGCGGTTTCGAGTCTGATCCAGGGCCATCGCACGAAAAAGTCCGAAGGACGGACATTGTATGAATCTCATGCGAGATACGCGTATTCCCGTATCGGGTTTTCACCTACACTAGCTTCAACGATTTAAACACAGATGACCCTTCCGCCAGGATCCACACATGCTCTCAATCGCCAAACTTATCGTGCCCCTTGTCCTCGCGATCCCCGCTCTCGCACGGGCGGAGGCGAGCGCGCCTCTCGCTCATGCTCAAGCGCAAGAACATCTCGTGCAGTTGGAGAAGGCGGGCTACAGCCCGCTGGTGAACGATCCGCTTTATCCACGACGCCTGCAGCAGGCTGAAGCAACGCTGTCGAAAAAGCAGACCACTGATGGGGCGTACGGTCCCGAGATCGAAGGCACTGTACAGGCGGGACGTTCACAGTGAGTTACCGTGAGTCGAACGCGCGCAGGTAGGGCAACTATCAAACGCTATCCGCGCGCGTTTCATCCAGATCAACCGACAGATCCCACATTGATCTTGGGCGCCCACTCGCGCCGCATCAAGATCACAGCGCTTGCTGCGCCGATGAAAAGAAACACGCAAACCGAGAGCATCGGCAACGTGTAGCTGCCGCCAACGTGCAGCAGCCATCCACACAAACTGGCCGAGACACCGCCTGCGAGGCTCGTGGCAACCGTCAGCAAACCAGTGTTCAATCCAATCGCGGGCTTAGGGATCAAGGTCAGCTTGGACAAGGCCAGATTATTCGCTGTCGCCAATCCGGCCAACGAAAGCGACGCGACATTCCAGAACAGCGCCATCGCTTGCGAGTCGGCATACGCCCCGAAGATCACTGTCATGCCACCCAGCGCGCCCGCTACCACAAAGGCCTTCCGCACGATGAGCGTATCCTTGCCCCGCGCGATGATGCGATCCGCGACCCACCCGGCCGAGACCGCTACCACTGCGACACAAATGAAGCTGATGAACGTCAACACGCCGGACTTCATCAAAGACAGCCCGCGCTGTTCGACGAGATAGGACGGCATCCAGGTCGCGCAGTAAAACACGAAATAGCTGTAGCTGAACGTCATGATGAAGCCGCCCCAGACTACCGGGCTCGCAAGCAGATTGCGAAGCGGAACGCTGGTCGCACGACGCTTCGCGGCTGCGAGCTGATCCTTCGTCGGAAAGTCGTTCTTGGCCATGGCAAGCCACGGCAGCAACCAGATCAAGCCCAGCAATCCTGTAATCACGAACATCGCCTTCCACGAGTACACGACGATCAACCACGCAGCTACAGCCGCACCGATCGCGGGGCCGACCTTCCCGCCTAAAGAAAAGATGCCCGTCGCAGTTCCCTTGCGCGATTCGTCGAAGCTGTTCGCAATGAAGCGATAGCTGGCCGGAAGCACCACCGCTTCGCTCGCTCCGATCAACAGGCGCACCACGATCAGGGCTGAAAGCGAGTGAGTCACACTGGTTGCCGCCGCTGCAAGGCACCAAAGCGCGAAGCAGATCGTGTAGGGCCACTTGACACCGTAGCGATCGACCACCCACCCCATGGGCAACTGGAGCAAGGCATAGGACCAGAAAATCGCCGAACCTAGCCAGCCTCGCTGAACGCTCGTAAGAGCGAACTCCTGGATGAAGGCTTTGTCCGCCATCGCAGAAGACAAGCTCGTACGATCGATGAACGAGATCATCCACCCGACCGTGAGCAATAAAAGTATGGCCCAAGGCCTGTCCACCGCAGAACGCGTCTCTTGACTACTGCCAGTCATCTCCAGATTCCTGTTCATGCCTTCTCCCGTCTTCATGCAAGTTTCTTTCCCAGGCCAGTTTTTTCGCAATCTCAGAAGGCGTGGTTGATACCCACCGCAGCACCGATCTGATGCGGAATCTTTTGCGAATTCAACGACGTGTTCGTGATGTAGCTCCCGCCATACTTGGTGTAGTCGACTTCGGCGTACAACAGCGTTCTCTTCGAGAGTGCGTACGTAACGCTGCCCACACCCAGGCTGCGCTTTCCACTTTGATTCGGCAGGTCCGTAATGTAATATGCCGCCCCCACACGAATATCAGGACGTAGATCGTAGGTTGCACCTCCCCAGTAATTGAGGGTTCGTACATCGGAGGTCGGGCTGACTTGTGTCTGGTTCTCGTTCATATAACCACCAGCAAGGCGCAGCGCCCCGAAGGTCAACTCGGCGCCGAACGTGTAATAGTTGTTGGGTCGATAAACGTTGGTCGTTCCCTGTTGCAGGTCGCGATATTCGTATGCGCCGCCGACTTTGAGCCAGTTCCACTTGTACTGAAGGCCCACTCCTCGCATTGCGGCTGCGTTGAAGTTGCCGGCCACGCCTCCGAACGAGTTCTCGGCGCGCACATCGAGACCACCGATCTTCGCAATGTATTTGACGTCGTTACTGACACGGAATCCGGCTGACGCACCAGAAACGGGAATCAGCGTCGGATAGAGAAGATTGAACGGGTCATAGTCATACGCGACATCGTGCGCGATAGTGAACTGACGGCCCGCGATCACCGTACCGTAAGGGCCGCGGACCCCGATGTACGAGGCTCGGTTAAACAGCACATCGTTCGTATTGTCCAGCGCCCCACTGGCCAAAAAGAAACCTGTTTCCAACCGGAAGAACGTTGCCCAGCCCGAGCCCAAGTCCTCCGTGCCCGTGAATATGACGCGATTCGAGCTGTACCATCCACGATTATTGGTCGACCAGGTCGCGCCTGCTTTCGAGTCCGTGTAACGGATGCCGCCGTCGAGAACGCCCGAGAGCGTCACGCTCGATTGTGCGCATGCGGCACCGGCAATCGATCCCAAAGCCAGCGCCAACGAAATACGTTCAATCATCTCCGTGCTTCCTATAGTTTTGGTTCGTTGAGTTACGCGGAAATCGTTGCGGCCGATGGCACATCTCGCTTTCCGCGCAAGCAATATCAGGTTCAGCTGTTCACTCGACAACGCCTGATCAAACTCTCGTTTTCCTCATCGCCGTCTCCAGAATGCTATTGTTATGTATTGCTAATTTAGGTAAGAACGCCCACGCGTCCCGACTTTGTTTCATTCGCTGCGGGCCCCGTCGCCGGGGCTCGCGTTACGGCTCAGCCCAAAGCTCCCGTCACGTCATCGAACAGTTCATCCACACTCAAGCGGTGCGGGATAATCTTTTGTTCGACCGACCAATCGATAGCCAGCTGAAGATTCTTCCGATTCGCCTCCAGCCCTATCGGCGGAAAAATCGACGGAAGACCTTCCGCGAGTTCACGGCTTTCCACGATCATCCGGTAAATGTCCCGCACGATCTCGGGATGCCGCCGGGACAGGTCTTCATGCACGACGAACATGTGGTTGATTGGCACGACGCCCTCGCGAGCGAACCAGGCCTCTGCTGCGGCGTGAGCGTCGGGAATGAGCGTGCGGACGTTCTGATCCTTCGGCATGTCCGGCGCTCCGAGCAGTGCCGCTGCCAGATCGCCGTCCAGCATGCGCTGCGCGATCGATGTCCCATGAGGCAAACGCTCGCAACCGGCGGGGTCGACGTACTCGGCAACATGCCCGTCTTCGAGCGTCACCCAATGAACCTTGTCGAGCTCGACACCGTACTCGTGCTGAAGAACGCCCCTGACCCACAGGCCCGTTGTTTGAGCATAAGAGCGCACGCCGACCTGCTTTCCTTCGATGTCTTTTGGCGCAAGTTCGCCGAACGACGAGTTGTACACCGCACAGTGGTGTTGAAGCCGCCCGAGAATGGGCGCCGGCAACAGCACGTAGGGCTTGCCGTAAGCCTTCGCCTGAAGGAAGGTGACGATCGCAAGTTCGCCGGCATCGAATCTGTTCTCGCGCAACATCGCCTTGAAACCGTTGTGTGCGGGGGTCGGCCCGCAGTACTCCAGGCTCACGAGATCCGACGTGACTCGACCGTCCCGCATCGCCTTCGTTACGGGATGTACGTCCAGGTTGACACGCAGGGTCGGCACTTTCTGGTTCGATGACATGTGGACTTCCTTAATACCTCTGAATGTACGCGCGCGGAGCGGCGACAGCTAAACAAGCGAATAAATTGCGACCGCCACTCGTCAATAGCCGGCGAGTTCGCGCGTCTCGCTGACGACGCCGTAAGTCCGCGAAGGCGCCGACATCAGAAAGCCAAAGCCTTCCTTCAGGACTCTCTCGTGATTCTTCGACGTGACATGCGGATGCCCGACAACGACACCATGCTTTTTGCACGTCTCGACGATCTTGGCCATTGCGCCGAGCACTTCGGGATGTTCGTACAGACGCGGGTAGCCAAGCTGCTGGCTAAGGTCACCTTCGCCGATCAGAATGAGCCCGATGCCGGGAACGTTCGCAAGGATGTCGTCCAGGTTTTCGATTGCCTCGACGCTCTCGCACATCAAGCCGACGAGAATCTCTCCGTGCGGCGCAAGCGGCCAGACGTCTGCCTTTGCGTAATAGTCGGCCATGTTGAGGCCCCAGTACCGCGCGGCCGTTCCCGGACCGTCGCCGCGTACGCCCTTCGGTTCGTATAGCGGTGCACTCTTCGGCCTCGCGTATCGACACGATGCCACTGCGTTGTACGCCTGCTCGACCGTCGAAACATGCGGCCACACCACGCCGTAGCAGCCGCGGTCGAGCACTTGCTTGGCGAATGCCTGATTCATCTCCGCGCCGTTCGACGGAATGCGCGCAATGGGAGTGACGCGAGGCGAGAGCGATCCGGACGAGGCGATCTCCTTTCGGTTCAGCATGTATTGGAGTGCGTCGCCGAGCGCCGAAACGTCGTACGGGTTGTGCTCCATCTCGAACACGATGCCGTCATAGGGCGCATCGCTCATCTCGATGGCCGTTTGCTTGTCGAGCTTCGAGAATGCGGTCAGTGCTGGCTTACCGGATTCGAATGCACGGATGATGCTATTAAGTCGAACGCCGCTCATGATTCATGTCCTTGCGTTAAAACTGTCAGTTCCAAAGGGGCAAGCCGCACTCAACCAAGCGCGGGATAGAGCCGCGACGCCGTTTTGCCGAATATCCAATCCTGATCTTCGGCGCTGATGCAGTTCAGGCTCTTCTGCATGGTGCGAAGAATGTCGCCCAGCGTGCCGGGCGAGGTCGGATAGTTCGAACCCCATGCCAGACGCTGTGCGCCGAACGCATCGATCAGTTTTGGAAAGAACGTCTCGGCGGTCGCCGATCCCGACTGAGCGTCCTCACAGTTCTTCGGCGTCAGCTTGAGATACACGTTGTCGAGAGACGCCAACTCGAAGAAGTCGTGAGCGTTGCGATAGGGAGCACCGTCCTTGAGATTCGGGCGTGCCATGTGATCGATGACGATAGCGACATCGGGAAAGCGTTTGGCGAGTGCCTTGACCTGTGCCAGTCCGGCGGCGCTCGTTGTGATGCACATTGGCAATCTGAGTTCGGAACAAAGTTCCCACGAGGGATAAGCACGGGTATCTTCGAGCAGGCTCGCATCGAAGGCCTGCGTGCTGCCGCCCGTGAAGAGACGCAGGCCGACGAGCCCCCGCTCTACCCAACTCCGGATCGTGTCGGGCGCGTCCGGCCGCAGAACGTCCACCGAACCCACCGCAACGAGCCGGTCGGGATAGCGGGCACAACCATCGACCACATAGCTGTTATCGAAGCCGTATGTCGTCGACGAATGAACCACCGCCGCCTTTGCAACGCCCGCTCGATCCATCTGCTCAATCAGCGTCTCGACGGTCGTCGGCCGCTCCTTCGACCACTCCGAGCGCTTTCCGAACAACGGTGCCGGCGGATAACTGCTTTCGTCGTCGGAGATGATGTGCGGATGGATATCGATGATCTGTGACATGGTACGTTCCGCCTTAATTGCCGCGCGCCATGAGGCGCTTGTCCAGACGCGGATAGACACGCCGCACGTTACCTTCGAAAATCTTGAAGCGGTCTTCATCGGTCAGCGCGGGGCAGGCGTCGATATAGCGTTTGGTATCGTCGAAGTACTGGCCGGTGGCCGGATCGCGGCCACGCACCGCGCCGATCATTTCCGATCCGAACAGCACGTTGTCGGATGGAATGACTTTCGTCAGCAGTTCCACACCGGGCTGGTGATAAACACACGAATCAAAGAAGATGTTGCCGAGCAGACCTTCCAGCGGGCGCTCCCGCATCTCCAGCGACATGCCTCGATAGCGTCCCCAGTGATAAGGCACCGCGCCACCACCGTGCGGAATCACGAGGCGCAATGTGGGGAAGTCCTTGAAGAGGTCCGACTGAAGAATCTGCATGAACACGGACGTGTCCCCATTCAGGTAATGCGCGCCAGTGCCGTGAAAACACGGGTTACAGGAAGACGCCACATGGATCATCGCCGGCACTTCCAGGTCCACGAGCGCTTCATAGACCGGATACCACTCGCGGTCCGTCATCGGCTTGCCCGTCCAGTATCCGCCGCTCGGATCAGGATTCAGGTTGCATCCGACAAAGCCTAGTTGCTCCACGCAGCGTCGCAACTCCGGAACCGAGTTCACGGGCGCCGCGCCCGGCGATTGCGGCAACTGGCAGACCGGCGCAAAGTTATCCGGAAACAATTCGGCCACGCGATGCACGAGGTCATTGGACAACTCGGCCCATTCGAGGCTGGTGCGCTCGTTGCCGAGATGGTGGCTCATCAAACCGGCAATGGGCGAAAACAGCGTGAGGTCGCTGCCCCGCTCGCGTTGCAGCTTCAGCTGGCCATTCACGATGGCATCGCGTAGCTCGTCATCGCTGACGCGCGCTTCGTCGCGCGACGGCGCGTTGGCCGGATCGTTCGCGTGTTCGACCTGCTTCGCGCGCCAGTTCTTGAAGGACGCGGGCACAGTCGTGAAGTGACCGTGGCAATCGATGATCATCATCTCTTCCTTGAATCAGAATCCGAACAGTTCGGCCGGGTTGTCGACCAGCACACGCTTGAGCGTCGCGTCGTCGGGAACGTATCGATAGAGCAGTTCGAGCAAGTCGGCGTCGTTCGGCGGCTGCTTCGGCGAGACGGGATGCGGCCAATCCGTGCCGTAGATGCATCGATTCGGCGCCGCCTCGACGAGCTTATGCGCAATCGGCAGCACATCGTCCCAGGGACGACCTGTCTTCGTGATTTTCTCGCCGAGCGAAAGCATCGTCCAAGTGTTGCCTTCCGAGAGCATCTCCAGAACCACGTTCAACGAGGGATCGGCATCGCCTGCTTGCGGGTCCGGACGGCCCATGTGATCGATCACCAGGGGCACGCTCAACTTGCGGAAAGGCGCAATGGTCGACGCGATGCCACCGGGCTCCGGCTGAACTTTTACATACCAGCCGAGATCCCTCACTCGCGCCAGCGCCCGTTCGATGTCTTTCTCGTCCATCGACGGCCCGAGCCCGGCGCGGGAGAAGCGCGCGCCACGCACACCCGCGGCGTGCAGCTTCTCGATGTAGGCATCGTCACGCTCCTTAAGCACGACCGCGTTCGCGCAGCCGCGATAGTTGGGTCCAGCAAGCGCCAGTCCATCCAGCACGATCTGATGATCCGCGCCATACGTGGTGGCCTGCACGATCACACCGCGCGTGAAGCCCAGAACCGAATGCAGATGCAGTGCGCGTTCGATGGTGGCGCTCGGCATTTCGTAGGCCGCGCCCGGCAGCACCGGATAGCGTTCGGCAGGACCGAAAACGTGAAACTGACTGTCGCACGCGAGCGGCGGCGGCATCTTTGACGGCGTGCGCGGCTCGGGATCGAATGGGAAATACTCTTGCATTTAGCGTCCTGGAATCCGGTGATTTAACGGGGCAAAACTGCCATCACGTCGCATTGCACGAGCGATGGTCCTTCAGCCGTCAGCGGCAGCGCATGACGCGCAGGCCGGTCGTCGTGATCGGGAAAGAGCCGTACCCATTCGTCATTCACGGGTTGCCGCTGAGAAGGGTCGCGCAGCCAGACTGTCATCTTGACGATGTCGTCCGGTGTGCCCCCGGCGGCTTCGACGATCGCCAGGACATGACCGAACATGTTCGCGCACTGCGCCTGGATTTCCGAAGGGATCTCGCCCGTGACCGGATCGATTCCCAGGATGATTCCCGACGTCAACACGCCATCGATCACGCATGCGTTCGGAATTGGATTCTTGTGTTTGAAGCCGGGTATGTAGATGCTTTTGCGGCGGGCCATCTTTTCCTCTCCCCGTCAAATGAAGCGGCACGAGATCGAGCCGCACGGACCGTAGTCCGCGTGAATCACATCGCCCGCCGCGACATCGATCATTCGCGTGAACGAACCGGCAAGGACGATCTCGCCTTCGGCGAGCATTTGGCCGTGTTCGGCAAGCCGGTTGGCGAGCCATGCCACGCCGAGTGCCGGATGTCCGAGTACGCCCGCGGCCACACCTGTCTCGCTGATGCTGCCGTTGCTGTACAACAGTGCAGAGACCCAGCGCAGATCGAAATCGTGTACTTTGAAAGGCCGTGCGCCGAGCACGAGCGCGGCATTTGCGGCGTTGTCCGCAATCGTGTCCATGACCTTGCGCCCTCTCTTGGTCACCGGATCGACTCGATGCAGACGTGCATCAAGAATTTCCAATGCGGGCACGACATAGCGCGTGGCATCGAGCACGTCGAACAACGTACAACCGGGGCCGGACAGCGGCTCGTCGAGAATGAACGCCAACTCCACTTCGATACGCGGCTGACGGAAGCGCGAGGTATCGATGGTTGCGCCGTCGTACTCCAGCATGTCGTCGAGCAACACGCCGAAGTCGGGTTCGTCGATTCCTACGGCTTCCTGCATCGCCTTTGAGGTCAGGCCGATCTTGTGGCCGATCACCGCGCGTCCGTTATCGCGCTTTATGCGCATCCATTCAGCTTGGATGGCGTAGGCATCGTCGATGGTGATGTCCGGGTGAGCGTGCGAGAAGATATCGATGGGCTTGCGGCTGCGCTCCGACTCTTCGAGCGATTGGGCCAGACGGCTAATGATTTCGGGTGCGAGCATGGCGATCACGCCTCCTGAGCCACGGTGTTTCGAAGGGTGCCCATACCGGGCGACGAGATCTCAACCACGTCACCGGGCTTGAGCCAGCTCGGCGGATCCTGGCGCCACCCCGTTCCGGTCGGCGTGCCAGTAAGAATCAGGTCACCCGGTTGGAGCGTGGCAAAGGTGCTCAGGTACGCGATCAGTGCATCGAACGGAAACATGAGGCGCGCGGTCGTATCGTTCTGACGAAGCTCGCCATTCACGCGTGTTTGAATCGCATGTTCAGCCGCCGGATCACATTCATCAGCGGTCACGACCCAAGGACCGAGACTGCCCGACGCATCGAAGTTCTTGCCTTGAGTGACGTTGAACTTGCCGTGTTTGAGCCAGTCGCGCACCGAACCTTCATTGGCGAGCGTCATGCCTGCGATATGTTCGAAAGCACGCTCTCGCGGAATATGGCGTCCGGCTTTGCCGATCACCAGCACGAGTTCGCCTTCGTAGTCGAGTTGCTCGGAGACGCGCGGGCGAATCAGCGCATCGTCGTGTCCGACGAAAGAGCCCACGTTCCGGACGAACAGGCTGGGATAGCGCGGGAGCTCCGAATTGTCCTGATACTCCTCGTTGCGCTCCTTATAGTTCACGCCGATGCACCAGATCTTCTGCGGCGCCGTGAGGGGCGGAAGCAGACGCACGTCGTCGAGCGAGACGCGCGACGCGCCCGCGGTGTCGATCGCGCGGTGCGCGAGAGCGAGCGCATCGGACGAAGCAAGGACGTCATCGAGCGTTGCGACTTCGCGCATCTCGACAATGCCGTCATCAAGCAGCACGCCCACACGCGGGAGCGCGTCGCCATCGCGCAAAGTGAAGCGGAGTAATTTCATGACCGAATCCTGATAGTCGATTAGGTGGGGAGCCGTGTCTAGCGACGTTGGCCGTTCTTAAGCAAGGTTTCGTCGCTGGCCAGTGAATTGCCGCCTGCCACGTTCCCGCCAGCACCGGCGTTCAAACCACGCCCGCGCGTCTCGGGCAGTACGAACGAGAGGACGATGAAAATGGCGGCCGCGGGCAGCGCGATCAACATGCCGTGCGCGAGGCTGTCGTTCAGCGAGGCCGCTGCAAGCGGAACGAGTAGCGGCGCGAGACTGCCGGCCGCGCGGCCGGCCATGTAGATCGTGGACACGGCCGTTGCGCGCACTTCAATGGGATACAACTCCGAGAGCCAGGCGCCGGACACGCCGAGTGCGCTGCTGCCGATTGCGAAAACGATGGGCAACCAGAAAATCGGCCAAGCGAGATACGAGCCGGTGAAGCGCGCGTTTGGCGTCACGAACAGAATGCTCAGCGCAATCAGCCAGCACACACACGGTGCGACGGCGCCAAAGCGGCGACCCAGACGGTCATTAAGCCAGCCCATCACGATGTAGCTGATCCCGCCGACCAGCGCCGCCGTAACCGTCGACGCACGCACGACGTCCGGCGGCGTTTGCAGCGTCTTGAGCATCAGGCTCGGCACGAACACAACCACTGCGTAGTAGCAGAACATGTACGTCGTCAGCCACAGGCCCGCAGTGATCGAGATGGCACGCAGACGACCGCTGAACATTTCCGCGAAAGTGTTTTGTCGCGGCGGAGCGAGACCCGCGCGTCGGGTACGGTCGTATTGCTCCCAGGCACGCGATTCAGGCATCCAGAAACGGATGAACACCGCGAGGACGACCGGAGCGCCGCCCGTCAGCAAGCCGACGCGCCAGCCCCAATCGACGCTGAAGGACTGAACCGCCCAGAGGCCGACGATGGACGCGCACGCACCCGCCAAGGTGGCCGAGCCCTGAATGAGCGCGGTTCCGAGCCCTCGACGCTGCGGATTCCAGGTCTCGTTGAACAGCACCATGCCGGCGCCCCATTCACCGCCCAGGCCGATGCCGACGATGAAGCGCATGACGACGAGTGCCGCGAAATTCCACGCGAACGCGGAGCCGACCGAGGCCAGAGCGAACACGACGAGCGTCCATTGCAATGCCGCTTTGCGCCCGATGCGGTCTCCGAGCCAGCCGAACAGACCGCCGCCGACAACGGAGCCCACCAGCGTAATCGTCGTCACGCTTGCCGCTTCGCCCAGCGTGACGTGCATCGAACGCTTAATCGACGGCATGAGGTACGGCATGATCAGGACATCGTAGAGATCGAGCGCGAAGCCGAGCATGCACGACACGATGATCCCGAGTCGTTGCGCAGGGGCAAACGGTGCAACAGCGGTGTCGTTCATGCGTGTCTCCTACGGCGCAATCGGCTGCATCGCGACGATTCGCCTGGCTGGCGACTCGTGCGCTCCAACGTTGCGCAGTCATTTCGTGTGGCTTGATGATTTCACGGCGTAAGAGCCGCAGCCACTGCGAAACCGCATGAATTTCCGTACCGTGGATTTTTTTTTGAAAGGCGATTCTGAGGGCGCGTTCGAAACGATCAACGTGAACGAGAACGTCCCGCCCGCTGCATTTCCGACAATCTTTTGGTGATGAGCGCCGCTTTCGTACGCATTGCCTTGACGATGCGTGGTAGCTCAGGCTCCGCGAGCCGTTCGGACATTGCCGCGATCGCGACGACCGCGATCGTCTGTCCATCGTCATCGAATACGGGGATCGCGAGCGCGCGGGTGCCCTGCAGTACGCCCTCTTCGGAATACGCATAACCGTTGCGACGCGCCGCTTCGACGCGCGCTCGAACGACGTCCATCGACGGACCACCAGGAGGCAGGCGCGTCGCGTTCATCTTGCAGATGTGCTCGGCCTCCTCCGGTGGCAGTGTGGCGAGCAACATGACGCCCGCGATACTCACGCCGAGCGGGCGACGCGTGCCGACGTCGATCGCCAATACCTTGATCGGATATGACCCTGTCTTGCGCTCGATTGCGACCGAGTCCCAACCCGCACGGATGGTGAGGAACGTCGTGTCGCCGAGTTCGTTGGCCAGTGCCGTGAGATAGGGCTCCGCGGCCGTACGTACTGGAAAGTGCGCCGGGCGGCTGAGCCCAAGCAGACTGATCTCGGGCCCGACTCGATAGCGCCGGGTGGCGCGGTCCTGCTCGCCCACACCCTCGGCGATAAGGGTCTGCAGAATCCGATGGACCGTCGGATGACTTAGCCCGGAATAGGTGACGATATCGGTGAGCCTGACGCCGTGTTCCCCGCCCAGCGCCAAAATGCGCAGCACATGGAACGCGCGGCCAATCACGCGCACGCTGGAGGATTCCTCGTTGGCGTCGTTTCCGCCCGCGGGTTTCTTGTTGTCTGGCATCGGTCGCGGTGGTCGTTTCAAGTTGAAGTTCTCCGTTGATGATGACGGCTGCGTGATCGCTACAAAGGCCGACATTGCACCTCCGCGGCCGTCTGCATGCGGCAGGATATGCTTGGATTTTCCGCCAGATGGACATTTCGCGCATCGAGCCATTCGAGATGGCGAGTCGTGGCGGTCGGAGACGATGGGAAGACCAGATAATCAGTTTGTCGTCGCGAAGTCGAGATCGACGAGAACGACAGATCACTGTCTTCTTTCCTGGGATGAGCATGGACCTTCCAACGAACACTTTTAAGCGCGGCCTTTCTGAGGGCATTCCACAGTTCGGTCTCTGGGCCGCGTTCGCGGACGCTTACGTCACGGAGGCCGTGGCGTCCACCGGCTTCGACTGGCTCCTGATCGACAACGAGCATGCCCCGAACGATCTACGAAGTTCTCTCGCTCAGTTACAGGCGATGGCGCCCTACCACTCGCATCCGGTAGTACGCCCGGTTCGAAGCGATACTGCGCTCATCAAACAACTACTGGACATCGGCGCGCAGACGCTGTTGTTGCCGATGATTGATACTCCGGAGCAGGCGCTCGGAGCCGTTGCGGCAACGCGCTATCCGCCTCAGGGCGTCCGTGGGGTCGGTGCGGCGCTGGCCAGGGCTTCGCGCTGGAATCGCATTCCCGGCTACCTTGACAAAGCCACCGACGGAATTTGCGTGCTGGTTCAGGTCGAAACGACGCTCGGGTTGCGCAATCTCGCGGCCATCGCGGAGGTTGACGGCGTCGACGGGGTGTTTTTCGGACCTGCGGATTTGAGCGCGTCGATGGGCTTGCTCGGCAAGGGCGGCGCAGAACCCGTTCGCGAGGCGATTCGAAACGGTATCGCCGTGGTCCGCAAGGCCGGAAAGGCTGCAGGCGTTCTGGCTCCGGACGAACCCTATGCGCGCGAGTATCTAGCCGCTGGCGCGACCTTTGTTGCGATCGGGACGGACGTTAGTCTGCTGACGGGCGCTGCGACCAAACTGCTGGCGACGTACAAGGATCCGTCCAGGCAATCGGTAACCCGCGAGAAAGGCGGCTATTGAATTGACTGGTGGTCGTTTCTGCCGCGGTTCGTGAGCAAGGAAATCGTGGAGGACCATTCCATCCGGGGACTCCTCAGGTTGCCTGCGGGTGATTTGGCCGGACGGCTATGTCCCGCCCAAGCCAACAACTACCCCGTAATTCGCGTCGCCGCGCCCGGGCGATCAGGCCGTCTCCGTCACGAACTTCCCAGTGCGGCACACATGCAGTAACGATCGTTTCGCCGATTAAGAATGCCACCCGGCTGAATCGTGATCAATGGGCGTGCGGTGGACTTTTGCCGATAACTCGGATACCTAACGAAAATGCGCAAAATTCATTTATGTCAATTAGCAGCGACAGGTAACGCTTAAGGACGCTCTCGAAAACGCAGAAGAAACGCAATTTCCATTATGCGTTTCGCGCAAGTGTCACTAAAACGAGACGCGCAGCTCGAAGCCTGACTAGTCGACGCGGGGCGCAGAGGTTGGACACCGCGCGACCGGTCTTCGCCGCCAGGTCGTCGAGCGAGCCCGGGTCTGTCTCAGCGATCGTCGCGAGCAATGCCCAGTTGCTTTCGGACAGCACCTTGGCCAGTGTTTCGAGCGACTGAAACCAGACTCTTTCGGCCCATTGGGCGCGGGCTTTTAGTGGCCTTTCGCGATGGCGATGGTCCGGGCCTTGTATTCCTCGCGCGAGGCGATACCAACTTTCAGGATCTTGGCGGCTGCAGTCTATTAGTTACTCCTTTCCTGCAAGATCGTTTCAACTTCCGCCCAGAAATCCATGGCGCCATACTTCGCGCATTCGCGTTGGTAGTGCGATGCGGTTCGAAGAGCACAAATATTTTTGATTCGAGACCCAGTCAACAGTCTCCGCATCATGCAGCGACTTCCACATCACGAGGTTCTCGGTAGTTCGCAAACTTCGAAGTTTGGCCGATTCCGGGGTTCAGGCAGTTGCATGGGTCGAGGTCTCGATAGAATTGAGCGAGACCCTCTTCGGCCTGATATAGGTGTCCGACGTTGTGCTCCGCTGGATACTTGGCTCCTCGTTCATCGCAGACAGCCAAAAGCTCATGTTCGATAGCAACGCAATCCAAGCCCTTTCTAACGATGTAGTCTTGATGGAAGACGTGACATAAAAAATGCCCGTAGTAGAGTTTGAGTACAAACTTGTTATCAATGCTCTCAGGCAGGCTTTCAAGCCAGTCCCTATCGTTTCGCCGCAGTGCGATGTCCAATGCGACGATGTCTTCAACTTCTCGTCGGTGCACCGCGCGATATCGAACCGCGGCGCTCGCCGCCACAAAGCGGTGCAAGAATGCCTTGCCAGCCTCGGCAGTCGTGCATTCGAAGAAGTCCGCATCAGTCTTTCCGGATGACAATGCCAGAAAATCACGCACCTCCTCCACCGAAGATGCCGAAACCTTGACCATCAAGTGATGCTCGAAGCGAGCTCGAAAGTCCTGCATGCGCTGCGGCAAATGATTCGGCATCAAGCGGCTTAGCCACTGCAGCAAGCGGTCCGACGCGCCTTCCCCCGCAAAGCCGATTCGAGCGACGGCCGAGTCGAACCAGTTTTTCGCAGCGAACAGAGTGGGCAAGTTGTGCGTCCCGAGTCGTTCGATAGCAACAAACATATCTTTCCCATACGTCGCTGCCATGTCGTACGCATCGCGGTGAAGATATTCCCCAGCAATTGGAATGGTCGAACAATCGGCAAGAAGGTGTCGACGTACGTTCGTGAGATGGTCCTTGTCATTCGTGCCGATGTAGAACGTCGTCGTTGCCTTCTCCGCGGGAAAGGTATCGAGGCGCACGGCGAATACCATTAACTTTCCTGCGGAGCCGGCGGCTTCATACAATCGGAGCGGGTCAGCGTTGTATCGCGCTGGAGTCTGTGCATCTACGTCTCGGACGTGTTCGGAATAGTCATGGTCCGATGCAGCGGCGCCGGAACGGTAGACATCTTTTTCGCCGAAATTGCCCGCCTCGAGGCGAGAAAGGATCTCATCAGGCGTATGCCCAAGCTCAATTCCTAGATGGTTAATGAGCTGAACATGCCCATTTGCGTCGACCCGAGCGTATAGAGCGAGCTCGGTGTACGCGGGTCCTCGACGGACGAGCGAGCCTCCCGAGTTGTTGCAAATCCCGCCAATGACTGACGCCCCGATGCAAGACGAACCGATGACAGAATGCGGTTCTCGGCCCAGCGGCTTCAGAGTGCGCTCCAGCTGGTCTAAGGTCGTCCCCGCCAGGCAGACAACCTGCTCGCCACCGAGGATAAGATGCAACTTTCGGATGCGAGTCGTGTTGATGACTACCACTTCTCGACCGTAATCGTCGCCATTCGGAGTTGAACCGCCGGTGAGTCCGGTGTTCGACGCCTGTGTAATGACGACCGCGTTCTGTTGCACACATGCCGTGAAAGCGCGCCACATCTCCGTCAGAGAGCCCGGCCGTACCACGGCAAGCGCCGAACCTTCACCAAAGCGAAAGCCACTGGTAAATCGGCGGGTGGCGCGCTTATCGGTCAAAACATGGCGTTCCCCGACAATCGAGCGAAGCGAATGCAAGAGGTCGGAGGCCCCTCGACCCGTCGAGATGGAAAGTACGTCTGCCATATCAGCTCCGGTCTTGCGCAGTTGGGACAGTCGAATCGTCGCTGGCCGTCGTCTCAAACTGCACCGGGTCATGCGGGGAGACTGCGCAGAGGAGTTCAAAACGCTCCGCGCAACTTAGTTCGTGATATTTGAGGTCGCCAACTGGAGTTCCGTTCCAGAAGACCTCTTTACCGTTAAACCGCAACACTTGACTTCTCCTGAAGGCTCCAACCTAAACAGCGTAGTTCGAGTCGATACCGCTGTGCTCGCTCTCGGTACTCTTGGGCATTGCGAACAATGAACTCGGCATCGTCATTGGTAAGCGTCCGTAGTGCTTTCGCGGGGCTGCCGAGAATCAGGGTCGACTCCGGAAACGCTTTGCCCTGAGGTACAAGCGAACACGCCCCAACGAGGCACCGCGTTCCGATGATTGCGCCGTTTAAAACGACCGCCTGAATCCCAATGAGGCTCGCTGCACCGATTTCGCAGCCATGCAGCATTGCCATATGCCCTACCGAGACGGAGTCTCCAATCACGACGGGAAAGCCGGGATCAGCGTGGATTACCGCGCCATCTTGAATATTCGCGTTAGGGCCGATCACGATTTTTTCGTTATCGCCGCGGATGATGACTCCTGGCCAAACAGACGCTCCTTCAGCGATTTCTACGTCCCCAATCACAATTGCGTGACGGGAGACATAGGCATCGGGATGAATCGTCGGACAGAGTTGGCCGATGCTATAAGCCGCCACTACGCACCCACCGCGCTTGCGATTTTTCCGGAGGCACCTTCAGCTTCGGCAGACAGAAGAGCGCGCACATCCTTTTTTGTGATTTTTCCGTAGGCCGATTTGGGAAGGGCATCCCAGTAGACAATGCGTCGAGGCCATTTGTACTTCGCCAAGCGACCGTCGAGGTGTTCCAGCAGTTCTTCGTCCGAGACAGCGGCGTCGCCCCGACGAACGATGACGGCAACGCCCACTTCGCCCCATTTGTCATCAGGCATGCCGAGCACAGCAACTTCTTGCACACTCGGATGCATCAACAGCGCTTCTTCGACTTCGCGCGGATAGACGTTGGAGCCACCGGAGATGTACATGTCCGAAGAGCGCCCGGTCACATACAGGAAGCCATCACGGTCAAGGTGACCGAGGTCACCGGTATGAAACCAGTCGTCTTTGAATGCTTTCTTGTTAGCGTCCGGGTTGTTGTCGTATCCCATAAACACTGCCGGCCCGCGAACGCAGATTTCGCCGGTCTCGAACGGCTCAAGGCGCTTTCCGCTTTCGTCGAGAATCGCAATTTCCATCCCAGTGCGAGGAAAGCCGCAGGTGCCAACGCGTGCGTCAGCGGCCGAGTCATCCTCGCGGTGCATATCCGGCGGAAGCACAGTGATGTTTCCCGTCACTTCGCCCAAACCGTAATACTGAACAAGCACGCGGCCCAGTTTCTTGAGGGCACGTTGCTGGTCCGCGCGGTACATCGGTGCACCTGCGTAGATGACGAATTTCAGCGAACTGTGGTCGTAGCGGTCGACCGACTCGTGCTCGGTGAGAATCTTAACGATGGTCGGAACAGTGAACATGTTGTCCACCTTGTATTTCTCGACCACAGACCAAGCCTCTTCAGGGTCCAGCCGCTCTGAGCCCAAAAGGACGCTCGCGGCACCTCGAGCCGTATTCACAATCGCGTGAATGCCCGCGCCGTGCGACAACGGGGCGACGACGAGGGAGCGGGACCGATAGTTGATACCAGGCATCAGGTCGGCAAGGTGATTCGTGACTACAAAGGCCATTTGGCCGTGAGTGAGCGTGCCTGCCTTCGGAAAGCCCGTCGTACCGGATGTGTAGAAGAACCAAAGCGGGTCGTCACGGTCGACTTCTTCCGCGTCGAAAGACCAAGGGCAGTCCGTCTTCAACAAATCGTCGTACGCGAGCTCTCCATTACGAGGCTTGCCGAGCGCAACGACGGTTTCGAGGGCGTTCGACGCTTCTCGAACGGCATCGACGTACCGCTCGAATCCAGCGTCATACAGCATGACTCGGGCACCGCTGGACTTGGCCAAGTAGGCTGCCTCGGGCGGAGCAATCCGGTAGTTCGTCGGCACCCATACAGCGCCGAGCTTGAACGCAACATAGGCGCTCTCAAACAGCGGCAGGTTGTTGCGGGAGTGAATAAGAATCTTGTCGCCTTTGCGCACACCCTGCGCGCGGAGCGCCGTGCAGACCGCGTCGACGCGGTGATTGATTTGGGCCCAGGTGTGCGTTTGTGACGGGGTGATGAAGCCGGGTTCTTCCGGGTGGCGACGAGCAACCTGCGCCAGGAGGTTGCCAAGGTTCATAACTTTCGTAAGCATGTTCGATTGCCTCTTCCCGGACTCAGGCCCGACGTTCGAGGATGGAAAGATAGTTGGTGACTGCAGCGCCGCCCATGTTGAACACTGCGCCCACCGTCGCATTCGAGATTTGCATGTCGCCCGCGTCTTGTGCGAGTTGCATCGCAGCCATCACGTGCTGCGACACGCCCGTTGCACCTACCGGGTGCCCTTTTGACTTGAGGCCACCAGACGGATTGACGGGTAGGCGTCCCTGCTTGGTCGTCACACCGTCGAGGATGACTCGAGCGCCTTTACCCTGCTCCGCGAGCCCCATGGCTTCGTACTCGAGCAGCTCTGCGATCGTGAAGCAGTCGTGGGTTTCGACAAATGAAAGGTCGTCCAATGACATTCCGGCCTGCGCCAACCCTGTCTTCCAAATCTTCTCGGCACCCGCAAAGTGTGTGACGTCTCGCTTCGAAAGAGGCAGGTAGTCGCTGATTTGCGTGGTGGTTCGGAACGTGATTGCACGCGGCGCATCGCGAGCCGCATCATCCACTGCGATAAGAAGTGCAGCGGCGCCGTCCGATACCAGCGAGCAGTCGGTGCGCTTGAGCGGGCCGGCGACGAACGGATTCTTTTCCGACGGGTTGCGACAGAAATCGAAACTGAAGTCCCGGCGCATGTGGGCATACGGATTGGCCAGCCCGTTCTGATGGTTCTTCACCGCGATGGCGGCGAGAGCATCCGACTGGTCGCCGTAGCGCAAAAAGTACTCTTCGGCAATCTTGCCGAACAGACCCGCGAATCCGCCCGGAACACCTAACTCCTCCCGAGCGTACGAGCACTTGAGGAGAACGTCGCCAACTTCCTTCGTGGGCAACCCGGTCATCTTTTCGACGCCAACGACCAAAGCGTAACGAGAGCGGCCCGCTTTGATTGCGTCCAAGGCGGAGTAAATTGCCGCAGAACCTGTCGCACACGCGTTCTCGCACCTTACAGTCGAAGCAAAGCGCAATTCTGGAATGGAATTGAAGACGAGTGCCGACGGGAAGTCTTGGTAGACAAAGCCTGCGTTGAAAGTGCCTATATGAACCGAGTCGACCTGCGATGCGTCGACGCCAGCGTGTGCGAGCGCCTTGGCAGCGACGTCTGCTATCATCTCCTCGGGTTCGAGCGCGTCGAGCTTGCCGAACTGTAGATGGCTCCAGCCGATGATTGATGGTTCCATTTTTTGATTCTCCTTTGTTTCTGTAGATACGTTAGTTCCGTGCCGCAAGCCCGGACCGTCATAGGTCCCGGGCGCTTAAAGTACGTGGTCGAGCGAATCCCCTCGGCGCACTGGCAGCTTCATGCGCTTCACGCTCGACGCTCTCGCCTCACTTGAGGAAGCCGATGGAGAACCAGGGGACGAAAGCAATGATGACGACGCCCACAAAGAGTGCTACTGCATAGCGCGACATGGGGCCTACACCGTCACTCGGATTAACCTTGCCGACTGCGCAAGCCGAGTAGTAGCCGACACCGAACGGCGGCATAAACAGGCCGATGCCCATCGAGAGGATGACCACCATCGCGTAGTGGACCTCGTGCACACCGACTGTCTGCGCCACAGGAAAGAGCAGCGGGCCAAACAGCACGATTGCAGGAATGCCTTCGAGTACGCTACCGAGCACGATGAAGCCGATGATGGACGCTGCAAGGAAACTCCACTTGCCCCCAGGCAACGCCTGTGCCGCTTGTGCAAGGGCATCGGAGAAACCCGACTGGGTCAATGCCCATGCCATCCCAGTAGCGGCTCCGATGATGAGGAGGATGGCGCCTGACAAAGAAGCTGCGTCGACGAGCATCGGAACAATTTGCTTCCATTTGAACTGTCGGTAGATGAGCAGCCCAGCAAGCACCGAATAAGCGATACCAATCGTGGACACTTCAGTCGCGGTCGCGATGCCCTCCACCACAGCGAAACGAATCAGGAAAGGCAAGAAAATGGCGGGCAATGCGACGATGAAGGTGCGAACAATCGTCTTGGAGTCGGCCTTTGCGACCGCCGCATTGACGGCGTTGCGATTTCGGTACCAAACCATTCCACACAACAGAATGCCAACAACAATGGCAGGTACGATGCCGCCCGTGAACAATGCCGTGATAGACACGCCAGTAACAGAGCCAATCGTGATGAGCACAAGGCTCGGTGGAATAGTCTCCGTCTGGGCACCTGACGCAGAGAGCAAAGCCACAAGCTCCCCGGGTTTGCAGCCCTGTTTGCGCATTTCGGGAAACAGAGCGGGTGCGATAGCGGCCATGTCTGCAGCCTTTGAGCCCGAGATTCCCGACACGAGATACATGGCCCCAATCAGGACATAGGAAAGTCCGCCGCGAGTGTGTCCGAGCAGCGCTACGAGGAACGCGACCAGGCGTTGCGCCATGCCGGTCATTTCGATAAGCAAGCCGAGAAACACGAAGAGCGGAACGGACAGTAAAATCAGATGCGACATCCCTTCTGCCATCCGCCCCACGAGAATGTCGCTCGGTGTGGAGGTGGTCAGCGTGAGATAAGCGAGCGTCGATATGCCAAACGAGAATGCGATGGGCACGCCGGCCAGAACAGCACCGCCCATCAACAGCACAAAGAACACGAGGAGGTTGAGAGAGCCCAAGTCTGCGAGGTTGGTCCTCGCGAGAAACAGCACGCCGCCAATCGCGATGCAGACGAGCAACGCCTTGAAGGCAGTCGACGGCTTGACAGTGGTGGCAAGTCGCACCACGGCGGTCACTGCCATTAGCGCAGCACCCACCGGCAGCGCGGCAGTGCGCCACAACATGGAAACTCCGGTCGCCGGCAACGTCATGATTGCATCGTTCTCCGCCGAGTCGTACGCCGGGACGATGATGAGCAGCAGAAACGCCAAGGCAGCAATGACCGCAATTGCTTCGAAGAGCGCTGCGGTATTCGGCTTCATCCGGTTCACGAGAGATGACATTCGCATGTGCTCGCCGCGACGAAGTGCAACCACAGCGCCAAACATTGCCAACCACAAGAACAACAGTGAAGCGAGCTCATCTGACCAGGTCAAAGGACTGTGAAGGGCATATCGAGCAACGATGCCCGACATGAGCAAGACAACCTCAGTCAACACCAAGAACGCCGCGATAGCCTCGACGCTGCGCCCAATCAGCTTGTCAATGGAAGTCAGCATTTGCACCGCACCGCGCTTCGTCTGCATGGAAGGCGTCTCGGCCGTCGCCGATATTTGTTGCGAGACTCGCATGAAAATTCCCCTTATGCGCTGTCACGAAATACCCAAACCGTTGGTCAAGGATGAGAAGCTGCGACTTTGCCCACGTCAGGCAAGCTGAGCTTAGAATCCTGGTCCCAAGGCAGCGTCAACCTAGCTTTCCGGCGTAGGTTTCGAGGTGAGTCCATGCCTCAGAGCCGAACTTGCTCTTCCATTCGGCGTAGAAGCCAGCGTCGGCGAGTTTTTTGCGGAAAGGCGCCGGGTCAGGTTTGTTGAACTTCAACCCCTTCTGTTGCAGGTCCTGCGCCAGCGAGACCGCGAGCTTCTCACTGTCCGCGCGCTGCGCGTCGGCGGCGGCATCAAGGTTCTTCGCGACGATATCTCTCAGGTTCGTAGGCAGGTTCTGCCAAGTCCGACTGTTTGCCAGCATCCAGTAACCGTCCCAGACGTGAGAGGTCTGCGAGCAAGTCTTTTGAACTTCATACAGCTTGGCAGTTGCTACAATCGGCAGCGGATTTTCTTGCGCATCCACGATTCGGGTTTGCAAGGAGGAATAAAGCTCGTTGAAATTGATAGGTGTGGGGGCCGCCCCGAGAGACTTGAATAAGGAAAGCAACAGCGGGCTCACCGGCACCCGAATACGCATGTTCGCGAGTTGGCTCGGATTGTCGATCGGCGAATTCGACGTGATTTGGCGAAATCCGTTGTCCCAGACCTTATCCATCACAACAAGCCCGGAGGCTTTGATCTTGTCGCGGATGAAGCCGCCCAGTGACCCATCCATCGCTTTCCACACAGTAGGGTAATCGGGGAAAGCGAATCCGACGCTATTGAGTGACGCCATGGGTACGAGGTTCGCAAGTACAACGCCAGGCAGCGTCAGCAAATCGATGCCGCCGCTGCGAACCTGGCTGAGCATCTCGGTGTCCCCACCGAGTTGCCCATTCGGGAACACCCGGATTTCCACCTTGCCGCTTGTCTCCACCTTAATCTTCTCCGATGCCTCTTTAAGTCGGATGTAGATAGGATGCGTGACCGGAACATTAGTGCCCACCTTATACGTGTACGTGGGAGTGTCCGCGAAGACAGACGAGCCAGCGAAGCCAACCAAACCCAGCGATGCGCCAGCCTTGATGAGAGTACGGCGAGTGGAATCCATGGAAAAGTCTCCAAATATGTTTTTATGGGGGGTGTTTCTCTTAGGCGCAGCGAGCAGTCAGTCCGCCGTCGACCACCAAACTGGTCCCGGTGATGTACTTCGCTTCGTCAGACGCGAGAAAGAGCGCGGCATAGGCCGTGTCCCAACCGTCACCCATCTTTCCGGTCGGAACTTGCTTGTCGCGCTTATCAATCATCTCGGACGCGTTACCGCCGTACGTCTCCTTAAGCGGCTCTTGAATCAGCGGAGTGTTCATGAAGCCCGGGAGAACACAGTTGGCACGAACTCCTTGCGGTGCGTACTGGACCGCCATGTTCTGTGTCATCGCGACCATGGCTGCCTTTGCCGCGCTATACGCCAGATACGGGAAACCGATCCAACGCGTGGCAGCAATCGATGCGATATTCACAATGGAACCCGCGCCCTTTGAAAGCATGTGCGGAATCACGTACTTACACGTCAGAAACACGCTCGACTGATTGACGGCAATGACGCGATTCCATGACTCTTCGTCGGTCTCCACCGGGCCACCCACCTCTACGATACCGACGTTGTTGTGCAGCACGTCGATACGACCAAAATACTTCATACATGTTGCCGCCATCTCCTGCACATCCTTGGAGTCAGCAACGTTTGCACGCGCGGCGACACACTGGCCACCCTCAGCCTTGATCAGTTCCGCGGTCTCAAGCGCCGCGTCGATCCGGTAATCGACAGCCAGAACGCTTGCGCCTTCACGGGCATACAGAGCAGCAGCGGCTTTACCGTTCCCCCAACCAGGTCCCGAAGATCCCGCCCCGGTCACAATCACCACTTTTCCCTTCATCCGTTCTGACATGCCGTCACCTTCTCCACGTTGCGACGGTCCACGACATGGACCGCCGAGATAGCACTTGCCAATTTGTATTACTAATCATTAACCCTTGGGTAACGCGGAAATTCCGAGACCGCTTAGGCGGTGACCGCTTTTTCGACGAACTGTTCGAAGGCGGACGCCGGCGTCGTTGCAACCGGCGTGAAGTCACGGTGCGCAACGAACTCGGGACGCGTGGGCTTCACGAGAGCGTTCGAAACGGCCGAGAGCGTCAGATAGACAATGCGACGGGAATACGGGGTGATGTTGCCGGACGATCCGTGAACGATGTTTGCATGGAACATCAAGACTCCGCCCTTCTTACCCGTCGGCGTGGCAATGCCATTCTTCTCGACGAGTTCCGAGACCGTCTCGTTGTCGAGCGTCCAGAGCGGATACGAAGTCGTCTTTACATCGTGCGAGGATTCGAGTGCTCCGGACTTGTGGCTGCGCGGCACGACCATCAGCGGCCCGTTGATGGGCATCACATCGTCGAGGAAGATGGCGATATTCATCGCACGCGGCTCGGGCATGCCGTCGTCCTTGTGCCAGGTCGGGAAATCCTGGTGCCATTGCCAGACGTCGCCAGTGAACGCAGCCTTGTAGTTGATTTTGAACTGATGGAGGTAGCAGCGCTCAGCGAACAACTGCTCCACCGGGTTGACGAGGCGCTCGTCGGTGGACAGGATTTTGCACGCGTCGTTGTATTCCTGACACGCGAACGCCATACGAGGCGTACCGTCCTTTTCACGCCAGACTTCCGGACGTTGCTGCGTAAATACGTCGCTCGCCGCAGCACGAAGTGCTTCCACCTGGTCGGCCGGAAAGCATTCCGGGAGAAAGATGTAACCAAGCTCGTCGAACTCGGCGAGTTGTTCTTTTGTGAGTTGCATTTCTAAGTCTCCATATTTCTACAGAAAAAGCGGCCCCACATCCCGACGTGTTTGGGATGGTCAGTTGCCGCTGGGTACACGCTAATTCAGTCAGCGCTAACGATGACTTCCGTCAATCTTCGGTACATGTCGTTGCTCGCCCGCTGCATGTGCCGGGCCGCCAAATCGGTGCCCTCGAGCACATTGCCCGAAAGCACGTATTCAGTCATTTCCTCATGCTCTTCCCATGCACGCCCCGGCGTCTTTGGCTCGTCGAGCACGATGAGCATCGAGCGCATGAGATGAGCCCATCTGGTATTCATCATCTGCTCAATGATGCAGTTCCCTGAAAGACGATAAATCGCTCGGTGGAATTGCAGGTCAGCGCGAATCAGCATGGGAAGCGGGTCATCGTTCTTGTACGTCTGCTGCCCATGCACCAACGCGGTCCTTAGCGCTGCAACTTCTTCTGGCGTGACGATACGGTCCGCAACACGTTGTGCTGCCAAGCCGACCGCAGTCACTTCCAGTGCCTTGCGCGCTTGGTACATCTGCTTCATGTACTCAGGGTCGATTGGCGTCACCTCCAACCCCTGACGTCCCGAGTCACGAACAAGACCCTCATGCTTCAACAGCTGCAACGCTTGGCTGATTGGCTGTCGAGAGACGTTCAACTCGCTCGCGAGTTCGGCCTGGCGGATCCGCTGGCCCGGCTTCAGCTCTCCCAAGGCGATAGAAGCCATGAGCCGCTCGAACACTTGGTTCGTAAGCAGCGGACTATCCGCGACGAGGGAGGTTTGAATTCCGAATTCCATGATTAAAGATTAGGTATGCAGGATTTGGTTGTCAACGGTTTCGGCGTAGGGACTTCCCGAATGCGAAGGTCGATGTCATAATAAGTCTATGATTTAAAGATGAAAAAACATTTTTCTATGTTTTTCTCAGGGACAGTGTTGCTCTTCCACAGAGATTAAATAAGGGTAAACGCGCTCAAACGGCACGTTGACGGAGGTGCTAACGAGCTCAAATTACCGAAAACGGAATTCAGAATTCGTTCGATGCCGACCACCGATTCTTCGGACCAGATTCCGGAATACCAATTCGCTTCGCAACGGCGATCGTCAGCATACGCCGGCGCACTTGCAACCCGAGGAGATGGACGCCTTTCACTTCAAGGACCTGGATTTGACTATGACGGCAGCTAACTGCACCGAAGTCGTGGATTCCTGCATTCAATCTCTGATGGAGCTCGCGAGTCGCTCAGCAGGATATCCGGACACGCAGAGCATCCATGATGTCATCAGCGAGGCACTGGAGCGCGTTGGAAACAACGTCGGCGAAACCGCACTGGGCAAAGGCTTACTGGAACATTCGCTTCGGACCAAAGCGAACTTGGTCGCCCCGGCGGCGCCTGAAGTGGCTGGGGTGCTCATGAAGGCTTATCACGTAACGACGAGCGCCTGGTCAGGGAGATGAGGCTCGCTGTGATGTCGTGAGGCCGCAGCCGCGCATCAGGCTACCTTTGCCTCATGCTTCCGGAGACTCGGCGCTGAGGCGCGCGTAGAGGTTGGCTCCTGCGCGCTGGACGTGGCGCGCCGCTAGTTCAGATGCGTCGAGCACGGAGCCTCGCAGTATGGTTTGGGCGATGGCTGCATGCTCCTCCCATTCCAACGCGAGTGTGCCGACGCTGTTAGAGGCGATTATTGCGCGCATGATATGCGCCCACCGGCCGTTCATCATCTGTTCGATGACCTGGTTTCCAGACAACCGATATATCGCAACGTGGAACTGATAGTCGGCCCACGCAGCCTCTGGCGCGGACGCATGGTTGCTTATCTTCTGCCGGCCCTCTTCCAGCATGCGCGCGAGAAATGCTCGCTCCTCGTCCAACGCGCGATTGTCGGCGACACGTTGTGCGGCCAGACCAGCGGCCGTCGATTCGAGAGGCCGTCGAGCCTGGTACAAGAGGCGCATATAGTCCGCACGGATAGGCGTGACTTCGAGCCCCTGTCGACCTGAGTCCTGCAGTAGCCCCTCGTGCTTCAGCAACTGCAGCGCGTGGCTGATGGGTTGCCGCGAGACCTGAAGCCTAGAGGCCAATGCGGACTGACGAATCCGTTCGCCGGGCGCAAGTTCGCAAAGAGCGATGTCCGTCAGAAGTTTGTCGAAGACTAGGTTGATGAACAACGGACTATCTTCTACCGCATCGCGAGCAATCTCTAGTTCCATATTCTGAGGTCAACATACCCGTTCGCGAACCACCTGGAATTCAGGAAGCGGCCGATTGCACTGTTACAACGCTTAAATCCCGAGAATTTGGTCGAGCGTTCGGAGATTGAAAGCAAAGGTTTATCAGGGTGAGCCCTATTATAGTGCGGCGCAAAAATGGAGTTCGACTTCACCGCGCCCCTATACGAAGTACGCCGTCGCTTTTCGAGGGATCTCGATATCGAGTCTCGCACTGGCGAGTTCTCTCCGAAGTCGGCTGTTCTCCGCCTCCAGTTCGTTGATCGGGCGCGTCGATCGCGTGCGCTACTCTTCGTGACCGTCGACTTCGCCGACACTTTTAGCATTGCGACTGCGTCGACCCCAATTGCCCAAGGTTGCCACGGACACTCCAAGCTTACGCACGGCTTCGTGCTGCCCGACTGATTCGGCAGCCTTATGGCCTCGACTTTGAACTCGTCCGTGTACCGCCACTTTGGCACTAGCTTCTCTGACATTAGAACCTCCGTACAAAGAGAAATTGGCAAATTTCTGCTGTACGTGAAATCGAGGTATGGTCATACGCGAGGCCCTCGGCGAGTTGGAGCGCATCGGCCAGCAAATACTTTGGCAATATCTACGATCTTGGCTGCCGCATCGGCCGCGCCTTGCGCGTTCGATCCTGCGACCAGCACATGCACGTCGCCTTCGATCGTCGATGCCGCTGCCACCGTATTCAACGTCGCCGCCTTGATCGACGCATTGTCGTGTTCTGCAATTACGAGAATCGTCATGTTCAGATCCCCTTCGCTTCGGTTTTCAGTTTTTCGACCAGCGTCTTCACGTCCGGCACCGTGATGCCTGCGCTGCGCTTGGGCGGCTCGACGACCTTCAGCGTCTTTAGGCGCGGCGCGACATCCACGCCGACATCGGCAGGCTTCGCCGTCGTCAGCGGCTTCTTCTTCGCCTTCATGATGTTCGGCAGCGTCACGTAGCGCGGCTCGTTCGGGCGCAGATCGGTCGTGACAACAGCCGGCAGCTTCAGCGACAGCGTTTCCGCGCCGCCATCGAGTTCACGCGATACCGTGACTTTGCCATCCGCGATCAGACCTTCGATGCAAACGTCGCCTGCGACAAACCCGCGAGCGCCGCGAGCATCTGCCCGGTCTGATTTGAATCCTCGTCAATGGCCTGCTTGCCGAGGATGATCAACTCGGGCTTCTCCTGATCGACCAGCGCTTTCAAAACTTCGCGACCGCCAGAGGCTGCAGTTCTTCCGTCGTCTCCACCAGCACCGCACGATCCGCACCGATTGCCAGCGCCGTGCGCAGCGTTTCCTGACATTGCATCATGCCGCACGACACAACGATCACCTCGGTGGCCACTCCTTCAGACGCACCGCCTCTTCCACGGCGATTTCATCGAACGGGTTCATCGACATCTTGACATTGGCGAGTTCGACGCCGGTTTGGTCCGATTTCACGCGGACTTTCATGTTGTAGTCGACCACGCGCTTGACTGGCACCAGAAGTTTGAACATGAGCGAAACAGTTGATGAGTTGTTGTATGGCTAACGCCGATCGATCGATGCCTGGTCGGCGATATCCGGCCCATGCAACGCCGTCGGCTCTTCCTCCGCGATCGCAGCGCTACCGTCCTTGAGATGCACGCCGGTCACACCGAGTCGGAAGGCGTGTGTCAGAAGATAGTGAAGCTTGAACGCCGCCGCGCCATGAGGTAGGCCTTCGGGACGCACGTTGGAGATGCAGTTCCGTTCGGCGTCGCTGCGCCCGACTCGTGGTTCATAAGTGAGGTAAATGCCGAGGCTGTCGGGCGAACTCAGGCCCGGCCGCTCGCCGATCAGCATCACGACAATGCGTGCGCCAAGCAGCTCGCCGACTTCGTCGGCCAGCGCCACCCGCGCCTGCGACGCGATCACCAGCGGCCCGACTGTCAGATCGCCGAGCTTCGGCACGACGGCGCTCAGCAAAGGGATCGCCTGCTTCTGCGCGGCAAATGCCGAGAGACCGTCCGCTACGACGAACAGCACATCGCATGCGTTGCGATGCTGCATCTGCCATTGGTTCAACCGCGCGCGGCTTTCTTCGCTCAGACGACGACCCAGGTCCGGACGTCGAAGATAGTGACCCCGATCCGGCGCCGCACTTTCCACTTTCAAGGTTTCGTATCCGGCCTCGCGCAGTCGCTGATCAACTGCATCGACATCGAACGGATGATGCACGGCATCGCGCGCTTGCGCATGAGCCAGGTTGAACGCCATCAACGGCGCAGTCGGCAGGCTCGCGCCGGAACGGCCGAGCGCGATCCGCGCCCCCGTGAACTGCCGCAACGTCTGCCACGGATCGACTGTGAGCCTGTCCTTCATGAAAGCGCCATCCATTCGCGAGTACCGTCGAGCAAGGGCAGGCTGGTTCGCGCGCCGCGCAGCCGCCCGCTCATGTCGGTCACGTCGACGGCTTCGAGCCATTCCTCGAACTCGGGCGCGCGACGCAGTCCGAGCACTTCACGCGCGTACAAGGCATCGTGAAAGGATGTGCTCTGATAGTTCAGCATGACATCGTCGGCACCCGGCACGCCGATGACGAAGTTGATGCCCGCCACGCCAAGAAGCGTCAGCAGCGTGTCCATGTCGTCCTGATCGGCTTCCGCGTGATTGGTGTAGCAGACGTCGCAACCCATCGGCACGCCCAGCAACTTCCCGCAGAAATGATCTTCGAGGCCCGCGCGGATGATCTGCTTGCCATCGTAAAGATATTCCGGGCCGATGAAGCCCACCACCGTATTCACGAGAAACGGCGCAAATTTGCGGGCGACGGCATAGGCGCGCACTTCGCACGTTTGCTGGTCGACATCGTGATGCGCGTTCGCCGACAAGGCGCTGCCCTGTCCGGTTTCGAAGTACATGACGTTCTGGCCGACCGTGCTGCGTTTGAGCGACAACGCGGCCTCGTGCGCTTCCTGCAACAAGGAAAGCGATATGCCGAACCCCGCATTGGCCTTCTCGGTGCCCGCGATCGACTGAAACACCAGATCGACGGGCGAGCCGTGCTCGATCGCGGTGATCGTGTTGGTCACATGGGTCAGCACGCACGATTGGGAAGGCACCGCGAAGCGTTCGCGGAAGTCGTCGATCATGCGCAGCAGCGTGGTGATGGCTTCGAGGCTGTCGGTCGCGGGGTTGATGCCGATCAACGCATCGCCGCAGCCGTACATCAGACCGTCGAGCATCGACGCGGCGATGCCTTTGACATCGTCGGTCGGATGATTCGGCTGGAGCCGCACGCCCAGATGCCCGGGCAAGCCCATGGTGTTCCGGAATCGCGTGACGACCGGCCGCTTGCGCGCGCCCGCGATAAGGTCCTGATTGCGCATCAGCTTCGATACGCCGGCGACCATTTCCGGAGTGAGTCCGGCGCTCGCGCGTTCGAGGTCCGCGGTGGAAGTGTGTTCCGACAGGATCCATTCGCGGAACTCGCCCACCGTCAGCGACGAAACCGGCTGAAACGCCAGCGGATCATGCGAATCGACGATGAGACGCGTGACTTCGTCCGCTTCGTACGGAATGACGGCTTCGTCCAGAAACGCGCGAAGCGGCACGTTCGCGAGCGCGATCTTCGCGGCCACGCGTTCCTGCTCGCTGGCGGCCGCGAGCCCGGCGAGCTGATCGCCCGATCTCGACGGACTCGCCTTCGCGAGTAGCGTCTTCAAGCCGGGAAAGCGATAACGCTGAACCCCGATACGCTCGCTGAACGGCATGCTCGATGTTTCCTCAGGCAGTCAGATCAGAGCGCGGCGCACAGGCGCAAAGCGTCGTAAATCGCGGCGTGGATATTGCGGCTCGTGACGGCGTCGCCGATACGATGCAGCTCGAAGCCCTGCCCGCGGTCGTCGACTTGCGGCAGTGCGGCGAGCAGACGCGTGTTGTCGGTTACGCCGTCGTTCACGGATTGCGCGCGCAGTGCATCGAACACGTCGGAGTTCGGAATGGTTCCGTACTCGACCACCACCTGAGCGGCACGGTGCTCGGAGAACTCGCCCGTAAGCTCGTGCTCGAAGCGTGCGACCAGTTCCGCGCCATCGCGCCGAACCAAGACCAGCACCTGATCGATCTCGACCGGAATGCGGGCCTGGACGAACTTCTTGCGGATGACCGCGCGCTCGGAATACGGCATTTCCACGGCGAGCTTGTCGTCGAGCGTGAAGAACTTGAGCCGGCTGCCCTGCGCATGCAGTTGCAGCGCGGTGGTGGGCGCGTGCTGCTGGCCGATGGCGTCATAGACGATCACGTCCTGCTCCGCGGCCTTCGGATTGGCCAGCACGTCCCACGTGCTCGTGCAGAGTTCATGGCCTTCGATCCACGTGAGATCGGGCATGCCGCCCGTCGCGACGATCACGCAGTCCGGCGACAGGGCGAGGACATCGGCTTCGTCCGCATAGACGCCGAGCCGCACGTCGACTTCGAGCCGCTGCAGCTCCGCGATGCGCCAGTCCACGATCGAGAGCAACTCCTTGCGCCACACGGTGCGCGCGGCGAGCAGAATCTGGCCGCCCAGCGAGTCCGCCGCTTCGAGCAGGCTCACGTGGTGACCGCGCTCGGCCGCGACACGGGCCGCTTCCAGCCCAGCGGGACCGCCGCCGACCACCACCACGCGGCGACCGGGCTTCGCTGCGCGCGCGATGGTCTGCGGGAGGATCTCCTCGCGACCGCTGGCCGGATTGTGGATGCACGACCCCTTCTTGTACATGCAATACGATGCGCCGACGCAGGGACGAATGCGATCCTCCTCGCCCTTGACGATTTTCTCCACCAGATAGGGGTCGGCGATCTGCGCGCGCGTCATGCCGACCATATCGACGAGGCCTTCGCGCAGCGCGTGGCGCGCCGTGGCGACGTCCTGAATCTTCGCAGCATGGAACACCGGCAGCTTGAGCCCGCGCTTGAATTCGCCGACCAGATCGAGATAAGGCGCGCTGTGAACCGACATGTACGGCATGTTCGACTCGGCCAGAATGATTTCCTTGTCGGCGCGGCCGTAAATCGCATTGACGAAATCGATGGTGCCCTCGCGCTCGAAGGTCTGCGCGATCCTGAGACCTTCTTCGAAGGACAGCCAGCCGTCGGTTTCCTCATCGATCGTCATGCGCAGGCCGATGATGAAGTCGTCGCCCGCCTGCTTGCGCAATTCCTCATGCACCATCAGACAGAAGCGCATTCGGTTTTCCAGCGATCCGCCAAAGGAATCGGTACGAAGGTTGGTCGCGGGCGAAAGAAACTGGCCCATCAGATGGCCGCTGGTCAGCGTCTCCACGCCGTCGAGGCCGCCTTCGCGCGCCCGCGCCACGGCCTCGCCGTATTCGCGCACGATCCGCCTGATGTCGTGCAGATCCATTTCCCGGGGGAAATTGCGATGCCGCGTCTCGCGGATCCGCGACGGCGCGAGCGTGGGCAGCCAGTTCGACGACATCGAGTCCCCGCGCCTGCCGAGGTGGGAAATCTGCATCATCAGCGCCGCGCCCTGCGCGTGGATGCGGGTCGAGAACTGCTGCAGATAAGGAATGATGCGGTCGTCGGAGATATCGACTTGTCCGCCGCCCCAGCTGGTGTCGCTCGAAACCATCGACGAACCGCCGAACATCACCAGCGCCGCGCCGCCGCGCGCCTTTTCTTCGGTATAGCGCTGATAGCGCTCTTTGGGCATGCCGCCTTCGTCCATCGCCGTGGCGTGACTCGTGCTCAGAATGCGGTTTCTGAACGTGAAATGGCGGATCGTCAGCGGCTGCAGGAGCGGGTCTTTCGCGGCCGAAGCGGGCACCACCGGAATATGCGGATAGGGGCTGTTCATGACTTTCTTTTCTGAGAGGTCAATCGGTATCGCTTAGGGTTGCACCGCGCCTTGCCGCGTCGATGCATGTCGTTCGAGCCAGCCAGTGTCGAGCGTCGGAACGGACGACAGCAGCAGCTCCGTGTAGGCGTGATGCGCGCCGACGTGCAGGTCCGCGCTCGCGGTTTCCTCGACGGCCCGGCCCTTGTGGAGAACGAGAATGTCGTCGCAGAAGGAGCCGACCGTGCGCAGGTCGTGACTCACGAACATGTAGGAGAGGCCTTTTTCGCGCTGCAGCTCCCCCAGCAGATCGAGAATGGCGCTGGCGACGACCGTATCCAGCGCCGAGGTGATTTCATCGCACAGCACGAGTTCCGGCCCTGCCGCCAAAGCGCGTGCGAGGTTCACGCGCTGCTTCTGCCCCCCGGAAATCTCCGCGCAATAACGATCCGCGAGCGATGCCGGGAGACGCACCATGTCGAGAATGTCCGCCACCCGCTGATCCTGTTCGCCGCCGCGCAAGCCGTCGTAGAACCGCAGCGGCCGGCCGATGATTTCGCGCACCGTGCGCGACGGATTGAGCGCCGTATCGGCATTCTGATAGACGTATTGAATGCGGCGCAGCTGCGCCTTGGTGCGCTTGGCGATCATGCCCGGCAGCACTTCGCCGTCGAAGCGCACGGTTCCCGACGCGGGCGCCAGATAGCCCGCGATGACCGAGGCCAGCGTGCTCTTGCCGCTCCCGGATTCGCCGATCACGCCATAGGTCGCCCCACGCGCGATCGACAGCGAAAGCCCCTGCAGCACCGGCACCGCCGGCTGACCATCAGCCTTCGTTCTGCCGTAGCCCGCGTTCAGACCGTTGATTTGCAGCAGCGGCGTCGCGCTCCTGCTTTCGCGCTGGCGCACGGCCGGTTCCGCGGCCGCGATCAGCGATTGCGTATAGGGATGCTGCGGCGCGTGGATGATTTCCTCCGTGCCCGCCGATTCCACGATCGCGCCGTTCTTCAACACCACGATGCGATCGGCCATCTGTGCGACGACCGCGAGATCGTGCGACACGTACAGCGCCGTCACGCCGTGATCCTTCACCACCTTCTTGAACGCGCGCAGCACTTCCACCTGCGTGGTCACGTCGAGCGCGGTGGTCGGTTCGTCGAAGATCACCAGACGCGGCGACGTGACGAGCGCCATCGCCGCGAGGAGGCGCTGCAGCTGACCGCCCGACACCTGATGCGGATAGCGCTCGCCGATCTTCTCGGGCTCCGGCAGCATCATCTCGCGGAACAACTGCACGGCGCGCCGCTCGGCTTGCTCGCGCGTCATGAGGCGATGCAGCAGCGCGCTTTCGACGACCTGCCGCATGATCGGCAGCGCCGGATTAAACGATGCGGCGGCGCTCTGCGGCACGTAGGCGACGTCGCGTCCGTAAAGGCGGCGCAGCTCGGCGGTCTGCATCGCCTGGATGCGGTGCTCGCCGATCACGATCTCCTGCGCCTCGATGCGGGTGCCGCGGCGCCGTTGCCCGATCATCGACAAGGCGATGGTCGTCTTACCCGAACCCGATTCGCCGATCAGCGCCAGCACTTCGCCCTGGGCGATATCGAGGTCGATACCGTGCAGGATCGTCGAGACCTTGCCGTCCTGTCCGCGCCCGGTCACGCGCAGATCGCGGATTTTCACGAACGGCGCGTCATGCTGCGCGCGTGCGGAAACGGTCTTATTCATGATGCTCTGCTCCCTTGCGCTTCCAGCCGTCGACCAGCATGTTGACTGCGATGGTCAGCGTCGCGAGCGCGAGCGCAGGCCAGATCACGGCGGGCGCGCCGAACATCAGCCCGCTCATGTTTTCCTTCACGAGCGATCCCCAGTCCGCTTGCGGCGGCTGAATGCCCAGCCCGAGAAAGCCGAGACTGCTGATGAGCAGCACCACGAACACGAAGCGCAAGCCGAAATCGGCGGCGGCGGGACGAGCGATGTTCGGCAGAATCTCGCGGAACACCAGATACAGGAGGCCTTCTCCGCGCCCGCGCGCCGCCCGGATGAAATCGGTCGCGTGGACATCCGCGGCCAGCGAGCGCCAGATGCGATACGACCCCGGCATGTAGATGAAGCCCGCCGTGCCGATCAGCACCGGCACCGACGAACCCAGCGCCGCGACGCTGATTAGCCCGATCAGCAGCACCGGCAGCGAGACCACGGCATCGAAGAAACGGCTCAGAACAATATCGACCGCGCCGCCCAGCACCGCCGCGAACATGCCGAGCGCGCCGCCGAGCAGCACGGCCACGCAGGTCGCCGCCAGCGCGACGCCGACTGTGACTTGCGTGCCCGCCATCACCCGGCTGAATACGTCGCGGCCGAGCACGTCGGTGCCGAACAGCGTGGCTGCGCTCATGCCGCCATATGGCGCGCCATCGAGCACGGCGGCGGGATCGTGCGGGACCACCCACGGGCCGATCAGCGCCATCACGAGCCAGAAGAGCAGCACGATGCCTGCCGCCACCGTGACGGCCGAGCGCGCGCCGCGAGGTTTCGGCGCGCCCGGGGAGAGGGACTTCGCCGTGCGGAAGCTGAGGATTTTCGACATCGGAGTCACCGGCATGCGGTTTCGTCGTGGAGTTGATTCAGCGCGATCATCGGAGCCGCAATCTCGGATTCGCCGCGATGCCGAGCACATCGGCAATGCAGACGAGGAACAGGTAGGCCACGCAGAACAACATCGCGCAGCTCTGCACCAGCGGCATGTCGCGCGTCGAAACAGCATCCACCAGCAGACGCGCAAGCCCGGGATAGTTGAAGACCGTCTCGATGATGATCGTGCCGCCCAGCAGGTGCGACAGGCTCAGCACCATCGCGCTGGCGATCGGTCCGATGGCGTTGGGCAGCGCATGACGCAGGACCAGCGCCGCGGGACCGACGCCCTTGAGACGCGCCTGATCGATATACGGCCGATGCAGGATGTCGAGCAGCGCCGCGCGCGTCATCCGCAGCATCTGCGCGATGACGATTCCGCTCAGCCCGAGCACCGGCAAGGTGAAGGACCGGAACGCGTTGCGCAGCGTGTGCAGATCGGGCGAAAGGCTCAGAGTGGGCAGCCATCGCAAATGCACAGCGAACACCAGCACCGCGAGCGCGCCGACCAGAAACTCGGGCACCGAGATCACGGACAGCGTGAACATGTTCACGGCGCGGTCGAACCCAGAATGCTCGCGTATCGCGGACGCGATGCCCAGCGACAAGCCCAGCGGCGCGCAGAACAATGCTGCGATGCCTGCGAGCATCAGCGAGTTCGGCAGCCGCTCGCCGATCAGCTGCGCGACCGGCAGACTGTTGACGAGCGAGTTGCCGAGATCGCCGTGCATCAGTGCGCCCAGCCAGATGAAATAGCGGGTGGCCGCCGGCTGGTCCAGGTGCATGGACGCGCGCAGCGCGGCCACGGCCTCGGGTGTCGCGCTTTGCCCGAGCACGGTCTGCGCGACATCGCCGGGAAGTATCTCGGTGGCCGCGAACACGGCAACCGACACCAGCAACAACAGCACCACTGAAGCGCCGATCCGCTTCGCGATCAGGTTGATCATGCCAGCACACTTTCTCCTCGAACAGCATCGCGCGATGCGGTTCGAAACGGGTTTGACGCAGTGTCGAAACGGACCCGGGGTCAGGCCTGCAGCCAGATGTTCTCGGGGAACATGTAGCCCATGAAGTTGCCGAGCGGAATCGGCTTCATGCCCTTGACCTTGGTGGAAAACGCATCCAGCGCCGAGCGGAACACCGGAATGCCGATGCCGCCTTCATTCGAGATCATCTGCTGCATGTCCCAGTAAAGCTGGATGCGCTTGGACTGATCGCGCTCGCCGCGCGCGGCCACCAGCATCTTGTCGAAATCCGGCTTCTTCCAGCCGCTCTCGTTCCACGGCGAATCCGACTGGAAGTAGAGCGACAGGACCAGATCCGCCGTGGGACGCGCATTGGTCGCGCCGAACGTGATGGGATGCTTCATCCACTGATTCGACCAGTAGCCGTCGCCCGGCACGCGGCGCAGCGAGAGATTGAGGCCGACCGCCTTGGCGGTCTGCTGCCACAACTCGGCGATCTCGGCGGAATTCGCCGCCGCCGGCGATACCACCACTTCCACGCCCGGACTGCTCAGGCCGGCCTTCTTGAGGTGAAAGCGCGCCTTGTCCGGATCGTAGGGCCGCTGCGGCAGACTCGAATTGAAGTACGGATTCGACGGCGAGATGGGATGATCGTTGGCGACGACCGCATAGCCCTGATAGACGGTCTTGCTGATCTGCTCGCGGTTCAGCATGTACTTGGTGGCGAGCGCGAAATCGGCCTGATTGCCCGGCGTCTGATCGACGCGCATCACGATATCCGTGTAGCTGCCGGCTTTCGTCTCCATCATGACGACGTCCGGTACGCGCGAAAGCTGGCGCGCGGAGGTCGGCGAAATCGCGCCGATCATGTCGACCTCCCCCGAGATCAGCGCGTTCACGCGCGCGGTTTCATCGACGATGCCGATCAGCTCGATGCGGTCCAGATGCGGCAGCCCCGGCTTCCAGTATTTCTCGTTGCGCACAGCGACCGACGACGTTCCCGGCGAGAACGACTCGCAGCGGAACGGACCGGTGCCGTTCGCCTTCGTAAAGTCTCTAGCGCCGTTCTTGACGATGAGAAAGTGCGACACGGCGAGCATGACCGGCAAGTCGTCGTTCGGCGACGCCAGCACGATCCTGACGCCGTTTGCGCCGTCGGCTTCGATCGTGTTCATCTGCATGGCGAGCGCCTTGACCTTGGAGCCGACCGCGCCGTCCTTGTGGCGCGTGAGCGAATAAACCACGTCCGCCGACGTGAACGGCGAGCCGTCGTGGAACGTGATGCCCTTGCGCAGCTTGACAGTCCAGTTCTGCCCGTCGGTCGTGTCGAACGATTCCGCGAGCGTCATCTTCGCGGCAAGATGTTCGTCGAGCGTGGTGAGCCCGTTGTAGAACATGTAGTGACGCGCATAGTCGGTCGAATTCGAGCCGCGCGCGGGATCGAGCGTGTCGGTCGTAGACGTTTCCGCACTGGCGATCTTCACGGAGCCGCCGTTGACCGGCACCGCGTTCGCGCCCGCGGAAGTCGCGGCCGCGTCGATCATCGGCAGGCCCGCGACGGCGCCGATGCCCATGCCGGAAAGCCATTTAAGGAGCGTACGTCGGCTGACGCCGGCGTTCAGCGCATCCTCGAGATGGACGGCATCGAACGAATCGAGTTGGACCAGGTTTTTTGCGGACTGCTTCGCCATCGCTACGCTCCCTGCTTCACGGGGGTGGTTGAGGTAAAAGAACGAGTGGGGTTCAGAGCGCCGATATCCAGACACGGCGCGACGCCCTCGACAAGCTCGGTGACGAGGCGCCCGGTAATGCCTGCCAGCGTCAGACCGATATGACCGTGACCGAAGGCGTAGACCACGCGCGGATCGGTATCGCTATGTCCGATGACCGGCAAGGAGTCGGGCATCGAGGGCCGGAATCCCAGCCAAGTGCGTCCCGCCGCGCCAACGCCGGGCAACAAGCGCCGCGTCATGGCTTCGATGCGATCGGTACGCACGGGGCGCGGCGGACGATCGAGCCCGCCGAGTTCGACGGTGCCGGCCGAGCGCAGCCCTTCTTCCAGCGGCGACATATAGAAGCCGAACTCCGGATAGCAGGTCGGCGCCGACAGCAGCGAGCCGCTTTCCGGAAAGAGCACGTGATAGCCGCGTTCGGTGTTCAGCAGAACCCGGTCTCCCACCGTCGATGCCAGCTTGCGCGACCACGCCCCCGCCGCGACTACGACCCGGTCGAAACCGGCGTCGGGCGCGCTGCCTTCCAGCGTCACGCGGTCGTTTTCCGAGCGGATGTGCCGGATATCGGCGCGCTCGAACGTTCCGCCCTTGCTTCGGAACAAGGCTGTCAGCGCGAGCAGATACCGATACGGGTTGTCTAGTTGATAAGCCTCGTCGAACAACATGCCTTTCGCATAGTGCGGCGCGAGATTCGGCTCGCGCTCCCGCACCTGATCGTGCGACAGGAAGCTCAGCTTCACGCCTTCACGCTCTCTTAGCTCGATCTCCCGGCGCGCCTCTTTGAAGTGCTCGTCGGTTCGATACAGATAAAGACAACCCTTGTGACGCGCGAGGCCCGCAGCGCCCGCCTCTTCCATCAGCGACCGGTGCGCGGGTTCCGCGAAACGGATCAGCGAGCCAAGCACCGCCGCGATGCGGCTAACTTCGGACTCCGAACCGGCGCGCACAAATGCAAGAAGCCACGACATGAGACCGGGCAGATCGCGCCAGTAGATCGAGAGCGGGCCCGAACGGTCCAGCAGCATTTTCGGCACCGCTTTCAGGATGCCCGGCGACGCGACTGGGATGCATGCGCCGACGGCGAAGGTGCACGCGTTGCCGTAACTGCTGGCCTTCGCATAGCTGGATTCATCTTCCGGCAGCGCACGGTCGAAAACCGTCACGGTATGCCCAACCCGCTGCAGCCATAGTGCGCACGAGAGTCCGACGACCCCGCCGCCGACCACGGCGATACGACTTGAACGCGTCGTCCGCGCGAGTTGCGAGTGGTCTTGCCGGGAACGTTCCATCGCGTTTCAGTATACAAACAAGCAGTTTGTGGAATGGCGAAATTTTCGTGGCACCCGATAATACTGCCTATTTGCAGCTATCTGATGCGTTCATGGGATTTCATTCTGCACCAGATAGTTCGACTCCGTGTACTGAAAAATAAAAAACTTCATTTGCTAGCCGAGCGACACAAGCCAGGAACGATCGCCGGACGCCGTCCGAAGACCTATGCGCGCGATTCTTCCCAACGGGCGGCCAACCCTCGGTTGTATACCGAAACAGAGAGAAATGAGATACTCCGGGCTATTCGCCCGCCCGCCAACCGTGTTCAGAAACGATGATGCAACCTCTACCGACGCCGGACGAGATGTCTGAAACCGCGCGGCCCGACGACCTGGCAAGCGCGCAGCGCCCATCGCGAAGCCGCGATGTCTACTGGACCTTGCGCAAGGAAATCGGCCAGCTTCACCTGCCGCCCGGCTCGGTGCTCAACGAAGCCGAACTGGGCGAGCGCTACATGGCCAGCCGCACCCCCGTGCGCGAAGCCTTGTTTCGTTTGGAACAGGACGGCTTTCTCGAGCGGCAAGGACGAAAGCTCAAGGTTCGCGACTTCACGCTCGCGGAGATCGAGGATCTCTATCAGATACGGGAGGCGCTGGAAAAAATGGTCGCGAGACTGTGCATCGAACGTGCGAGCGACGAAGAACTCCAGACACTTCAGACGCAGATCCTCGACTACGACGAGCAATACCGCACCCAGCCCTACGAGCGCTACGTGGAGATCGCCAACAACTTTCACTGGGCGCTGGCGAAACTCAGCCGCAACGTTCCGTTGACGCAGCAACTCATCAGCGTGTCGGAGAAGGTCAATCTCGTGACGCTTCGCTATATGCAGCAGCTTCCGCCGTCCAACCCGATGGTGGAGCACATGTCGATACTGCAGGCGATCATCGACCGCGACGTATTGGTGGCGGAAGCGGCGGTTCGGGCACATATCCAGAAGGTGATCAAGATCTTCCGCTTTCGGGCCCGCGGGCAAACGCCGCCATCCGTGCCGCCCTTCGCTCCCGCGGTCTTCGAAGCGCCACCGCGCGCGCACGGCTCGCTCAATACCCCCGCTGCCGGTCATAGAGATGCGGCAACGGCTCCTGCTTCACGTGAGCGCAAATGATTTCGGCGGCGTTCCGCGCACGCTCCTGAGCTGAAACCGTCGATGCGATGTGCGGCGTCACGATGATCTTCGGGTGATTCCATAGAATCGAACCGGTCGACAACGGCTCCGTGTCGAACACATCGAGCACGGCGCCGGACATGCGCCCCGCATCCAGAAGGTCGACGAGCGCGTCGTGATCGACATGCGATGCCCGCGCCACGTTGGACTGAACCGCCTATAAGGACCTCCCCATTTTGCCAAGCGGGTTCAGAAGTCCGCCAACACGCTTCTTCCAAGCTGAGGCCACTCATACCAACCAACAATACGATCAGCGCGAACGCCAGCAACAACACGCTGATCGTGAACGACTATGCGGACAACGTGCGAAGAATCGCTTCGGTCATCGCAGGCGTCGAAGGTGCATCCAGCCGTCATTCAACTGAAGTACGCGGATGCGACCGCCGTTGCGCAGCAAGCCGAGAAGCTGCTGGACCTGAACGGCATCGGCAATAGCGACCCGACGCAAAAGGTCGTAGTGCGAGGTCACTAACAAGTTGATCAAAACGTGCGACGCAAAGATGGGTCGTAGTCTCCCGGCCCCGAGCGTTCGCACATGCCGGAGAGCCGCCTCGCACTAGAAAATCATGTCGGCGGGAAGCCTCTTCGAATCAAGACCGCACTCGCCTAGCGCTTCCAAAACGCGCTTCTTGGTATTTCCCTCGGCGTAATATCTCGTCGCCCACTTCTGGAGGAAATCGTAGAACTTCCCGTCGCCGTCGCGACGCGTCACGCCGTCGGCGGGGATCGCGCTGAGCGGACGCGGCACAACCATGTTCGCCAGATTCTGGTTCACCTGCATCGCGGCTAAGCCGGCAATCGCGGTAGTCAGGGTGATGTCCGACTTGCCGGACTGCACGTCGAGAATCGCATCGTTGGAGTTCTTCAGTGAACGGATTTGCGAATCGGGAAGGTACTTTTTGGCCGCCTGCTCGGAAGTTGTACCCATCGCCACTGCGACACGCGTGGCCGGTTTGTTCAGAGCGGCCCACGTATTGTCGACATTGAAGCCCTGCCGGCCCACGGCGACATCAGGCAAAGTCCAGAGAGGACCGAACATATAGACTGCTTGCTTGCGCTGCGGTGTTTCGGCGAGACCTATGAAAAAATCGATTTTTCCGGACTGAACGTCGAGAATCGACGTGCCCCAGCTCGTCGTCACGTACTCGATCTTAAGCTTCTGGCCCATTGCCTGACCGAGCGCATCGACGGCGTCGCGGCTCATCGCCACCGGAAAGCCCTTCCACTCGTCACTGCCAGGAGATTGCCAGTAGTAGCATTGACGCGCCGGAATCACACCGACCCGGACTACGCCGCGCGCCTTGACGTCCTGCCAGGTCGAGTCGGATGCTTGAGCGTCTCCGACCAGCGCGGTCGCGAGTGACAGCGCGACGACGCAAGAGCGCAAGAAACCGCCAGGATGTTTCAAGAAAGCCATACATCGCACCTTTTCATCAATGGTTATCTGTTCACGTCGCCTCAAAACGCCACCTTTGCGCCGCTGATCAGCCGAAAGTGGCTGAGAAAGGCCTGAGTCCGCGGCTCGCCCGGCGCGCCGATAACTTCGTCGGCCGACCCCTCTTCGACGATGCGCCCGCCGTCCATGAACGAAACGCGGTCTGCCACTTCACGAGCGAAGCGCATTTCGTGCGTGACGATGACCATCGTCGCCCCTTCGCGCGCCAGCGCTTTCATCACTGACAGTACTTCCTGCACTAGTTCAGGATCCAGTGCCGATGTTGCTTCGTCGAATAGGATCACCTTGGGTTGCATCGCCAGCGCACGGGCAATCGCGACCCGTTGCTGCTGCCCACCCGACAGTTGCTGCGGACGCTGTTCCGCCCGCTCCGCGAGCCCGACTTTACTCAGCATGCTCATGGCCAGATCCTTCGCTTCGCCCTTGGCCATGTTTTTGACAAAGCATGGACCCGACATGACGTTCTCGAGCGCCGTCATGTGCGGAAACAGATCGAATTGCTGGAACACCATGCCGACGCCAGCACGAAACCGGTCGAGCATCTTCGCTTTGGGCATCTTGTGGCCGGGCCCGGCATGGATTATGTCGTCACCCACACGCACCGTCCCGTGATCCGGGTACTCCAGCAGGTTGACGCTTCGCAGCATCGTCGACTTGCCGCAGCCGCTCGGTCCTATCAGTACGCGCACTTCGCCGGGCATCACGCGCATTGATACGCCGTGCAAGGCCTGAAAACCGCCGTAATGCTTTTCGATGCCGCTAAGTTCGATCATGGGTACAGCCTGCGCTACCGCTCCTCGCGGCGCTTCAGAGAATGCGGAGTTCATCGCTGCACCTTCACTTCGAGTCGTTTGGCCATCATGGTGACCGGGAACAAGATGACCAGATAAACCAGGGCGACGAACGTATAGACTTCGAGCGGGCGATAAGTCTGCGACGTCAGTTCGTAGCTCGTGTACATCAGGTCCGGTACGGCAACCACATAGAGCAGCGACGTATTTTTGAGTTGCAGTATGCATTGATTCACGAAGGGCGGCACCATACGCCGCATGGCCTGCGGCAGGATGACATGACGCATCATCCGCATGTGGGCCATGCCAAGCGCTCGCGCGGCGTTCCACTGACCGCGCTCGATCGAGATGATGCCGCCGCGGAAAATCTCGGAACAAAACGCCCCCATATAAAGCGTGAGCCCAAGTCCGGCGGCGACCCACGACGACAGTGTGAAACCCGTCAAGATCGGCAACGCGTAGTAGAACCAGATGATTTGCACCATTGACGGCGTGCAGCGGAAAAACTGAACATAAGCTGCCGCCGGGCCGCGCAACCACCACCGACGCGATAACAGAAGCGAACCGCAGATCACACCGATGGCCATTCCAACAACAATGGTTCCAGCCGCATATCCCAGCGTGATCGCCAATGCATGAAGCCACGCAGACGGTTCAGCCACGACCCGCCAATCGAATTGATAATGCATACCGCCCCCTTGCTCGTCCTACTTCAACACCACGAATTCTCGCGGGAACTTCGTTAGGAATTCAATACCGTCTTTGGTGACGGCTACCGTGTCGCTGTAACCAAGGCCGTTTGCCGCCATGATCATGTGAAACACCATGCCTTCTTCAAGAATGAAGTCACAGGAGGGCGTGAATTCACGAATGAATTCGCCAGGGCTTGGACGGAAATTCAAGCCCATGCCGTAGCCCAGCCGGTTCGTATAGCTTGCGCGTTGCTTGAGCCCGGCCTCCAGCATGGGTGCACGCATCGCGGCGTCGATGTCGAGCGAGCGGGCTCCGGCCTTCATCATGCTCAACCCGATGTCCTGCGACTTAAGGATTGTGTCGGCCGTGTGCCATTGATCGTCCGTCGGTTCTGCGCCGAGCACACCCGTACGCAGAATACGCGTCCAATAATGATTTTTGATGCCGTGGAATTCGTAATGCAGCGCATCGCCACGGCGCAGCACTCGATCGGTCCATGGACCGTGACCTTCGAGGGTACGCTCGCCGGTAGTCAGCACGCCGTCGACCGGCAGATCGCTCCCCGCTTTCAGACGCGCAAACGCCATTGCCGCGGCCACGTCGCGCTCGGTGACACCTTCCTTTGTCGCTTCAATTGCGCCTTGCAACGCAGCTTCCACGATGCGCGCCGACTTGCGCATGGTGTCCAGTTCGAGTGGAGACTTGATGATGCGCAACTCGTCGATCATCCGTGACTCATCCACGAAGATTGCCGACGGTAGCGCGGCCTTCAGACGATCGTAGCGGTCTGCGGTGAGATACCAGGCCTGCTTGTCCAGCGCAATGCGGGCCGTTCCCAGACTACGGCTTTCCACTGCGCGTTTCGTCGCCTCAACCGGATCCTCGTGGTCCCAGTACGTGCGGATGTCTTCCACCCAGGTCGTCACGCGTGCGGCTTTTTCTTCGATATAGCGGATGACGAGGAACGGTTCGCCTTCCAGCGGCAGACCGAAGGCCGCGTAGGCAAAGTGCGCGGGCGTATAGAACCCCGAGGTCCAGTTGATCGCTTCCTGACCGTACAGAAGCAGCATGTCCATGCCGCGGCTTTTCATCCCTGCCCGAACCCGGGCAACGCGTTCATCGAACTCTTGTTTCGGAAAATTCATTTGATCAGTATCTTAAGAATGCGGCACCGGATGGACCCAATTACCGCCAAGATGGAAAATGATGACTGCGCTGCTAATCCGCATCAATTGCCGTATTGGTTTGCGAAGTGGCTGCCCGTTCCTTGAAAAAGCGGCTGATATGGAACGGCTCGATCGGTGTGACGGTGGAGCCGGTATCTATCAGCTCTGCCATCACGTCGCCCACGCCCGGTCCCAACTGGAAGCCTTCACCGCAGAAACCGAATGCGTAGAACAGCCCCGGAACCTTGCTGCTCGGCCCCATGATCGGCGTTTCATCCGGCAGATAACTTTCGATACCGCTCCATACACGGATGATGTTCAGCGGCCGGGTCATCGGCAGGATGGCCTTCAGTTGTTGCAACTGATTCAGCGTATGTTCCGGGATCACGTAGGCACGGCGCAGATCGGCGTAGGCGGGCCCACGCGGACCACCGCCGATCACGATGTTGCCGCGCTCGACCTGACGCACGTATATGCCTTCCATGGGATTGCTCGTGGAGATGCCGATGGCCGGGCCAATACGGTATGGCACCGGCTCGGTGACCGACATCTGCGGACCGCGCGCCACGAGATCAACGCTCTCGCCGAATTTCGACGAAAACGCGTTGGCCCAGGCGCCAGCCGTCACGAGGCAAACCGGCGCGCGAAACGCACCCTTTTCGCCCGCGCTCACAACGAAGTCCTCACCGACCTTGTCGATTGTCTGCACTTCGATGTTTTCATACACGTTCGCGCCGGCACGCCCTGCGGCGCGCCCGAAAGCCGGTGCGGTTAGTCGCGGATTGGCGTGGCCGTCAAGTGGTGCGAAGGCAGCGCCGATCGGACGATTCGACAGGAAAGAAAAGCGCGCGTTGATTTCCGCGCGGGGCACCATTTCCATGCGCAGCCCGTAGGGCGCCGAATCGCGCGTGTATTTCTCCAGGATGGCGAGCCGCTCTTCGTTGAAAGCGACGATCACCCTGCCCGTCGGCAGGAATTCGCAGCTCTCGCCAAGCAACGCTGGCAAGCGCTCCCAGATGGCGCGCGACCGATTGACCAGCGGCAATTGATATAGTCCGCGGTTCGATCCGCGCACATTACCAAAGTTCACGCCGCTTGCCTGCTGACCGACGAGCCCACGCTCGAGCAGGATGACCGAACGCCCGCGCTGGCGCAGAAAGAATGCAGTAGCAGCGCCCATCAAGCCGCCGCCTACGATGATGACATCAGCTGCACGTTCCATCAGACGTTCTCCTCCGTCGACTCTGCCGCGATCGGCAACGGTTTGATCGGCGCCTGCGCGCGCAAGCGTCCGGCCATCTCCACGGGAACGCCGAGCGTCGCCGACACCAGTTCTGCGCTTGCCAAGCCGCAATATCTCCCCTGACAGCGGCCCATGCCCACCCGAGTCAGCGCCTTCGCGCGATTGACTTCAGGCGCGCCGAGGTCCTTCACCGAGCAGCGCAACTCGCCGGCCGTAATCGACTCACAGCGGCACAGCAACGCGTGATCGGGCAGTCTTTCCAGTTGACGAACCGGGAGCGGAAACGCGTGCGCAATGCCGGTGGCGAAACGTCGCTGTGTCCGCTGGGCTCGCTTGAGCTCTGCTACGCGGCTCGCTGAAACGTCCATGCCCAGATCCTTCAGTACGGCCAGCGCGGCCAATTCGCCGCCGATTTCCGCTGCGTCAGCACCAAGCGTGCGCGCGCCGTCTCCGGCGACATAGACTCCCCTGATCGAAGTACGGCCGTCATCGTCGACCTCGGGTAGCCATTGGCGCGTGGTTTCGTCGAAGGCGAAGTTGCATCGCGCGAGATCAGCCAGTTGCACTTCCGAGCGCACGTGATAGCCCATGCCGAGCGCATCGCACGCGATTTGTTCCCGCTGGCCGTTGGCGAGCTCGACGGTAACGGCCGTCACGGTTTCGTTGCCTTCCACCTTCAGCGGCGTAATGCCTGCTTCCATGCGAACGCCTGCGCGGCGCAACGCCGATACATAGCGCATGCCCTTAAAGAGCGTGGCGGGGCGCGACAGCAGTTCTGGCAACGCCTTGATGCGTAGCGACATCGGGGATGTATCGAGCACCGCCGCCACGTTGGCGCCGGCCTTCATGTACTGATAGGCGACCAGATACAACAGCGGGCCAGTGCCCATGAACACCACGCGCGAGCCAATTGCGCAGGCCTGTGCCTTGAGCGCGATCTGGGAGGCGCCAAGCGTGTAGACACCGGGCAAAGTCCAGCCTTCGAGCGGCAGCAGACGATCAGTCGCGCCGACGGCAATGACCAACGCGTCGAAGTCGACGGATTGCGCCAGCTGACCCTTCATCGTGTGAAGGACTCCGTCGTACACGTTCCAGGCAAGCGTATCCGGACGATAGTCGACTCGGTTCTGTAGGGCGTCGAACGTCGTATGCACGGCTATGGCCTTGTCGGCCTCTGCGCCGTAAAGCGTGGCCGGCGGGCGGGTGAATCCGGGCGGCTGACGGCGATAGATCTGACCGCCGCTGCACGATCCTTCGTCGATGATCACGGGCCGCAAGCCGGCGTTCACGAGCGCGGCGGCGGCGCGCACGCCAGCCGGGCCGGCTCCTACCACTACTACGCGTTTGCCTTGGTTCATAGTTCCTCCGGCCAACGTGTCAGGACCGCCATGCCGTTCTCCACGACAGTCGTGCAGGCGCGCGTGCGCCGGCCATCAGCCAACGTCACCCAGCAGTCCTGACAGGCGCCCATCATGCAGAATCCCGCGCGAGGACCGTCGCCGAACTCCGACTGACGCGCCACCTTGCCGTTCACTCGCAGCGCGACCAGCAACGTGTCGCCTTCGAGCGCCGTGATTTTGTTGCCGTCGAACGTCAGATTCACTGGCGCTCGTTGCCGTTCGTCGAGACGAACAAAGCCACTCATGACCGATTCCCCTCAAAGTTACCCATTGTCATTTCTCTGCCTGAAACTCCAGCGCGCTCACTGCATGACCGCCATGCGAACTTCAGTCATCGCCTCGATGGCAAACGCCGGCCCTTCGCGCCCGATTCCACTCTGTTTGACACCGCCATACGGCTGATGATCGACGCGGTAGTTCGACGTTCCGTTGACCACCACCCCGCCCACTTTCAAGCGCCGCACACATTCGAGCGCGGTGCTGATGGACTGGGTGAAGACGCCCGCCTGCAATCCGTAAATCGAATCGTTCAGCGACTCGATCGCCGCTTCGAGATCGGTCACCCGTTCGACTGTCACGATTGGGCCGAACACCTCTTCGCAAACGACTGGCAAGCGTTTGTCCACGTCGACGAGAACCGCCGGCGTCAACATTGCGCCGTCGCGCACACCGCCGGTCAATAGACCGGCACCGGCATCGACTGCCTGACGGATCCAGCCTTCGAGCCGCTCGGCCGTGGCGGCATCAATTAGCGGACCGACCTGGGTATCGGGCAAGGCCGGATCACCGACCTTCAGCGCACGCACGCGCCCAAGGAACTTTTCCATGAACTGCGGATAAACCGCCTGATGCACGTGGATTCGCTGAACGCCAATACAACTCTGGCCGGCGTGGCCAAACGCGTGAATCGCGAGTTCGCTGGCTGCTACGTCGAGGTCGGCGTCGTCGCAAACGATATTACCCGCGTTGCCCCCCAGTTCGAACTGCACGCGTTTGAGCCCGGCTTGGCGCACGATGTTGAACGCGGCCTGTTTGCTGCCGGTAAATGAAATGAGATTCACTCGGTCGTCGACGGTCAGACGTTCGCCGACATCGCGGCCGCCGTGCACGAGATTTATCGCGCCCGGCGGCAAACCGAGCTCCGCGAACAATTCGACCAACCGCGTGGCGCACGACGCCGCACGCGGATCCGGCTTGGCGATCACCGCGTTGCCAGCCGCCAGCGCTGGCCCGATCTTGTGTGCCAACAGGTTGAGCGGCGCGTTGAACGGCGTGATGGCGGACACGACACCCACCGGGACACGAACGTAGAAACCGAGCCGCCCTTCGCCGCGTTCGCTTGCATCCATCGGCAAAACACTACCGGCAATGCGCGTGGCTTCATCCGCCGAAAAGCGCAGGGTTTCGACAGACCGGCCAATCTCGCTGTGACACAGCGTCAAAGGCTTGCCCGACTCTGCCACCAGCATGGCGGCGAATTCCTCGACTCGGCCGGCGAGTGCGTCTGCTGCCTGACGCAGCCAGCGGGCGCGCCGATGCGCCGGCGCGGCGTCCATCCTTTGCGCGCCGTCACGCGCTGCGGCGAGCGCAGCCTCGACGTCGTCGGGAGCAGAAAGATGCGTTACCGAGAACGGTTGCCGCGAAAAGACTTCGGCCTGTTCCTGAACCGATGCGCTATCGCGCCACTCTCCTGCGATGTACTGACGGTTAACTCGCATGATTCACTTCGTCGCTGCAGTGGCGATCAGTCTTTCGCGCTCGGCGTCGTCGAAGAATACCCGCGGCAGTTTGGTCAGATATTCGACACCGGTTTCCGTGACCACGACCGTATCGCCGATGCCCACGCCTTCAGCCATTACGAGCATCAGGAACACCATGCCCGGCGCGAGCTTGAAGTCGGCATCCGGCTTGAATTCCAGAATCATCTCGCCCGGTGTCGGGCGGAAGTTCAGCCCAAGGCAGTAACCGATACGACGGCGGTAGGTCTCACGATCCTGAACACCGGCGGCAACGATCGGCTCACGGCAGGCCGTGTCCACGGTGCGCGCGTCCACGCCCGGCTTCATCAAGTTGATCGCGGCGTCCTGCGCGTCGATCAGCAGTTTCGATAACATCACCTGACGCGGCGAGGCATTGCCCAAAACGCCACTGCGCAGCGAGCGCGCCCAATAGTGCGATCGGATGCCGTGGAACTCGTAATAAAATGGTTCGCCGCCTTCAATGCGTTTGTCGGTCCACGGACCGTGGCCTTGCAGTGTGCGCGCTCCGGTGGTGAGTACGCCGTCGATCGGCAGATCGCTGCCCGCCATGATTCGCGCACTAGCCATGGCCGATGCGATCTCACGCTCGCCGGCGCCGGGCTTGGTTGCGCAGATGGCCGCTTCCATCGCGGTATCGACCGCATGACCTGCTACGCGCAGCAGCGCCAACTCCGCCGGCGTTTTGATGATGCGCAGCTTTTCCATCATGCGGTTTTCACCGAGGAACTTCGCGTTCGGCAGCGCGGCGGACAATTGTTCGAAACGTTCGAGCGTGAGATACCACGAGTGCTTGTCGATGCCAATGCGAGCGCTCCCCAAACCCGCCTCGACCACAGCCTGACGTGTGAATTCGATTGGGTCTTGATGATCGTGATAGATGTAGCGCTTCTCGACCCACGTCGTGGCGTCGGCCGCCTGCTCTTCCATCTTGCGCAGTACTAGGAACGGTTCGCCTTCGCGCGGCAGACCGAGCGCGATATACGCAAAGTGACCATGGGTGTAGAAGCCGGACAGCCAGCACGTCGCCTCCTGACCGAACAGCAGCAGCAGATCAAGATTGTCCCGAGCCATCTGCTCGCGGGTTGTCGCAACGCGGGTTTTATATTCGTCGAGTTCGAAATACATCTCTGCAAGGTCCCTGAGGTAATCAGACGTGAGTGACTGGAGTCGTTCGCGGCGCACGGCCAACTGCGTCAGCGTTCAATATTTTATACACTCTAAGCCTCCAAAATTAACTATGTCAAGCTACGTTCGCACGACTTTTCGGCACGCCATCGGACCTTGACAGAACCTGATTCGGTGGATGTTTGAACATTTGCTTGCTAAAATATCGACGCTTGCAGAGGTGCGCCCGGCCGTGATCGGCGCCCCAACTTGTGCACGATATTGAAAATCAGACCAGACTCTGAACATCTATGGCAACTCAATCCCGGGTTACTTCGGCACCCAAAGCTACGAGTGATGGTCTTTCCAGAGCGAACGTCGGAGCGACGTTGCAGACATTCCGCAAGGCAATGGGTCTGTCTGTAAACGGCCTTGCGCTAAAGGCGGGGGTATCGGCAGGCATGATCAGCCAAATCGAGCGCAACAAGGCCAATCCGTCACTGAAGATTCTCGACAAGCTGCGCATTGCGCTCGACGTGCCGCTTAGCGCGTTTCTCGAGGGTGCTTCGCCAGTCGCGAACACAACGCGTTCGATTGCAACGTCGCACGACGACGGTCACATCATTCGTCGCTTGGCCGATCGGCCGAAATTCAACGTGGGGTCGGCGCCGCTTTACAAGGAACTGCTCTCGCCGTCGGGCTCGGAGGGCATGCAGTTCATGATTATTCGTATGCCGCCGCACGCAAAAAACGAGGACGTTGTCATTGCGGAAGGACAGAAAGGCGGTCTCGTGATCGAAGGAGAATTGACGCTCTCCATCCAGGGGCGTAAGTCAGTTCTTTACATGGGGGATAGTTTCCAGTTCGAAGGAAACTGCCCGCACGGCATCTATAACAACACTGATGCCGACGTCGTAGTGCTGTGGATCATGACGTCGTTCCGCCCCATTCATATGTAGCGCACCGAGCGTGGCGCGCGGCGGTAGTCTGCCTGTCGTGCCGCCTATGCCTCGTCTCTTTCCCCGCTTTTCCCCGCCCTTCTCGAATGAATGCCCGATTCCATTCGTGCAGTGATTGACGAGCGTACGAGAAAAGAGAGGGTAACGTTTAGTTCGGGTACCGCCAGAGCGTGAGCCGTTTCTCGAGCCATCGAATACCGCGCGAAACCGCCAGACTCATGACCAGAAACAGCACGCCGACAATCGTCAGTGGTTCCATGTAACGGAAGTTATCGGCGCCGATCTGTGATGCAATCTGCATCATTTCGCGCACGGTAATTGCCGCAAGCACGGGCGTATCCTTGAACATGTAGACCAGAAAACTGCCGGCGACGGGCACGAAGACCGGGCCCATTTGTGGTAGCACGACATTCACGAACACCTGGCGGTCGGTCAGCCCGAGCGCCCTGCCAGCCGACCATTGCGCATGACCTACTGATAGCAATGCGGAACGGTACGTGTCATGAAGATAGCAACTGTAGTGCAGTCCGAAGGCAATCACGCCGGTCCACAACGGCCCTAAGGTCACACCCCATTCCGGAAGCATGTAGAAAAAGAAAAACACCTGGACAAGCAGCGGTGTTCCACGGATGAAGCCAGTAATCCGGCTTAGAGGTCGGGCGACCCAGCGCGGCGTCAGTTCTGATGCCGCGAGCAGCAGCGCGCCGCCTACCAGCGCAACACAGAATGACGCGAGCGTCACGCCGAGCGTGATACGCGCTCCTGAGGCGAGTGAAGGCAAAATCTGCCACGCAAAATGCCAATCGAAGTTCACGACGACTGCTCTATATGCAGCCCCGCGCGCATCCGTTTCTCGATTCGCGCGGTCAGGGACAGCACGCAATGCGCGAGCGCGTAATAAACCGCGATCACATAGATGAAAACGGCGAAACTCACGCCGAGATTCGCGCTCAACGCATTGGAGACGAATGAAAGCTCGGGCACGGTGACGAGGGCCGTGACCGAGGTGCTTTTGATGATCAGCACAAGCAGGTTGCCAAGCGGTGCGACGAGGATCGGCACGGCCTGCGGTAATTCGACGTGAACAAACGATTGATAGCGCGTGAGTCCGAGCGCCTGCGCAGCATGGCGCTGTCCTTTCGGGAGCGCCAATAGCGCTGTCCGCACCGTTTCCGCTCCGTAGGCGCCAAAGCACAACCCGAGTGAGTACACTGCGGCTTGCGTCGCCGAGATAGTCAGGCCGAACAGCGGCAAAACGAAGAAAAGCCAGAAGAGTTGCACAACGAGCGAGACACCCCGAAACAGCTCTCCGTAGATCAACGCCGCCGGTCGCGCCCACTTGTTCGAGGACACGGCAGCAATGCCGGCCACAAACGAGATCGCCAGCGCGAGCAGCGCTGAGCATGCGAAGATTTCCACCGTGGTGCCCGTTGCGGCCAACAGGACACCGCGTTGTGTCCACAATTCCTTCATACCGCGGCAGATCAGTTGTGTTCGTTGCAGAGCGAGGTGACGTCGACATCGGTGACGGGAATCACGTCTGCCGGCACCTTGTACTTCGCCAGCAGTCTGGCGTAATCCGGCGACCGAATGATGGCTTTCAGCCGCTTGTCGAACTCCGCCACAAATGCCGGATCGCTCTTGGCAAAAGCAAAGCCCGCGTAATATACAAACGGTTTGCCGTTCTGCATCGGCGGCTTGAGCGGCGAAACAAGCTGAAGACCATCGTCGTTATTGACAGCAGCCGCTGCGCCGAGCGCGGACAACAAGCCCACGTCAATACGCCTAGACTTCACGGCGGCCGTCAACGACACGCGGTCGGTAAAGTTGGAGATTTGCGAACTGTCGCCGCCCGCGGCCACGAACGCCTTGTCTTCCTGGCCGCCCGTCAGTTTCCCGAAGCGCAGATTTTTCTGCTGTGCCAGTGCATCCATGGTCGAGACGTGAATGGTGTCGTTGCCTTTACGAATGAACGCACCTGCGCCGATCATAAAATCCGGCGTGCTGAAATCCGCCACCTTGCAGCGCTCTGGGCGAATGTACATGCCGTCGGAAGCAATGTCGAAACGGCTGGCCTGAATCCCCGGAATCAGCCCGCCGAAAGTCGTGGACGTCACTTCCACTTTCGCGCCCATGTCGTGAAGAATGCGCTGTACCAGTTCGACTTCGATGCCGATAACCTTGCCGTCCGGGCCGTTGTAGCCGAACGGAGAATCGTTCGCCACGGCCTGCCGCACGGGCGCACCGCGCCTGATGCGATCGGTGATGGTTTCAGCGTGAACGCAGACCATGGTCAGTGCCATACCGGCGGCCATCAAGCAGCGAAGCAACGCAGGCAAACGTCCGCGTGCCGCGGCGACATGGAACGAAGCGCGACGCGCGTCGCACCGATGATTGACAGACTGAATCGCAAGCGTTGACATGGCGAAGTAATGGTTTCTATGGTTGAAGGACCGGTGTACGGGCACCGGCGCTCAAACGCCGCTCGTCGGACGCACGCCTGCAAAGGACGCGCCGCAATACAGCAGCGGTTGTCCTGCGTCGGAACCCACGCGGACTTCGCGCACCCGACCAATGCAGATGGTGTGCGAACCCGCCTGAACGGCCTGTTCGATGTCGCAATCGAAACTGACGAGCGCGCGCGACAGGATCGGCGAGCCGGTGACTCCGGCTTCCCATTCGACACCTTCGAAACGCGCCCGACGATCGCTCGACATGAACTGGCGCGCAAGTTCGATATCGCGTTCGTCAAGCAGATTGACGCAAAAACGCTTTGCGTTGAGGATGCGCGAATGTGTCGACGAAGACTGATTCACGCAAACCAGCAGGCTTGGGGTGGGCTCCGCGGAGACCGAAGTTACGGCAGTTACGAGCAGTCCGTGCGGCAGGCCTTCGTCGTAGGTTGTGACCGCGCAGACACCGGCGGCCAGATGCCGCATCGCCTTTTTGAAATGCAGCGGATCGACGGCCGACGGAAGCTGGCGTGCCGCGTCGCCCAGCAAAGAATTCGATATGGTCATGCCCAATACCATTTGGCGGCGTTCCATGCGTTGGAGCGCACGTTGACGTTCGGTTGAAAACCCTTGAGATTCGACTTGGTGCCTTCGATCTGGACGATCTGGAACAGCGGCAACATGACAAGCTGGTCACGCATGATTTCCTGGAGCTTCCAGTAATCGGTCTTGCGCTGACTGCGTTCTGAGCTTCTCAGGCCATCTTCGACCAGTTGATCGACAGCGGCGTTCTGAAACTGGTAGATGTTGGACCCAACCCCGCCCTTTGCCGGAATCGAGCCGCTGCCGAAGCGGTGACGCACATCGGGATCCGATGCGACCGTGCAGTCGGTATAGGTGAGAAAACTGTCGAATTGCGACTGCTGCCAATACTTGCCCCACATCACGGCGCCCGGCATGTTGTTGATCGTCATCTGCACACCGATCTTGCCCCAGCTTTGCGCGAGATATTGCTGCGTTTGTTCGCGTACGTGATTGCCGGTCGGCGTCGAGTTCGAAAATGCTAGCCGTACGTCATTTTTTACGCGAATGCCATCTGCGCCGCGTTTCCAGCCCGCCTGATCGAGCATCTGGTTGGCCCTATCCGGCGAGTACTGGTGCAGTGGCAGATTTGGATCGTACGCCCAATTGCCAATGGGCAGATACGATTCAACAGGCTTGGGCAAGCCGCGATAAAAAGCGTCGATGATCGCTTTCTTGTCCATCGCCATGTAAAGCGCCTGACGCACCGCTTTCTCCGACAGCGCGGGGTGGCCGACGTTAAAAGTGACGTTCTCCACACCCGCGGCGGGAATGACATGGATCGTCCGGGCCGCCAACGACTTCGCTTCCTTGTAGTGGTCCGGCGCAATGCCGAGTGTGCCGAGATAGTCGATCGAGCCAGTCTGAAACTGCGTAAAGAGCACGTTCATGTCCGGCACGTACTTGAACACGAGTCGTTCGACGTAGGGCGCACCGCCGTAGTAGTTCGGGTTGGCGACGACGCTCACATAGTCGCCCGCCCGCCGCTCTTGCCAGCGGAACGGGCCCGTGCCGACCGGCGCGGCATTGAAGGGCGCCGTGTTGGGATCGCTGCTGGCCCCCAGCACGTGCTTCGGCACCATGAACGTCCACGCCAGCATCGACATGTATGGAGAAAATGCCTCTTTCATCCGCCAGCCGATCTCATGGTCGCCATACACACGAATATTGGTGACGAGTTCATGGCCGTCGCGGCTCGGCACGCGAAACTTCGGGTTCTGCAAAAGCTCGATGGTGTACTTTACGTCGGCGGCCGTGAATGGCGTGCCGTCGTGCCATTTCACGTCGTCGCGCAGATTAATGCGGTAGGTCATGCCATCGGCGGACAGGCCACCGTTTTCCACCGTCGGCACTTCCCGCGCGAGTTTGGGGATCAGATTGCCTGCGGGATCGATGCCCCAAAGTGGGTCGAACAGATTCCACCACACGCCCTGATCGACCGACAGGCCCAGCATCAACGGATTGAACACCGTGACTTCGTTGGTGATCCCGATGACCACCTGACCGGTCGGACGCGAAGGCGGCGCGGCGACTGCCCGGTCTAGGCCAAGCAAGGGCGGAACGGCTGCGGCGGCTGCCAGTGCGCCGGCAATTCGAAAGAGAGAGCGACGTCCCTCATTTTCCAGTTCAGACATGACACTCCCGTTCGTTTCTGGATGCTTCTGATTTACGCTTCCGCTCTTTCCGTGCTCGTCGGCTTGCATTCGACGCGGTGCGCCCTCAGACTACGAGCAGATCAGCGGAGCACTTCGACAACACTTCGGCGTGGTCGTCGTGGATGAGCACGCAGTCGATCAGCCGCGCACCGAGACGTTCGCCGTGAATGAACACCGGCGGCTCGACCGACAGCACCATGCCGGCTTCGAGCACGTCTTCGCTCTTGTCGAACATGTTGACCGATTCACCCCACGACGGCGGATAACCCGGCGCGATGCCGTAACCGGTTGTGTGAAGGTTGTATGGCTCGAGGCCTGCTTCACGCAGCACGCCAACCGCAGCCATGTGAACGTCTTCGGCGCGCACGCCGGCACGCATCATCGCAATGGCGGCCTGACACGCGTCGTAGGTCGCCTGATGCACGTAGCGCGCGCGATCTGTCGGTTCGTCGATATTGAAATGGCGGGCAATCGTCGAGCAGTAACGGCGATACTGTCCGCCGAATTCAATGTGCAGGAAGTCGCCCCGCTGAAGCATTCGGTCGGTCGGCAGACCGTGTGCGTAGCAGGTTCGTTCGCCCGAAACGAAGTTCATCGGGCTCGCCGGGCTGTCACCGCCTGCCATCATCATGGCGCCGTGCGCATGCGCCGCGACTTCCTTCTCCGTCAGCCCTGGCTTGATGACCGAGCGCAGCGATTGAATGCCGACATCGGCAATGTGCGCGGCTTCGCGGATATATGCAATCTCCGCAGGCGACTTGACGAACTTGAGCCGCTCGATAAGCGATGTCTCGTCGCTCACGGTGGCGTGGCCCAACACGTTCTTGAGCTTGAGATAGTTGTGAACGCTGAGGTAGTACGGCGGCATTTCGAGGCCTAGGCGCGCACTGAGCAGCCCCTTCTCAGCCATGATCCGGCCAAACACATCAATTGGATCCTCGAACCGACGGCCGCCCCAGCCGCGCACGTCGGCAGCAAGACTCAGGTCCGTCATTTCTGCGACGTCGCCCAGGCGCAACATCATCGTTAGCGGTTTGTCCTCGAGTGTGAAGATCAAGCATTGGAAAACCTGATAAGCCTTTGCCGACATCCCGATCAGATAGCTGATGTTGATCGGCGAGATGACGATAAGCGCGTCGAGGTGCTTCTGGCGCATGGCTTCGCGCACGCGTTGCTGCCGGTCCGCGAATTCGGCCGGTTCAAAGAAATACCTGGACATGAAGTTATATGACTCGCAAGAAAAAGACCCTATACAGCGACGCTTGCTGAGAAATGCGTCGTCCGATGCTTCATGCCGCCGGATGCGCCGGCCTCGCGATGCCGAGGCTCTCGCGCAGCGTGGTGCCCTCGTACTCCTTGCGAAACAGCCCGCGGCGCTGCAGTTCCGGAACGACCATGTCGACGAAGTCGCTAACGCTGCCCGGCGTATCGGGCGGTTGAACATTAAAACCGTCGGCAGCGCCGTCCATGAACCACTCTTCCATCGTGTCGGCAATCTGTTCGGGCGTGCCGGCCATTGAGATGTGCCAGTCTTCGCCGATGGCGAGAATGCGATACATGTCGCGAATCGTCAGCTTCTCTTCGCGTGCGCGTTCGATCAGCATCTTGCTGAAGTCGCTCTTGTTCCAGTTCGACGACAGTGTTTCCACGTCGAGCGGCATCCGCCCGTTGATGTCGTAAGCGGAGAGATCGCCGAAAAACGGCTTGAGCATCGCCAGGCCCACGTCGGGCGAGACCAGATCCTGCGCGCGCTCCATTTTGGCGCGCGCTTCGGCCTCAGTACGGCCCACGTACGCCATGATGCCTGGCAACACCTTTACGTCGTCCGGCGAGCGACCGTTCGCGACCGCCCGCGCCTTGACATCACGAGCGTACGTGGCCGCGCGCTCTTTCTGCGGCTGTCCCGCATAAGCAATGCTGGTGTAGCGGCCAGCGAGTTCCTTGGCCGAGTCCGAATCGCCAGCGGTAATCAGCACCGGTTGCCCTTGCGGCGAGCGCGGCACGTCGAGCGGTCCGCGCACGCTGAAGTGTTTGCCTTCGTGCGCGAGCACGTGCAGTTTGCTGCGATCGACGTACACGCCGTTCGCCTTGTCCACCGGGAATGCGTCGTCTTCCCAGCTATCCCAAAGACCCTTGCACACGTCGATGAATTCGAACGCTCGCTCGTAACGCACCGCGGAATTCGCCGGTTCGGCCAGACCGAAATTGCGCGCCTCTTCCATGTTGTAGGAGGTCACAATATTCCAGCCCGCACGGCCGCCGCTTATTTGATCCAGTGTGGCAAATGCTCGCGCCGCTGTGTATGGATGTGCATAGGTCGTCGAAATGGTCGACACCAGCCCGATGTGTTGAGTCGACACTGCGATCGCCGCTAGCATCTGCAAGGGATCGTTCTTCACTACGGTGTGTCCACGTGTTTTCGAGCGGCTCTCGTCTTCGATGTAATGCGATCCGAGCACGTCGGCCATGAACACCAGATCGAATTTGCCACGCTCGGCAGCCTGCGCCACTTCGATGAAGCGGCGGATATTCATCATGCTGTCCGGCGCGACTTCGGGCAGGCGCCAGGCAGCCACGTGATAACCGTGGCGCCAGATCGACAGCCCGAGTTTCATTTGTCTCTCGTTCATTTTCCGAGTCCTCTTTCTTTGTTCAGCCGCCTGAGCGGCTCGTCAGCTAACAGTCGTTACGGGGGTTGCAAGGTCGGCCGCGCCGGGCGACGGCCCTCCCGCTACCGATTGCAGATCGAGATCGTCGCGAATGCAAGCCTTGAAGTGCTGGGGCGAGACGACGCGCAAATGCGGCGTTTGCGTGGCACAATCAGGCAGTGCATAGCGGCAGCGCGTGCGAAATGCGCAGCCCGAAGGCGGATTGCGCGGGCTTGGCACCTCACCTCGCAGCACGATCTGCTCGCGCCAGCTGACGGGACTGATCTCCGGAATGGCCGACAGCAGCGCCTCGGTGTATGGGTGTTGCGGCTGGCTGAAGAGTTTGCGCGTCGGCGCGACCTCAACGAGCCGACCGAGGTACATCACCGCGACGCGATCGGAAAGATGGCCCACGACGGCCAGGTCATGTGAAATAAAAAGAATGGACAGTCCCAGCTTTTGCTTGAGTGAGGCAAGCAGGTTGATCACCTGCGCCTGAATCGATACGTCGAGCGCCGCGACCGGTTCGTCCGCGACAAGCAATTTCGGGCCCGTCATCAGTGCCCGCGCGATCACGATGCGCTGGCGCTGCCCACCAGAAAACTCGTGCGGATAACGGTGCGCATGTTCCGGCCTCAATCCAACGACGCGCAAGGCCTCCGTTACGCGGCTCTCGCGCTCTTCGCGATTCAGACCGAGGCCGTGGATTTTCAACGGCGCCAGCAGCGTTTCACGAACCGTCTTGCGTGGATTGAGCGACGCGAACGGATCTTGAAACACGAGTTGCATGCGCTCGCGCACCGACTTGAGCGCGCGTCGCGGCAAGGACGTGATGTCGTGACCGTCGAAGCTGATCGCACCGCCGCTCGATTCGTTCAGACGCAGCACGGTACGCCCGATAGTCGATTTGCCGGAACCGGATTCGCCGACCAGCCCCAGCACCTCGCCTTCGAAAACCTGAAAACTGACGCCGTCGACCGCCTTGACGTGCTCCTTGCCGCGCGAAAGCAGATGACCGTCGACGGGGTACCACTTCCTGAGATCGTTTACCTCGAGAATGGGCTTGCGCTTCATGCGGGCTCTCCTTGCAGACCGGTTTCGATCTCCTGCCACCGGATGCAACGAACGCGATGATCCACGTCACAGGTCACCATTTCGGGTATGGCGATGTCGCACTGGCCGGCCACGCGAAAGTCACAACGCGGAGCAAATGCGCAACCAGGCGGCGGATTGAGCGGATCAGGAACGTAGCCGCGAATGGCAGGCAGTTCATCGAGCCCGCCTGCGCCCAGATCCGCAAGACGTGGCACTGAACGCAGCAGACCGCTCGTGTAGGGCATGCGCGGCTTCAGGAAGAGCGAATGCGTCGGCGCTTCCTCTGCCACGCGGCCGTTGTACATCACCATGACGCGGTCAGCTACCTGACCGACTACGCCGAGATTGTGAGTGATGAAAATCATCGCCATGGCCGACTGTTCCTGAATCTTGCGCAACAACGCGAGGATCTGTGCCTGCACGGTCACGTCGAGCGCGGTAGTCGGTTCATCGGCGATCAGGAGCCTGGGTTCGCACGAGATTGCCATCGCGATCATTGCGCGCTGGCGCATGCCACCCGACATTTCGTGCGGATAGTCGTCGAGCCGTTTCACGGGATCGGCAATGCCGACCAGTCGGAGCAATTCCGCAGCACGCGTGCGCGCCGCGCGGCGGCCGACATCGTGATGGCAAAGGATTGCCTCCATGACTTGCGCACCGATCGTCTTCACCGGATTGAACGACGTCATGGGTTCCTGAAAGATCATTGCTACTTCGCCACCGCGAATGCGGCGCATGTCTTCTTCGGGCTGTTTCAGCAGGTCGATCACCTGTCCGTTCTTGCGGTGCAACTGCACTTCGCCCCGTACGGTGCAGGCACGCCCTTGCGGCAACAACCCGAGAATGCCGAGGCTCGTCACGCTCTTTCCCGATCCCGACTCGCCGACGAGCGCCAGAGTTTCACCTCGCGCAACCCGCAAAGAGACATCTTGTACAGCGGGAACATGCGTTCCGCCCTGGTCGAACCACACGCCCAGGTTTCGTACTGAGAGCACGTCGTCGGCGCTCATCACGCTGCTTCCACTCGAATGTGTGATCGTCATGCTCGCCCCTGCTTGGGATCAAGCGCCTCGCGCAAGCCGTCGCCCAGAAAATTGAAGCTCGTCACGGCAATCGCGATCATGACGCCCGGTATGATGGCGAGCCACGGTGCAGTCGTGAGCGAGGTCTGCGCGTTGTTGAGCATATTGCCCCAGCTAGGCATTGGCGGCTGAATGCCATAGCCGAGAAAGCTAATGTAGGACTCCGCCAGAATCGCATGTGCCACGGTCAGCGTGGCCGATACGACGATTGGCGCGACCGCGTTGGGCAGCAGCTCCGAAAACATGATGCGGGCATCCGAAGCGCCGAGCGCCTCCGCGGCTACTGCGAAATCGCGGCGGCGCAATGAGCGCATTTGTGCTTCGACGACGCGCGCCACTTCCATCCACGACGTACTGGCAACCAGTACGATGATCGACGTCACGCCAGGCTTCACAAAAGCGGATAACGTCAACAGCAGGAAGATAGTGGGAAAGCACAGCATGGCGTCGACGAATCGCATGAGTACTGCACCCACCAAGCCGCGATAGAACCCCGCGATAACGCCGACGATCACACCAACAACCATACTCATCATCATGGCCAGAATGCCAACAGACAGTGAGATCCGCCCAGCCATGAGCACGCGCGCCAGCGTATCGCGGCCTAGGTCGTCCGTGCCGAGCAAATGCGGTCCCGCAAACGGCGTGGCGAAGCGATTCATGAGATCGATGAAAGTGTCGTCGTAAGGCAACACATAGGGACCGAACGCACAGGCCAGGGCGAGTAGCAGGATTACAAACAGCGCACCGACCGCCACAGGGTTTTTCATGAAGCGGCGGGCCGCGCTACGGGCAACACGCTTTTGCGCTGTCGGCGGGTTCGCGCATGCTCCTTCTGAAGCGATGAAGTCGGACATTGCTACCTCAGGCGAACGCGCGGATCGACCACGCCATACAGGACGTCGGCCATGAAATTGCCAGCCAGCACGACTACTGCACCGAACATGAGCACGCCCATGATGACCGGGTAGTCGCGATAGCTGATCGAATCAAGAAAGAGTCGGCCCATGCCGGGCCATGTGAACACCGTCTCGGCGACGAGCGCACCGCCCAGCAGTTGCGGCAATTGCAGACCGAAGATCGTGATCATGGGTAGCAGTGCGTTGCGCAACGTATGATTTAGTAGAATCCCTGTGCGGCTCACGCCTTTTGCGCGTGCGGTCCGGATATAGTCCTGACCGATGACTTCCAGCATCGAAGCACGGATATAGCGACTCCAGCTCGCCATGTTGACGACAGCCAGCACGGTTGCCGGGGCGATCAGATGCCAGAGTAGATCGAGAAACGAGTGTTCGCCGATCGTCGCGCGATTACCGGCCGGCAGCCATCCGAGCTTCACGGAGAAAAAGTAAATGACGACGAAGCCGATCCAAAATGTTGGAATGGAAACCAGCACCATGGATAGAAAGGTGGTCGAGACGTCGAACAGGGAGTTCCGGTAAATTGCCCCAGCAGTGCCAATCGCGCCACCGAGCACCACGGCGAGAATCATCGCCGTGCCCATCAATTCAATCGTGGCGCCGAGATGAGAACCAATCACGGCGAGTACGGGTTGTCCGTCGCGATAGGAGTGTCCCCAATCGCCACGAAGAATGTGGCCCGCCCATTCCATGTACTGCATGGGCAGCGGACGACCGAGTCCGAGTTGTTGCTCCATCCGTTTGACGTCGCCAGCGTTCATGTCGCCGCCGCCCATCTGTGCCATGGGACCGCCTGGCGCCAGATGCAGCACGGCGAAACCGATCATGCTGACGATCAATAGCAAGGAAACGTACTGCGCGAGGCGTCGCAGAGTAAATGCGGCCATGCCAGTCCTCCGGGGGTTACTCAGCTTGTTATGCGCAGCAAGCCGCCATGCCAGCCGGCTTGCCGTTAGCACGGGCCTGCTTAGAACAGCTTGCGGATACCGGCGCGCACCAGAAACTGCGAAGCCGAAGCCGACGAGTTGCCGTTTGCCGAATCGCCAACCGATGCCGTTGCATTCACCACGTTGCCGTACGCATCGAGCGTGCTGCCCGAGGCGTGCTGGTAAGCGCCGGTCGCGTAGAACATCGTCGTCTTGCTCAGCGAGTAGCTGCTCGTCAGAGTCACTTGCTGATAGTGCGGACGCGAAGCTGTTCCATTTACCGACTGGCCCAGCGTGTATGAATAACCGGCACCGAGCGCCACTGACGGCGAGTAGTGCCACAGCGCATTGGCACCAGCCGACTGGAACGAGATAGCGCGGCGCAGCAGCGACACGCCCGACGGGTTGTAGTGGGTATAGCCGTAGCTCAGACCGAGTGACACCGGTCCCAGCTCATAGCGCGTAGCGGCGTCGACGATTTGCACGCGCTTCGCACCGGCGAAACCCGCCGTGACCGAGCTGTTGAAGTTGCCCGCACCTGTACCGTTCCAGGTATTGGCCGTCGAGTTGCTGTTGTCCATGCGCAAATACGCGACTGCGATGCCCCACGGACCGGTCGTGTACTTTAGGCCGGCACTGAGCGTGCTGTCCTGGTTCGTTGCACCTGCCACACCACCGAACGCGTAAAGGACCTCGCCGCTCAAACCGGCAATCTCCGGCGAGCGATACTTGACCGAATTGTTGATGCGGGCGTAGTTGTCGTAGTTCGAGATATCGCCAGCATAAGTTCCGGAGAAGTTGCCGTACGCAATGGGGCCATACGACTGAACGAGATCGGTGATCGCTTCATATTGGCGACCGAACGACACTGAGCCGTAACGGTCATTCTTGATGCCGACGAAGGCCTGACGGCTGAACTCGACACCGCTGGTAGAGAAGGCGCCAGTCGCGATACTGAAACCGTTCTCCAAGGTAAAGAAGGCCGAGTTGCCACCGCCCAAATCCTCTACACCACGCAGCCCCCAGCGCGAGCCGGAATAGCCGCCGCTGTACATCGCGAATTTGGACTGATTCTGGTAACGGACAGGACGACCAGCAGCGCCGGTACTCTCAGCAACCGCAACATTGTTGATGTACTGCAGGCTGGCGTCAGCAATCCCGTAGAGCGTCACACTGCTTTCGGCATGGGCTGACACGACGCCACCCGTGGCGAGAATGGCGACGAGAAGTTTGGTTTTATTCACCTTAGGAGTCCACAGTTTAAATTGGTGTATTGCTCTCGACCGACAGAATCACATGCCGGCATCCATAAACTCGCTCAGTCGGAGATCCGATCTATGCGGGTTGCCATGGCCGCCCGTGTCTTTGCAGTAACGTCCTTACCGGCCTATTCCTGCGCAACCCCGTTGCGTCACCATTTTGCGTAACATCGAACCGTTCACTCGATGTTCATTATGTTGCATACCTTATGAGGCCAAAAATCGGACTGTCAAGTCTTCAAATAGCGAACAGCGGACGTTGACGCGATGACGCTACGACGGTCGCCCGGCTCACGTGCAAACCGCGCTCAGAACGCGGAAAAATAATCCAGCGCCGATTGAATGCCACCTTTACCGTGCGGAATGTCGAGCGCTCGTAGGCCGAGTTCCACGCAGGAAAGCACACCGAGAATCATCGCTTCGTTCAAGTCGCCCATGTGGCCAATGCGGAATGTGCGCCCAAACAAATCCCCGAGGCCGCTTGCGAGTAGCACATTGAAGCGCGACCTGAGCAGCGCGCGGAGTGGTTCCGCATCCCACCCGTCCGGCATCACAACGGTTGTGACAGACTGGGACGCGCGCTCGGTTTGCAGGCAATACAAGGAAGGGCCGCTTCCCCTGCTCCATGCCATGACGGCCGCGCGCACACCGCCGGCCAGGCGCGCATGGCGTGCGTAGAGGCGCTCGTCGCCTTCCTCGTGGATCAGCCTCAAGGCCTCGCTCAGTCCAAAGATCAGATTGTTCGGCGCGGTCCCGCTGAAGCTCCGTTGGGGACGCTCCAGCATGGCCTTCCAGTTGAAATAGCCGTTCGGGGCGTGGATCTCGAGATGCCGGGCGAGCGCCCGCTCGCTCACCGCCGTAAACCCAAGGCCAACGGGCTGCATCAGCCCCTTCTGCGAGCTCCCGATCAATGCGTCAACGCCCCACGCATCCATCTTCACTGCGCAGCAGGCGATCGAGGACACCGCGTCCACCACCAATAGCGCTGGGTGGCCCGTCCGGTCTAGGGTTTCGCGAATCTCCTCTACGGGCAGAACGACCCCCGTGGCGGTTTCATTGTGGACGACGCACACCGCCTTGATGGTATGCCCCACGTCGGCAACCAGTACCTCTCGCAAGTGAGACATCTCGACACCGCTGCGGCGATCGGCTCCCAGATGCTCGACGTCCAGCCCAATTCCTTTACACAGGATGGCCCAATCGTCGGAGTGAAGGCCGGACTCCACCATTAGCACTTTTTCGCCGCGCTCGAACAGGTTGATCATCGTCCCTTCCCACGCGCCGTGTCCCGAGGACGTGTACATGAACAGGTGTTGACTCGTGCCTATCAGCCTTGCAAGCATCTCTCGCGTGGCGGCGTAGGCAGCACGGAACGCGGGATCGTTGAAGTCGCTCGCGGAGCGTGCAATTGCGGTGAGCACGCTGTCAGGGAAATTCGTCGGTCCAGGACTGGCAAACAGTTGCCGGCCGCGAACGGGACCAGAAGAAAGCGGGGATTCTGTCTTCATGAATTGAAATAAAAGAGGCCTGACTACTGAACTGAGGCAGTCCGTTACCGCCCTGGCTCGAATCGAGTCGCTGAACACGACACGTCGCATCGTGCGAGCAATTATGAACGAATCCCAGATTCGTTCAATATATTATTGACAGATTCATTTTTGAATTACTACGATTGCTTCACCTTTGCTTGTCTGCCCCTAACTTCCTCCCAAATTCCTCACGATGCCGTCGAAAACTGCCTACAAGATCGCCTTCGAGCCCTCGCTTGCTCGCCGCAGACTTTTGATCGCGCTCGGCATGGCGGCAGTAAGCCCGCTTGTTCCGGCTTCCGCTGCAATCGCTGCGATCCGGCAAGCGCCGAAGGGACAGGCAGTGATCGGGTTTTCGAACGAGCCGACGGTGTTCAATCCGCTATTCAAAGGCTTGTCGGTGGATCAGGGTGTCTGGTGGAACGTGTTCAGCCCGCTCTGGCAACTCGACGAGAACGGGAAGGCGATACCCGTGCTCGCTCGCGAGATGCCGAGCGTGGAAAACGGCGGTCTGTCGGCAGACGGTCTGACTTGGCGAATCCGCTTGCGGGATGGAGTGAAATGGCACGATGGCCAGCCGTTCACCGCTGAAGATGTCAAGTACACGATCGAACTTTTGAAAAACCCTGCGTTTCGGGCGTCGAGCCGCTCTGGACACGAGTTCGTGAGCAATATCCGCGTGGTAAATCCACTGGAACTCACCTGGCAGCTTTCTCAGCCTTTCGCACCGTATTTATCTCTGCTTTCCTGGACCTTCATTGTTCCGAAACATGTCGTGGGCGCCGCCGCCGATCCGAACTCCTCGACCCTCAACACGGCGCCGGTCGGCACCGGACCCTTCAAATGGGGCGAACGGGTTGCAGGCGATCATCTGACCTTGAACGCCAATCCTGACTATTTTGGCGCCGGGCCGCTTTTGGAACGTCTAGTGTTCAAATATGTGCCGGATCTGACCGCACTCTTCACCCAGTTCCGCTCCGGTTCGATTGATTACCTTGGATTGCAAGGCATCCCGCCAGATCAGTATGCACAGGCGAAAGCAATTCCTGACGTAGAAATTCACGTTTCCCCACTGCCAGCGGTGCAAAACGTGACGTTCAATCTCGGTCATCCCGTGCTCGCCGAAAAGGCGGTGCGACAAGCGCTTTACTTCGCGCTAGACAAGCGCGCGATCATCGATGCGCTCTACCACGGGTTGCCGAAACAGACCGAGTCATATCTGCCGGAAGGCAACTGGGCCTACCGCGCCGATCTTCCTAAACACCAATACTCGCTCGACCAGGCAAGGAAGCTGCTCGACGACGCCGGCTGGAAACCCGGTCCGGACGGCGTGCGCGTGAAAAACGGTCGTCGCCTCGAATTCACCAATTCGACGGTCGCGGGCAATCCTGCACAAGAGCAGACGCAACTGCTGCTCGCCCAGACCTGGAAAGCAATCGGCGTCTCGATGAACATCCGCAACATGCCTGGAGCTGTTATCTGGGGCAAGTTCTGGTCGCATTCGGAATTCGATAGCCTCGTGACATACACGAACTGCACGATCGCGTCGGACCCGAACGCAATCGACCGTTTTGACAGTCACTCGATTCCCGCGCAGGGCGGCTCCGGCACCAACGTGTATCAGTTCAAGAACGCGACCGTCGACACGTTGCTGGAAGACGCGGTGAAAACTGTCTCGCAGGATCAGCGCAAACAGGATTACTTCAAGGTGCAGGGCATCATGCGTGACGAACTCGCGATGTTGCCGATGTTTCAAGTAGTGCTGATCGAAGGCAATCGCAAGGGGCTGGTGGGCTTCAAGAACAACGTCAACGTGCTCTCGAACGCATGGAATGCGTCCACCTGGTACTGGAAAGCATGATCGCGGCGATGAACATCGAAAACCGTCTGAAACAGTGCCGTCCGGATGTCGAATTGGCCGGCCGCCTGTTCGAAGAACTTTACACGCTGGGCTTCGACGGTGTAGGCATTACGCGCGATGCCTACGGGCCGGGTGAAAACGCTGCGCACGCGCTGATGCGCACGGAGGCGTTGATGCTCGGACTGGAAGTCAAGAGCGACTTCGCGGGCAATCTACATATGACACTGCCCGGCCTCGATCGCACTGCGCCCCGCATTCTTCTTGGCAGTCATCTCGATACGGTCGCTCAAGGTGGAAACTATGACGGAGCTGCGGGTGTCGTCGCGGGTTTGGCAGTGGTTGCCGGACTGATTGAAGGCGCGATCAGGCCAGCGGTCGACGTCACCGTGATTGCCGTGCGGGCCGAGGAAAGCGGCTCATGGTTTCCGGTCGGCTACCCTGGCAGCAAGGCTGCGCTTGCGACATTGCCGCTTGATTTGCTGGAGGCACGTCGCAAAGACACAGGTCGCACCTTGGCAGATCACATGCTTGAATCCGGATGTGATGTTAACGCCATTCGCCGGGGCGAACGTCTCCTCAGTCCTGACAACGTGAAGGCGTATATTGAATTGCACATCGAGCAGGGTCCGGTGCTCGACACCCAAGGCATCCCCGTGGGTATCGTAACCGGCATCCCATCGTCGCGCAGGCTGCGCGCCGGACGCGTGGTTGGCGAATACAACCATTCGGGTGCCACGCCCCGCAACTATCGGGCCGATGCGGCAATCGCCCTCGCAGAACTTGCAGTGCGTATGGACCAGCACTGGGAGACCCTCGACAACACGGGGCGCGAGCTCGTCTGCACGTTCTGCGTTCTCGAAACGACAGAAGAGGCGTCGTTCACCAAGGTCCCCGGTCAAGCGCAATTCCAACTGGATGTACGCAGCATCGATCCGGACAATGTGCAGGCCATGTTCGATCATCTGCATGCGATCGTTCCCGACATTGAAGGGCGGCGACGCGTCCGTTTCGAACTTGGCGGCGAAGGCGTCAGCGACGGAGTACCGATGAACCCCGGACTGCGTCGCGCGCTACTCCGCGCCGCCCACGCGGCCGACGTGCCTTGCATTGAAATGCCTTCCGGTGGAGGCCACGATCCCGTTGCGTTCGCTCAGGCGGGCATACCCGCCGCGTTGGTCTTCGTTGCTAATCAAAATGGCAGCCATAATCCGCACGAGGCCATGCGCCTCGACGATTTTGACCATGGTTGCCGTGTCCTTCTGGCGTGGATCCTGCAAGAGGCGGCGACCACATGACGAGGACATTGCACTCAGGAGTCAAATCATCGTGAACGATCTAGCTATCGAGGCCGCACGCGTACGTACGCGCACCGATCTCGCGGCGGCGCATCGGCTCGCCGTCATGTACGACATGCAAGAGGGAATCTTCAATCACCTCACCGCGCGAGTGCCAGGCACACAAGATCGCTATTACCAGATTCCCTTTGGCCTGCACTGGTCCGAGGTGAATGCTAGTTGCTTCATGGAGGTCGGATACGACGGCTGCGTTCTTGAGGGCTCCGGCGACGTGGAGCCATCGGCTTTCGGCATCCATGCGCCCATTCATCAGCGCATCGACTATGCGGAAGCCGTCTTTCATACGCACATGCCGTTTGCCGCAGCCATGAGCCGGCTTGCCGACCCGCGCATACGCCCAGTCGGACAAACAGAACTGAGCGTAATGCGCCACCTCGTCTATGACACCGACTATCACGGTCCCGCGACCGACACCGGCGAAGGCAACCGCCTCGTCGCACTGCTCAAGGCGCATCCCGGCAGGACGATCGTCGCAATGGCGAACCACGGAATTCTCACGCTCGGTTCCATCGCCCATGCATTCGACCGCCTGTATTATTTTGAGCGGGTCGCGCAGGTACAAATGTACGCTTTGTGGACCCACGAAAAGTTGAATCATTTGCCACAAGCCGTCATAGACCGAGCCAATGACGGCTACGCACGTAGCGGTGGCCGAATCGGAGCGAAGACTTGGGCGGAACATCATTTCGATGCGCTCAAACGTATTCTCGATCGTCGCGAACCTGACTATCGCACATGATCGGGACCATCTGCTTCGCCCACAAAAGCTACCAGCTCATAGAAGAATACAAGTCGCGCGGGCATCAGGGTAGCATGCTCGCGGTCAGGACCTCAGAGGAACTGGAAACCGCACTACGTGACGTCGAGTTCCTGTGCGTCTCCGGCCTGTGGCGTCATGAGATGCTGCAGCGGGCAGAACGACTGCGCTTCGTGCAGGCGACCAGTTCCGGAATCGACCAGTTCGATGTCGCTGCTTTCAAAAAACGCGGCATTCGCCTCTGCAACGCGAGGGGCCTGAACGCCAATGCCGTAGCGGAGCACGGAATTGCGCTTATGTTGTCGGCCTCGCGGCATCTCGCGTCTGCACGCGACCGACAGCGCCAAAAAATCTGGCGACCGCTCGTGACGGACCGTTCGCTTCGTGAGCGCGAGGTACGAGGAGGTACGGCCGTCATCGTCGGCAGGGGCGCGGTTGGCAGCCGTCTTTGCCAACTCGTCGAAGCCTTTGGCATGCACGCACTCACGATATCTCGGGCCCTATTGAAAGACGGCACGCAACGCATCGATCGCGCGGCGCTCTACGCGGCGCTTCCAGGAGCAGACTTCGTGTTTCTCACCTGCGCGCTCACCGACGACACGCGGCAGTTGTTCGACGATGCGGCGTTTGCGTGCATGGCACCACATGCGTGGCTCGTGAATCTCGCGCGCGGCGCCCTCGTCAACGAGACCGCCTTGGTCAGGGCACTCGACCGCCGGTCCATCGCCGGCGCTGCCATCGACTGCGTTGTGGCGGAGCCGCTTGCTGAAGATTCGTCTCTCTGGGCTCGAGACAACGTGATCATCACGCCGCACGCCGGCGGCGAGACCAGCAGATTTGAAGCGCGCTTCATCAACCAGTTCGAAGAGAACCTCGCGCGCCTGGCCAGTTCGCAGCCTCTTATAAATGAAATCGTCACGTAATGAACGACCATCCACTGACCGAATCCGCTTTGCGGATTCTCGAAACGCTCATTGCGTTTGACACCAGCAGCCGATACTCGAATCTCGACTTGATCGACTTCATAGCGCGATATTTAAAAGATCATGGTATCGAGTCAACGCTCACTTACGATGAAACAGGAGAGAAGGCCAATCTCTACGCCACAATCGGCCCGGCCGACATCGGCGGACTTTGCTTCTCGGGACACACGGATGTCGTCCCTGCCGATGGCCAGCCTTGGACCGTGCCGCCATTTGCGCTGACCCGCAAAGCGGATCGCGTGCTCGGCCGCGGGACCGCTGACATGAAAGGCTTTCTTGCCGCCGTGCTTGCCAGCGTTCCGCATTTCATCAAGACCGCGCGCACGACGCCTATCCATCTTGCCTTCAGTTATGACGAGGAAGTCGGGTGCAAAGGCGTCCCAGGGCTGCTGGCCGAACTCGAGAAGTCGAGTGCGAAGCCGCGTGCGTGCGTCATCGGCGAACCAACGAACATGCGTCTCGCTGTTGCACACAAGGGCAAGCGAGCCTATCGCTGCTGTGTGAAAGGGCTGGCAGGACATTCCGCTTTGACGCATCTCGGCGTGAACGCAGCGGACTTCGCCGCTGAACTCGCGGTATTTCTACGAAAGACGGCACAGAAGACCCGCGATGAAGGGCCACGCGACGAGCGTTTCGTGCCGGCCTATTCCACGATCCACACCGGCCGGCTCACCGGCGGAATCGCCTTGAATGTGATTCCCGATCACGCAGAGCTCGATTTTGAAATCCGAAATCTGCCGGATGAAGATGTGGACGGCATCGTCGATATGGTACGAGCGCATGTTGTCAATGTGCTCGAACCCGACATGCACAACGTGTCCGTCGATACATCCATTCGCTTCGAGCAACTCGTGTCCTATCCGGCGTTGAACGACGAATCGGCCACCGAGCCCGCTGCAGTCTGGCTCAAGAAGCTTTCATGGAGCATTCTCGACCTCGAGACGGAAGACACACTTTCATTCGGTACTGAAGGCGGATTGTTTCAACGTATCGGTATCCCGACCATTGTGTGCGGACCGGGAAATATCGCCGATGCGCACAGGGCCGACGAATTTGTGGAAGTCCCGCAGTTGCAGCGATGCCTGCATTTTATTCAAGGAATGGCAACGGCTGTCCAAACTGACCTGCCTGCGTCCATGTAGCGCCGCTCAAGATGCGCTCTTCTCCGTCAGTCCGACGTGCAAATGTTCCGAGAGGCACCTAACGCAATCATGTCAATTACCCTGATCAAACAAAGCGCCCACGCTGTCCTCGAATCATCCGGCCCGGTTGCCGTACCGTTGAGTGACCCCGCATGTAAAACTGCCTCCCTGGATGTCGCTATCCCTGGACGCGAGTACGTGGACGCGGGCATTTGGGAATGCGAGCCTGGAAAGTCGAAACGCACCGTCGAGAAGGCTGAGATCGTTCACATTCTCGCTGGCGAAGCAAGCTTCACCAGCGAGGACGGCCAAGTGGTCGACATGCGCGCTGGCGACACGCTTTTCTTTCCGCCAATGACCAAAGGATATTGGGAGATCAAAAGCAACCTCCGAAAGGTGTTCGTGATCGTTTAAGACCATGGTTATCTTCGGCGGCGTCCTACTAAAGATACTTTTCAAGTGCCGGATTTCTCGCCTCCTGCGCAACGTTTGACTTAATCGAGATCGTCCGAAGAACTTCGTTCTGCGAGGTTATTAGGACACAAGCTGGCCAGAGCGTGCCGCTTAAGCCGGGCCCAAAAATACTCGACCGGATTGAGGTCAGGGACATATTCATCAATGAACACGATCAGTCGTCGTTCGGCGGCACACTTCTATTAGCGCGGGCTAAGTTTTGCGCTTCCAAGTCAGCACAGCTTCCTCATTGCGTTCGATGGCCCGGCGCTCTGGCTTTTGCGAACTGAAGCCCAGCGCGCCGAGCAGTCGCCAGACGTGGACCTCGCTGAAGGTGATGCCATACAGTCGCTCGATGAGCGCCCGTATGCGTTTGAGTGTCCACAACTCGGTACCGAAACCGTATGCCAATGGACCTTGCAGCAGCGCCACGCGCAAACCCTCCAACTGGCCCACATCCAGCTGCGCTGGCCGATTCTCGGTCATGACGCGTAACGCCTCAATGCCGCCTTCGTCCAAACGGGCCTTCCATGTGTATGCCGTCTGCCGCGCCACGCCAACAGCCTTGGCGGCTTCGGCTGGCGTCTTGCCCGCCAGCATGAGGCCGCCGGCTCGCATTCGCTTGCGCGTCGTTTCGTCCATCTTGGCCATGAACCTCATCCCTCATGAAGGCGATGATCGTATAACGCTCAAGCCGCGAATCGGTTGCCATGCGTTTAGTAAAACTCAATAGCGACCGCTGCGCCCCTTGCATGTGCGTGTTCAACGAGGGTCACGTTCATTGCAGCGAAATGTAGCGCTTTCTATGCTGCAGGCGACCTCTTAACGGAGAGAACCTACCGTTTATCCGGACAAACGCCGAATCTCTGAGTGACCGCTCAGAAGGAAAAAGTCATATCCAACGACCGAAGCCAGCAACCTTTTCGATCGCCAACCGCTCCCTCGGTGCGCGTTCCCGTTCTGCAAGTCCCTCAGGTAGCGATGCCACATCGCCATGATGTGCCACCGAAATGATACTGAGCACTGCATAGCGCTCCGGAATCTCGAACGATGCGCGCAAAGCCTCGCCATCAAAGCCACTCATCGCATGCGCGGCCAACCCGAGCGCGTGGGCTTGCAGCAGAAGCGACATCGATGCCGCGCCTGCGTCATAGCTTGCGGTCGGATTCGCGGTGCCCTTCGCCGTCAGCGTGTCAGCTAGCACAGCAATCAGCACCTGCGCATTCCAATTCCACGACTGATTGAACGGCACTAATGTGGCAAACGCGCGTTCGAACATAGCGGTATCAGCAGATTTTTCGAAGACGACGAAACGCCACGGCTGCACGTTATAAGCCGACGGCGCCCATCGAGCGGCCTCAAGCAACGTCATCACCTGTTCGTGTGATACAGCCGCGTCAGAATAGGCGCGCGGGCTACGACGGTCCGCGATCAGCGGATGAACATTGCTCATGCTTTGCTCCCGAATGAAAGCCTTATTCTGACATTGTTCTCTACTGCTCTGCGCGATTTTATTGGGCTTTTTTGATTTCGAAAGACAGTGTCGATTTGTTCAACTGGAATAATACTTCTGTGCATTTTCATTGCGAGCCAGCTAGGCTCTCTGGACAGGCACCGCGGCACTTGGTCCCCGATCCATTGGCTTTTCGGCAAGTTCACGCTGCTTGCGCGCCTGTCCGAAAGTAGGACTGCTCCGCGACATCGGACTTCGGCGGCGTCTGACCGGTTACCGCTCCATCTGGGAAACGGTACAGTGCTGACCAGGTGCCGTCCCTGTTCAATAGTAACCTCGCCTCGAGGCGAGCTAGCGCTTCCCCAATGGCTGAAAATCGTAGGAGCGGAAGCCGAAAGTGTCGTTGGCCGAGATTGCAGGACAACGGTTTGCCCCGTAGAGCTGTGCAGATGTTCGCGATCGCTGTCGCCAACAAAGCCAACAAAGGCCCTTGTTGACTCGAGGGATACTGCAGTTGGAATTAGGGTTCTGACGCGGTTACCGTTGCTTCGGTGCCTTGGGAATTCGCTTTCTTCTCTGCGTTCTGGACGTCCGGCGGGTATCGAAGCTGGTCGCCGGGGGGGGGTGTAGCAGTTATTCTAGAGTTTCCTCAGCTCGGCGCTCTCTTCTCACGGCGAGCCTTCCGCTCGGCCTTTTTGACGCCTTTTGGGTTGGTTGCGACGCGCTCACAATTTTCAACCTTTAAGCTTGGTCGCTGGCGGGTTGTGCTTGGGCAAGTGAAAGCAGGGGAAGTGAACGAGTAACGACCCAAAGGCCTTGAATCTCCTAGAAGTCGTGGAGAAGTCTCGTGTGGCGTAACGAATCACCACGCGCGTCCAAGCGACTGAAACAGTGTCGCGGTATCCGACAACCGGTCAGCCTCCGCACGACTTTGATCAAGTTTGGTTTGTAGCGCAGAGCGTTGTGTATCGAGCAGGCCGAAGTGGCTGATCCCACCTGCCGCATACTCCGCCTGCGCGATGGTAAGGCTCGCCTGGGCTTCTCGTTGAGCATCACTGAGTTGGCTTAACTTCCGTGCGTCGTCGTTCAAGGCCTCTAAGGCATCCGCGACCTCCTGCAGTGCCTGAAGAACGGTCTGCTTGTAGCCGGCCAGCGCAGCGTCATAGTCGGCTTGCGCGGCGCGCTTCTTCGCACGCAGCTCTCCCCCGTGAAACAGCGGCTGCGTAAGATTGAGGCCGACATTCCAGATATTCATTCCACTGATCACGTCTGCCATCCGCGTGCGCTCAGAGCCGATCCCTGCGGAAATTGCAAACCGCGGATACATGTTCGCCGCTGCCACGCCAACGTTCGCGCTCGCCTGGCGCAGCAGCGCTTCCGACGCGCGAATGTCGGGGCGTTCGTGGGCAAGCGTCGAAGGCAGCGTGACCGGAACGGTTGACGGCAGGTGCAAGGAGTCAAGCGTGATGTCGCGAAAGTCAGCTTCGGAAGGCGCGCTACCAAGCAATATCGCCAGTCGATGGTGGGCTTGGGCAAGCTGTGTCGACAGTGGAGGCAGCGTCGCCCGCGTTTGTGCAAGCAGGGTGCGCTGGCTGCTGACGTCGAGCTTCGACACGCCGCCTGCCGTGAATCTGCGCTCGATGATCGACAACTGCTGCGCCTGCATGTCAGCGAGGCGTTCGGTCAAGTCGATCTGCTGTTTAAGCGATGCCCAACGGATCGCATTGGCAACCACGTTGCCGGCCAGCGAAAGCTTCGCCGCCTCCAGCTCGTAGGCTTCGTAGTTGACCTGAGCCATCAGTCCGTCGAGCGCGCGGCGGTTACCCCCAAAGATATCCAGCCCATAAGACACGCTAAGTGACGCGTTGTAGACGGTGAAGGGGCCAGGGCTTGGCACGGATGTGATACCGAACGAATTCAGATCGACTTGCTGGCGCGTGGTGGAAAAATTCGCATCGATCGCAGGATACTCGGTCGCACCGGCTTGCGCCGTATAGTTCTCACGGGCCCCCGTCAATCGGGCTCGCGCTTGTGCCAGCGTGGGACTGTTGCGCAATGCAGTGTCGACGAGACGGTTCAGCGCATCGGAGCCGAACAGCATCCACCACATCGGCAGCGCGGCTTGGGCGCGTGTAAAGGTCTGCTTCGTGCCCGCCGCCTCCGCGGACGCCGGCTGAGCGTCGCGGGTATAAGATTGTGCGGTGGGTGCGGCCGGCGACTGAAAGTCCGGGCCCACCGCGCAGCCGTAAACGGCGAGAGACGCGGCAAGAACGGTGAAGCTTGCGAAGATGTTCATGAAACGGAGTCTCCTAGTCGACTGCGTCATTGATTTGGCACCTGGCGGATTCGACGTGAAGGATCGTCATACTTCCACTTGATCGGCTTTGGATGTTTATTGTGCTCGC
>NZ_JALQDV010000003.1:0-469329 GCF_023631045.1 Caballeronia sp. AZ7_KS35 | reverse complement strand
CGTTATAGGCCGCCATGAAAACGCAGGCAAACGCGTTTGCAGCTGCAATGGTGCTGATATCACGCAAACGCAGCTCCTTCACCAGGCGATCCTGCAGCGTCAGATGAGCCCGTTCGACGCGTCCCTTGGCGGGGCTGCTGTTGGCGCAAAATGTGTCGATGTTGAGCTCGTACATTGCACGACCAAACTGGGTGACGCCTTTGCCCGCCGTCTCCTCGCGCTTGTGGACGTAGAACACGCTCGCGCGGTCGCTATAGAATGCCACCGGCTTACCGTGGCGTTCGAGATACGCGCGCGTCGCCTCGAAATAACTGAAAGTCGATTCGGTCGGTGCGAAGTGCAAGTGCATCAACCGGCTCGTCGCGTCGTCGACAAAGACCAGCAGTGAGCAGGCGGGTCCCCGGTCTTCAAACCAGTAATGATCGCTGCCGTCGATTTGTACGAGTTCACCGAAACAGGCTCGTCGGGCACGCGGCTGGTAGACCTTCGGCGGACGTTGCTTGCGCGGCACCCAAAGGCCGGCATCCGTCATCAGGTGCCGCACGGTTTCCTTCGACAGCACGAGGCCATGGCATTCACGCAGCTTCTCGCATGCCAGCGTCGGTCCGAAATCCAAGTAGCGCTCGCGAATAAGGGTCAGCGCACGTAAGGCCAAGCCTTCGTCAAGCTTCCGATTGCCCGGCTTGTTCCGTTTGCGTGATGTAAGGCCCGCCGCGCCCGACTCGCGATATCGCCACACCAGCCGCTCGACTTGGCGTACCGTCACGCCGAGACGCTCTGCGGCTCGACCGGGTTTGAGTCCCATATTCACCACGGCTTGGATGACCTTCAGACGGTCGAGTTCGCGCATGTTCAATGTCACCAACGTTGCTGGCTTCATGGACGGCTCCTGCAGTGGTGCAGTCAGTCGCCAGCTTGCCAGTGGTCGCAAAAACACGACATTTGTATCTTGCTAGAACACGACATTCTCATGTTGCTCCTACATCAAAAACGCCGATAATTTGTCTTATGTTAAATCAATGACGCGATTGGACGAAGCCCATCTCTCACAGTCTCATCCCATCTCGCCAGCCCGCTCCAGCAGAAACGCACGTTCCCGCCCGTTCTTCGTCAGCGAAGCCGCGCGCTCGAATTCCGCGCGCGCCTCGTTCTTGCGCCCGAGCTTCGCGAGCAGATCCGCCCGCACGCTCGGCAGCCAGTGATAGCTCTTGAGCGCGGGTGCGTCGGCGAGCGTGTCGACGATCGGCAGCGCGGCTTCCGGCCCGTACGCCATGCTCACGGCGACCGCGCGATTCAGTTCGACGACAGGCGTCGGCGCAGTCTGCATCAGCGCGTCGTAGAGCGCGACGATCATCGGCCAGTCGGTGTCGGCGGCGCTCGGCGCGCGCGCATGGCACGCCGCGAGCGCCGCCTGCAACGCATACACGCCGCGCGCACCGCCCAGCGCTTCGGATCGCTCCAGCGCGGCAAGCCCGCGCCGGATCAGAAGCGGATCCCAGCGGCTGCGGTCCTGATCGGGCAACAGCACCGGACGGCCTTCCCGGTCGACGCGCGCCTTGGTCCGCGACGCCTGAATCTCCATCAGCGCGACGAGCCCGTGAACCTCGCTCTCATCCGGCGTCAGCTCCGCGAGGATGCGCCCGAGCCTGAGCGCGTCTTCGCACAACGCCGGTCGCATCCAGTCGTCGCCGGCGGTCGCCGAATAGCCTTCGTTGAAAATCAGATAGATGACTTCGAGCACCGATCCGAGCCGCGCGGCGCGCGCATCGGCTTTCGGTACCTCGAACGGCACGCGGGCGGCCGACAGCGTGCGCTTCGCGCGCACGATACGTTGCGCGATCGTCGGCTCCGGCACGAGAAACGCACGCGCGATTTCATCCGTCGTGAGTCCGCCGATCAGGCGCAGCGTCAGCGCGGCGCGGGCATCGACGGACAGCACCGGATGACACGCCGTGAAGATGAGCCGCAGCAGATCGTCGCCGATGTCGTCCTCGCGCGCGGCATCGAGCGCATCGACGAAATCGGGCGTGATATGCGCTTCCCGCGCGTCGAGATCGCGTCCGTATTCTTCGTGCTTGCGCGCGTGCAGCGCGTGTTGCCGCAGACGGTCGAGCGCCTTGTTCTTCGCTGTCGTCATGAGCCACGCTCCCGGCTTCTCGGGCACGCCCACGCCCGGTTGGCTCCAGTGTTCCAGCGCGGCGACGAACGCGTCCTGCGCCAGTTCCTCGGCAAGCGCGACGTCGCGCACGACGCGCGCCACGCTCGCGATCACCTTCGCGGACTCGATGCGCCACACCGCGTCGATGGCGCGCCGGGCGGCATCGTCCGGCGTGCTGTCCCGTTTCGCGCGCCCGCTCACGCCGCTTCCGGATCCATGTGCACGAGCTCCCAGATATGGCCGTCGAGATCTTCGAATCCGTGGCCGTACATGAAGCCGTGATCCTGCGGCGCGCGCGGCGCACGTCCGCCCGCGGCGATGGCTTTCGCAACCAGATCGTCGACTTCCGCCCTGCTCTCGCACGACAGGCACACGAGCGCTTCGGTGCTCGCGTGGGCATCGACGATCGGTTTTTCGGTGAAAGTCTGGAAGAACGTTTCGACGAGCAGCATCGCGTAAATGTTTTCGCCGATGACGAGGCACGCGGCGTCGTCATTCGTGAACGCCGGATCGAAGCTCAGGCCCAGTGCCTTGAAAAACGTCATCGAACGCTTGAGATCGCGAACGGGAAGGTTCACGAAAATTTGTTTGTGCATGGCGGCGGTCTCCGGGTTGATCGCTGTTTTCAATACCACGACGAACGGCGCGCAGGAAAATCGACACGAAGCGCGTGTCAGGTATAGCAAGGGCCGACTTTTCGGACTTCGACGGTGCACCATTTCGCTGCCGGACATTCGGCCGCGATCGCGACCGCTTCGGCGCGCGTTTCGCAATCGATCACAAAAAAGCCGCCAATCATCTCCTTAGCTTCGGCGAACGGTCCGTCGATGACGCGCGGATCGCCGTTCGTTGCGCTGACGCGCGCCGCATCCCTGAGCGATGTCAGCGATTCGACCGCGCGCAGCACGCCGCGCGCCTTCAGTCCTTCCGCGAATTCGCCCATCTGGCGATACGCCTCGCGCCCCTCTTCTTCCGTGCGCTGGCCACGCTGTTCGACCGGTTCCACGACGAGTAGCAGATAAGCCACGACGAGCCTCCGAATGTTTTTTGATGCGTTCAAGTCTATCTCGATATTGACAAACACGAACATGCCCATCGATACTGCGACACATGCACGCAGCCATCCTTTTCTCCACCGCCGCGATTAAAAACCGCATGAACGCCATCCGTGGCGGGTCATCGGGACAGCGTGTGCGCTAGCAGAAAAGCAAGCAGACAGATTCCGAAGGCCCCGCCGCAAGACGGGGCCTTCTTGTTTCTGCGTGCAAGGTTCCGTCTTCGGCTCACATCATGGAGAGCAGAGATGGAAAAGGTATCGCAAGTTTTCGCGCGTCATGGCGTCGGCCACGGCGTCGCTTCCGGGCGCCTTGCTGCATCGGGCGCGCGCGTCGTGGTCTTTGTCGAAGTGCATCCGCATCAGATGGTGTCGTGGCGGCTCACGCGCGACGCCGAACTGCGCATCGGCGATGCGGCGGCGCCGTCGATCTGGCTGACGCGTCATCGCGATCCGTACGATTACTGGATGAAGCCCGGCGATGTCGTGCGTCTCGCGCGCGGCGAGCGTGTGTGGCTCACGTCCGAGAGCGATCAGCCGATCGAGGTGTCGCTCACGTCGTATCGCGTCGCGAAGCGCGGACTCGTGTCGCGCTGGCTGGCGAGATACTGGCCGCGCATGTCGGACCGGCACGCCAACGCATTCTGACGATGCCGATGCCGATGCTCACGGCTCGACGCAACGGAAGCTCGCCGCGACGTTGATGCTGCCCTTGCCCATATAGCGCGGATAGTTCGGATAACGGCACATCGGCCGCGTGCGTCCGTTGGTGGCGGGCGCGATGTCGCTGCCAATGAGCGTCTCCGGCGCGATGCCGTTGCTCACCCAGTCGTCGAGCGCGCCGAGCTCGTCCCACGCGGGGATGAACACGCCGTTGCCGTGCTGGAATCCCGGCACCATGTAGAGCCGCATGAACGCATCGACGCTGTCCTTTCCGTAACGATCGACGAGCCCGCGATAAAACGCGATCGTCTGATTCGGGCTGATGACTTCGTCGGCGAGGCCGTGCATCGCGATGAGCTTGCCGCCATGCGCGATGAACGCGGTGAAATCCGGGTTCATCGCGCCGACGGTGTACGCGAGCGTGACGAGGCGCTGCTTGAAGCGCCCGGGCGTGTCGACGTCGAACGTGAGCGAGCTGAACGCGAGATCGCGCGTGACGAAGTGGCGGATATAGGCATCGCCTTGGGCGAACAGATAGCCGTTCGCGGCGAACGTCGGCGGATTGAGCAGCGTCGGCGAATCGCCGAGGCCGAGCGCGCCGGAGAAGTCCACGCCCTGAAACACGTTGTAGCCCGGATAGGCGCTGACGTCATACGCGAGCGGATACGGCAAGGTGACGCCGTCGCGCAGGGTCTCGAGCGTGTCGATCTGCGCGTCCGACAGACAACTGTCGCGCAAGGAAGGCCGCTGTCCGTTCTCGCAACGCAGCGACGCGATGATCTGCGGCTCCAGTTTCCTGCACGCCTCGACATTGCTGACGATCCCGTCCGCCGCGCCGTCGAGCCGGTCGCAATCGTGCACGACGGTCTCGAAGACGCGCCGCTGCTGCGCAAGGCCGACGAAGCCGCCCGGCTTCGCATACGACGCCTGGCCGATCTTCACGCCCATCAGCCGCACGCCGGAAAAGTTGATGGCGGGCGCGTTGGCGATGACGCCGTCGTAGTCGTTCGGAAACCGCTCGATCACCGTGAAGCCCTCGCGGCCGCCGGTCGAGCCGCCCGCGAAATAGGTCTTTTCGGGCGCCCGCCCGTAGCCCATCTGGATCAGCGCGAGCGCGACGTCGCGGGTTTTCTTCAGATGGCCGAAGCCGAAGTTCACGATGGCTTCGTCGTTGCCGGCGAAGTCCGCGCGCCCCGAATTGCCGACGTGGCCCGAATCGGAGCCGAAGGTCGCGTAGCCGCGCGCGAGCGGCGTCGAATCGGGGGCGAAGGACATCGGCTCGGTGCCGGAAACGATGGTGCCGTTGTAGCCGCCGCCGCCCATCTGCAGGGCGCGGCCGTTCCAGCGGCTCGGCAGATTCACTTCGAAGCGGATATCGGGCGTCGTGTCCTGCAGCGCCCTGATGAAGCCGGTAATGCGGCAGTATTCGCCGTTGCGGTTGCCGAGCGCCGCCGCCTTGACGACCGATGCCGAAACGATCGTCGCGCCGCGCGTCGGCAAGCCGATGATCGACGCGGGCACGGTTTTCCCTTCGAGATCGGCGCAGTGTTTCGTCAGATAGGTCGCCGCGTGGGCGTTCGAGCACGCGGCGAACGCGATCGCCGCAAGAAGCGCACGGATGCCGGGCAAACCGGAAGTGAAGAAAAGGAAGAACCGAAGCACGTCTTTTAAGGTGGCTACTTCAAACGCCGCACAATATATAAGAACAGTTTGCAGATAGCCATTCGGGTCTGCCGGTCGTTGCAGGGCCGCGTCCGGTGCCCTGCCCGCACATGTCATTCGCCGTCCCATTCGCCGCGCAGATCGCTATTTTCCAGAAGCTGTAGCAAGGTTTCGGCCGGACGGCTCAGATGTTTGGCGCCGAACGCGATGAATTCCACTTCGGGCAATTCGGGCAAGTCGGCGCGATTCACCGGCGGCGCGAGTCCGCGCGCCGCCAGGAAATGCGAGCGCACCGTCAGCCCGAGACCGCCGCGCGCCGCGGCGATGCAGCCCGCGTGGCTGCTGCTCGTGCAGACCATCTGCCAGCTTGCGCCGGACATCGCGAGCGAATCGAGCACGACGCCGCGCGTGACGCTCGGCTCCGAGACCAGAATGAGCGGCAGCGGCTCTTTCGTATCGACGACCGTTCCCGGCTTCGCGAGCCATTCGAGCCGGCCGGAAAAAAGCCGCATGCCGCGCGCATCGCCCAGACGCCGCTTGCCGACCGCGAGATCGAGCTCGCCCGCATCGACCATCTGATAGAGCCGTCCCGTCATGCCGATCGTAATCTCCAGCTCGACATCGGGATGCGTGTCGCGAAAGGCCGCGAGCACGCTCGGCAGCGGCCCGAGCGCGATATCGTCCGATGAGCCGAGCCGCACGCGTCCGCGCAGCCGCGGCGAGCTGAACTGCGACTGCGCGTGCGCCATCGCTTCCAGAATCACGCGGGCGTGGACCAGCATCGCTTCGCCGTCGGCGGTGAGCGCGAGCGAATGCGTATCGCGCACGAAAAGCCGCCGCCCGACGCTCTCCTCCAGGCGACGAATATGCTCGGACACGCTCGACTGCCGCAGCCCGAGCTGGCGCCCGGCGTCGGTGAAACTGTGCGACGCGGCCACCGTCGCGAATGTCGTCAGCCAGACTGGATTGAGCATGCGATATTGTCATCGCATATTCCGATGACAGTCAATGCGGCTAGCGGTCTTCCCGATGACGTGCGGAGTCATTAAGATTTCACATATCGCGCAAACGACCTTGTTTTCAAAAGGCTTTCGTGGGCGCGCGGCCCTCCGCAACTCCGCTTCCACATGACCAAAGGTTCCTCCCACACGGCACTGCTCTGGATCGTCGCCGTGGGCTTTTTCATGCAGGCGCTCGACACGACCATCGTCAACACGGCGCTGCCTTCCATCGCGCGCAGTCTGAACGCCGCGCCGCTCGCGATGCAGTCGATCGTCGTCGCCTACACGCTCACGATGGCGCTGCTCACACCCGCATCGGGCTGGCTCGCCGACCGCTTCGGCACGCGCCGCGTCTATCAGGTGTCCATTTCGCTGTTCGTAATCGGCTCGCTCGCCTGCGCGAACGCGCACTCGGTGAACCAACTGGTGCTCGCGCGCGTGCTACAGGGCGTCGGCGGCTCGATGCTGCTGCCGATCGGGCGTCTCGCCATATTGCGCGCCGTGTCGGGCGAAGCCTACGTTTCCGCGCTCGCGATGATCTCCGTCGCCGGCCAGGTCGGCCCGATTCTCGGCCCGACGCTTGGCGGCTGGTTCGTCGAGTCGTTCTCGTGGCACTGGATCTTCCTGATCAACGTGCCGATCGGCGCGGTCGGCCTGTACGCGGTGCAGCGCTTCCTGCCGAACGACACGGTGCATGACGCCCCGCCCTTCGACTTCGTCGGCTGCGGCTTGCTCTCGATGTGCATGGTGTCGTTCTCGCTCGCGCTCGATTGCCCGGTCGAGACGCATCGCGGCGCGGTATCGGCGGCGCTGTTCGCGCTCGCGGCCGTGTCGGCGTTCGCTTATGTTCCGTACGCGCGCAAGAAGCGCAATCCGCTCTTTCAGCTCGCGCTCTTTCGCGAGCCGAACTTCAGCGTCGGGCTGATCGGCAATCTGCTATGCCGGATCGGATCGAGCGCCGTGCCGTTTCTGCTGCCGCTTCTGATGCAGCTCGAACTCGGCTACAGCCCGCTGCATTCGGGTCTGATGATGCTGCCGATCGCCATCGCCGGCACGATCAGCAAGCGCTGGATCGCGCAGCTCGTGAAGCGTTACGGCTACGACATGTTCCTGCTCGTGAACACGGCGCTCGTGGGCGCGTCGATCGTCGCGTTCGCGCTGTTTTCGCCGACGCTGCCGCTCGCCGTCGAAATCGCGATTCTCGCCGTGTTCGGCGCGTGCAACTCGATGCAGTTCGCCGCGATGAACAGCGTCACGTTGAAAGGCCTGTCGAGCAAGGACGCGGGCAGCGGCAACAGCCTCTTCTCGATGGTGCAGATGCTCGCGATCGGTTTGGGCGTGTCGATCGGCGGCTCGCTCGTGCAGCTCTTCGAGGGGTCGTTCTCGACTGCGACCGGCTTCAAGCTGAGTTTCGTGTGCATGGGCGTCGTCACGTTGCTGTCGGGTGTCGTGTTCCGCTATCTCGATGACGCGCCGGGCCGCTCCGCGCCTGCCGCAGCGGGCAAGCGCGCGGCATAGCAAGTATTCTGTCCGTCCAACCGATCTTTGGAGCGCAACCGTGCAATACCGCAAATTCGGCAATACCGGTCTCACCGTTTCGCGTCTCACCCTCGGCACGATGACCTTCGGCCTGCAGACCGAGGAAGACGTGTCGCGCAGCATCATGGACCGGGCGGCGGACGCGGGCGTCAATTTCATCGACACGGCGAACGTCTATCCGCTCGGCAGCGGGCACGATCTCGCGGGCCGCACCGAGGAAATCGTCGGCCGCTGGCTGAAAGGCCGTCGCGACCATTACATTCTCGCGACCAAGGCCGTGCATGAAATGGGGCCGCTCGCGTGGCACAAGGGCGCATCGCGCAAGCATCTGCTCGACGCGATCGATGCATCGCTTAAACGGCTCGATACCGATTACGTCGATCTCTATCAGCTTCACAACGACGATCACGACACGCCGCTCGACGAGATGCTCGAAGCGCTCGATACCATCGTGCGGCAAGGCAAGGCGCGCTATATCGGCGTGTCGAATTTTCTGGCGTACCGGCTGGCGCGCGCGCTCGGCCGCTCGGATGTGCTGCGCGCCGCGCGTTTCGTCTCCGTGCAGCCGCGCTACAACCTGCTCTTTCGCCAGATCGAGCGCGAATTGCTGCCGCTCGCGACCGAGGAAGGACTCGCCGTCATTCCCTACAACCCGCTCGCCGGCGGACTGCTGACGGGCAAGCACCGCTACGACGCCGCCCCGAGCGACGGACGCTTCACCGGCGCGGTCGGCAAGGCAGGCGCGATGTATACGCAGCGGTACTGGCACGAGCGCGAATTTCACACCATCGAAGCGATCAAGGGAATCGTTGCGCCGACCGGACGCTCGCTCGCGAGCACGGCGCTCGCGTGGGTGCTGGCGAATCCGGCGGTGACGTCGGCGATCATCGGCGCGAGCCGGCCCGATCAGCTGAACGAGACGCTCGCGGCCGTCGATCAGCCGATCGATCCCGACATCAAGGCGAAGCTCGATGAAGCGACGGTCGAATACCGCTTCGGCGACGCGTTGCGCTGATCGTTCAGACGCGGGCCGCGCGGGCGCGAACCACGCCTTCGAGCGAGTAGATCGCGAGCGCGGTCCAGATGGCGCCATAGCCGATCACCTGATCGTGCCCGAAGAACTCGTGATAGATCACGACGCCGATCAGCAATTGCAGCGACGGCGTGATGTACTGGATGAGCCCGAGCATCGATAGCGGAATGCGCCGCGCGCCTGCCGCGAACAGCAGCAGCGGCACCGCGGTCACGGGCCCCGCCGCCGCAAGCAGCAGTTTCACGCTGAGCGAGGCATGTTCGAAGCCGCTGCCGCCGTGCGAATTCAGAAAAAAGAGATACAGCAGCGCGACGGGACACAACAGCATCGTTTCGAGCGTGAGTCCTTCGAGCGCGCCGAGCGATGCGGTCTTGCGCAACAGCCCGTAGCCGCCGAAGGTCAGCGCGAGCGCGAGACTGATCCACGGCGGCGCGCCGTTCACCCACGTCAGCCACGCGACGCCTGCCGCGGCGATCGTCACCGCGAGCCACTGCACCGGCCGCAGCCGCTCGTGCAGGAACGCCATCCCGAACAGCACGTTGACGAGCGGGTTGATGAAGTAGCCGAGACTCGCCTCGACGATGCGCCCGTCGTTCACCGCCCAGATATAGATGCCCCAGTTCGCCGACAGCAGCACGGCGCTCGCGGCGAAACGCGCAAGCAGACGCTTGTCGCGCAGGACGGGGCCGAGCCACTTCCATTGACGCCGCACGGTCATGACGATCAGCAGGAATGCCATCGACCACGCCATGCGATGCGCGAGCATCTCGACCGCGCCGATCGAATGCAAGGCCTTGAAGTAAATCGGAAAAAGGCCCCAGATGGCAAAGGCCGCGAATGCGTAGACGACGCCTGGATTCATTGTTCGATGCGTTGAGCGGATAAACGCCGCGTACGAACGATCGGCTCGTTCGCGCGCCTGCTCGCCGTGTTCCCGGAAAGCGATCCGCAAGGATTGGAAGCCGGATTTTAGTCGACGCGAGCGGTTCGGCTCCAGCAGTGACCGAACAATCGGCCGGTTCGCGGCGAACCCTTGGACGAATTCTTGCTCGAACCCTAGCGCGAACGCCCCGCTCTTCGCCCTTTTGTTTGTTTCCTGGCCGCTAATGAATAACCACAACGTCAATCAGAAGTTCTTCCATATCCTGCTGTGCGTCGTGACGCTCGCGCTCGCCTGGGTGCTGCTGCCGTTTTTTGGCGCCATCTTCTGGGGTGCGATTCTCGCGATCCTGTTTCAGCCGATGCAGCGTTACCTCGCCGCGCGCTTCGGCAAGCGTCGAAACCTCGCCGCGCTGACGACGCTGGCCGCCGCGATTCTCATCGTCATCATTCCGCTCGCGATCGTCGCGGTGACGCTCGTGCAGGAAATCGCCCTCGTCTACGCGCGGATCAAGAGCGGCGAGCTGAATTTCGGGCTTTACTTCCAGCATGTGCTGCACGCGTTGCCGGCGTCGGTGCAGCAACTGCTCGGCCGTTATGGACTCGACGACATTCCCGGCGTGCAGCGCAAGCTGATGGAAGGCGCGTCGCAGATCAGCCAGTTCGCCGCGACGCAGGCGCTGTCGATCGGGCAGAACACGTTCCAGTTCGTGGTGAGCTTCGGCGTGATGCTTTATCTGGTGTTTTTTCTACTGCGCGATGGCGGCGAAATCGGACGGCGCATCCGGCGCGCGATTCCGCTCGATCCCGAGCCGAAGCAGCATCTGATCGCGAAGTTCACGACCGTGGTGCGCGCGACGGTCAAGGGGAACATCGCGGTTGCGGCCGTGCAGGGTCTTCTCGGCGGGCTGATTTTCTGGATTCTCGGCATCGGCGGTTCGCTTTTGTGGGGCGTGCTGATGGCGTTTTTGTCGCTGCTGCCCGCGGTCGGCGCGGCAATCGTGTGGGCGCCCGCCGCGCTCTACTTTTTCATGACGGGGCAAATCGTCAAGGGGCTGATTCTGGTCGCGTTCTGCGTCGTGGTGATCGGGCTCGTCGATAACGTACTGCGACCGATTCTCGTCGGCAAGGATACGAAAATGCCGGACTGGGTCGTGCTCATTTCGACGCTCGGCGGGATGGCGCTTTTCGGCATCAACGGGTTCGTGATCGGGCCGCTCGTCGCGGCGCTGTTCATGGCGAGCTGGGATTTGTTTTCGCAGGATGGGGTGAGCGGCCGGGGCGAGTGACGCGCGTTGGTCTGCCTGGTGTCGTGGCCTGCTCGTCTGTAACGAATCATCAAGAAGATGTGTCTTGGCGTGTAGGCTGTCTGTATGGTGGCGGTTTCGAACCACCATCCGGCAGTACCGCATGACAACCGATCCCAGACTCGCAAAACTTCGAGCAACGGCAACTGGCTTTTTACTTTGCGCGGTGCTCGCCGGTTGCAACGGCAGGCACGACGACATGCCCGCCGCGGCCGACGACGTTCCGGTGCTTTCGGTTCCCCTCAAGCGTGACGGCCACTGGCTCCTCGAGGCGCGCAGCGCGGACGGCAAATCAGTGCGGGTCCTTCTGGATACAGGTGCGACCCTGAACGTACTCGATAGTCGCGGTCGGCTGGCCGCCGTCCCGATGACGCCGGCCGCCGAAGCGGTTTTCCTCAGGAACGGCCTGCTATCGGAGCCCGTTGGCGACCGCGCCGTCACGAGCGGAACGGCGAGCGACACGATGCGCATGGAGCTTGGCACGAGTCCGGCGATCCGTCTCGACGGTTGGTCGATGGCGGCGGGCGGACCGGTGCTCATCGGTGACATGGCGCGCCTTGCTTCCGTCGATGAGAGGCCTTTCGACGGCATCATCGGGATGGAGTCGATGCGCAATCTGACATGGCGAGCCGATTATGTTGCCGGGCGGCTCTCCGCGTATGCCGGCGAAGCACCTGCGCATGCATGGCAGCAGTGCGCGTTCATGACGCTGGATGCCGCGCAGCGAACGCCGCTCATCGAACTGCGTCTCAGGGACGAATCTTTGCCGTTCCTGCTCGATACGGGCGACAACGGGGATGTCGCGCTGCCACAGGAAACGTTCGATGCGATCGCGGAAGCGCAATGGTTCGAGCGCATCAATACGACCTTTTCCTACGATGCGACCGATCGATTCACGCCGAATCAGCAGGGTTTGATCGCCGGATTCGCCATCGGTCAGAAGGCGCTACCGAAACTCACGGTGCTGGCAGGCTCACCAACGCCTCGTATCGGCCAGGGCTTGTTGGAAAAGATGGACCGCTTCGAAATGGATTTCCGTCACTACCGGTTCTGCTTCGATCTTCCCGATACGCCCAAAGACAGCACGCCCTCTATTATCGGCGCTGGCCTGCAGCGCGCTGGCGATCGCTACAGGGTCGCCGCACTCGCACCGGACGGCAGATTGGCCGCAAGCGGCATCGAGATTGGCGATCGGGTCGTCATGGTTGAGCGGACGTCGGTTGCGACGCTTAAGTTCGTCCGTCTGCTCGAACTGTTGAACGCGGCCGCGACCGGCGAGGTGACTATCGAACGAGGGAAACGCACGCTGGTTATCAAGTTGAAGGCGATCTGAATTGCGGCGCGTAGTGGTGGTCTCGCAGCATTGGCGCGCTGCCATGCCACGTACCCCGGTTACTTCGAAGGTAGTTCCGACGCTGCGCTGCGCAGTTGTTCTGCGCGTCTGCTGTTGAGTTCTGCGATGCACGCGAGTCGCCTGATCTCGTGAGAATTCCCTGCGGCCCCACCATTGAGTGACGCTGAGAATTTGCATTGAGCCTCACGATACTGAGTGAACGACTTATTCGACGTTGAGAGACTCGCTCGGGCCGCGCGGCTGAATCTGTCGTCTTCATCCCACTGCGCGAGCGCGCTGATAGCATTCTGTTCGGCCTGTTTCAAATCGCGTTCGCTCTGATTTGCTTTTTCCTCCAGGCACGCGCGCACGTGCACCTGCGAAAAGTGGAGTGAACTGCATTGTGCGCGTAGTTCCTTTTCGCTCAACACTGAATTTGCATGACCGAAAAATGGAAAGCAGGCTATTAGACTCACGCCGACGCGCCTTAACGTACTCATGGCCTTCTCATTCTTCATCGCGCAATAATGGTCCAGACGTAGTCGAATTTTTTTGCGTACTCGCTGTCCCCACCGCCGTTATAGCGATTCGCAATCATGGCTGAGTTTATCGGTCGCCAGCCAGTGATGACTTGTCCGATCGATGCCTTTCGGCACTTTAAGATTTGACCCGAGCGCAGGATATTCGCTGCCGGATTCAGGCTTTTGAGCACATCGACCGTACTCCCCTGCGCCTTTGCGATCTTTTCGAGGCTATCGCCAGCCTTGACGGTTACATCGAACGTTCTGGAATCGCCGTCCAGCACACTTCGGTACTCGAATCTTGCCGAACGCATGAGCAGATAACCCACTCCCGCCCGAATGTTATGAAGGGGGTCTGCTCTGACCGACGCGACCGTGAGGCGGGACTTCCATGCTGGCGGCAGAATCAAGTCTCCACCTTCCTTGGCAGAGAGCAGCGCTGACAGCCCCGGATCTCCTGCTACACCTATTTGCATCGGCTTCTTTTTTCCATTCGGAACTGTTGGCGCCGGATTCGACCCATGTCATTGCCTTGATGATCCGCCAATCGAGCGGTCGATATCCCGCGTTTCCGATCAGGTGATGATTGAATTCGCTGACCGCCAGCTGAACTTCATTGTCCCAACTGTTCCATCTATCATCCCCAACCGCTGCACTTATTCCGTCGCGCCATTTATCAGAACTGGGTGCTGAATTGTCCGCCATGGTTCGATCCTCCTGCGGACAATTCTCAGTCATGTAGGGCAGATTGTTTAGACGAATCCTCTTAATTCGTGGCTGACTGCGATCCATGCGAAGCGACGTCTGAGCAAAAAAAAACGCGCCGTCCTTTCAAGACGGCGCGCGTTGTTCAGATAACTGTCGGAGGTGATGTCAGCGCGTACTCGGCGCCGTATACCGGCATTCGAACCGCTTCCTCACCGTTCCGTTTTCATCGACGCTTTCCAGATAAACGTCGAATTGCCACAAGCGCGCCATGTGCTTGAGCACTTCGTCGCTATCGTTCGCGAGATGGCGGTTATCCGTCATGAAATGCCGCAGCGTCAGGCTGCGATCCCCACGCGTGTTCACCGAATAAACCTGAATGTTCGGCTCCCGATGATGAATATCGTATTGCCGCGACAGCGCCTGACGCACGTAACGATATCCGCTGTCGTCATGAATGGCCGACACTTCCAGCGCATCGCGCATATCGTCATCGAGAATCGAGAACAGACGCATTTCCCGGATCAGATGCGGCGACAAATACTGCGCGATAAAGCTCTCGTCCTTGAAATTGCGCATCGCATAATGCAGCGATTCCAGCCAGTCGCTTCCCGCGAGTTCCGGGAACCATTCGCGATCCTCGTCCGTCGGGTTTTCGCAGATGCGGCGAATGTCGCTCATCATCGAAAAGCCGAGGGCGTACGGATTGATGCCGCTGTAATACGGCTTCGTCACCGGCGGCTGATACACCACATTCGAATGCGAATGCAGAAACTCCATCATGAAGCTGTCTTCGAGACGGCCTTCGTTATAAAGCGTGTTCAGCAATGTGTAATGCCAGAACGTGGCCCAGCCTTCGTTCATGACTTGCGTCTGCCGCTGCGGATAAAAATATTGCCCGATCTTGCGCACGATGCGGATCACTTCCCGCTCCCACGGCTCAAGCAACGGCGCATTCTTCTCCGCGAAATACAGCAGATTCTCCTGCGGCTCCGGCGGATACCGGCTTTCGGTTTCCTCGGGCGACGGCTCCTTGCCCTTGGGCAGCGTGCGCCACAGTTCGTTGACCTGCGATTGCAGATACGCTTCGCGCTCGCGGCGCATCGCCGCTTCCTTCGCCAGCGACAGTTTCTGCGGCCGCTTGTAGCGATCGACGCCGTAATTCATCAGCGCGTGGCACGAATCGAGCAGTTCCTCGACGCGATCCAGCCCGTAACGCTCCTCGCACTCCGCGATGTAATTCTTCGCATAGACGAGGTAATCGATGATCGCGTGCGCGTCCGTCCACAGGCGGAAAAGATAATTGCCCTTGAAAAAGGAGTTGTGCCCGTACGCGGCGTGCGCAATCACGAGTGCCTGCATCGTCATGGTGTTCTCTTCCATGAGATACGCGATGCAGGGATTCGAGTTGATAACGATCTCATACGCGAGGCCCATCTGCCCGCGCCGATAGCCTTTCTCGGTCGCAAGAAAGTGCTTGCCGAACGACCAGTGGCGATAATTCACCGGCATGCCGACGGACGCATACGCATCCATCATCTGCTCGGAGCTGATGATTTCCAGTTGGATCGGATAGGTGTCGAGACCATAACGGTTCGCGACGCGCGATATCTCGGCGTCGTACTCCTCGATCAGTTCGACGCTCCAGTCCGACGGGCACGGCAGCGGTCGCCGCTTCTCCGATACATTCATTCTGCCTTCCTCGTGCGCGCCGTCTGCTTTCGCGGACGCCTTGCGTTGCCTGGCCTCTGATTCGAGCTGGGAATCCACACGATCGTCCGTGCCTTCCAGCTGATACCCACGCGTCTCGTTGTGCAAATGCCGCGTCGTCATGCGGCCGCCTGCTGCTTTTCGAACAGCTCGCGGAACACCGGATAGATGTCCGCCGCCGAATCGACCTTCTTCATGGCGAGTTCAGGCGCGCCCATCGCAAGCTGAGCATACTCCAACCAGAGATTCTGCTCCTCCGGCGCAACTTGAATATAGGCAAAATACCGGACCTTCGGCAGGATGTCTTCCGCGAGCAGCTTGCGGCACTTGGGCGAGTCGTCCGTCCAGTTGTCGCCGTCCGATGCCTGCGCGCCGTAAATGTTCCATTCAGTCGGCGAATAACGCTCGTCCATGATCTTCTTCATGAGTTCGAGCGCGCTCGACACAACCGTGCCGCCGCTTTCCGTCGAATGGAAGAACGTGTCTTCGTCCACTTCTTCCGCGCGCGTATGGTGCCGGATGAACACGACTTCGATCTTCTCGTAGTTCCGCTGCAGGAACAGATACAAAAGGATGAAGAAGCGCTTGGACAAATCCTTGCGTTGCTCGTCCATCGAACCGGAGACGTCCATCAGGCAGAACATCACGGCCTTGCTCGACGGCGTCGGCTGCTTCACGCGATTGATATAGCGCAGGTCGAACGGATCGATGAACGGAATGCGCGTGATCCGGCCCTGCATGATGACAATATCCGCTTCGAGCCGGGCGATGTCTTCCGGATCGCCGTTCTCTTCCTTCAGTTGTTCGAGCTGGCGCTCCATCTCACGCAGTTGCGATGCAAGCGGCCAGCCGAGCGCGATGCGCCGTCCGAGCGCGGAGCGCAGCGATCTCACCACGTCGATATTGTTGGGCGTGCCTTCCGCCGCCCAGCCCGCGCGCACGTTCTTCCACGTCGGCACGGCGAGCAGTTGCGTCTTGACGAGGCGCGGTAGTTCGAGATCGTCGAAGAAGTACTGCATGAACTCTTCGCGCGAGAGCTCGAAAACGAAGTCGTCCTGCCCTTCGCCTTCGTTGCTCGCACTCTTGCCGCCGCCGCCCGCGCCGCCCGGCGGGCGCGGAATCTTGTCGCCGCGAATGTAATCCGCATTGCCCGGATGAACGTACTCGCGCTTGCCGCCCGGTCCGTGACGGAACGAGGGCTCGGAGATGTCCTTCTTGGGAATGGTGATGCTCTGAGTGCTTTGAATGTCTTTGATGCTGCGATCGCGCACCGCGTCGGAAACGGCGCGGCGAATGTAACTCTTGACGCGTCGCAGGAAGCGCTCGCGATTGGCGATGCTCTTGTTCTTGCCGGCTAACCTGCGGTCGATGATTTGGTGCAGCACATCCAGTCTCCCGCGTTATTGGCGAGGTTGTGAGGCGCTGCGCGGAGCTTCGACTGATCGCAGCGTCTTTCGTCTCGCAAACTGTCCACTGTGCGGTCCGGTTGCAATCCACGCGCCCGGGCCGCCGGGACTTCCTGACTATCGCTTTGCGCGGGACCGGAGCCAGGCGCTTCGAGCGCCGGCTCCCGTCTTGCCTTGCTTACATCACGACGACTTGCGCACGCGCAGATACCAGTCGCACAGGAGCCGGACCTGCTTCGGCGTATAACCCTTCGCGACCATGCGATTGACGAAGTCTTCGTGCTTGCGTTGCTCTTCGGCCGATCCTTTCGCGTTGAACGAAATCACCGGCAGAAGTTCTTCCGTGTTGGAGAACATCTTCTTCTCGATCACCACACGCAGCTTCTCATAGCTGATCCACGCGGGGTTCTTGCCGCCATTGGCCGCACGAGCGCGCAACACGAAGTTCACGATCTCGTTGCGGAAGTCCTTCGGGTTGCTGATGCCCGCGGGCTTCTCGATCTTCTCCAACTCGGCGTTCAATGCCGCGCGGTCGAAGCTCTCGCCGGTGTCGTGATCGCGGAACTCCTGATCCTGAATCCAGAAGTCCGCATACGTCACATAGCGGTCGAAGATGTTTTGTCCATACTCCGAATACGACTCCAGATAAGCGGTCTGAATCTCCTTGCCGATGAACTCGGCATAGCGCGAAGCGAGCACGTCCTTGATGAACGACAGATACTTCTGCTCCGTTTCCGGCGGGAACTGCTCGCGCTCGATCTGCTGTTCGAGCACGTACATGAGATGCACCGGATTCGCCGCGACCTCGCTCGAATCGAAGTTGAAGACACGCGACAGGATCTTGAACGCGAAACGCGTGGACACGCCCGTCATGCCTTCATCGACACCCGCGTAATCGCGATACTCCTGATACGACTTCGCTTTCGGGTCCGTGTCCTTCAGGTTCTCACCGTCGTAGACCTGCATCTTCGAGAAGAGGCTCGAGTTCTCCGGTTCGTGCAGACGCGTGAGCACGGCCATCTGCGCCATCATCTTGAGCGTGCCCGGTGCGCAGACCGCCTCGGCGAGGGACGAATTGCGCAGCAGCTTCTCGTAGATCTTGATCTCTTCGCCGTAGCGCAGGCAGTACGGCACCTTCACGACGAAGATACGATCGAGCAGTGCTTCGTTGTTCTTGTTGTTGCGGAACGCCTTCCACTCCGACTCGTTCGAGTGCGCGAGGATGACGCCGTCGAACGGAATCGCGCCGAAGCCTTCCGTGCCCTTGAAGTTGCCTTCCTGGGTCGCGGTCAGCAGCGGGTGCAGCACCTTGATCGGCGCCTTGAACATCTCGACGAATTCCAGCAAGCCCTGATTGGCGAGGCACAGGCCGCCGGAATAGCTGTAGGCATCGGCGTCGTCCTGCGAATACGTTTCGAGCTTGCGGATGTCCACCTTGCCGACGAGCGACGAGATGTCCTGATTGTTCTCGTCACCAGGCTCGGTCTTCGCAATGCCGATCTGACGAAGAATCGACGGATAGCGGCGCACGACGCGGAACTTGCGGATGTCGCCGTTGTACTCGTGCAGGCGCTTCACCGCCCACGGCGAGAGAATGCTCTTGAGATAGCGGCGCGGAATGCCGTATTGCTCTTCGAGCACCGGACCGTCTTCGTCGTAATCGAAAAGGCCGAGTGGCGATTCGTTGACGGGCGAGCCCTTCAGCGAATAGAACGGCACACGCTCCATGAGCTGCTTGAGTCGTTCGGCGATCGACGACTTGCCGCCGCCCACCGGACCCAGCAGATAAAGGATCTGCTTCTTCTCTTCGAGACCCTGCGCCGCGTGCCGGAAGTAGGACACGACGTTCTCGATCACTTCCTCCATTCCGTAGAACTCGCGGAATGCCGGATACACCTTGATGACCTTGTTTGCAAACACACGCGATAAACGCGGGTCGAGCCGAGTGTCGACCATCTCCGGTTCCCCGATGGCCGTCAACATGCGTTCGCCCGCTGTTGCATATGTGGCAGGATCTTCTTTGCAGAGCGCGAGATACTCTTCGAGCGAGAATTCCTCCTCGCGAGTTTTTTCGAAGCGCGTCGCGAAACTGCTGTAGATATCCATGCTACCTCCTCGCCGAAGTCAGAAAGCTATGCCGTGCGCAACGCGCGTAATCGAAACGACATCGCTTGAAATCATCCTAAACCCTTTCGAATTTTTTTTCACGCACTTGCGTTGTTCATTTGCTTCGAAGAATTCCTAGCTTGGTGCGCTATTTTCGTTCACCTACAATGTTCATCCCAATGTCGCTATCCTCTTGCGCGACATGGTCCCTGCCTGTTCGCTTCCCCGCGCTCTTCGCTACTTATCTACTGCTTCCGTCCGCCAATGCGACGCGCGCCTCACATCCTTGGTTACGTGGACAAGCGCTCAAGAGATGCACGCATCCGATAAAGACGATGCGCGTGCGACATCATCAATAATCGTTCCCGGTGCGGCGCATCCGAACATCAAGCGAGCACCAATTCCAGTTCGCCGATGCGATCGATCGCACCATGCAGCATGCCCGGTCCATCGACGCGATACGCGCCCGTATAGGAACCTGTTGTAATGGTCCAGAACGGCTCGACCGTCAAACCCATGCGAGAACAATGGTTGACGAGCCACGGCAGCAATTCGCGCGGATCTCCCGCGGGATTGCCGAGCGCGGCCGGTGCGATCGACACGCCGTCGAGGGTGAATTCCAGTCGCGGCGTCAGAAAGTCGAAGCCCGGCGCGACGACGTCGTAAGGTTCCATGCCCGATACGACGAGCGCGCCGTTGTTCTGCGAATCCGCGAGCTGGGCCAGCGGATCGAGATTGGGCCATTGAGCGAAACGGCTGTCGACGACTTCGAGCGCGACCGCGATGCCGCCGATCGCGTCGAATACTTCCTCGCGTGTGTAAGGGTCGGGTCGCGCGGGCAGCGCATAGGAAAAGCGGAACGCGACTTCGAGTTCCACGAGCACGCGGAAAAACGATTGAAAAGGTAGGCGCGCGGGCGAAACATGGACGAGCGCGGCGTCGATGGGCGCGCCCGTGGCGAGCGCGTCGGGTGCGCGCGCGCCGATCTTCCAGGCGCCGATGCGCGCATCCGACTCTCTCAGCATCTCGTGCTGGATCGCGTAGGCGGTGGGCGCATCCGCAGGTATGTCGGCCGGCGCCAGCGTGTCGATCAGCTGATGCCGGCTGCGGGCGTCCGCGAGCTTCGCGGCGAGTGTCGATCCGGTCATGTCGATATCCTCGTGTGAGCGGTGAGGCACCCACCAGTGTACGGGTTACCGGATCGACGTTGGTCGCGCGTGTGCACTCGCGCGCATTCAGGCCTTAAGCGCCGTCTGTCGCGCTCAGAACGTCTCCCAGTCGCCGCTTGCCTCCGTCGTGGCGGACGCCTTCGGCGCGGGCGACGGCGCGGCCGGTGCGCGCTTCGCCGACTTCAAGGCAACGCGCGCAGGCATCGTTGCGCGCGGTGCAATTTTCGCCGCCATCGTGGATGCTGCCGGAACAGCAGCAAGCGCCGCGCCGTCCGCGACCTGGAACACCGCCACCGCCTGCCGCAGCCGCCCGGCCTGATCTTCGAGCGACTGCGCGGCGGCCGCCGCTTCCTCGACGAGCGCCGCGTTCTGCTGCGTGACTTCGTCCATCTGCGTGACGGCGCGCGACACCTGCTCGATGCCGCTCGACTGTTCCTCCGACGCCGCCGCGATCTCGCCCATGATGTCGGTCACGCGCTGCACCGCGCCGATGATCTCGCTCATCGTGCGGCCGGCTTCGTCGACGAGCGTCGTGCCCGTCTGCACGCGCGCGACGGACGTGTCGATGAGTTCCTTGATTTCCTTCGCCGCCGCCGACGAGCGTTGCGCCAGACTGCGCACTTCGCCCGCGACGACCGCGAAGCCGCGCCCTTCTTCGCCCGCGCGCGCCGCTTCGACGGCCGCGTTGAGCGCCAGAATGTTGGTCTGGAACGCAATGCCCTCGATGATCGTGATGATGTCCGCGATCTTCGACGAACTGCCGTTGATCTCGCGCATCGTGTCGACGACCTGCGTGACGACCGCGCTGCCCTTGCCGGCGATTTCCGACGCGTTCGCCGCGAGTGCGCTCGCCTGCCGCGCGTTGTCGGCGTTCTGGCGGACGGTGCCGGTCAGCTCTTCCATGCTCGACGCGGTTTCCTGCAGCGCCGATGCCTGTTCTTCCGTGCGCGACGACAGATCGGTATTGCCCGCGGCGATCTGCTGCGTCGCCGACGCGATCGATTCGCTGCCCGAGCGCACCGTGCGGACCGTCGTCAGCAGGCTCGCGCGCATCTTGGCGAGGCCTTCGAGCAACTGGCCCATTTCGTCGCGCGACGTGATGGCGACCTCGCGGCGCAGATCGCCCGCGGCGATCGATTCGAAATGACCGAGCGCCGCTTCGAGCGGCCGCGCGATGGCGCGCCTGAGCGACAGCCACGCGAACGCGGCCGCGGCGATGCCGAGCGCGATCGCGCCGAAGCTCAGCGCGCGGAACCATCCGAAGCGGTCCTGCGTCTCCTCATAGCTTCTCGCGGATGCTTCGGTCAGATGCTTGCGCAGCGCGTCGTTGGCGTTGGCGAGTTCGTTGTACGTCGCCTGCATCGCCTTGGCGTTCGCGATGATGGCGTCGTGATCGTTCGCCAAGACCGCCGCGACGCCCTTGTCGACGATGCCCTGCAGCGCGAGGCGCCGGTCCTGAGCAGCGTCGGCGAGGCGCTTTTCTTCCGGCGCTTGCGGCAGCGCCAGGTATTGCTTCCAGTAGCCGTCCGCGCGTTCGCGCATCATGCGCGCGCGCTCGACCGTGGCCGCCACTTCCGGCGTGCCGGCGAGCAGCGCCGCGCGATCGAACACGAGACGCTCGCGCGCCGCATACATTTCCGCGTTGCCGACGGCGATCGCCGCGGGCATCTGCACCGAATAGGTGTCTTGAAACGCGCGATTCGAATGGCTCATGCCGGTGAGCCCCAACGCGCCGATCGCGATGAGCAGTGCCCCCAGAAACGCCATCGAGATGCCGAGGCGCGCCTTGATCGTCAAAGCTGTTTTCATTGAATTTTTCCCTGATGTCGCTCGCGAGCGGAGTCGTCGTTGCGTGGCAGCGTGCGCGCTGGACATCGCGCGACCGCTATCGATGTAAACGGCGCGAATGTGTCGGCACTTGAGGAATTTGTTTCGTATGAAAAGAAAACGGCGCGTCAGACGCGCCGTGTTTTCAATGAATATTGAAAAGTTATGCTGAAATTTCGCTGCGGTGCGGAATCGATGGTTGCGCGCCCTCGCGCGTCACCGCGATTGCCGCCGCGCGCTGGCCGAACGCGATTGCGTCTATTGCCGCCGCGCCGCGTGCGAGTTCCGCCGAGAAGCCGCCGATGAACGTGTCGCCGGCGGCGGTCGTATCGACCGCTTCGACGCGCGGCGACGGCAGATGAACGCCTTCGTCGTCCGCGCCGTCGAGCAAAGCCAGCACGCCTTGCGCGCCGAGCGTCACGATGACGTTGCGCGCGCCTTTCGCCTTGAGCGCCTGCGCGGCGCGGCGCGCGTCGTCGGGCGTTTCGATGGCGACCCCGGAGAGCGTCGCGGCTTCGAGTTCGTTCGGAATCAGATAGTCGATCAGCGGGAACCAGTCCGGCGGCAACTTGCGCGCCGCGGGCGCGGGATTCAGGATCGTCGTGCGCTTCAGGCGACGGCCGGCGGCGAGCGCGGCGCGCACGGCGTCCGGCGGCGTTTCGAGCTGGCACACGATGACGTCGGCGCGCGCGATGAGCGCCTCCTGCGCTTCGATGCGCGCGGGCGTGACTTCGGCGTTGCTGCCCGCGACGATGACGATCGCGTTCTGGCTCGCATCGTCGACGACGATGAGCGCGACGCCCGTCGGCGCGCTGGCGCTGGTCGCGAGCGCCGTGCAGTCGATGCCTTCCGCTTCGAGGCTGCCTCTGAGCGTGGCGCCGTTCGTATCGTCGCCGACGCAGCCGATCATCGCGACATGCGCGCCCAGGCGCGCCGCGGCGACCGCCTGATTGCTGCCCTTGCCGCCCGGCATCTGCGCGAACGCGTGTCCGGCGAGCGTTTCCCCCGGTCGCGGCAGGCGCGGCGCGCGCGCGACGAGATCCATGTTGAGGCTGCCGACCACGGTCACGCGGCCGGTCTTGGCACTGTCGCCCATCTCGTTTCCTTTGGTTCCTTTACTGCACCGCGGTCGTTAGGCCTTCGCGCCGCGCGACTCGGGCACCACCGCGGTCGATTCGCGGCGCACGAGGCGCGGCGGCACCACGCGGCGGCGCGTCGTGCCCGTCAGCTTGCCGGTGATGCGCTCGATCAGCGTCTGCGCGGCCATTTCGCCGAGCGCGCGCACCGATTGCCCCACCGTCGACAAGGCCGGATAGGTGTAGCGCGACAGCTCGACATCGTCGAAACCGATGATCGAGCAGTCCGTCGGCACGTTGATGTGACGCTCCGCCGCCGCACGCAGCGCGCCGATGCCCATCATGTCGTTGCACGCGAAGATCGCCGTCGGCTTCATGTTGTCGAGCAGGAGCGAGGCCGCCGCGTAACCGCCCGTCGCGGAAAAGTCGCTCTGCTGGATCGCGTTCGGCGCGATTTCCATGCCGCGCTCGGCCATCGCGCGGATGAAGCCGTGCAGGCGCATCGCGGAAACGGCGGTCGCGACGGGGCCTGTGATGCAGCCGATCTTCGAATGCCCGAGCTGCAGCAGATGCCGCGTCGCGAGATACGCGCCCTTTTCGTGGTCGATCTGCACGAGGTCCGATTGCAGCCCCTCGATATTGCGGTCGACGATCACGAGCGGCTCGCGCGCGCCCGCGAGGCATTGCGCGAGCACCGAGTCCTCGCCCGCCGATGCAATCACGAGCCCGTCGATGCGCTTTTCCTGCAGCACGCGCAGGTAGTTGCGCTGCTTCGCGGGATCGTCGTCGGAGTTGCAGAAGAACACGCAATAGCCGTTCTTCGCGCAGCCGTCCTCGACGCCGCGCGCGAGCTCGGCGAAATACGGATTCGTCGCGTTCGGCACGAGCAGGCCGATGGTCGCCGTCGAGCGCGCCTTCAGCGAGCGCGCGACCGCCGACGGCACGTAGTCGAGCTCACGGATCGCCCGCTCGACTTTCGCCCGCACGTCGGCCGAAACCGGCCGCGAATTGTTCACTACGTGGGATACCGTCGTAAACGACACCCCGGCAATGGCTGCCACGTCTTTGATCGTCGCCATACATCGTCCTTCGCTATGCTTTGGTCCAACTGCTCTTATTGGTCGTAAGGCGTCCGGCGCGACCACTTTTCATGCGCCGCTCTGCTTTCCCCGCGCCCTGCCTGCTTCATTGTGTGCGGCGGCGATGAATCCCCGTTCGCCGCTGCCGCCCGCTGCCTTCTCTCGTCGCCGGCCGTTGCTCCACCCCGTTCCGGAGCGCCCGCCTGCGCCGCCCTTCGATCAAACCCGCTTTCTCCTGCTGCGGTATGTATCCAGCACCACCGCCACCACGATCACCGCGCCGGTAATGATGCGCTTGGTCGGCTCGTTCGCGCCGATCTGCGCCAGTCCCGCCGCCAGCACGGAGATGATCAACACGCCGAAAAACGTGCTGATGACCGAGCCGCGCCCGCCCATCAGGCTCGTTCCGCCGATCACGACCGCCGCGATCACCTGCAGTTCCAACCCCGCGCCGGCGTTCGGATCGGCGGCTTCGAGCCGCGAGATCTGAAAGAGCGCCGCGAGTCCGGACAAGGCGCCCATCAGCGCGAAAACGATCACCTTGTACGGCCGCGGATTCACGCCCGCGAGACGCACGGCTTCCTCGTTCGTGCCGATCCCTACGAGATATCGGCCGAAAACCGTCCGGGTCAAGACCAGATGGGCAATTATCATCACCGCGACCGCGATCAGGAACGCGGGCGAGATGCCGAACGCGATCGGATTCGACAGAAAATCGAACGCATCGCCGATGTACGCCGTGCGCGAATTCGTCATCTGATACGCAAGCCCGCGCGCGCCTTCCAGCACGCCGAGCGAGACGATGAACGACGGAATCCGCCACGCCACCGTCACGAGGCCGGTCACGGCGCCCGTCAGCGCGGCGGCCGCGAGCCCGATCAGCGCCGCCGGAAACGCCGGCCAGTGCCACTTCAGCGCGGCCACGCTCACCACCGACGCGCCCAGCGCCAGCACCGAGCCGACCGACAGATCGATGCTCGCAATGATGAGCACGAACGTCATGCCGACCGACATCACGACGAGATCCGGAATCTGGTTCGCGATCGTGCTGAACGTGTCGTACGTCAGAAAGTGCGTGCTCAGCACCGAAAACAGCGCGATCATCGCGGCGAGCGCGCCCGCGAGACCCAGGTAATTCGAAATGCCCAGACGCGTGCCGACGCCTTTCGTGCTCTTCGGCGCATCGGCGGGCAGATTCGCTTCGCTCATTCAATGCTCCACGTTGTCTTCGGGCGCTTTCGCGTCCGGGGCGATGGGCTCGTGCAGGATCGCCTCGCGCTTCGCGTAACCCGAGAACGCCGCCGCGAGCAGCGCGTCCTGCGTCCAGTTCGCGCGCTCGAACACGCCCGTCATGCGCCCCGCCGACATCACGCCGATACGGTCGCAGATCAGCATCAGCTCGCGCAGGTCGCTCGACACGACGACGAGCGCGCGTCCTTCGCGAGCGAGCGCGCCCATCAGCCCGTAGATGTCGAACTTCGCGCCGACGTCGATGCCGCGCGTCGGCTCGTCGAACAGCAGCACCGAGCAGTCGCGCGCGAGCCACCGGCCGATCACGACCTTCTGCTGGTTGCCGCCCGACAGTTCCGACACGGCCTGCGCCGGCCCCGACGTGCGAATCCGCATCGCGTCGATCTGCCGTTGCGCGAGCGCCGCTTCCCGGCGCGCGTCGACCACGCCGTGCCGCGCCACCGCGCCGACGTTGCCCAGTGAAACGTTCGCGGCGATCGGCAGGCTGAGCAGCAGGCCCTCGCCCTTGCGATCCTCCGTGATGAGCGCGATGCCTTCTTCGACCGCATCCGACGGCGATTGCACCGTCACGCGCCGCAGCGCCTGCCCTTTGCGCGCGACGGACACCGTGCCCGCGTCCGCGCGATCCGCGCCGTAGATGAGCCGCATCAGCTCGGTGCGGCCCGCGCCGATCAGCCCGCTCACGCCGAAAATCTCGCCCGCGCGCACCTCGAACGACACGTCGCGCACGGCCGGCAGCCGCGTCATGCCTTCCACTTTCAGCGCGACATCGCCGATCCGCCGTTCGCCCAGATCGATGCGCTCGCCGATCTCGCGTCCGACCATCAGCGTGACGAGCCGGTCGCTCGTGAGCGCGTCCATCGGACCGATATGCACGAGGCGTCCGTCGCGCAGCACGGCCGCGCGCTCGGCGATGCGCCGCAATTCCTCCAGCCGGTGCGAGATGTACACGAGCGCGACGCCGCGCGCCTTCAGCCTTTCGACCTGCTCGAACAGCAGATCGACTTCGCGCGCGGTGAGCATCGCGGTCGGCTCGTCGAGAATCAGCACGCGGCAATCGCCGATCAGATTGCGCGCGATTTCCACCATCTGCTGATGCCCGATGCCGAGACCGCCGACGAGCGTATCCGGATCGATCGCGTCGAGCCCGACTTGCGCCATCGCGTGACGCGCGTCTTCTGCGAGGCGCTTGCGGTCGATCCAGCCGAAGCCCTTGCGCGGCAAGCGGTTCAGAAAGAGATTCTCCGCCACCGATAACGTCGGCAGCAGGTTCAGCTCCTGCATCACCATGCGCACGCCGAGCGATTCGGCCTCCGAGCGGCTCTTCGGCGCGTAGGGCTGGCCCGCGAGCGTCATCGCGCCGGTCGACGGATCGGTCAGCCCGCCGATGATCTTCGACAGCGTGCTCTTGCCCGCGCCGTTCTCGCCGGTCAGCGCGAGCACCTCGCCCGCGACGAGATCGAGCGATACGTCCGTCAGCACCGGCTCGACATAGGTCTTGCCGATGCCCGTCACCGTCAGCACGTTCGCATCGTTCGGTCCGGTCATGGGGCGCTTCAAGGCTCGGTTGTGCATCCTCGGAATGATCCAGCACGGCTGGGCGAAGCCCGCGCGAAAGGCCGCGGAGCGTGCCCGCGCCGTCTGCCTTTCGCGCTCGTCAGTGTGTTATCGGCACGCCCGCCGCGAACTTGAGGCTTCGCGCCGGCTCACTTCGTCACGAGATCGACCGGCGTTTCCACGACCTGCGAAAGCTCCGACTGCTTCTTGTGGCCGGCAATCGCCTTCAACGCCACGTCGATGCCGAACACCGCCTGCTTCGCCGCGTACTGGTCGGCCGTGGCGAGCACGCGGCCGTCCTTGAGCATCGGCTTGATCGCGCCGATGTTGTCGAAGCCGACGACCTGCACCTTGCCCGCCTTGCCCGCCGCGCGAATCGCCGACACGGCGCCGATCGCCATGTTGTCGTTGTCGCACAGGAGCGCCTTCACGTTCGGATTGGCGTTCAGGATCTGCGACGCGACCGCGTTGCCCTTGTCGATTTCCCATTCGCCCGACTGCAGCGCGACCACCTTCATGCCGGCGGCGTCCATCGCCTCCTTGAAGCCCGCGCTGCGCGCCTGCGAATTCGTCGTGGTCGTCACGCCTTCGATGATCGCGACTTCATCGCCCTTCTTCAGTTTCGGCGCGAGATAGTCGCCGACCTTACGCGCGCCCTTCTTGTTGTCCGGTCCGACGAACGGCACGTTCAGATCCTTCGACTTGAGCACGTCCGGATCGAGCCGGTTGTCGATGTTCACGACGATGATCCCCGCGTCCGCCGCCTTCTTGATGACCGGCACGAGCGCCTTCGAATCAGCCGGCGCGATCACGAGCGCATCGACCTTCGAGACGATCATCTGTTCGACGATGCGGATTTGCGCCGCCGTGTCGGTCTCGTCCTTGATGCCGTTGGTGATCAGGTCGAACTGGCTGGCGTTGTGCGCCTGATAGTCTTTCGCGCCGGTTTCCATCGTCAGGAAGAACTCGTTGGCGAGCGATTTCATGACGAGCGCCACCTTGGGCTTGCCCGCCGGCTGCGCGAACGCCGATGACGACGCGAACGGCAATGCGGTGCAGGCGGCGAGCGCGACGGCAGCCGTGAGGACGCGTCGGCGGATGATTCGGTTCATGCGGATCTCCAATGCTTATTCTGGTTTGTTGGTCTTGCGAGATGCAGCGAACGCGAGCAACGCCAATCGAAACGCGCCGGACGCTCGCGCGCCAATGCCTTCGACGCCCTTTCGCGCACGTTTGAACGTTTGCTCGCCGTCGATTCTCGTTGGACAGGCGCCGGAGGTCAATCGGGCTAACGTGTAGTGCAGCACATACGACAACGCCGTCGAACGGCTGCTCGACGGCGTTTTTAGTTGCCTGCGGACAAGACTCAGAAATCTTCGACCGACTGCCCTTCGACCTTGTTGTCGATGATGTCGCGCGCGTAGTCGATGCCCGCGCGCGTCGCGTCGATCGGACTGTCGAACGGTTCCTGATCGGGCACGCCGAACATCACCGAGCGGCCGCTTTCGCCGTGCGCGCTCTTCGCGATCGTCACGACTATGTCGAAGTGTCGCGGGCTGTCGTCCGGCTCGTCGCGATCCTTCGCGCGCCTCAATGCCTGAACCTTGATCTCGAAGCCTTTGTAATGATCCGACAGGGGCGTGGACATGGACGATCTCCTTTCGCATTGACATGCATCGCACGATCATACGTCGACTGCATCGGTCGTGCGGATCGCCGGCGACGAAAGGCGTTTGCAAGCCTCGTTCCCGCGACTCCCGATTTCACCCTATCCCGCACACCGTTCATATTGTGTTTGCCATAATGCGCGGGCGACATGCCGATACAGACACGCGCCGTCGAACAACAACCGTCACTCAAATCAGGGAGCGTCACATGACCATTCGAGCCACCGCCCTCATCGCCGTGCTGAGCCTGACGCTCGGCGCGAACGTCGCCTTCGCCGCCAACAGTCAGCAAAGCAAGATGACCGATTGCAACAAGCAGGCGGGCGACAAGAAAGGCGACGACCGCAAGGCCTTCATGAAGAGCTGTCTGTCCGCCGCCCCGGCTGCCGCATCCGCGCCGATGACGCAGCAGCAGAAGATGACGGCGTGCAACAGCCAAGCAGGCGACAAGAAAGGCGACGACCGCAAGAGTTTCATGAAAAGCTGCCTCAGCAACAAGGGCTGATCTCGCCTGCGTTCGCGTTCTGCACGCCGCGCCGTTCGCGCGCGGCGCCCTTGCGTATTTACGCTCCCTACCGGCCGATATTGCACTGCACCCAAGCTAGTGATTCGCACCGTCGTCTTTTTCTCATAAGATGGCGCGAAGGCGGCCCCTTACGAAATACAAGAAAGACGCCATCGGCCGCCGCCGTTTCGAGCGAGGCGAAAAGCCGCGCATGGAGGCATCGGATGGCATGGAGACACAAGAACCGCTGGTTCAGGCGGTGGCTCGTGGCGATCACGTTCTGGTTCGTGCCGGTGCTGATCGTCGCGGTGAACGAAGTGCGCGAGGAGATGGCGTACAACAACGTCGATCTCCAGAAGTCGCTTGCCAGCTGGGAGTTGACCGATGCCCAACGCGCGGCCGGCGCCGCGGCGCGCTGCCACGGCACGTCCGAAGAAGCGCGCGCAGCCGGTTGTCCCGAAGATGCCATCGCCGCCACCGAGGTGAAGCATCAGGAAGCGCTCAACGAATACGCGCATCGCAAGGCGACGCTCGCCGATTATCTCTGGCATGCGTTCGTCGGCTACTGGATCGTGCCCGCAGCGTTCCTGCTCGTGCTCGGCGTGCTGATCGGCGGCATCCGGCGCGCGCTGCGCCGTCCGCAACACTCGCCCGCGCCGCCTTCCGCCGAAGTAAAAACGACGACCCATCCGTGACCGAGCCTCGGGTACGGTCGTTGCTACTTCCTTCAGCGGTTTTCTCGTACGACCTAAAGGCAGCGTCACGAAAATTCTGCTCGCCTTGGGCCGCACTTCGGGCGAAAACGCCGTTTCCATTTCGGTTTGGTCAAAGCTTCGTCTAACCTTGTATCAGACGATGTGTGCTTCGAAAGATTTGTGTAATTTAACGACGCGCCTGACGCTTATGGGGACGGATTCGGAGTAAGCTAGGTCCGGCTTGTTCGCCCGAATGTTGCGGAGCCTGAAGACCCAAGCCTGACAAGGCTTTCGGCGCATGGGCCGAGGCTCGCGGTTTCACCTTGCTGTGCTATAACTTGGCGTGCCTCACCCTCCCGCTCTTATGGGGTTTCCTAAATTCCACGATGGAGAACAATGATGCAAAGACGAAACTTCATGCTCAAGTCGACGGCCGTGCTGGCAATGGGTGGCCTCGCGCTTGCCGGCTGCACGGCAAACCGGAACGCCGGCAGCGAAGCGGCCGCGGGCGCCGCCGATGACCGCCGCGCCATCGACGCAGATGTCGACAGCACGATCCAGCGTCTCTATGCCACCGTCGGCGGCTCGCGCGAGCTGGTCGCGAAAGCGCGCGGCGTGCTGGTGTTCCCGTCGGTGCTTCAGGCCGGCTTCATCGTCGGCGCGCAATACGGCAAGGGTGCGCTGCGTGTGGGGGGCAGCAGCGTCGGCTACTACAGCACGACGTCCGGCTCGTTCGGCCTGCAGGCAGGCGCGCAGTCGAAGGCGCTGATCTTCCTGTTCATGACGCAGGATGCGCTCGACAAATTCCGCAACTCCGACGGCTGGTCGGCGGGCGCGGACGCATCGGTGGCGTTGGTGAAGATGGGCGCGAACGGCGTGATCGACACGACCACCGCCACGAAACCGGTCGAGGCCATCGTGCTGACCAACGCCGGCCTGATGGCCGACGTGTCGCTGCAAGGCACGAAGGTGTCGCGCATCAAGTACTGAGCGCGTCGCGCTTGACCTCGCGGCGAATGCAAAACCGCCGTGTGGTGCGACCTTCCGGGTCGCGCCACACGGCGGTGTTTTGTTTTTTCCCCCGTCGTGTGGGGTCGCGCGTCAGGTCGTCGTCGCGCGATCGATCACTTTGAAGCGCGCACGCTTCTGCGCGCGCACGACCGACTGATACGCCTCCAGATATTGCCGAGCCATGCGATGCGACGTGAAGCGCTCCTCGAAGCGATTGCGCACGCGCTCGCGCGACAGCGTATGCAGACGATTCACCGCGGCCACCGCACCGATTTCATCCTCGACGATGAAGCCAGACACGCCCTCGTCCACCACTTCCGGCACCGAGCCGCGATTGAACGCGATGACCGGCGTGCCGCACGCCATCGCCTCGATCATCACGAGGCCGAACGGCTCGGGCCAGTCGATCGGAAACACGAGCGCGTGCGCGCCCGACAGGAATTCGGCTTTCTGACTGTCGTTGATCTCGCCGACGTACTCGACATACGGCAGCTCCAGCAGCGGCGCAATCTCGCGCTCGAAATACTCGTGGTCGGCGAAATCGACCTTGGCGGCAATCTTGATCGGCAAGCCGCATCGGCCCGCGATGCGAATGGCCGTATCGACGCGCTTTTCCGGCGAAATGCGTCCGAGGAACGCCAGATACTTCTGCTCCACCGGCTGCGGCACGTAGAGCTTCTCCGGCAAGCCGTGATAAACGGTGCTGACCCATTTCGCCTGCGGCAGCGGATGCCGCTGCGCGTCGGAAATGGAGATTACGGGCGCGGTGTTGAACGTATCGAATACGGGCTGCTGCTCGGGCAGATCGAGCCGGCCGTGCATTGTCGTCACGAACGGCGTGTCCTGGCGCTTGAACAGCGAGAACGAGTAATAGTCCATGTGAAAGTGCAGGACATCGAACTCTTCGGCGCGGCGGCGCACGAGTTCCATCAGCAGCATGTGCGGCGCGATGCGGTCGCGGATCGCCGGGTCGAGCCGCAACGCGCGCGGCCACACGGGTTCCAGGTTGGCGCTGGTCTGCGAATCGCCGGTGGCGAAGAGCGTCACCTCGTGACCGAGCTCGACGAGCGCCTCGGTCAGGTACGACACCACACGCTCGGTCCCGCCATAGAGCTTCGGCGGCACCGATTCGGTCAGCGGAGCAATCTGGGCAATTCTCATCGTTCTCGTCTCCATGCGGATATCGACGTGCGGCTGATCGCTTGCCAGCCGCGGCGCGCACCGAGTATGACAGCGGATCGTAAGGCCGGACAACGAGGTTTGCCCTTACGAATCGTTCCGCCATCCGCTGCGATGAAGCCCATTATCGAGTGCGGATGCGCCCGTTCCGGACGTCTCTTGCACTTTCATCGCTCTGTTACAGCACGGAAACATTCGTTTCCGGCGACGGTTACCGTTCGGCGTCGCCGCGCAGATCGGCGAGGAAGTTGTCGCGCCACACGCCCAGATCGTGCTTGCGCAGCGCCGCCATGTTGGTCTCGTAGCGCTGCTTGCGCTCGGCGAGCGGCATCGCCAGCGCGCGGCCGATGGCCTCGCTCGTGCCGACGATATCATGCGGATTGACCATCACCGCGCCGGTCATTTCATCGGCCGCGCCGGCGAACTGGGAAAGCACGAGCACGCCGGGATCGTCGGGATTCTGCGCCGCGACGTATTCCTTCGCGACGAGATTCATGCCGTCGCGCAGCGGCGTGACGAGCCCGATCTGCGATTCGCGAAACAGCGACATCAGCTTCCAGCGGTCGTATCGCTGATTGAGATAGCGGATCGGCGTGTAATCGAGCCCGGAGTAACGTCCGTTGATGCGCCCCGCTTCGTATTCCAGGTTCTGGCGAATCTGCTGATAGGTTTCGACGTCCGAGCGCGTCGGCGGCGCGATCTGCACGAGCGTGACATTGCCGCGCCACTCGGGCGACTTTTCCAGAAAATGCTCGAACGCGCGGAAGCGCTCGACCAGTCCTTTCGAGTAATCGAGCCGATCCACGCTCATGATGAGCTTACGGCCTTCGAGGCTCTGCTTCAGGTCCATCACGTCCTGACGCGCCTCGCCGCGTTCGGCCTGCTCGGCGATTTCATCGGGAAACACGCCGATGCGATAAACGTTCGTCCGCAGCTTGCGTCCGAAAGCCTCGACGTGGCCGTCGGGCGTCGCGGTGCCGTGCGCGTGCCGGACGATGTAGTCGTGAAACGCGACGCGATCGCTTTCCGTCTGAAACCCGACGACGTCATAGCAGCACAGCGACTTCACCAGTTCCTCGTGCGGCGGAATGTTCAACAGGATCTGCGGCGACGGAAACGGAATGTGCAAAAAGAAGCCGATGCGATTCGTGATGCCCGCCGAGCGCAGCGCCTCGGCGAACGGGATCATGTGATAGTCGTGGACCCAGATGATGTCGCCGGGTTCGAGCAGCTTGATGAGCTTGTGCGCGAGCCACGCGTTCACGCGCCGGTAGCCCGCGTACTCGTCCCGGTCGTAGACGGCGAGATCGTTGCGATAGTGGAAAACCGGCCACAGCATCGCGTTCGAGAAACCGCGGTAGTACTGGTCGTAGTCCTTTTTCGGCAGGCCGACGGTCGCAAAGGTCACCGCGCCGTCCTGTTCGAGTTTCGGTCCCTGATTCGCGACGGTTTCGCTCACGACGTCGCCGCTCCAGCCGAACCAGACGCCGCCGCTGTCCTTCAGCGCGCCGAAGACGCCGACGGCGAGCCCGCCCGCGGAGCCCTTGGTTTCGGTCGGCGTGGCGACCCGGTTGGATACGACGACGAGACGGCTCATAGACTTTCCTTTTCCTCTTCGAACGTGATTAACGTGACTTAACGTGACTTTCTCAGCATCAACCCAAAATTTCGACCCGGAAACGCCGCGCGGGTTTCCGTCAGGTCTTTTCTGCCGGCGCCGGCGCGGTGGACGCCGCCGGGTGCGCCCTCGGGTCCGGCCCGGTCGGCTCGCCGCGGCTCGCGACCGGATCGGCGGCCGTATTCGCCGTGCTTGCCGCGTGTGCCGTGCCCGCCCTTTCGAGCGGCGGCGCGAAATCGACGTGACTTTCCTTGTCGGTCGACAGATCCGCCCGCGCGCGCGGCAGATAGTGCGGATAAGTCGCCTGCACGAAGTTCACGAGCCCTTCGCGCACGCGGCAGCGCAAATCCCAATTCAGCGCCGAGTCGAACGAACTGACGAGCACGCGCAGTTGCATCGCGCGATCGGTGGCGTCGGTGACCTGCAGCACCTGCACACGGCCATCCCATTCCGGCGCGTGCTCGAGGATGCGCTCCAGCTCCTCGCGCAGCGGCGCGAGCGGCATCCGGTAATCGACATACAGAAACACCGTGCCGATGATCTGCGAACTGTTGCGCGTCCAGTTCGTGAACGGATTTTCGATAAACCACTGCAACGGCACGATAAGCCGCCGCTGATCCCAGATGCGGATCGACACGTACGTGCCCGTGATTTCCTCGACGCGTCCCCATTCGCCCTGAATCACGACGACATCGTCGAGGCGAATCGGCTGCGACAGCGCGATCTGCAAGCCCGCGATCAGATTGCCGAGCACCGGCCGCGCGGCGATACCGGCGACGAGCCCGGCGACGCCCGCCGACGCCAGCAGGCTCGCGCCGATCTGCCGCACGCTCGGAAACGCCATCAGCGCCGCGCCGAAACCGATGATTACGATCACCACCATCACCGAGCGCGCGAGCACGCGCGCCTGCGTGTGGATGCGGCGGGCGTTGAGATTGTCGTCGGTGTCGAGCGGATGCGCCTGCACGATCGCCTCGCCCACCGCGCCCGCCGAGCGCGCCGCGAGAAACGTGAGCGCGACGATCAGCGCGACGGTCTCGACATCGCGCAGCACGCCGATGAACGGCAGCGTATCGGGCGCCTCGAAGATCATGAAACCGAGCCCGAGGATGATGAGCAGGATGAGCGCGGGCGTGTCGATATAGCGCAGCACGACGCTCATCAGCGGATAAGGACGCGCGATGCGCACGAGAATGCGCGCGCCGATGCGATGCGCGGCAACCGCAAACGCCACCGCGATGACGGCCACGACGAGCGCGCCGGGCCAGGTGCCGAGCGGACGTTCCGCAAGATTCAGGAAATGGTCGAGTGAGAGCATGAGCGTCGCGGGATCAGCCTCGAGAAAGTGAAAGCGGCGAGGAGGATACGGCGGTCGCATCGCACGGATGCGTGGTGCTGCGCGATTTTGCGCCAGGTTGCAGACAGCAGCGGCGATGGCCGTCCGGGCGCGGCCGTCGCCTCTTGGTTCAGCAAGCGTGACGCCAGCGCTCCGGCGTCACCAGATGCTCAGCGTTCCGCCTTGCAGGGAAACGCCTTGCCGAGTCCGAGCGAAACCATCGTGGTCGCGTTGAAATCGGCCTTGTCGGGATTGTTGGCGATGTACTTGCGCACCGCGTCCGTAAGCTGCTGCGGCTTCACGTCCGCCGGCAGGCAGAAGTACTGGCCGACCTGCGGCCCGGAGGTTCCGCCGATCGCCTCGATCGTGTTGTAGATGCCGTCCGCCGCGCCTTCGATATAGGCCGCGCAGGCGGTCCGTGAGTTGGGATCCGTTTTGGTGCAGAGCTTGTTCAGATCGTTGCCGGTAAACGCGAACGCACAGACGGGCGTCGCGAGAGCACAGGCGAGGACGAATTCCCGCAGCATGGTCTTCCTTTTATGTTGAGCGGCGGCTTGGTCGGAGCAACGGGTTCGGAGCGATGCGCGGCCGCGCCTGACCGCGCTCGCCCCGTGACTTGATGTCGCGCCGTTATTTTGCACCGTTTGAGCCGCTTTGCGCAGCGCCGCCGCCTTGTTGCATCGAGTCCAGACGCGCCTTCAGACCTTCGGCGACATCTTTCTCGTTGTACTTCTGCGCGAAATCCACCGCCGTCAGGCCGAGCTGATTCTTCACGCGCAGATCGGCGCCCGAGTCGAGCAGCAGCTTGACCGTCGAAAGATGACCGCCGCGCGCCGCCATCATGAGCGGCGTCGTGCCGTTGGGCGAGCCCGCGTCGATATAGGCCGAATGGTCGACCAGAATCTTCACGATGTCGTCGTGGCCGTTGGTCGCGGCGTAGTGCAGCGGCGTCCAGCCTTTCTTGTTCACTTCGGCGTCCTTGGCGATCAGCAGATTCACGAAGGTCGCGTCGCCATTGAGCGCGGCAAGCATCATCGCGTTTTCGCCGGCGGGATCAAGCTTTTCGAGGTCGGTCTTCGGGTTGTCGGCGAGCAACTGGCCGACCTTGTCGGACTTCTCGCGCGCGGCGATCACGAGGATCGGCGTGCCCGTGTTGTCGACGGTGTTCGGGTCCGCGCCCTGCGCGAGCTGCTTCTTGACCGCCGATACGTCGTCGAACTTGACCGCCTTGATGAGCGAGTCCACGGACGCGGCCCAGACCGGCTGAGCGATCGCGCAGGCCGCCAGCAGCGCGCCGGCGACGAGTCCGCGCACGGCCGTGCCCTTGCGCGCACCGCGCGTCGTGTTCAGAGTGGAAACCATCGGGGAAGTGTTCATAAGTGACCTTCGAATTGCCTTGAAACAGTTTTTTTGCGCGCGGGCCGGCCGCCCTCAGACTGGCCGCGCGATCTTGAAGAGCCGGAAGAAGTTGTCGGTGGTCGCCTGCGCGACGGCCTCTTCCGGCTGCTCGCGCAACTGCGCGATGAAACGTCCGACATAACTCACGTACGCAGGTTCATTCGGCTTGCCGCGATACGGCACCGGCGCGAGGTACGGCGAATCGGTTTCGATGAGCAGGCGCTCGATCGGCACGCGCCGCGCGACGTCCTGCACATCGGTTGCCTTCTTGAACGTGACGATGCCCGACAGCGAGATATGAAAATTCTGCGCGAGCGCCCGTTCGGCGATCTCCCACGGTTCGGTGAAGCAATGCATGACGCCGCCCGGCACGTACGCGCGCTCTTCCTGCATGATGCGCAAGGTGTCGTCCGACGACGACCGCGTGTGGATGATGAGCGGCTTGCCCGTCGCGTGCGCGGCGCGGATATGCGTGCGAAAGCGTTCGCGCTGCCATTCCATGTCGGCGATGCTGCGCCCTTCCAGCCGATAGTAGTCGAGCCCGGTTTCGCCGATCGCGCAAACTTTCGGATGCTTCGCCAGCTCGACGAGTTCCGCGACGCTCGGCTCGCGCATATCCTCGTGGTCGGGATGCACTCCGACCGACGCATAGACGTTTTCGTGCTGCTCGGCGATCGCGAGCACCGAAGGCAGCGTCTCGAGATCCACCGACACGCACAGCGCATGTGTCACAGAATGCGCGCGCATCTTGTCGAGGACGTCGGGCAATCGGTCCGCGAGCCCTTCGAAGTTGATATGACAGTGTGAATCGACAAACATCGGGTGCTCCTTGGTGCATTCCTTGCGGCGCGGCTCGACGGTCTCTGGCCGCTCTGGCCGCTCAGGCCGTATAGATCCCGCGATAGCCCATGAACAGTTCCTCGAACACGAGGCGCGCGTTCAGCGGATGATTTTCCACCGCGCGCTGCCGCGTGACCGTCTTCATGTAGCGCGCGAGCGCGGCCGGATCGGCGCTTTGCGCGCAACGTGCGAGCGCCTTCGCCGCGTCGGGGAAATAGCGCGGACGGCTAGCCGTGCGTTGCGCGAGCAGATCGTAAAGCCAGCGCTGCAACCAGCCGAGCACGAGCGGCACCGGCAGCTTCTGCAGGTTTTCGCCGCACGCGAAGGCATCGCAATTCGGTCCGGCGGCAAGTTGCGCGAGCGTGAAGTCGCGCAAGGCGCGGTTCTCGTCGTTCGCCAGCGCGAGCGCAGCGAGCGGCGCGCCGCCGGCCTGCGCGAGGAGCGCCGCCGGATCGTCGACGCCTTGCGACGCCAGCCACGCACTCGCTTCGTTCGCCGGCGGCACGCTCATCGGCCATTGGCGGCAGCGGCTGATGATCGTCGGCAACAGCCGGTCGACGCGCGCCGACACCAGCAGGAACACGACGCCCGACGGCGGTTCTTCGAGCGTCTTCAAGAGCGCGTTCGCCGCTGCGACGTTGAGCGCCTCGGCCGGATACAGCACGACGACGCGCAAGCCGCCCCGATGCGAGCCCACGCCACAGAAATCCAGCAGCCCGCGCACCTGCTCGATCTTGATTTCCTTGCTCGGCGTGCGGGTCTTCTTGCCTTCTTCGCCATCGGCTTTGTCGGCGGGAGCGTCGGCTGCGTCGCCGGTTGCGGCAAGGCCCGCGAGCGCTTCGGGCAGCACCGCGCGGTAATCGGGATGATTGCCTTGCGAGAACCAGTGACACGCCGGACAAGTCCCGCACGGCTCGCCATTCGCGGCGGGCGTCTCACACAGCAAACCCTGCGCGAGATGCTGGGCGAACTGCAGCTTGCCGATGCCCGCTTCTCCGTGCAGCAGGAGCGCGTGCGGCCAGTGCGCGCGCAATTGCTGCAGACGCTGCCAGTCGTCGGTTTGCCAGGGATAGATCATCGATAGATTCTTTTGAATTCAGACGCTTGCGATAACTTCTTCGAGCTTTTTGCGAATCTCGTCGATGGAGCGCGTCGAATCGACGATGAAAAAGCGCTGCGGCGATTCATCCGCGCGGCGCAGATACTCGCTGCGCGTGCGCTCGAAAAACGCCTCGGATTCGCTTTCGAACTTGTCGGGGGCGCGCGCGGCCGAGCGGCGCTCGCTCGCGGTTTCGGTCGGCACGTCGAAAAGCACGGTCAGATCGGGCTGGAAACCGCCCTGCACCCAGCGTTCGAGCGCTTCGAGCTTGTCGCGCGGCAGACCGCGGCCGCCGCCCTGATACGCGAACGTGGCGTCGGTGAAACGGTCCGACAGCACCCAGTCGCCGCGCGACAGCGCCGGTTCGATCACCTGCGCCAGATGCTCGCGGCGCGCGGCGAACATGAGCAGCGCTTCGGTTTCGAGGTCCATCGGCTGATTCAGCAGGATGCCGCGCAGGGTTTCACCGAGCGGCGTGCCGCCCGGCTCGCGCGTCATGACGACCCGATGCCCGCCCGGTTCCACTTTGGCTTCTAGCCGTTCGCGGAACCAGTCCAGATGCGTGGTCTTGCCCGCGCCGTCGATGCCTTCGAACGTGATGAACTTGCCGCGCGCCATTCATTGACCCCGGATGTATTTGTCGACGGCCTTGTTGTGGTCGCCGAGATTGTCGGAAAAGATGCTGCTGCCGTCGCCGCGCGACACGAAATACAGCGCGTTGCTCGAGGCGGGATTGAGCGTGGCGTTCAGTGCGGCCACGCCGGGCAGCGCGATCGGCGTCGGCGGCAGGCCCATGCGCGTGTAGGTATTGTACGGAGTGTCCGTCTGCAGGTCCTTTTTCTTCAGCTTGCCGCCGTAGGCCGGGCCTAAGCCGTAGATCACGCTCGGGTCCGTCTGTAGCGGCATGCCGATGCGCAGCCGGTTCGCGAACACCGCCGCGACGAGCGGCCGGTCCGCAGCGCGCCCCGTCTCCTTCTCGACGATGGACGCCATCACGAGCGCTTCATAAGGCGTCTTGTAAGGCAGATTCGGTGCGCGCGTGTTCCACGCTTCCGTGAGGCGCGCCTGCATCAGCCGATACGCGCGTTTGTAGACGGCCAGATCGCTCGTGCCTTTGTCGAACAGATAGGTGTCGGGGAAGAACAGGCCCTCGGCGGACGCCTTGTCGACTTCGGCCGCGCCAATCGCGCGCAGCAGGTCCGTGTCGGTCATGCCGACGGTGTCGTGCTTGAGCGCGGGATTGCTGTCGAGCTCGCCGCGCATTTTCTGCAGCGTCCAGCCTTCGATGACGGTCGCGACATATTCGTTGACGTCGCCGCGCGCGATCTTCTCCAGCACCGCATAAGGCGTGATGCCGGTCTTGAACGCGTAATTGCCCGATTTCAGTTGCGCGGACAGGCCGAGCACGCGCGTCATCAGCACGAAAAGCTCGGGTTCGACGGGCACGCCCCCGCGGTTCAACTGGGCGCTTACGCTGCGCAGGCTGCTGTGGGGCTTGATGGTGACGTCGAGTTCGGGCGTCGGCAATTCCATGGGCCGGTTGGCCCACCAGTACACGCCGCCCGCGACGGCTGCCGCGAGCACGGCGGCGAGCACCGCTGCCACGACGCATTTCTTCAGAAAGGACATGCGAAACACGCTTGAGATAAGACCAATATAATAACTTGCCGCCTGCGCCAGAGCCGCATTCCCGGGCCCGCGCCCAAACGATAGGATTGACAGCCCGCCGACTCATGAATTCCCAGACCATCGCTCTCGCCGCTTCAGACTTCGATTCCGTCAAGACCGCCGGCGCATACATGCCGCTCACCCAGTTCGGCGTGATCGACGTCAAGGGCGAGGACGCCGCCTCGTTCCTGCACAGTCAGCTTACGAACGACGTCCAGCATCTCGACGCGTCGACCGCGCGTCTCGCGGGCTACTGCTCGGCCAAGGGCCGGCTCCTCGGCTCGTTCCTGATGTGGCGCACCGCCGACGCCGTGCGTCTCCTGATCGCACACGACGTGCAGGCGGCCGTGCAGAAACGCCTGTCGATGTTCGTGCTGCGCGCGAAGGCGAAACTCACCGACGCGACGCCCGAAGTGGCCGCCGTCGGCTTCGCGGGCGACGTGCGCGCGGCGCTCTCCGGCATTTTCGATGCGCTGCCCGACGGCGTGCACGTCAAGGTCGAAGGCCCGCACGGTTCGCTGATCCGCGTGCCGGACGCGGCGCATCGGCCGCGCTTCCTGTGGGTCGGCCCGAAAGCCGATGTCGAGGCGCAACTCGCGAAACTCGATGAAAAACTCAAGCGCGTGCCCGAGCAGATGTGGGACTGGCTCGACATCCACGCGGGCGAGCCGCGCATCACGCACGCGACGGTCGAGCAGTTCGTCCCGCAAATGGTCAACTTCGACGTGCTCGGCGCGGTGAACTTCAAGAAGGGCTGCTATCCGGGGCAGGAGATCGTCGCGCGCAGCCAGTATCGCGGCACGATCAAGCGGCGCACGGCGCTCGCGCACGTCGAGAGCGCGACGCCCGGCGCGGAGCTCTTTCATTCGGACGATCCCGGCCAGCCGTGCGGACTCGTCGTCAACGTCGCGCCCGCGGAGCATGGCGGCGTCGATTGTCTCGTCGAGATCAAGCTCGCGGCGCTTGACAATGGCTCGGTGCATGTCGGTTCCGCCGATGGCCCCGCGCTTACGTTCGTGCCGCTGCCCTACGCGTTTCCGGCCGACGCCTGAGGTCGAGCGCGCATGTGTCTGATCGTCTTCGACTGGCAACCCGCGGCGTCGCAGGAAAACGGCCGCGCATTGCTGACGCTTTCCGCCAATCGCGATGAATTCTTTCGCCGCGACGCCGAACCGATGCACTGGTGGCAAGACGCGCCAGACGTGCTCGCCGGCCGCGATCTGACGGGCGGCGGGACGTGGCTCGGCGTATCGCGCGACGGGCGCTTCGCGGCGCTGACCAACTATCGCGCGCCGGGCGACATGCAGCCGAATGCGCCGACGCGCGGCACGCTCGTGAGCGCTTTTCTCGCGGGCGAGCGCATGGCGCCGCTCGACTATCTGCAGGGCGTGGCGCGCGAAGGGCATCGGTATAACGGGTTCAATCTGCTTTGCGGCGACTTCTTGCGGCGCGAACTCGGCTGGTACGGCAATCGTGCCGACGCGCCGCCCGCTTTGCTCGATGCAGGCGTGCACGGTTTGTCGAACAGCCTGTTGAATACGCCGTGGCCGAAGCTCGTCGCGCAGCGGGAGGCGCTGTGCGATCTGATTCACGCCGATGAACGCCCGTCGCTCGATGTGCTCATCGAGACGTTGCGCGACCCGCGCATCGCGAACGACGAACATCTGCCATCGACGGGGATTTCGATCGAGCGGGAGCGCGTGCTGTCGGCGGCGTTCATCGAAACGGCCGATTACGGCACGCGCAGCACGACGGCCTTGCGCGTGAATCCGGCGGCGCTCGGGTTAGCGCTGGAAATCAAGGAACGCAGCGACGATGACGGCTCGCATCGCGTCGTGAGGCCGGGGGCGTTTGAGCGGGCTTTTTCGTTTGAGATCGGTTGATCAGCGTTTCCTTCGTGTGAGATACAGGATCGCAGCGATCAGCACGACGGCAATGGCATCGACCGCAACGAGCGCGGGAAGAGGATCGGTCCACTTGTCCATGTTCGTCGTGCGCGCGTAGTACGGCGGACCGTCGCCGTATGCTTCATTGAGGTTGTACACATTCAATGTGGCGACGAGAAGCAAGATGAACAGCGCGCCGAGATAGATGAAGGAGCGAGGCGTTTTCCTGGTCATGGGCCGATAATTCGGATTCTAATCATGGGTGAGCCGGCTTCTACAGCGTCCCGAACGCCTCCCGCAACGCCCTCACCGCATCCGCGTGCGCCGCCGCTACTTCCGGCACGAAACCGCCCATCTTGAAGAATTCGTGAATCATGCCTTCGTAGCGCTTGAGCGTGACCGGCACACGCGCGTCTTCGAGTTTCGCCGCGAACGCAGTGTCTTCGTCGTGTAGCGGGTCGTAGTCCGCCGCCGCGATCCACGCCGGCGCGACGCCCGCGAAATCCGGCGTACCGCGCGCCGCATCGAGCGGCGCGAAACGCCAATCGTCGCGATCGCGATCATCACGCAGATACTGCGCGAAAAACCACTGAATCGTTTCGCCTGAGAGCAGATACCCGTCCGCGAGGCGCGCATGGGAATCGCTCTTTTGCCACGCGCTCGTGCCCGGGTAGATCAGCAATTGCAGTTTCAGGTCGATGCCCGCATCGCGCGCGAGCACCGCGCACACGATCGCGAGCGTGCCGCCCGCGCTGTCGCCGCCAACCGCGAGCCGCGCCGGATCGATGCCGAGCGTCGGAGCCTCGCGCGCCAGCCATTGCAGCGCATCGAAGGCATCGGTCACGGCGACGGGAAACTTGTGCTCCGGCGCAAGCCGGTAATCGACCGATACGACCGCGCATTGCGCATCGTGCGCGAGCTTGCGGCACAGCGCGTCGTGCGTCGCCACGCTGCCGACGGTGAAGCCGCCGCCGTGAAAATAAAGAAGCCCCGGAGAAGGCTGCGCCCAGCTCGGCTCGATCGGATGATAGACGCGCACGCCGATCGTTGCGCCATCGCGCACGGGAATCCGCAGATCCTCGATGGCGTGCACCGGCAATGGCGCGATATCGAGAATCTGCGCGCTCATCGCGTAGGCTGCGCGCGCCTCTTTCGGCGTGAGCGTGTGATACGGCGGTCGATTCGCGCGCGCGACCATCTCCAGAATTTGCGCGATCTTTGGATTGAGCGGCATCGGCGGAAAGAGCGTCAAAGGGACACGATCATGCCACGAACCGTGCACATCAACGCGGACGTTTCAGGGACATCGGATCGGTCGGGTTGCGCAGTTGCGCGATATCGTCGAGCCGCAGTTGCACCGACGGCATGATGGCCGGATGCGTGATGACATAGAAGCGCCCTTCGCGCACCGCATCGAACGTCAAATCGGCGATGTCGCGCGCCGACAGCTTCCCGCCCTCTACCGCCCGCGTGAGTTGCCGCGCCGCGAGCTTTTGCGAGGCGGTGTACGGCGCGTCGTTGGCGAGCGCGTCGGGGCGCGAGCGCTCGGCATCCGCGATGCCAGTCGGCACGAACGCCGGACACAGCAGCGACACGCCGATCATCGACGCGCCCGCCAGCCGCAAATCGTGATGCAGCGTCTCGGTCAGCGCGACGACCGCGTGCTTCGATGCGTTGTAGACGCCCATCGCGGGCGCGGCGAGCAGGCCCGCCACCGACGCCGTATTGACGATATGCGCCGGCTCGTTCTGTTCGAGCATGATCGGCACGAACGCGCGCAGGCCGTTCGCGACGCCCATCACGTTCACGCCGAAGACCCATTGCCAGTCGTTCGCGCTGTTCTCCCACACGAAGCCGCCCGCGCCGACGCCCGCGTTGTTGAAGAGCATGTGCACGCCGCCGTAAGTGTCGAGCGATGCCTGCGCGAGCGCGTGCACCTGAGCGGCGTCGGATACGTCCGTCGTGATGCCGATCGCGTCGCCGCCCGCCGCGCGTAGCGCATCGACGGTCGCGGCGAGCCCGGCGGTGTCGAGATCGGCGAGCACGAGCTTCATGCCGAGCGCCGCGCCCTTCTTCGCGAACTCGCGCCCGAATCCGCTGCCCGCGCCCGTGATGACGGCGACCTTGCCTTCGAAGCGATCCATCACACGAGTTTCACCAGTTGCTTGCCGAAGTTCTTGCCGCGCAGGAGGCCGAGAAATGCCTCAGGCGCATTCTCGAGCCCTTCGGCGATGCTCTCGCGAAAATGCAGCTTCTTCGTCGCGACACGCTCGCCGAGTTCGTTCAGCGCCTGCGGCCAGACATCGAGATGTTCGGAGACGATGAAGCCCTGCAGCTTCAACCGCTGCGTGAGGATCAGCCGCGGCGCGTCCAATTGCGTCGGCTTGCCGTCGTAACCGGAGATCATCCCGCATACGGCGATGCGCCCGAACGCGTTCATGCGCGCGAGCACGGCATTGAGCACGTCGCCGCCGACGTTCTCGAAGTAGCCGTCGATGCCATCGGGCGTCGCGGCTTTCAGATCTTCGTGCAGCTTGCCGGCCTTGTAATCGACGCACGCATCGAAGCCGAGCGTCTCGACGACATAGCGGCACTTGTCCGCGCCGCCCGCGATGCCGACCACGCGGCAGCCCGCCGCCTTCGCCAGTTGCCCGACGACGCTGCCCACCGCGCCGCTCGCCGCCGACACGACGACCGTCTCGCCCGCCTTCGGCTCGATGATGCGGTTCAGTCCGTACCACGCCGTGACGCCCGGCATGCCGACCGCGCCGAGATACGCGGAAAGCGGCACGCGCGAGGCATCGACCTTGTTCAGGCCGGTGCCGTCGGATGTGCCGTATTCCTGCCAGCCGAACATGCCGACGACGCTATCGCCCGCCTTGAACGCCGGATTGCGCGATTCGCTCACGACGCCCACGGTGCCGCCGATCATCACTTCATCGAGCGGTTGCGGCGCGGCGTACGACTTCGCGTCGTCCATGCGGCCGCGCATGTACGGATCGAGCGACAGATAGTGATTGCGCACGCGCACTTCGCCGTCCTTCAGCGGCGCAAGCGGCGTCTCGACGAGCCTGAAATTCGACACCGACGCCTCGCCTTGCGGACGCGACACGAGCAGGATTTGTCGGTTGATCTGTGCGTCTGCCATGCTGAACCTCCTTCGCTCGAATGGTGTTCAGGCGTCGCTCGGACCGGGCGTCGCCTTCGGATCGGACCGCATCTTCTGCCGGACGATGTCGCGCCCGACCGCGAGCCGCTTCATGTACTTGAACGTGCCGAGCGCCTTCGCGACGAAGTGGCCTTCGCTGTCGCGAATCTCGCCTTCGCAATAAGCCATCGTCGTCGAGCGATGCAACACGCGGCCGTAACCGCGCAATTCGCCGCGCCCCGGCTGCATGAAATTGACCTTCATCTCGACGGTGACGACGCCGATGCCATCGCCCGCGACGCTGCGTGCGGCGAGCGCCAGCGATGCGTCGAGCATCGTCATCGTGACGCCGCCGTGCGCGATGCCCCAGGTGTTCAGGTGTTCGTCGCGAAGCGGCAGCCGCACTTCGCTTTCGCCGTCCTGCGCCTTGACGAGCTCGACGCCGAGCGTATCGATGAACGGGCTCTCGAGCGCGACGCCGTTGCTTGCAGGTTGATCGGAAGAGGACATCGCGCTCACACTTCGTAGTCGACGCATTGACGCGCTTCGCGGATCGCCGCGACGAAGTCCTTCAGCGCCTGATGTTTCGGATGCACCTGATACGCTTCGAGCGCCGCCTTGTCGTCGAAGTCGGACACGAGCACGACGTCATAGGTGCAATCGAAACCCGGCTGCGCGGTGCCGACTTCGAAATGCCCTTGCCCTTTCACGATGCTGCGGCAGGTTTCGAGCTTCGCCTTCAGCTTCTGCGCGTTTTCGGCGCGGCTCGCGCCCTCGGCGTTTTCCTTCAGCTTCCACATGACGATGTGACGTAGCACGGCGACTCCTGTTATCGAACGAATCTCGAAGCGTAGCAAAAATCGCCGGGCCGCAAATGCTCACACGATTTCGAAAAGGCCCGCCGCGCCCTGTCCGCCGCCGATGCACATCGTGACCACGACGAACTTCGCGCCACGCCGCTTGCCTTCGATGAGCGCGTGACCCGTCAGGCGCGCGCCCGACACGCCGTACGGATGCCCGACCGCGATCGCGCCGCCGTTCACGTTCAGGCGCTCGTCGGGAATGCCGAGCCGGTCGCGGCAATAGAGCACTTGCACGGCGAACGCTTCGTTCAGCTCCCACAAGCCGATATCGTCGACGGACAGGCCCGCGCGCTTCAAAAGCTTCGGCACGGCGAACACCGGACCGATGCCCATTTCGTCCGGCTCGCAGCCCGCGACCGCGAAGCCGCGAAAAATGCCGAGCGGCGCGAGACCTTCCTTCTCGGCGAGCGTCGCGCTCATCACGACGCACGCCGACGCGCCATCCGAGAACTGGCTCGCGTTGCCCGCCGTGATGACGCCGCCAGGCAGCGCGGTGCGAATCTTCGACACGCCTTCGAGCGTCGTATCGGCGCGGATGCCTTCGTCGGCGGCGAGCGTCACTTCTTGCGTGAACATGCGCCCCGTCGCTTGATCGGCGATGCCGGCAAGCACGGTGATCGGCACGATTTCATCGTCGAACTTGCCCGCCGCCCGCGCCGCCGCCGCGCGCTGCTGCGAGCGCACGCCGTATTCGTCCTGCCGCTCTTTCGCTATCTCGTAGCGCTTCGCGACGTTCTCGGCGGTCTGCAACATCGACCAGTAGATTTCGGGCTTGTGTTGCCTGAGCCAGCCTTCGGTCAGCATGTGACGGTTCAGCTCGTTCTGCACGCACGAGATCGATTCGACGCCGCCCGCGACGAACACATCGCCCTCGCCCGTCATCACGCGCTGCGCGGCAAGCGCGATCGTCTGCAAGCCCGACGAGCAGAAGCGGTTCACCGTCATGCCGGGGACGGAAACCGGCAAGCCCGCGCGCAACGCGATCTGCCGCGCGATGTTCGCGCCCGTCGCGCCTTCCGGATTCGCGCAGCCCATGATGACGTCCTCGACGCGCGCCGGATCGATGCCCGCGCGTTCGACGACCGCCTTCGTCACATGGCCGCCGAGCGTCGCGCCGTGCGTCATGTTGAGCGCGCCGCGCCACGATTTGGCGAGCGCGGTGCGCGCCGTCGATACGATGACTGCATCGGTCATGTCGTTGCCCCCGCTTTGAGAATTTCGTCCGAGCTCACGCGTTGCACGCCCGCATCGCGCATGTCGTTCCACGCTCGGTCGAGCGAGCCGTTCAGATCGATCGCGCGGCACGCGTCCTCGATCACGATGACGTCGAAGCCCGCCGCACGCGCATCGAGCGCGGACCACGCGACGCAATAGTCCGTCGCCAGTCCGGCGAGCCACACGCGTCTTGCGCCGACGTTGCGCAGATAGCCTTCGAGACCGGTCGGTGTCGAACGGTCCGCTTCGAGAAACGCCGAATAGCTGTCGACGTGTTCGTGATGCCCCTTGCGAATCACGAGCCGCGCGTGCGGCACATGCAGATCGCGATGCAGCGCCGCGCCTCGCGTGTCCTGCACGCAATGCACCGGCCACAGCACCTGTTCGCCGTAAGGCAAGGTCATCGTCTCGAATGGCGCGCGGCCCTCGTGATTCGCCGCGAACGACACATGCGAGCGCGGATGCCAGTCCTGCGTCAGCACGACATGCGGGAACGCGCGCGCAAGCCGATTGATGACCGGCACGACTTCATCGCCGTGTGCGACGGCAAGCGCGCCGCCCGGCATGAAGTCGTACTGCACGTCCACGGCGAGGAACACGTCTTCGACAGGTTTGATATCAGCCATTGAAGCGTCCATTCGATTGCGCGAGTTCGGTGACGCGCGCGGCGGGTTGCCACGCGTAGCCGTTGGCCTGCTTCGCGTATTTGCGCATCGCGCGTTCCACGTTGTAGAGGCCGATGGTGTCCGCATACAGCATCGGGCCGCCGCGCCAGAGCGGAAAGCCGTAGCCCGTCAGATAAACCATGTCGATGTCCGACGCCTTGCCCGCGATGCCTTCCTCGAGAATCTTCGCGCCTTCGTTCACGAGCGAAAGCACGAGACGCTCGACGATCTCTTCATCGCGGATCTTGCGCCGCTCGACGCCGCGTTCCTTCGAATACGCGACGATCATGTCATCGACCACGTTCGACGGCAGCGCGTCGCGCTTGCCCGGCTGATAGTCGTACCAGCCCGCGCCGGTCTTCTGGCCGAAGCGGCCCATCTCGCACAGACGATCCGCGACGCGCGAATAATGCAGCTCCGGCTGCTCCCGATAACGCCGCTTTCTGATCGCCCAGCCGATGTCGTTGCCCGCGAGATCGCTCATGCGAAAGGGCCCCATCGCGAAGCCGAAGTTTTCGATCGCGCGATCGATCTGCGCCGGCAGCGCGCCTTCCTCCAGCATGAAGAGCGCTTGGCGGATGTACTGCTCGATCATCCGGTTGCCGATGAAGCCGTCGCATACGCCCGACACCACCGCCGTCTTCCTGATTTTCTTCGCGAGCTGCATGACCGTTGCGAGCACGTCCTTTTCGGTCTTCGCGCCGCGCACGACTTCGAGCAGCTTCATCACGTTCGCGGGGCTGAAGAAGTGCATGCCGATCACGTCGCCGGGACGCTTCGTGAACGAGGCGATCGTGTCGAGATTCAACGTCGATGTATTCGATGCGAGGATCGCGCCGGACTTTGCGATTTCGTCGAGCTGACGGAAGACCTGTTCCTTCACGCTCAAGTCTTCGAACACGGCTTCGACGATCAGATCGGCCTGGGCCAGATCGCCAAAGGCAAGCGTCGGCGCGATGAGCGCCATGCGCTCTTCGACCTTTTCCTGCGTGAGCTTGCCCTTCTTGACCTGCGCCTCGTAGTTGCGCCGGATCGTCGCGATGCCGCGATCGAGCGCGTCCTGCTTCGTTTCGAGCAGCACGACGGGCAGGCCGGCGTTGAGAAAGTTCATCGCGATGCCGCCGCCCATCGTGCCCGCGCCGATCACGCCGATGCGCTCGATCTTCCTCACGGGCGTGTTCGACGGGACATCGGCGATCTTGGCAGCCGCGCGTTCGCCGAAGAACGCATGCCGCAACGCGCGGCTTTCGGGCGTCTGCACGAGCGCGAGAAAGCATTCGCGCTCGAAGGCGAGACCGCGCTCGAAACCTTCCTTCACGCCTTTTTCGATTGCATCGATGCACTTGTGCGGCGCCGGGAAATGCTTCGCGACTCCCGCGACACTGTTGCGCGCGAACTGGATGAAACCCTCGGCGTTCGGATGCTCGATCTGGCGATCGCGGACTTTCGGATGCGGACCGCCGCGATCGGCGGCCCGCCGTGCGAACGACAACGCGCTTTCCAGCAGATCGCCGTCGGCGAGTTCATCGAAAAGCGCGGTTTGCGCGAGCTTTTCTGAGGGCACCGGCGCGCCCGACACGATCATGTTCAGCGCCGTTTCCAGCCCGACCACGCGCGGCAGACGCTGCGTGCCGCCCGCGCCCGGCAAAAGCCCGAGCTTCACTTCCGGCAGCGCGATCTGAGCACCGGGCACGGCGACGCGGTAATGCGCGCCGAGCGCGAGTTCCAGACCGCCGCCCATCGCGACGGCGTGAATCGCCGCGACTACGGGGTTCGCGCTCGCTTCGAGCGTCGCGATGACGGTCATGAGCGTCGGTTCCTGCGTGGCTTTCGGCGTGTTGAATTCGGTGATGTCCGCGCCGCCCGAGAACGCCTTGCCCGCGCCGATGATGACGATGGCGCGCACGTCGGCATCGTCGTTCGCGCGCTCGACACCTTCGACGATGCCGAGCCGCGTCGAATGCCCGAGACCGTTGACCGGCGGATTGTCGAGCGTAATGACGGCGACGCCGTCGCGGATCGTGTAGTCCACTGCCATGAACGTGTCTCCTGTCGACCGGATATGAGATCGATTGTGGGCGATCGGGGCAGAATACACAAAAAAGCACGATCGTTCAAACGACGCGTTTCGCGCCAATCGATCGCCAGAAATGCACGAAGCCCCGGCGCGCGCACCGCGAGCCGGGGCTTTCGATGACGCAAGAAAAAGCTAGACCGGATTCTCCGCGGCGTTGGGCAACACGTAATCGCGAAACTGCTCGCGCAGGCGCACTTTCTGCAGCTTGCCCGTCGCGGTGTGCGGCAGTTCCTCGGCGAACACGACATCGTCCGGAATCCACCACTTCGCGACCTTGCCCTCGAAATGCGCGAGCAGTTCCTCGCGCGTGACGGTCGCGCCCGGCTTCAGCACCGCGACGATCAGCGGCCGCTCGGTCCACTTCGGATGCGAGCACGCGATGCACGCCGCTTCCGCCACCTGCGGATGCGACACCGCGATGTTCTCCAGATCGATGGAGCTGATCCATTCGCCGCCGGACTTGATCACGTCCTTGCTGCGATCGGTGATCTGCATGAACCCGTCTTCATCGATGGTCGCGACATCGCCGGTCGGGAACCAGCCGTCGACGAGCGGAGAATCGTCCCGGCGAAAATACCGATCGATGACCCACGGCCCGCGCACATGGAGATCGCCGAACGATTTGCCGTCCCACGGCAGTTCGGTGCCGTCGTCGCCGACGACTTTCATGTCCACGCCAAAGAGCGCGTGGCCCTGCTTTTCCAGCGAGCGGCGCTGCTCGTCGAGCGGACGCTGCTTCTGCCTGAAACTGAGGCGCGACAAGGTGCCGAGCGGCGACATCTCCGTCATGCCCCACGCGTGGATCACTTGCACGCCGTACTCTTCCTCGAAGATGCGCAGCATCGCGGGCGGACACGCCGAGCCGCCGATCACCGTGCGCTTCAACGTCGAGAAACGCACGTTCTGCTGCTTCATGTACGTGAGCAGGCTCATCCACACCGTCGGCACGCCGGCGGAATAGGTGACGCCTTCGGCTTCCATCAATTCGTAGAGCGACTTGCCGTCCAGATCCTTGCCGGGAAAGACGAGCTTCGCGCCGACGAGCGGCCCCGCGTGCGGAATGCCCCACGCGTTGACGTGGAACATCGGCACGACGGGAAGGATCGCATCGCTCGACGATGCGCCCATCGCGTCCGGCAACGCCGCGCCGTACGCGTGCAGCACCGTCGAGCGATGCGAATACAGCGCGCCTTTCGGATTGCCCGTCGTGCCCGACGTGTAGCAGAGAAACGATGCCTGACGCTCATCGAGCATCGGCCATGCGTAGTCGCCGTCGTGCTCGCCGATGAGGCTTTCGTAGCTCATCACCGGCACGCTCATGTTCGACAGATGTTCGGCGATGCACGCGGCATCGCCGAGCGCGATCCAGCCCTTCACGTTCGGGCACTGCGGCGCGATCAGTTCGACGAGCGGACCGAAAGTCATGTCGAAGCAGACATACGAATCGTCCGCATGATCGATGATGAACGCGATCTGATCGGGAAAGAGACGCGGGTTGATCGTGTGACACACGGCGCCCATGCCGCTGATGCCGTAATAGCATTCGAGATGTCTGTAGCCGTTCCACGCGAGCGTGCCGATGCGCTCGCCCTGCTCGACGCCGAGCGCGGTCAGCGCCTGCGCCAGTTGTTTCGCGCGCTTCTCGCAATCGCGGTAGGTGTAGCGGTGGATATCGCCTTCGATGCGCCGCGACACGATCTCGTTGTCGCCGAAGTGGCGTGAGGCATGAGACAGCAGGGACGACGCGAGCAGCGGTATGTCCATCATCTGCCCGTAGAGCGGCGACGTCATAGGCGAAGTCCTCGAATCTGGCGAATGCTGATCGGATGGCCGGGCCGCGCTCTGCAGGCCCGCGGGCGCGGAATTACAATATCGTTTAACTCAGAGGCGCTCAACATGTCGTTTTCCCCAAGCAATGCCGTGCGCGCGGCGCGCGACGAGACGCCCGCCGACGCGCGTTCCGTGAACGAAATCGCCAGCGCGATCCGGGTCGGCGAGCCGGGCTCCTTCGCCGCGCTCGGCACCGCTTTTCTCACCCGTCTTCCTGCCGCGCCCGTTCCCGATCCGTATCTCGTCGGGATGTCGCGCGAGATGGCCGAAACGCTCGGATTCGATCCGCAAGTCGCCACCGGCCCTGAGAAAGACGCGTTCGCCGCCTTCTTCGCCGGCAATCCGACGCGCGACTGGCCAGCCGATGCCCTGCCCTATGCCGCCGTCTATTCGGGGCATCAGTTCGGCGTGTGGGCGGGACAACTGGGCGATGGCCGCGCGCTCACGCTAGGCGAAGCGGAGCACGACGGCGCGCGTCTCGAAGTGCAACTGAAGGGCGCGGGCCGCACGCCCTATTCGCGCATGGGCGATGGCCGCGCGGTGCTGCGGTCGTCGATCCGCGAGTTTCTGTGCTCGGAAGCAATGCATCATCTCGGCATCCCGACGACGCGCGCGCTCACCGTCATCGGCTCGGACTTGCCGGTGCGGCGCGAGATCGTCGAAACGGCGGCGATCGTCACGCGCGTGTCGCCGAGCTTCGTGCGCTTCGGCCACTTCGAGCATTTCTATTCGAACGATCGCATCGACGAGCTGAAGACGCTCGCCGATCACGTCATCGACCGGTTCTATCCGCATTGCAGGGATGCCGACGATCCGTATCTCGCGCTGCTCGACGAAGCCGTGCGCTCCACCGCCGATCTGATGGCGGAGTGGCAAGGCGTCGGCTTCTGCCACGGCGTGATGAATACCGACAACATGTCGATCCTCGGCCTCACGATCGATTACGGTCCGTTCGGCTTCATGGATGCCTTCAACGCGCATCACGTCTGCAATCATTCGGATACGCAAGGACGCTATTCGTATGGGCGCCAGCCGCAGGTCGCGTACTGGAATCTCTTCTGTCTCGCGCAGGCGCTCGTGCCGCTCTTCGGCGCGAATCTGCCCGAGGAGGGCCGCGCCGAGCGCGTGGTGGAAGAGGCGCAAAAGGTGATGGAGCGCTACAAGGATCGCTTCGGGCCCGCGCTCGTCGCGAAGATGCGCGCGAAGCTCGGCCTCGATATCGAGCGCGAAGGCGACGACAAGCTCGCCAACGGTCTCTTCGAAATCATGCATGCGAATCGCGCGGACTTCACGCTGACGTTCCGGAACCTGTCGAAGCTCTCGAAATCCGACGCGAGCCGCGACGCGCCCGTGCGCGATCTGTTCCTCGATCGCGCCGCATTCGATGCGTGGGCCGCGCAGTATCGCGAGCGCCTCGCCCACGAGCCGCGCGACGACGCCGAGCGCGCCGCGGCGATGAATCGCGTGAATCCGAAGTACGTGCTGCGCAATCATCTGGCGGAAAACGCCATTCGGCGCGCGGCGGAAAAGGATTTTTCGGAAGTGGCGCGTCTTCTGGACGTGCTGCGCCATCCATACGACGAACAGCCCGAATACGAAGCCTACGCGGGCCTGCCGCCCGACTGGGCGAGCGATCTCGAAGTCAGTTGTTCTTCGTAGGATCGCCCTCATATACCAGGCCTTCCCGGCCAGATCAAAGGAACGACAGATGAGCCACGACGCCACCCCGACGAGCTATCCGCTGCAAAAGGACGACGCCGAGTATCGCCGCGAACTCGACGACATGCAGTACCAGGTCACGCGCCACGCCGCGACCGAGCGCCCCTTCACGGGCAAATACTGGGATCACAAGGAGCGCGGCGTCTATGACTGCGTGTGCTGCGGCACGCCGCTGTTCGAATCGGACACGAAGTTCGACGCCGGCTGCGGGTGGCCGAGCTACTTCAAGCCGATCAACGGCGAAGTGATCCAGGAGAAGACCGACCGCTCGCATGGCATGCTTCGCATCGAAGTCGTGTGCAAGAACTGCGGCGCGCATCTCGGCCACGTCTTCGAGGACGGCCCCGCGCCGACCGGCCTGCGGTATTGCATCAACTCGGCTGCGCTACAATTCGAACCCAAGTAAGCGCGAGCCCGTTCATTTCGTCGTACCGGCGCCCGCCGCTTCTCGCGGGCGCTTTTTTCTCGCGCGCCTCGCATCCATCCGATGCCCATCACGTCCGCACGCCAATGAAATTTCTGTTCGATCTGTTTCCGATCATTCTCTTTTTCGTCGCATTCAAGGTCTGGGGCATCTATACCGCGACGGCGGTCGCGATCGCGGCGACGCTCGTGCAGATCGCCTGGGTCGCGTTTCGGCATCGCAAGGTCGATCCGATGCTGTGGGTCAGTCTCGGCGTGGTCGTCGTGTTCGGCGGCGCGACGCTCGTGCTGCACAACGATACCTTCATCAAATGGAAGCCGACGGCGCTCTACTGGCTCTTCGCGTTCGCGCTGATCGTCGCGCAGATCGGCTTCAGAAAGAATCTCATCGAAGCGATGATGGGCAAGCAGATCGTGCTGCCGCATCGCGTATGGGGCCAGTTGAATGTCGCCTGGGCGGTGTTTTTCGCGCTGCTCGGCATCGTCAATCTTTTCGTCGCGTATAACTTCACGACGGATCAGTGGGTGAACTTCAAGCTCTTCGGCGCGACGGGCTGTCTCGTCCTGTTCATCGTCGCGCAAAGCTTCTGGCTTGCGAAATACATGAAGGAGGACGGGCAATGAGCGCATCGTTCGATTTCACGAGCGCATCGGCGGCGGACAAGATCGCGCATCTCGAAGCGCGTTTGAATGCCACGCTGCAGCCTCAGTCGGTGCATATCGACGACGACAGCGCCGCGCACGCGGGCCATGCGGGCGCGGCCGCCGGCAGCCATTACACGGTGACGATCGTCGCGGAATGCTTCGCGGGCAAGGCACGCGTGGCGCGACATCGACTGGTGTATGATGCGCTGGCCGAGGAGATGCGGCGCGGCGTGCACGCGCTCGCGATCCGGGCCTACACGCCGCAAGAGTTCGCAGAACAATTCGAATAAACCCGCGCGCGGTTCGACCCTAAGCCTTGCCTCTTAAATCTCGCCTTTGAAGGCGTCTGTTTGTTCAGTTAGGAACCTCCGATGACTTTGAAAAAAACCCGCGTCTGGGTGTTGCTGGCTGCATTCGCGGCTGCTCCTGCGTTTGCGCAAAACATCGCCGTCGTCAACGGCACGCCGATTCCCACGTCGCGCGCCAATGCGCTCGTGAAGCAACTCGTGGCGCAAGGTCAGCAGGATTCGCCGCAGCTTCAGCAGGCGGTGCGCGAGGAACTCATCAACCGCGAAATCCTGATGCAGGAAGCCGCGCGCGAAGGCATCGCGACGCGTCCCGACGTGAAGGCGCAGGTCGCCGTCGCACAGCAGACCGTGGTGTTGCGCGCGCTGATCGAAGATTTCGTTAAGAAGAACACGCCGACCGACGCCGAGATCAAGGCGCGCTATGACGAGCTCGTCAAGCAGAACGGCGGCGGCAAGGAACTGCATCTGCATCACATTCTCGTCGAGGACGAAGCGCAGGCGAAGGATCTGATCGCGAAGATCAAGGCCGGTGCGAGCTTCGAAGATCTCGCGAAGCAATATTCGAAGGACCCGGGATCGGGCAAGAACGGCGGCGATCTGGACTGGTCCTCGCCTTCGGCTTACGTGCCTGAATTCGGCGCGGCCGCGGAGAAGCTGAAGAAGGGCGAAATGACGTCCGAGCCGGTGAAGACGCAGTTCGGCTGGCACATCATCCGTCTGGACGATGCGCGTGATGTCGCCCCGCCGCCGTTCGATCAGGTGAAGGCGCAGATCGCGCAGCAAATGCAGCAGGAAAAGCTGCAGGCGTTCGAGGAAGGCTTGCGGAACAAGGCGGTGGTGAAGTAAGCGCGCTTGCTTGTTCGTTGGTAACAAAGCCGCCCTTCGGGCGGCTTTGCCGTTTCATGCGCCGTCAACCGCCCAGCTTCGTCCTGACCACCGCGCCCGAGCGCGTCAGCTTCGCCATTTCGCGGTTCTGCACCACGCTCATGAAGCCCGCCCAGTCCGCTGCGAGCGCGGCCTTGTCGACCTTGTCGGTGTCGCCGAGCTTGTAGCGCTCGCCCTGCACGTAAGGACGTTCCCACGCGGCCCGATGCCACGCGCGCTCCGCAAGCGCAAGCAAGCGCGGATACGCCATGTACTCGAACTGCTGATCCGTACGCATCACTTCCGCCCAGGCTTGTCCCTGAATGCCTTCGATACGCGGCGCCGGTCCAGCGCTCGTCACTTCGAACGGTTTGCCGTCGCGATCGGGCATGATCTCCGCGTTCTGCGGCAGATTGTCAGGCGCGAGCGAGAACGTCTTGAAGCTGTCCGTCGCGTGCGAGCCCCAGTAATACCCGCGCTCGCGCTGATCGAAGGCATAGGGGAAGTCGAAGTACAGATAATCCGGCAGCGCGAGCACCGTCTTGTAGCCCTGACTGCCGAGCGTCTGCACGGTGTCGGACGCGCCCCAGAAGATCGTGTCCCACATCGTCACCATCACGTTCGACGTCGCGAAATCCTGCGGACCGTTCGCGTGCTTGATGCCGTCCTGCCACGCGGCCATCGTGCCGATGCCGTTCGCGCGCACGATCTGGCTGACCTGGCGCGCGAAGATCGACGGCAGTTCGTCGACGGATGCAACCTTGCCCGACGCGATCATCGCCGCGCACTGCGGCGAGCGTCCCCACGGCTTGTCCTGCAACGCGAGGTTCACGCGGCCCTTGCCGGGATCGGTGCCGTCGAGCGGCTGGAAACCGCCGCCGAGAAGGATGTTCTTAGCCTCGTCGCCGCCGAAGTGCCACACGGAAAGCGGCGCGCCCGCTTCGCGATGCATCGACGCGACTTCGCCGATCACCTTCGATGCGAAACGCTGCGCACCGTCCGAGCACGGATTCAGGAAACTGCGGCGGTCGTAGAACTGGACGGTCGTCGTGTTCGATGTATCGGCCGGATCGAGCAGACGGTACGCGTTCGCGGCCGCCTTGTTGCCGAGCGCCGCAAGACGCTGGTAACGCGCTTCCATCGACACGACCGCGGCGCGCGCGTGGCCCGGCATGTCGATTTCCGGAATGATCTCGACGAAGCGATCCGCCGCATAACGAAGCAGCGCGACATATTCGGCGCGGCTCAGATAGCCGCCGCCCGAGCGATTGTCGGGACCGGAGCCGAGCTGCGGCAACAGGCACTGCGTTTCCGTGAGATCGTGGCAACGCTTCGCGCCGATTTCGGTCAGCTCCGGCAGACCGGGGATTTCGATGCGCCAGCCTTCATCGTCGGTGAGATGCAGGTGTAGCCGGTTGAGCTTGTATGCGCTCATCTGGTCGATCAGACGGCGCAACGTGGCGGGCTGACGGAAGTTGCGCGCGACGTCGACGTGCATGCCGCGATGCGTGTATCGCGGCGCGTCTTCGATGGTCATCGCCGGCACGCTGCCGCCGCCCGCGGGCGTAAGCGAGAGCAAGGTCTGCACGCCGTAGAACAGCCCGCCCGCATCGAAGGCGTCGATCTTCACGCCGTCTTGCGCGATCGTCAGCCGATAACCGCCCGCGCGCGCGATATCGGCCGGCAATGCGCCTCCGGCGATCTGCCCGCTCACGCGCACGGCCGCGCCGGTCAGACCGAGCGTCGCCGCGCGCGACGTGAGCGCCGCCACTTGCGACGATGTCAAACCGGACGCCGACAAATCGATTCCGCCGACCTGCGCCGCGCCCTCACCCGCCGTCGAACGCAGCACCGCCGGCACCGCGCGCGCGGCGGTCTGCTGCGCCGATGGCAACGCGGCTTCGGAGCGTGCGCGTTGCACTTGCGCGGGCGTTGCGGCGAATGCCGCTGCGTCGTCCGCGATCGGCGGAATGCGATCGACGTAGCGGGTTTCATCGTCGGTATCGTTGTGCTTGAGGATGGCAGGCGCCGCATTGCCGTCCGCCACGACATACGCGCGCGGCAACAGATCGCTGTAGCGCTGATACCAGTACTCCCCGACGAACGGCACTTCGATGCGCTCGCCCGCGCCGAGCGTGAAAGCGCCCGCGCGCGGCGTCAGCGCGTAAAGATCGCCGGTGACGTGCTTCCACGCGAACGCCGGATGTTCCACCATCAAAATGCGCCGGATGCTGTGCACGTACAGCGTCCAGCCGCCTGCCGGGAGACTGCGGCTGCCGGTGTTTTCGAGAATCAGCTTGCCGCGCGCGCAACTGGCCCAGTCGGCGCCGAGATCGGCGCAGTTCGTGCCGGACTTCGCGGCATCGTTGCCGTCGATGTCCACGCGCACCATCAGGTTCTCGCCGAGCGCCGCCGCGCGCGCCGTCGGCGAGAGATTGGCCGAACCCGAATCCGAGCTGTCGCCGCACGCCGCGACGAGACACGACGACGCGATGACCGTCATCGCCAATAAATTCCGTATACCTAAATATTTTGATGGCAACTGCCTCATTTCTCCTCCGTGGTCGAACGCGCCTCGCGACGCGCCGAAGCACTATACCCGCAACTTACGCGTTGATTATTTTGGGATATTTGCCGGAAGGCAGTGTTATGGAACGGGCTCAAAAATAAAAACACCCCGAAGCGTCAGCTTCGGGGTGTTCGGTCCAGCCATGCGACGATGCGCGATTAGCCGAGGAAGCGTCGCGCGTTCTGGAACACGCGCAGCCACGGGCTGCCGTCGGTGGTCCAGTCGTCGGGCGTCCAGCTCATCTGCACGTTGCGATGCACGCGTTCCATGTGCGGCATCAGCACGGTGAAGCGGCCATCGGGCGTCGTCACGGACGTAATGCCCTGCGGCGATCCGTTCGGATTGAACGGATACTGCTCCGTCGCATTGCCGCGATGATCGACGTATCGCATCGCGACGAGCGCCTGCGCCGGATCGCCTTGCTGCGAAAAGTCAGCGAAACCTTCGCCGTGCGCGACCGCCACCGGAATGCGCGAGCCTTCCATGCCCGCGAAGAAGATCGACGGCGAATTCTGCACTTCGACGAGCGAGAAACGCGCCTCGAACTGCTCCGACTTGTTGCGCGTGAACTTCGGCCAGCTTTCCGCGCCCGGGATGATCGACGCGAGGCTCGACATCATCTGGCAGCCGTTGCAGATGCCGAGCGCGAAGGTATCCGGACGCGCGAAGAACGCCGCGAACATGTCGGCGAGCTTCGCGTTGAAGCGGATCGTCTTCGCCCAGCCCTCGCCCGCGCCGAGCACGTCGCCGTACGAGAAGCCGCCGCACGCGACCGCGCCCGCGAAATCGGCGAGCGTGGCGCGCCCTTCGAGCAGGTCGCTCATGTGGACGTCGTGTGCATCGAAGCCGGCGCGATCGAACGCGTATGCCGTTTCCAGATGCGAGTTCACGCCCTGTTCACGCAGGATCGCGACACGCGGACGCTTGCCCGTCGCGATGAACGGCGCAGCGACGTCTTCCGCCGGATCGAAGGTCAGCACCGGCGCGATGCCAGGATCGGCGGCGTCGAGCAGCGCGTCGTATTCGGCGTCGGCGCAGGCCGGGTTGTCGCGCAGACGCGCGATGCGCCAGCTCACTTCGCTCCACGCGCGATGCAACTCGACGCGCGGCGCATCGAAAATCTTCTTCGCGTCGCGATAGATTTCGACCGCGCCGCTCCGGTTCGGCTTGCCGATCACATGCGAGCACGCCGACAAACCGTGTTCGCGCAGCGCGCCGAGCACCGCGTCGCGATCCGATGCGCGCACCTGCACGACCGCGCCGAGCTCTTCCGAGAACAGCGCGCGGATCGTGCGGTCGTCGCGGCGGCCGCTTGTCTGCTTGGCCCAGTCTTTCGCGTCGCCGTAATCGGATTCGTGATCGGCGTCGAGCGTCAGCATGTCGATGTTCAGCGACACGCCCACATGCCCCGCGAACGCCATTTCGCAGACCGTCGCCCACAGGCCGCCGTCCGAGCGGTCGTGATAGGCAAGCAGCTTGCCATCGGCATTCAAAGCCTGGATCGCCGCGAAGAAGCGCCTGAGGTCTTCGGGATCGTCGACATCGGGCACTGCGTCGCCGACCTGCTGCGTGACCTGCGCGAGAATGCTGCCGCCCATGCGGTTGCGGCCACGCCCGAGATCGATCGAGATCAGCACCGTGTCGGTATCGTCGACGAGTTGCGGCGTGAGATGCCGGCGCACGTCCTCGACCGGCGCGAACGCCGAGATGATGAGCGACACCGGCGACACCACTTCGCGCGCGCCGCCGCGTGCGTCCTGCCACTTGGTGCGCATCGACAGCGAATCCTTGCCGACGGGAATGCTGATGCCGAGCGCCGGGCACAGTTCCATGCCGATCGCCTTAACGGTGTCGTAGAGCGCGGCGTCTTCGCCGGCGCTGCCGCACGCGGCCATCCAGTTCGCGGAGAGCTTCAGCTTGTTGAGCGATTCGATCGGCGCGGACGCGATGTTCGTCACCGCCTCGCCCACTGCCATGCGGCCGGACGCGGGCGCGTCGATGACGGCGAGCGGCGTGCGCTCGGCCATCGTCATCGCTTCGCCGCGAAAGCCCGCGTAATCCATCGTCGTGATCGCGCAATCGGCGACGGGCACCTGCCACGGACCGACGAACTGGTCGCGCGCGGTCGTGCCGCCGACCGAACGGTCGCCGATCGTGATGAGGAACGACTTGCTCGCGACCGTCGGATGCTTGAGCACGTCGACAGCGACTTCGGACAGCGACAGACCCGTCACGTCGACGGGCGTGAATTGCGCATTCTCACGCTTCACATCGCGATGCATCTTGGGCGGCTTGCCGAGCAGCACGTCCATCGGCATGTCGACGGGTTCCTGGCCTTCGTTGGCGTCGTCGATCAGCTTCAGCTGACGTTCGTCCGTCGCCACGCCGACGACCGCCACCGGGCAGCGTTCGCGCTCGCAAATCGCCTGGAACGCGGGCAGATCGGCGGGCGAAATCGCCAGCACGTAACGCTCTTGCGCCTCGTTCGACCAGATTTCGCGCGGCGACAGACCGCTTTCCTCGAGCTGAACCTTGCGCAACTCGAAGCGCGCGCCCTTGCCCGCGCCATCGACGAGCTCCGGGAACGCGTTCGAGATGCCGCCCGCGCCGACGTCGTGGATAGACAGGATCGGATTGCCCTCGCCCAACTGCCAGCACGTATTGATGACTTCCTGCGCGCGCCGCTGGATTTCCGGATTGCCGCGCTGGACCGAGTCGAAATCGAGTTCGGCGGTGTTCGCGCCCGTCGCCATCGACGATGCCGCGCCACCGCCCATGCCGATACGCATGCCCGGCCCGCCGATCTGGATCAAGAGCGTGCCGGCCGGCAGGTCGAGCTTGTGCGTGTGCTGATCCGAAATATTGCCGATGCCGCCCGCGATCATGATCGGCTTGTGATAGCCGCGCACGCGGCCCGCGACGTTCTGCTCGTAGGTGCGGAAATAGCCGCCGAGGTTCGGGCGGCCGAATTCGTTGTTGAACGCGGCAGCGCCGATCGGGCCGTCGATCATGATCTGCAGCGGCGACGCGATGCGGTCCGGGCGGCCATACGGCGCGTGCTCGTCGGACGGATTGCGTTGCGTGAGCGGCACGGCGGCGTCGCGGTCGTTTTCCCACTTTTCGCGCGCGTCGGGCAGATCGAGGTTCGACACGGTGAAGCCCGCGAGACCGGCCTTCGGACGCGCGCCGCGGCCCGTCGCGCCTTCATCGCGGATTTCGCCGCCCGAGCCCGTCGCCGCGCCCGCGAACGGGGAAATCGCGGTCGGGTGATTGTGCGTTTCGACCTTCATCAGCGTGTGGGTCAATTCCACGTTGCGCCGATACTGCTCGTCGGCGCCGCGCGGGAACCAGCGTTCCGCGACGCCGCCCTCCATGATCGCCGAATTGTCCGAATACGCGACGATCGTGCCCGCGTGATTCAGCTTTTCCGTGTTGCGGATCATCTGGAACAGCGACATGTCCTGCTTTTCGCCGTCGATGGTCCATTCGCCATTGAAGATCTTGTGGCGGCAATGCTCGCTGTTGGCCTGCGCGAACATCATCAGTTCGACGTCGGTCGGATTGCGCTTCAGGCTCTCGAACGCGTTCACGAGATAGTCGATCTCGTCTTCCGCGAGCGCGAGGCCGAGCTCGGCGTTCGCGGCCTCGAGCGCACGGCGGCCCGTGCCGATGATGTCGACGGTCTGCAAAGGCTTCGCGGGCAGCTCGTCGAAGAGATGCAGCGCCTGGTCGCGCGATGCCGCGACGCTTTCCGTCATGCGGTCGTGCAGCGCATCCGCGACGGCCGCGCGCGCTTCGTCCGACAGCGCCTTCTTGCCGCCGAGGAAGCCGCTTTTCATGACGACCGAGAATTCGACGCCGCGCTCGATGCGACGCACTTTCTCGAGGCCGCAGTGATGCGCGATGTCGGTCGCCTTGCTCGCCCACGGCGAGACCGTGCCGAAGCGCGGCACGACCATGAACGTCTCGACATGACCGCGCTCTTTCGAGTCCGCGAACGGCGCGCCGTAGTGCATCAGCGCGGCGATGCGGCTGTTGTCATCGTCGGTGAGCGGCTCGGACGCGTTGACGAAATGCAGGAACTGGCCGCGCACGCCGACGATGTTCGCGTCGATGCGGGCGAGCGTTTCGAGAAGGCGGGTCTGACGGAAATCGGAGAGGGCCGAAGCGCCGGGGAAACACGAGAAGTGGGCCATTGTGACGGTGCGTCGATGACGTCTGTGTGCCGCTCGCGCGACGCTCGATCGCTTTTTGCAAACCGGATATTCGCAAATTCGGACTCGAGCACGCTAAACGGCGTGAGGCGAAAGGAAGACCGCGATTATAACCCGGAAGCGTCTCGAAATCGGCCGGGGCGGTCCGTCCGCGTGGCGCGCCACGGTGCAGCGGCGACGCGAAACGGATCGTCGCGCATCCCGAAATTGTCCGCGCCGGGCCGGCCATCGGGGATCGAGCGTGCCGCGGGCCACATGAGCGCCCGGCTCGCCGTCCCCCGCAAACGATTTTGGCGCTATCATGGCGCGCTTTCTTCGGGTACGGCGCGTGCCGAATCACGCCGCCAGCCTGTCGTTTCACCGTCAACGCAGCAGCCGGGCGTCCGTGCCCGAGCGTCACGCCGCACCTGCAATCTCGCGCCTTCGGGCACAAAAAGTCATGGATGTCATCGTCATCGGCGGAGGAATCGCCGGCATCGCCACCGCCTGTCAATTACATGCGGCCGGTCATCGCGTGTGCGTGGTCGAGCGCCACGCGACCGTCGCGCAAGGCGCCACCTACGGCCAGGGCGGCGCGCTGCTGCCCTCGCCGCTCGATGTCTGGTTCGGGCCGACGTTCATGGCGTCGAGCCGCTCGAAGCAAAGCGGCATGGTGGTCAAGACCGGCTTCGACTCGGCCGCGCGCGATTTTCTGAAGCAGCTCGCGACGCTGCGCGATCCCGAGGCGTTCGCGGCGCAGTACGCACATCTGCAGCCGCTCGTCGATGTGTCGCGGCGCGTGCTCGCGGACATCGAAAGCCGGCTGGAACTCGATTTCGAGCAGCGCCGCGGCGTGCTGCACGTCTTCAGGCAGCCGCGCGAGCTCGAAGACGCGCAGCCGGCCATCGATCTGCTCAGAAGTTGCGGCGTTGCGCATCAACTGCTGACGCCCGAAGAATGCGTCGCCATCGAGCCTTCCGTGCCGGATTTCCCGGAATTCGCGGGCGGCGTGCTGCTGCCCGACGAGCGCACCGCGAACTGTCCGCTCTTCACCAAGCAACTGAAGCAGGTGCTCGAAGACGGCGGCGTGCAGTTCCGCATGCATCGCGCGGTGGCGTCGCTGCGTCTGGACGATGGCCGCGCGGCCGTCCAGCTCGCCGGTCCCCACGAAGGCAAAAAGCGCAGCGCCGATGTCGAGCTCATCACGGCGGACGCCATCGTCGTCGCGGCGGGCACGGGCACGCCGGGGCTCATCGGCGGCTCCAAGTCGGCGTCGTCGCTCTTTCCGCTGCGCGTGCATACGCTCACCGCGCCCGTCGCGTACGAGGAGCGCGCGCCGCATCTGACGGTCGTCGATTCGATCAAGCGCATCACGATGACGCGCATCAACCAGCGGCTGCGCGTGGGCGGCGCGGGCGTGTTCCAGAGCGCGTCCAAGGCCGACAAGCCGCTCGACGCCTCGCTCTCGCGCCGCGCGCTCGATCTGCTCGGCCAAGGCACGCACGACTGGATTCCGGGCGCGGCGCGCGTCTCCGCTGCGCGCGCGTGGGAAGGGCTGCGCCTCGTCACCGCCGACGGCCTGCCGCTCGTCGGCGCGACGCGCCATCCGCGGCTTTTCGTGAACGCCGCGCACGGCCCGGCGGGCTGGGGCCTCGCGTGCGGGTCTGCTAAAGTGATCGCGGATCTCATTTCCGGCGTTACGCCCGATGTTCCCGCCGATACCCTTGCCGCGCTGAGCCCCGAACGCTTCTAGCAGCGCGCTGCGACGGGCACGAATGCTGCGGACGCCGGGTTTCCAAAGCGCTTTCCCGCCCGCCGCCATGACCGCTGCCCGCTCGCCCTATTTCACTCCCAAAGACGATCCGCTCACGCTTCTGACGCTCGCCGAGCTGCGCACGCTCGAAGCGCGCGCAGCCGCCGCGCTGCCGCCGCATACGCTGATGGCGCGCGCGGGCGCGGCCGCCGCGCAATGCGTCATCGATGCGCTGGAGCACGATCCGGATTCGCGTGCGTTGCCGGTGTGGCTCGCGGCCGGCCCCGGCAACAACGGCGGCGACGCGCTCGTGATGGCCGAGCGCCTGCATCGCGCGGACATTCCGGTGCGCGTGTGCATGCCGGTCGAAGTGAAGCCCGACGACGCGCGCTGGGCGCTCGACGCGGCGCGCGCGGCCGGCGTCTCGATCGACGACAAGCCGCCCGCCTCGTTCGACGGCGTCGGCTGGCTCGTCGACGGCATGTTCGGCATCGGTCTCACGCGGCCGCTCGAAGGCGTGTTCGCGGAAATCGCCGCGCGCATGACGCGCCGCGCGCGCGCGTCGGGGCGCGTGCTCGCGCTCGACGTCCCGAGCGGCCTGAACAGCGACACCGGCGCGCCCGTGAACGGCGGCGAAGCCGTGCGCGCAACGGACACGATCACCTTCATCGGCGCGAAGCCGGGGCATTTCACGTCGCTGGGCCGCGATCTGACGGGACGCCTTTTCGTTTCGACGCTGGAAGTCGATGCGAGCGCGGCGCCGTCGATCGTGCTCAACGCGCCCGCGCTATTCGGCGCATGCATGCCGCCACGCGACAACGCGACCAACAAAGGCACGTTCGGCTCGCTCGCGGTGGTCGGCGGCGATACCGGCATGTGCGGCGCGCCGGTTCTCGCCGCGCGCATGGCGCTCTACGGCGGCGCGGGCAAGGTGCACGTCGCGTTTCTTGGCGAAGGCTTTCCGCCTTACGATCCGCCGCATCCCGAGCTGATGCTGCATCACGTCGATGACCTCGCGCTCGACAGGATGGACGCGCTCGCCATCGGCTGCGGCATGGGCCCGAGCGAGCGCGCCAAGACGGTGCTGACCGACGCGCTGAAGCTCGATGTCCCGAAATTGCTCGATGCCGACGCGCTCAATCTCGTCGCGAAAGACGACGCGCTCGCCTCCGCCGTCGCGGCGCGCGGCGCGCAGGGCGATCCGTGCATCCTCACGCCGCATCCGCTGGAAGCCGCGCGTCTGTTGCAAACCGACGCGAAAGCCGTTCAGGCCGATCGCATCGCGGCCGCGCGCCAGCTCGCCGCGCGCTATGCGGCCATTGCGGTGCTCAAGGGCTCCGGCACCGTGATCGCCTCGCCCGATGGCCGCGTCGCCGTCAATCCGACCGGCAACGCGGGACTCGCCACGGGCGGCACCGGCGACGTGCTCGGCGGATTGATCGGAGCATTGCTCGCGCAGAAGCTCCCTGCATACGAAGCGGCGCTCGCGGGCGTCTGGCTGCACGGCCTCGCCGCGCAGACGCTCAGCGACGGCGGCATCGGCCCGGCCGGATTGACTGCCGGAGAACTCGCGCCCGTCGTGCGAAGTCTCATCAACCGCCGCTTTTACGCGGAGCACGCGCGCAACTGACGGTTTTCGCGCGTCCCATTGCAAGGCCGCCGTGACGCTTTGCAAGCATCCGTTCATGCATCGTCGCTATACTCTTTTTTGATTCGGGCAACCGCGGCCGCTCACATCTGCTTCAGTCGCGTTCACCAGACACGACGCACAGGCAGGCGAGCCGCAATCGCACGAACGTATTCCTCTGTCACCTTCAGACTAACGGACCGCTCATGACCCAAAACTCGATGCTCAACTCGCTTCCTGCCTGGTCGGCGCTCCAGACGCATTACGATGCCATCTCCGGCGAGCGCCTGCGCGACTGGTTCGCGCCGCAGAACGACACCACGCCGACGCGCGCCGAGCGCCTCACTTTCGCGGGCGGCGGCCTCGCCATCGACTTTTCGAAGAACCGCGTGAAGGACGAAACGCTCAAGCTGCTCGTCGAAGTCGCGCAGCAGGCCAAAGTCACCGAGCGCCGCGACGCGATGTTCCGTGGCGATATCGTCAACATCACCGAACATCGCGCCGTGCTGCATACCGCGCTGCGCGCGCAGTCGCCGGATGCGCCCTTCCACGAACAGGTGCAGAAGGAAAAGGCCAAGATGGCCGCCTTCGCCGACAAGGTTCGCGACGGCTCGTGGACGGGCTATACCGGCAAGCGCATTCGCCATGTTGTGAATATCGGCATCGGCGGATCGGATCTCGGGCCGAAGATGGTCGTGCACGCGCTGCATCATCTGGCGTCGAAGGATCTGGACACGCATTTCGTATCGAATGTCGACGGCGCGGATCTCTGGAACGTCCTTCAGCAAGTCGACGCCGAAGAAACGCTCGCGATCGTCGTCTCAAAGACCTTCACGACGCTCGAAACGATGACGAACGCGCATTCGATGCGCGACTGGTTCCTGAAGTCCGGCTGCCCCGAAGATCAGCTCGCGAAGCATTTCGTCGGCGTGTCGGCGAATCCGGCTGAAGTGGTCAAGTTCGGCATCGCGAAGGAAAACGTCTTCGAGATGTGGGACTGGGTCGGCGGACGCTACTCGCTGTGGTCGGCGGTGGGGCTGTCGATCATGCTGTCGGTGGGTCCGCAGAATTTCGACGCGCTGCTGCAAGGCGCGGCCGCGATGGACGAGCACTTCCGCACCGCGCCGCTCGACAAGAACCTGCCGGTGCTGATGGGCATGATCGGCATCTGGTATCGCAATTTCTTCGGTTCGCAGAGCGATCTCGTCGCGCCGTATTCGCAGGCGCTGCACTATCTGCCTTCGTATCTCCAGCAGCTCGAAATGGAGAGCAACGGCAAGTCGGCGCGTCTCGACGGCAAGATGGTCGATTACCCGACCGCCGCCGTGATCTGGGGCGAGCCTGGCACGAACGGCCAGCACGCGTTCTTCCAGATGCTGCATCAAGGACCGACGATCATTCCGATCGACTTCATCGCCGTGCTGACGCCGGAGCATCCGCTCGTCGATCATCACGCGAAGCTGCTCGCCAACTGCTTCGCGCAGAGCGAGGCGCTCATGCTCGGCCGCACGCTCGAAGAAGCGAAGAAGGTCGCGGGTCCGGGCAAGGAGGAACTGGCGACGCATCTGAGCTTCCCCGGCAACCGTCCGACGACGACCATCATGCTCGACGCGCTCACGCCCCAGTCGCTCGGCGCGCTCATCGCGCTCTACGAGCACAAGGTGCTGGTGCAGGGCACGGTGTGGGACATCAACTCGTTCGATCAGTGGGGCGTCGAGCTCGGCAAGATTCTCGGCAAGGTCGTCGAGGCCGATATCACCGCCGCGAGCGCCGATCCGGCCAAGCACGATTCGTCGACATCCGCGTTGATCGCGCGTGCGCGTGAGGCTTTGAAGCGCTGAAGCGCGCGTTGAAGAAGGTGGCCCGCGGCGCTTCGGCGTCGCGGGTTTTTTTATACGCCGATGCCGTTGACGAGCCGCCCCGCTTCGATCGTCACCGTCGCGTCGCAGCGCTCGGCGAGTTCGGCGTCGTGCGTGACGAGCACGAGCGTCGCGCCGTTGCGGCGGTTCATCTCGAACATCAGGTCGATGATCGCGTAGCCCGTGGCGGCATCGAGGCTGCCCGTGGGTTCGTCGGCGAAGAGCACGGCCGGATGCGTGACGAAGGCACGCGCGAGCGCGACGCGCTGCTGTTCGCCGCCGGAAAGCAGCTTCGGATAGTGGCCCGTGCGCTGCGCGAGACCGACCTGATCGAGAAGCGAGCGGGCGCGCGCCGCGATCTCGCCGTGCGGCATCTCGGCGCGCAGTTCGAGCGGCAGCATCACGTTTTCGAGCGCGGTCAGATGCGGCATCAACTGGAACGACTGAAACACGAAGCCGACCGCGCCGCTTCTGAGCGCGGCCCGTTCGTCTTCGTTCAGGTTCGACAGCTCCTTGCCGAGCAGACGAACCGAGCCCTCGCTCGCGCTGTCCAATCCGGCGAGCAGGCCGAGCAATGTCGACTTGCCCGAGCCCGATGCACCGACGATCGCGACGCTGCTGCCCTTCGCGATCGACAGATCGATCTGATCGAGAATCGTGAGCTCGCCCGTTGCGTCCTTCACTCGCTTGCTTAACCCCCGAACTTCGATGACCGGCTCGATATTGTTTTGCATGGAAACTCTGAAAATTAACTTGCGCGGCCTCGTGCCGGCGATCCTGTTGATGGCGGCATGTTCGGCGACAGCGCATGCCGCCGATGCGCAAGCCGCAGCGCAACCGAAGCCCGCGATCGTCGTGCTGGGCGACAGCCTGTCGGCCGAATACGGCCTGCCGCGCGACACCGGCTGGGTCAACCTCTTGCGCGACAAGCTTGCGAAGGAGCGTTTCGATTATAGCGTCGCCAATTCAAGCATCAGCGGGGACACCACGAGCGGCGGGCGCGCACGATTGACCGCGGTGCTTTCTCGCCTGAAGCCCGCGGTCGTGATCGTCGAACTCGGCGCGAACGATGCGCTGCGCGGCGTGCCGCTCGCGACGACGGAGACGAATCTGCGCAGCATCGTCGATGCCTCGCAGGCGGCGCATGCGAAGGTTTTACTCATCGGCATGTACGTCCCGCCCAATTACGGCCCGGACTATACGCAAAAGTTCCACGCCGTCTATGAGCGCATCGCGAAGGAGAAGAACGTGCCCCTCGTGCCGTTCCTGCTTGCCGGCATCGCTGACAAGCCCGCCATGTTCCAGGCGGACCAGATTCATCCGACGGTGCAGGCCCAGCCTTTGCTGTTGGAAAACGTCTGGCCAACCTTGAAACCCTTGCTGGGCGCCAGTGCGTCGCATTAGGACGACGCCGGCCGCGACAGCTCTTGCAGAACCAACGCGGAACACGGCCACGATTCAGATATCTGAGACTTTCGCGTAACTCTTATAACCCGCTCGTCTCGTGAGCGACTCTACAAGGAGGTCACGTGAAACTTATCCCTCTCCTCGGCCTGGCCGTCGCGCTCTCGGCTTGTGCCGCACAGCCGCCCGCCAACGTGCAACAAGTCGGCATGAGCAAGCAGGCGCCCAATGTCGTCGCGCAGTGCATCGCGCAAAAGTGGGCCGAAAAGTCACAGCAGCAGGTCGTGTCGCAGAACACGCTCGCCAACAATCAGGGCGTCGACGTCTATGTGCCCGGCCAGCAGCCGCCGAATGGCGCCGCCGCGGTGGTGCAGCCAGCGCGCTCGGGCTCCGGTACGTGGGTCGGTTTCCGCGCCTCGGGCGCTGCCGGCAGTCAGGCAACCGGCGATATTCAGGCTTGCCTGTAAGCATCCTGCTGCCGTCTCGTAGCGGCGTAGCAAAGCAAAAAAGCCCCGCTTTCTTTCGGAAGCGGGGCTTTTCGATGATGTCAGCGCCGATCAGTTCGACGACGGTGCCGGCGCCTGGCTCAGCTTGACCTTCGAGCGAGCCTTCAGCGACTTGAGGTACGCCTCCATGTCGGCCTGCGCGTAGACCTGCGCGACTTGCTGCTGTGCGCCGGCGAGACGATCGGCGGCGACCGGCGCGGCCTTCTCGATGCCGTTCACACGATAAATCGCGTAGCCTTCCGCACCGAGATCGACGCCGACATACGACGGCAGCTTCGATCCATCCGCCTTGAAGATCGCGCTCAACGCGACGGGCGGCAAGCCTTGCGCGTCATTGCGCGAGACGGTGATCGGCGACGTGAAGCCGTCGGTCGACTTCGACTTCTGCAGATCCGCGAGCTTCGCCTCGCCTTCCTTCTTCGCCATCGCCGCAGCCATTTCCGCGACGACCTTCTTGCGCACGTCGTCCTTCACGACGTCGAACGCGGGAACGGTCGAGGCCTTGTAGTCGGTGACGCGCGCGGCGATCAGCGTGTTGTTGCCGACGTCGATTGCCTGCGTGTTGTTGCGGTCCTTCACGGCATCCGGCGCGAACACGGCCGCGAGGAACTTCGGATTGTTGAGCGGATTGTCTTGCGGCAATTGCGGATTCGGCTTCGGACCGACCGTTGCGCTCTGCACCGTCAGCTTGTACTTGTCCGCGGCCGGCTGCAGCGACTTGGCCTTCTCGTAGACGAGATCGGTGAAGCCTTGCGCGTCGTCGGCGAAACCCTTCGTGCCCTGTTGAGCCGCGTAATCCTTCGCGATCGAGTCCTTCACTTCGTCGAACGGCTTCGTGACGGAAGGCTTCACGTCGGTCGCCTGAATGATGTGATAGCCAAAATCCGACTCGACGATATTGCTGACTTCGCCCTTCTTCAGGCCGAATGCGGCGTCGTCGAAAGCCTTGCCGCCCGCGATCTGACCGCGCGCGAAGTAGCCGAGATCGCCGCCCTTGCCTGCAGAGCCGGGATCGTCGGAGTTCTTCTGCGCGATTTGCGCGAACTGATCCGGATGCGCCTTGACTTGCGCGAGCAGGTCTTCGGCCTTCTGCTTGGCCTTCGCCTTGTCGGCCGCGCTCGCGTCCTTCGGTGCGTTCACGAGAATGTGGCTCGCGCGCACTTGCGCTTCGGTGCGATAGCGCTGGATGTTGTCGTCGTAGTACTTCTTGAGATCGGCGTCGCTCGGCTTCGATGCGGCCGCGATCGTCGATGGCGACAGCAGCAGATACTGGATCGTGGCGGTTTCGGGCGTCGCGAAATCGTTGCGATGCGCTTCGTAGTAGGCGGTGAGTTGCGCGTCGGTCGGCTGGACCTTCGCGGTGTAGTCGGCCGCGCGCAGCGACAGACCCTGCACCGAGCGCTTCTGTTCCGCGAGTTCGGTCAGGCTTTGCGCGAGCGACTTCGACGTGAACGCCGTGCCTTGAATGCTGCCCGGAATCTGTCCGGTCGCGATCGTGTAGCGCATGCGCTCGTCGTACTGCGCGGGCGTCATGCCCTGCATCGCGAGCAGTTGCTTGTAGCGATCGAGGTCGATGCTGCCGTCGGGCTTCTTAAGCGACGAGATCACCGGATCGTTCAGCAGCGCCCGGCGCACGGCGTCGTCGGAGGCGGTCAGATGCAGACGCTGCGTTTCGTCGGCCATCGCGCGTTGCTGCACGAGACTATCGACCATCGCGGCGCGCGCTTCGGGCGTGTCGAACATCTTGGCGTCGAATTGGGAACCGAGCATCGAGCGGGCGCGGTCCACCTGCTGGCGGAAAGCGCTGTCGAATTCGGCGCGCGTGATCTTGTGGCCATTCACGCTGGCGACGTAGGAACTTTCGTCGAAATAGTTGCTGAAGCCCTGAATCCCGACCATGCCCAGACCGGGCACGATGATCAGGATCAGCAGAGCCATCATCAGGCGCTGGTGATTACGGAAGAAGTCGAGCATGCGTAGCGCTGCGTGGTTATAACAAAACGCTCGATATTACAACAGTGGACGAGGAAAAGGCGAAAGGCGGGCGGGATTTGCACCGCCCGATGTGAAATTCTCGCGTCCCCTTTTCGTAACGGGCGATGTTTCAGTTGAAAGTTTGCGTCCAGCAAGCATTCAATGATGCGAAGCAATGATTAGCATTCTTAACGAGCACGCGCCAAAACAAAAATCCCGCAAGCCGTGAAGCTTACGGGATTTTTTGTCGAATCTGGCGGAGCGGACGGGACTCGAACCCGCGACCCCCGGCGTGACAGGCCGGTATTCTAACCGACTGAACTACCGCTCCGGGTAGCGCGCAATGAACTGTGACCTGGTGGGTGCTGAGAGGCTCGAACTCCCGACCTACGCCTTGTAAGGGCGCCGCTCTACCAACTGAGCTAAGCACCCGGTCCGCAATTCACTCGGTTTGCGCTGCTGCTGGATTCACACTTCGTTTTGCGAAGGTCCGTATCCAGCGAGTCCGCTAGTTTAGCGCATCCTTCAGCGCTTTGCCAGGGCGAAATTTCGGCACTTTCGCGGCCTTGATCTTGATCTCATCGCCCGTGCGCGGATTGCGCCCCGTGCGCGCGGTGCGCTTGCCGACGGCAAACGTGCCGAAGCCAACGAGCGTCACGGTGCCGCCCTTCTTCAGCGTCGCGCTCACGCCGCCGATGACCGCATCGAGCGCGCGGCCGGCGGCGGCCTTGGAGATATCGGCTTGCTGCGCGATATGGTCGATCAATTCCGTCTTGTTCATTGTGATCCCCGAATCAGTATTGGCACGTTTTAATCGATGTGGTCCGGCATCGAAGCGGATCGCATCTCGATAAGATTGGATGCGGCGCTCATTTAACTTAGCCGAAAGACACGTGTCAACCGGGGTTGAGCCTTATTCGGCGCGGCCTTCGGGCGTTTTAGAAGTTCTCTTCGAAAAGCCGCGCGCAAAAAAGAAAACCCGCGGGTGGGTTGCCCGCGGGTTTTTAGCCTCGCTCACGCAACACGGCGTTAAAACCGTGCCGCGACAAGCGTTCAGTGCTTCACGACTTCGCCCGTTGCTGGCGTGTCCTTCTGCTGTTCGGCTGCGACGGGCGTTGCCTTCGCTTCGTCTTCGGGCAACGACTCCGGCGCACGTTCGAGCGCCAGTTCCAGCACCCGATCGATCCAGCGAACCGGCACGATCTCGATGGCGTTCTTCACGTTGTCGGGGATGTCGGCCAGATCCTTCGTGTTTTCTTCAGGAATCAGCACGAGCTTGATGCCGCCGCGATGCGCTGCCAGCAGCTTCTCCTTCAATCCGCCGATCGGCAGCACTTCGCCGCGCAGCGTGATTTCGCCCGTCATCGCGACATCCGCGCGAACCGGAATGCCGGTCAGCACCGAGACCAGCGCCGTGGTCATCGCGATACCGGCGGACGGACCGTCCTTCGGCGTCGCGCCTTCCGGCACGTGGATGTGGATGTCCTTCTTCTCGAACGACTCATCCGTGATGCCAAGCCGGCGCGAACGTGAACGCACGACCGAGCGCGCCGCTTCGACGGATTCCTTCATCACGTCGCCGAGCGAACCCGTACGGATCACGCCGCCCTTGCCGGGCATCACCGCTGCTTCGATCGTCAGCAGATCGCCGCCCACTTCCGTCCACGCAAGACCCGTCACCTGACCGATCTGGTTTTCCTTCGCGGCCAGACCGAAGTCGTACTTGCGCACGCCGAGGAAGGTGTCGAGGTTGGAGCCGTCGACCTTCACGGCGCCTTCCGCCTTCTTGAGCAGCAGCATCTTCACGACCTTGCGGCAGATCTTCGATACTTCACGCTCGAGCGAACGCACGCCCGCTTCACGCGTGTAGTAGCGAATGATGTCGCGGATCGCTTGTTCCGTGACGTCGATCTCGCCGTCCTTCAGGCCGTTGTTGCGCTTCTGCTTCGGCAACAGGTAACGCGTCGCGATGCTGACCTTCTCGTCTTCCGTGTAACCCGACAGGCGGATGACTTCCATCCGGTCGAGCAGCGGCGGCGGAATGTTCAGCGAGTTCGACGTCGCCACGAACATCACGTCGGACAGGTCGAAGTCCACTTCGATGTAGTGGTCCGCGAACGTATGGTTCTGTTCCGGATCGAGCACTTCGAGCAGCGCGGATGCCGGATCGCCGCGGAAATCCATGCCCATCTTGTCGACTTCGTCGAGCAGGAAAAGCGGATTGCGCACGCCGACCTTCGTGAGGCTCTGCAAAATCTTGCCGGGCATCGAACCGATATACGTGCGACGGTGGCCGCGAATTTCGGATTCGTCATGCACGCCGCCGAGCGCCATACGCACGAACTTGCGGTTCGTCGCGCGAGCGATGGACTGCCCGAGCGAGGTCTTGCCGACGCCCGGAGGCCCGACCAGGCACAGAATCGGTGCCTTCACCTTCTCGACGCGTTGTTGCACCGCGAGGTACTCGAGAATGCGTTCCTTGACCTTTTCGAGACCGAAATGGTCTTCGTCGAGCACGCGCTCGGCATTCGAAAGGTCGTTGTTGACCTTGCTCTTCTTGCGCCATGGCAAGCCGATCAGCGTGTCGATGTAGTTGCGCACGACAGTCGCTTCCGCGGACATCGGCGACATCAGCTTGAGCTTTTTCAGCTCGGCGTCGGCCTTCTTCTTGGCTTCCTTCGGCATGCGCGCGGCGGCGATGCGCTTCTCGAGCTCTTCGAGATCCGCGCCCTCTTCACCTTCGCCCAGTTCCTTCTGGATCGCCTTGACCTGCTCGTTCAGGTAGTACTCGCGCTGGCTCTTTTCCATCTGGCGCTTCACGCGGCCACGGATGCGCTTCTCGACCTGAAGAATGTCGATTTCGGCTTCGAGCTGGGCGAGCAGATGCTCCAGACGCTCGATCACAGGGAACATCTCGAGGATGTGCTGCTTTTGATCCAGCTTGAGCGGCAGATGCGCGGCGATAGTGTCGGCAAGACGACCCGCCTCGTCGATGCCCGACAGCGACGTCAGGATCTCCGGCGGAATCTTCTTGTTGAGCTTCACGTACTGATCGAACTGCGACACGATCGCGCGGCGCAGCGCTTCGGTTTCGGCGCTATCGGCGTGATCCGGCTCGAGCGGCATCACATCGCAGGAAAATTGCGTTTCCTGCTCTTCGATCGACAGCGTTTTCGCGCGCTGCAGGCCTTCGACGAGCACTTTCACCGTGCCGTCGGGCAGTTTCAGCATTTGCAGGATGTTGGCGACACACCCTACTTCGTACATGTCCTTTTCGGTCGGCTCGTCCTTCGCCGCCGTTTTCTGGGCGACGAGCATGATGTGCTTGCCGCCTTCCATCGCGGCTTCGAGTGCCTTGATCGACTTGGGCCGCCCGACGAAGAGCGGAATCACCATATGCGGGAAAACGACTACGTCGCGCAGCGGGAGCAGCGGCAGCGTAATGCGTTCCTGCGGGAGGAGTTGGGTTCCTGACATTTCATTTCCCCATTAGTGGAATCAGTTCAGTCGTAAATAAGGCCGGTCAGAGCTATTGCAAGCCTTTATCGGAAGGGAAAAGTCGTTAGTCAAAGATCGCGTCAGTAACGTCCACAAGATAAACCGACAAAAATAAAAGGCCGTTCACGTCGCCATGAACGGCCTTTCGCCGACACACAGCCTGCTTCAGTTCGATCCTGCTACTTTCGGTGCGTCTTCGTAGATGAGCAGCGGCTTGCCGTCTCCGTCGATCGTGTTGTCGTCGACGATCACCTTCGAAACGCCCTTCATGGTCGGCAGTTCGTACATTACGTCGAGCAACGCCTGTTCCAGAATCGAACGCAGCCCGCGCGCGCCGGTCTTGCGGCGAATGGCCTTCTGCGCGATGGCCTGAAGCGCCGCCGGACGGATTTCCAGTTCGACGCGCTCCATTGCGAAGAGCTTGTGATACTGCTTCACGAGCGCGTTCTTCGGCTCGATCAGGATCTTCACCAGCGCGGCTTCATCGAGCTTGCCGAGCGTCGCCACGACGGGCAGACGGCCGATCAGCTCCGGAATCAGGCCGAACTTGATCAGGTCTTCCGGCTCGACTTCGCGCAGCACTTCGCCCGCGTCGCGATCCTGCTTGCTCTTCACGCTCGCGCCGAAACCGATGCCGGTCTTCTCGGTGCGATCCGTGATGACCTTTTCCAGTCCGTCGAACGCGCCGCCGCAGACGAACAGGATGTTGGTCGTATCGACCTGGATGAAATCCTGATTCGGGTGCTTGCGTCCGCCTTGCGGCGGCACCGACGCCATCGTGCCTTCGATCAGCTTCAGCAACGCCTGCTGCACGCCCTCGCCCGACACGTCGCGCGTAATGGACGGGTTGTCCGACTTGCGGCTGATCTTGTCGATCTCGTCGATGTACACGATTCCGCGCTGCGCCTTGTCGACTTCGTAATTGCAATTCTGCAGCAGCTTCTGAATGATGTTCTCGACGTCCTCGCCGACATAGCCGGCTTCGGTCAGCGTCGTTGCATCGGCGATCACGAACGGCACATTCAGCATGCGCGCCAATGTCTGCGCGAGCAGCGTCTTGCCCGAGCCGGTCGGCCCGATCAAGAGAATGTTGCTCTTCGACAGCTCGATGTCGTCCTTCTTGTCGAGATGCTTGAGCCGCTTGTAATGGTTGTACACGGCCACCGCGAGAATTTTCTTCGCGCGTTCCTGGCCGATCACGTACTGATTGAGGATATCGCTGATTTCCTGCGGGCTCGGCAGGTCGGACTTGGTCAGCCCGGCCTCCTCCGCCGCACCGGCTGCCTCGTCGCGAATGATCTCGTTGCACAGGTCGATGCATTCATCGCAGATGAACACCGACGGCCCAGCGATGAGCTTCTTCACCTCATGCTGGCTCTTGCCGCAGAACGAGCAATACAGCAGCTTTTCGCTACTGGAACCTTTTTTGTCCGCCATAAATGTGTAAGCCTCCGGACACTCTTGTTACATGATACGCGCTTCGATTCCGCGACGCAGATTCGCACCCGCGAGGACCGCCGGAGCGCGTTTTGGCGTGGCGCCCAATGCGCGACTTCGCACGCTTCGCCGGCTTCGTCTCCGAGCGCCGGCGCGGCGCCGCTCCGGACGCCTCAGGGACGCTTGTGAAGCACCTGGTCGACGAGGCCGTAAGCCTGCGCATCGTCGCCCGACATGAAGTTGTCGCGATCCGTGTCGCGCGCGATGCGCTCGACCGGCTGACCCGTGTGATGCGACAGCAACTGATTCAAACGTTCCTTCAGATACAGGATTTCCCGTGCCTGGATCTCGATGTCCGACGCCTGGCCGCGTGCGCCGCCGAGCGGCTGGTGGATCATCACGCGCGCGTTCGGCAGCGCGACGCGCTTGCCCTTCGCGCCGGCCGCCAGCAGGAATGCGCCCATGCTTGCGGCGAGGCCCATGCACAGCGTCGAAACGTCCGGCTTCACGAACTGCATGGTGTCGTAAATCGCCATGCCGGCCGAGACCGAGCCGCCAGGACTGTTGATGTACAGGCTGATGTCCTTGTCCGGGTTCTCGCTTTCGAGGAACAACAACTGTGCGACGACGAGATTCGCCGACTGGTCGTTCACTTCACCGACGAGAAACACCACGCGCTCCTTGAGGAGACGCGAGTAAATGTCATAGGCACGCTCGCCGCGGCCGCTCGTTTCCACGACCATCGGAACGAGGCCGAGCGCCTGGGCTTCGAAATCCCGCGGTGCGTGGGACGCCAACGTGTCGAGCAATTCAGCGCGAAAGGTCATGCAATTTCCTTGTTCGGAATAAGGGTACTGAACGACAAAGGAACATCCACTAGAACGGCATGCAAACGCCCAACTTTAATGCAAAAAAGGCGTGCGAGCCGTCAGTCCGACGACTCCGCACGCCCCTTGCCTAACGCGTCAGGCTTGCGCCGTTGCGCTGGCCAGTTCCTCGAAGCTGACTTCCTTGTCGGTCACCTTGGCCTTGCCCAAGACGAAATCGACGACGTTGCTTTCGACGACGTACGCTTCCATCTCGGCGAGGCGCTGCTGGTTCGAATAATACCAGCGGACGACTTCCTTCGGGTCTTCGTAGCTCTTGGCGAATTCGTCCACTTCAGCGCGGATCTGCTCGGGCTTCGCCTGCAGTTCGTTGGCCTTCACGAGTTCGGCCAGCACGAGGCCCAGCTTCACGCGACGCTCGGCCTGCTCGGCGAACATTTCGGCCGGGATCGGCGCGTCGGCTGCATTCGGCACGCCGCGTTGTTGCAGGTCCTGGCGAGCCATTTCGACGAGGCGCTGCTGATCCTGTTCGATCAGCGCCTTCGGCACGTCGAGTTCGGAGATCTTCAGGAGCGCGTCCATGACCTGATTCTTCACGATCTGCTGCGTGCGGCGCTTCGCTTCACGCTCCAGATTGTCCTTGATCTCGGCGCGCATCTTCGTGAGGTCGCCGTCTTCGATGCCGAGCGACTTCGCGAAATCGGCGTTGATTTCCGGCAGATGCGGCCATTCGATCTTCTTCACGGTGATCGTGAATTGCGCCGTCTTGCCCGCCACGTCCTTGCCGTGGTAGTCATCCGGGAACTTGAGGTCGAACGTGCGCTCTTCGCCGACCTTCAGGCCCGTCGCGGCTTGCTCGAACTCGGGCAGCATGCGGCCTTCGCCCAGCACGAATGCGAAGTCCTGTGCGCTACCGCCTTCGAACGCGACATCGTCGATCTTGCCGACGAAATCGAGCGTTACGCGGTCGCCTTCCTTGGCTGCCGTGTCCGCGCCGCCGTCGCCGTGCTCGCCGGCTTCGCCGCGGGCGTGGAAATGCACGCGCTGCTTGCGCAGGATGTCCAGCGTGCGATCGACTTCGGCTTCGGAGATGGTCGTGACCGTGCGTTCGATTTCAGCGGTCGCCACGTCGCCGAGGCGCACTTCGGGATAGACCTCGAAGGTCGCGTCGAAGGCGTAGGCGTCCGTTGCGGCTTCCGACTTCGGCGCGAAGCTCGGCTGGCCCGCGACACGCAGGTTCTCGGCGCGCGTGACATCGAAGAATTCCTTGCCGACCTTGTCGCTCAGCACTTCGGCTTCGACCTGGCCGCCATACTGTTGCGTCACCATCTTGAGCGGTACCTTGCCCGGGCGGAAACCCGGCATGCGCACATTCTTGGCCAACTGGCGGATGCGCGAATCCACTTCCTTCTGCACCGTGTCCTTCGGCAGGGAAATCGTCACGCGGCGTTCGAGCTTGCCGAGGTTCTCAACTACGTTAGCCATGGCTGAAATCGTCCTAGAGTAAATCGTAAATTCGGTGTTCGGTTCTTCCGCGGTTCTAAAGGCGCGGGTCCGGATGCGGCCTCTGCCTGAGCCGGCCGAAATCGACGCCTGGCGCCGGAAGACGCCCAGAATAAGCGTCTCGCGGGAGTGCCGGAACGTCGCCCGACACGGTGTCAGTCAACAGAGCCAAGCATTTTAGCAAACTATTCCGCGCGGTCCGTCCGACGATCCTGCAAACACTGCGTTTCGGTCCGATTTGACTCGAAAAGTGCCAGTTTTCGACGCTCATTTCGGCGTAAATCCGCGTTTTGCTGACCGGCTCTCCCGCGCAGAATTCCCGCTATCGGCACGCCGCTATTTTGCGTCGCGCGCCGCGCTGATAAGCTTGCCGGCGCATGATTCGAGCGGCGAAGCGCTCCGGCGCGCAATCCATTGCCGCAAGGCATGAAGCGCATGCGACATACGCATAGATGGAGCCTCGCCGCGGCTTTTCAATCCTTGCTTCCACATCAGAACATTCGAGACACCATGCCTAACGCCACGTCCGCTGCTCCCGTAGTTGTCATCGCTCCCGATTCGTTCAAGGGCTCGCTCTCCGCGGAAGGCGTCGCGAACGCCGTCGCGGAAGGCATCAGGCGCGCGCGGCCGGACGCCGATATCCGTATCCGTCCGATGGCCGACGGCGGCGAAGGCACGCTCGACGCGATGCTCTCGGCAGGCGGCGAGCGGCGCATGCTCAACGTGCGGGGCGCGGCCGCCGCACGCCGCGACGCCGCCACGGGCCTGCTCGACGACGGCAGCGCGATTATCGAGACGGCGGAAGTCGTGGGCATCACGGATGCGGACGGCATGGCCGTGCCCGTCACCGAGCGCAGCACGCTCGGCATGGGCGAGGCGATCCGCGCGCTGCTGGATTCCGGCGCGCGCAGATTCTATGTGGCGCTCGGCGGCAGCAGCACCAACGACGGCGGCGCGGGCCTGCTCGTCGGCCTCGGGCTGAAACTCTTCGACGCAGACGGCAAGGAGCTCCATCCGGTGCCATCGGCGCTCGGGCGAGTCGCGCGCATCGACCCTTCCGGGCTCGATCCGCGCGTGAAGGACGCGGAGTTCGTCGGCATGTCCGATGTCGACAATCCGCTCACCGGCGATCACGGCGCGACGGCGGTCTTCGGGCCGCAGAAAGGCGTGACGCCGGAGCAAGTGCCCACCATCGACGCCGCCCTCGCCCATTTCGCCGATCTGCTCGAACCCGCGATGGGCGTCGCGAAACGCAGCGAACCCGGCGCGGGCGCGGCGGGCGGGCTCGGGTTCGCGCTGCACATGCTCGGCGCGCGTTTCGAGACCGGCGCGGAGGTGGTGGCGCGCGAAATCGGGCTCGACGCCGCGCTCGAAGGCGCGAACTGGCTCATCACGGGCGAAGGCCGTTCAGACGTGCAGACGCTGCATGGCAAGGCGCCGTTCATCGCCTGCAAGCACGCGCGCGATCACGGCGTGCCGGCGTCGTTGCTGTCGGGCGCCGTCGATTCGGCCGCGCTGCCGCGGCTCTCCGAATTTTTCAGCGGCTGCTTCTCGCCGGCGCCCGGCCCGATCACGCTCGAAACGGCGATCCGCGATGCGGCGCGGCTGCTCGCCAACGAAGCCGAGCAGCTCACGCGCCTCAGATTCGGTTCCAAATAAGTCCGAACGAGGCGCGCGGGTTCGTCAGGCAGCCGCGCGCTTGGCCCCGAACGCAAGCCGGTCGAAGCACCAGACGGCGAGCATGGTCGCGCCCATCAAAGGGAAAATCACGCCGAGCAACGTCAGGCTGCCGCGCCAGGCGCGCATCGGCGGGCGCTTCGTGGGCCGCGCAGGCGCGCCGAGTTCGCGCGCGGGCCGGCGTTTCATCCACATGATGAAGCCCGTCACGGACAACGCCGCGAGCCCGAGCGATATCGCCGAGCAGACGATCTGGTTCAGAAGCCCGAAGTAGCGCCCCATATGCAGCGACGTGCCGTACGAGATCACTTTCGCCACGCCGCCGTAGCTTGCGTAATCGATGTCGGACAGCACGCGGCCGCTGTATTGATCGATGTGCAGCGTGCGTTCGGCGCGCGGATCGGCGGGGAAATACGAGACCGTGTAGACGCCCGTCGGCTTGGACGGAAGCGCGATGCCGTAGTCATCCGCGACACCGTTTTTCGCGGCGAGCGCGACCACGTCGTCGATCGACACGCGCGCAGCCGAAGCCGACGCATTCGCGCCTTGCGGCACCGTTGTCGCGCCGACGGCCCACGGCGTCTGATGCAGCGGCAGATCGTCCATCTTCATCTGCATGCCGTGCATCGCGTGTTCGTTGTTCGAGGTCGCTGGGGCCGTCGAATGCACATGCGCCTCGCCCCACGCGCCCTTCGGATATCCGAGCGATGCGGTCGTCGCAAGCGCCTTGAATTGCTTGCCCCACGATCCCGACCACGGCAATCCCGAGAGAACGAAAAAGAGCGCGCCGACCGCGAGCCACACGCCGCCGACCGCATGCAGATCGCGCCACCACGCGCGCCCTTGGAGCGATAGCCGGGGCAGCCACACGCCGCCCTGTCTCGCGTTCGACCGGCTGGGCCACCACAGCGCGATACCCGTGCCGATCATCACGAGCGTCCAGCATCCGGCGAGTTCCATCAGCAGCTCGCCGGTCTTGCCGAGCATCAGGCCGCGATGCAGGTTGCGCACCTGTTTCATCAATCGATGTTCGACGGAAAGCGTGCCGAGCACGGTGCCGTCGTACGGGTTCACGTAGACGCTTTCGCTTTCGCCCGATGGCAGGCGAAAGACGAATTCGGCGCTGCGCGTGCGATCGGTTTCGATTTGCGCGAGCGTCGGTACGGCGCCGCGCGGTTCGCTCGCGGCAGCCTTGGCGAGCAGGATATCGCGGGACAGTTGCGGGGCGTGCGTGTCCGCGACGATCATCCGGTCGCGATACAGCAGCGGCTCGATCTGCGGCTGAAAACAGTAGATCGTGCCGGTGATCGCGAGCACGATGAGGAGCGGCATCACGAAGAGTGCCGCATAGAAATGCCAGCGCCACAGCGTGCGGCGATGCGCGATGACTTCCGCGCTCGGCGTCGCTGGCGCCGCGTTCAGGTCGGGTGCAAGCATGGCGAATCTCGTTGAGTATTTTTGCGATGAGCGCGCATCGGAGGTACCGTCAGTGCCGTGACGATATTCCCGACGAGCGGTCGTACGTCCATCGCGCTCATGTGCGCGACGAACATCGATGCGGTCAGACGAAGGAAGGCTTCAGGAGAGGACGGGCGGCGCGCGCGGGCTCGCGGCGTTGAAGGATTTCGAGGTGACGTCTTCGACGTTCGCGACGGCAGGCACGCGCGTGACGCGTTCGATCAGCGCGACGTCATGCACGACGCCCGTGACGATCGGCAGATTCTGCGCGAGCAGTCCGCAGTAGGAGCAGGCGTCGACATGACTCCCGGCGTCGTGCTGGCCGGCGTGCGAGTCCGTTGCAGTCGCATCGACCGTGCAAAGCACCGCTTGCGGATTGGCGGCCTGGCGCGCGGCGAGCGTCTGACTGATGACCGGCGCGACGATGGCAAGCCACATGGCGGCGATGCCGAGCCATGCGACGAAGCGATTGCGCGCGTTGCGGTTCATGAGCGGGAATGTCGATGCCGAAGCGGAAGTGTGACGAGATTGTAGGCAGCCGATCTGCGAGCCGCAATCTTCGGGCGCGTATGGCCGGAATCGACGGCCATGCCGACGATTCTCGCGCCTCGCTTAAGCTCAGGACCGTCGACGCATTTTCGCAGACATCGCCAGATGAATGCGTTAGAATCTCGGGCTTGGCACAGTGGACCGGTGCCGGACACGGCGGCATCGCCGGGCGCGGGTCATCATCCGCAAGAGCCCAGAGCGCCTGCCGTGCTGCGAGGATGGCGAAATTGGTAGACGCACCAGGTTTAGGTCCTGACGCCCGCAAGGGTGTGCGGGTTCGAGTCCCGCTCCTCGCACCACACGAAAACCCCTTTCATCGGCAAAGGGGTTTTTTGTTTTTGCGGCCGGCTGATGCTGCCGCCGCTGCGCAGCGAAGCCGCGCCTCGCCGGATAAAATGAACGCCGCGCGGCCAACCGCACGACCAGAACCGACCCCGCCTCCCCTCGAACTCCCACAAGCTCCGTTCGTGAATTTCGACGATTACTGCCAGCAAAAAGCCGCGCCTGAAGGTTCCGGCACGTACTACGCGCTGCGCCGCGCGCCGGCTGCGAGCCAGCCGCTTCTGACCGCGCTCTATGCGCTTTATCGCGAGCTCGAAGAGACCGTGAAGGAGACGAGCGATCCGACCATCGGCCGCACCAAGCACGCATGGTGGCAAAGCGAACTCGGGCGGCTCGATGGCGGCGAGCCCACGCATCCGGTCACGAAAGCGTTGCAGGCGCACGCGGGCGATGCCGCGCATCCGGTTCTCGACGATGCCGGACGCGCATCGCTTGCCGCGATCGTCGACGGCTTCGGCATGGATCTCGATCAGGCGCGCTACCTCGACTGGCCCGGCTTGCGGCGTTACCTCGATCAGACGGGCGGCGCATTCGCGACGGCCGTTGCACGCGCGAGCGCGCGCGATCCGCAGCAGGCCGCGTCGTGGGCCGCGCCGCTCGGATCCGCGTTGCTGCTGGCCGAGCGCGTTCAGGACATCGGCGGCGATGCGCGCAATGGCCGCATCTATATTCCCATCGACGAGTTGCAGCGATTCAACGTGACGGCCGCGGACATCATCAATCGCAAGTACGGCGATACGTTCACGGACCTCATGCGCTTTCAGACCAGCCGCGCCCGCCAGGCGCTAGACGACGCGCTGGCCGCGATTCCCGCTTCGGAGCGCGCGACGCAACGCGTGCTGCGCGCGCAGGCAGCGCTGTCCTTCGCGCTTTTCGACGAGATCGAACGGGAGAACTTTCGGGTGCTGCATCAACGCATCGCACTCACGCCGATCCGCAAGCTGTGGATCACATGGAAGACGCGTTAGACGCGAAGGATCGGCAATGGCGCGAAGCGCGCGCCGAGAATCGATGACGAATCGATCTGCCCGCATGCGTCGAGCACCGTGGCATAGAGCGTTCTGAAGTCGACGCCGACGGACAAGCCGCCGTCCGCATCGAGTCGATCGAGTCGCGGTGGCATGCCGAAGAGTCCGCCGCGCACGCCTCCGCCCATCATGAAATGCGCCGCGGCCGCGCCGTGGTCGGTGCCGCCCGCGGCGTTCTCGCGCGCGGCGCGTCCGAACTCCGAGCGCGTCATCACGAGCGTGCGGCTCCATGCGCCGGACGCGATCAGCGACGCCCGCAGCGACGCGAGCCGCTCTGCCAGCGTGGCCAGCAGCGCCGCATGCCGGTGCGACTGACGCTCGTGCGTGTCGAAGCCGTGCAAGGTGATGTGCGTCACCTTCAGGTTCACGCGATCGAGCCAGCCGCCGGCGCGATATTCATCGGCATGCGATGCCGTGTCCCAGATCTGTCGCGAGCGGAAATGCGAGCGATTGGGAGCGTCATAGCCGACGCCCTGCACGATCGCCATTTCGTTGGCGCGCCACGCGCTCATCAACGGCAACAGCGACGGATGCAAGGCGGTGCGTTCATCGAGCATCAATGCGCGGTCTTTCGATATCGCGAGTTTCGGCCGCAACACGCGATAGCGCGCATCGGCGATCGGGATGACTGTGTTGAGCGCATCGTTGCCGCCGTCGAGGTCGACGATCACGAGGGAGCGAATCGAAGCAGAGGAAGTGTCGGAATGTGCGATGGCGCACGCATCGCCGATGCTGCCGAGACCTCCCGCGAACGCACCGGCAATCGAGAGAAATTCACGTCGGTCCATCGCGGGCACGCGCCGCTTACCGCTTGTAGAGATCGCGCACCGCTTCTTCGATATGCTGCCGCAAGAGACGGCGCTCGTCGGCGGTCATCACGGTGTGGCGCGGCGGGCGCGCGGGCGGCGCCTGATCCACTTGCTGAATGGGTTGCATGGCCGCGGTCTTCGGATCGTGGCTCGACGACCCCGAACCTTTGCCCACGCGCTGCTGCGCGCGAATCATCCTGCCATCGAAACGATTCGGGGAACTCGCGATGCCGCGATCGAAGCCTGTCGGTTGTGCATAGGCGTGAGGCGTGCTCAGTACTGCGTAGAGCGCACTGGCAAGAAGTGTCTTTCTGAGAATGCGCTCGTTGCGCACGGGTCCGCGCTGCCGCGCTCCCTTCATGTTGTTCCCTTCGTTGCTCGACAACCGGACAGCCTCAGTCTTTTCGCGCACGTCTCGAAGCGGCTTGGTCGTGCCGCGCGACGCACTGGTCTAATGGAGTATCTACCGAATGGCGGGCTTAGGTAAAGCAGTGTACGCAGCAAACCCCTAGGCCGTGCCACAGGCCCCGTAAATTTTGTAACGAACTGTTACACTCGCTTTTGTTACAAACTCGGCGTTTGAACAAACGCGCTAAGATGCCGCCATGGAAACCAAGAACCCTTCAAAAATTCTCGTCGTCGACGACGATCCGCGCCTGCGCGATCTGTTGCGCCGATACCTCGGTGAACAGGGCTTCAACGTGTACGTTGCGGAAAACGCCCCGTCGATGAACAAGTTGTGGGTGCGCGAGCGTTTCGATCTGCTCGTCCTCGATCTGATGCTTCCCGGCGAAGACGGTCTTTCCATCTGCCGGCGTCTGCGCGGCAGCAACGATCGCACGCCGATCATCATGCTCACCGCGAAGGGTGAAGATGTCGATCGCATCGTCGGCCTCGAAATGGGCGCGGACGACTATCTGCCGAAGCCTTTCAATCCGCGCGAACTCGTCGCGCGCATTCATGCGGTGCTGCGGCGTCAGACGCCGTCCGAATTGCCGGGCGCGCCGTCCGAAACCACCGAAGTGTTCGAGTTCGGCGAATTTGCACTGAATCTCGCGACGCGCACGCTCACGAAGAACGGCCAGGAAATCCCGCTGACCACCGGCGAATTTTCGGTACTCAAAGTGTTCGCGCGCCATCCGCGCCAGCCGCTTTCGCGCGAAAAGCTGATGGAGCTCGCACGCGGCCGTGAGTACGAAGTGTTCGACCGCAGCCTCGACGTGCAGATATCGCGTCTGCGCAAGCTGATCGAGCCCGATCCCAGCAGTCCGCGTTTCATCCAGACCGTGTGGGGCCTCGGCTACGTGTTCATTCCCGACGGCGCAGCCTGATCGATCCTAAGCGAGTTTCGTCACGCTCTCTCCCCTTCACCGAGCCGAACCCGACAGACTCATGCGAATCGACAGGCGGCTACTGGCGCTCGCGTTCGGCGGCCTGTTCTGGCGAACCTTCGCGCTGATCGCGCTGCTCATCGCAGTCAGTCTCACGGCGTGGTTCCAGAGCTTTCGCGTCATCGAGCGCGAGCCGCGTGCGCAGCGCGTGGCGCTTCAGCTCGTCGCCGTGGTCAAGCTCACGCGCACCGCCCTGCTCTATTCCGACCCCGATCTGCGCCGCGCGCTGCTTCAGGATCTGGAGAGCAACGAAGGCGTGCGCGTGTATCCGCGCGAGACCACCGACAAATACAAACTCCAGCCCGATGAATCGCTCAACCGGCTGATCGAACGCGACGTGCGCGGGCGGCTCGGCAACGAGACGATCATCGCGCAGTCGGTGAACGACATTTCGGGCGTATGGATCAGCTTCAAGATCGACGACGACGATTACTGGGTCGCCCTCGATCGCGATCAGCTCGACACCGTCACCGGCCTGCAATGGGCCGGCTGGGGCGTGTTCGCGCTCGCGCTGTCGCTGTTCGGCGCGGCGTTCATCACAAGTCTCGTGAATCGGCCATTCGCGCGTCTCGCGCTCGCCGCGCGCAAGGTCGGTTCGGGGCAATCGCCCGAACCCTTGCCCGAACGCGGCATGGGCGTTGCTGCGGAAACCAATCGAAGCTTCAACCAGATGGTGCAGGATCTCGAGCAGCTCGAGGCCGACCGTGCGCTGATGCTCGCGGGCATCTCGCACGATCTGCGCACGCCGCTTGCGCGCCTGCGGCTGGAGACGGAGATGAGCCCGTCGGACGAAGCGACCAAGCTCGCGATGATCGACGACATCGAGCAGATGGACATGATCATCGGGCGCTTTCTCGACTATGCGCGGCCGATGCAGCGCATGCCCGAGGCCGTCGACCTGTCGATGATCGCGAGCGAACTCGCCGCCCGCTTCCAGGCCGACGACGGCGTCGTCATGCGGACGGATCTCGCCCAGGGCGCGGTCATCGAAGGCGATCCGACGGATGCGCGCCGCGTGGTCGGCAACCTGCTGGAAAACGCGCGCAAGTACGGCCGCAGCGAACACGACGACATCGCCCGCATTACGCTGCAGACGCGCGTCGCGCACGGCAGGGTCGAGCTCTCCGTGATGGACGAGGGCCGCGGCATCCCCGACGATCAGGTCGCGCTCATCACGCGTCCGTTCTATCGCGTCGATACGGCGCGCACGCAGGCGAACGGCACCGGTCTCGGCATGGCGATCGTGCAGCGCCTCGTCACGCGACAGCGCGGCACGCTGCGTCTGCGCAACCGCACGCCTCTGCCCGGCTTCGAAGTCACCATCGACTTCCCGCCGATGAAAGGCGGCGTGCGCTTCGAAGGCTAGAGCGCGCCCGTTTCGGAAGCTGGAAACGGCCGAAGCACTCTTTTAATTCTGGTTAAGATGAAGCGGTTCAACGCTCGGCGCGGCCTGGCATGAACGTGTCACGCGAGCGTTACGGCGATACGGTAGTTTGGCTGGAGTTTGTCCTTTCAACGATTTCACAGGAGTTTTCCGCATGAAGACCGTTGGCGATAAAGTCGAAGCATTCACTGTCACCGCTGCGAAGCCGGGTTTCAACCATCACGAAGAGAACGGCCAGTCGGCGTTCGAGGAAATTACCGAGCAGTCTTTCCCCGGCAAGTGGAAGATCATCTATTTCTATCCGAAAGATTTCACGTTTGTCTGCCCGACGGAGATCGTCGAATTCGCGAAGCTGGCGGCCGATTTCGAGGACCGCGACGCGGTTCTGCTCGGCGGCAGCGTAGACAACGAGTTCGTCAAGCTGGCATGGCGCCGCGAGCACAAAGACCTGAACAAGCTGAACCATTACTCGTTCGGCGACGTGAAAGGCGAACTGATCGATCAACTCGGCGTGCGCGACAAGGAAGCCGGCGTGGCGTTGCGCGCGACCTTCATCGTCGATCCGGACAACGTCATTCAGCACGTCTCGGTCAATAACCTGAACGTCGGCCGCAGCCCGGAAGAAATCTTGCGCATTCTCGACGGCTTGCAAACGGACGAACTCTGCCCGTGCAACCGTGCCGTCGGCGGCGCGACGCTGTAAGCGTTTCCGGATGCCGCAAAGCCCGCCATCGAGCCGAGTGTTTTCGGCCGATCGGCGGGCTTTTTAATGCCATCGAACAGGAGAAAACAATGGAATTTCTGTCTGCGATCAAGGAACTGGTGCCCGACTACGCGAAGGACATTCGCCTTAACGTCGACGGCACGATCGCGCGTTCATCGCTCGAAGGCAGCGATGCGGCTGGCGTCGCGCTCGCCGCCGCGTTTGCCGCGAAAGCGACGAAGCTCGTCGCCATCATTCGCAACTCGGGCGCGCTGTCGCCCGAAGAGACGAACGCCGTGCTCACCGCGGCCGCGCTGATGGGCATGAACAACGTCTGGTATCCGTACCTGGAAATGGCCGACAACGCCGATCTCAAGACGCAGCCCGCGAACTTGCGCATGAACGCGTATGCGTCGCACGGCGGCGTCGACAAGCGGCGCTTCGAGATGTACGCGCTCGCGGCGTCGATCGTCGGCAAGTGCCATTTCTGCGTGAAATCGCACTACGAGAATCTCGTGGCCGAAGGCATGTCGACGACGCAACTGCGCGACGTCGGCCGCATCGCCGCGGTGATCAACGCCGTCGCGCTGACGATCGAAGCCGAAGGGAAATAGCGCTTCCCGCCGCGCTTTAGCCGTCGATTGACGTCCGGCGCAAAAGCACCGCGGCCTGCGCTTCGATGCCTTCCTTGCGCCCGAGATAGCCGAGCTTCTCGTTCGTCTTGGCCTTGACGTTCACGCGATCCATTGAAAGATCGAGATCAGCGGCGATGTTTTCGCGCATGGCATCGATATGGGAGCTGAGTTTCGGCGCCTGCGCGATGATCGTGCTGTCGACGTTCGCGATCGCGAAACCCGCCTCCGACACGCGCCGGAACGCCTCGCGCAGCAGCACGCGGCTGTCCGCGCCGGCGAATTCGGTCGCCGTGTCCGGGAAATGCCTGCCGATGTCGCCGAGCGACGCCGCGCCGAACAGCGCATCGGTGATCGCGTGCAGCAGCACGTCGGCGTCCGAGTGGCCGAGCAGACCGCGCTCGTAGGGAATCGTCACGCCGCCGATGATGAGCGGGCGGCCTTCGACGAGCTGGTGGACGTCGTACCCTTGTCCGATTCTGAAATCCATCGATCCAAACCTTTGTTGAGTGTGAGTCAGGCGCCGGCCGAAAGCATCGCGCCCGCGAGCGCGAAATCCTCCGGATACGTCACCTTGAAGTTGCGCAGACTGCCCTGAACCAGTTTCGGCGAATGACCGAGCCATTCGATCGCGCTCGCTTCGTCCGTCAGGTCGTGGCCGTCGTGACGCGCACGCTCGATCGCTTCGCGCAGCATGCCGAGCCGGAACATTTGCGGCGTCTGCGCCTGCCAGAGCCCGTCGCGCGATTCGGTGCGCGCGACGCGCACGTCGTCCGTGGGGATATCGGGCATGTTCGGTGCGACGCGTTTCAGCGTGTCCGCGACCGGCAGCGCGAGAATGCCGCCGACCGCATCGTCGCGCAGTTCCGCGACAAGCTTGCGAATCAGCTCCGGCGTGATGCCGGGGCGCGCGGCGTCGTGCACGAGGACCCAGTCGTCTTCGCGCGCGCCGAATTTCGCGAGCGCGACGAGCCCGTTGTACACCGACGCTTGCCGCGAGGCGCCGCCGCAGCGCTCGACCGCGAAGCGCAATCCGGCGAAGCGGCGCGCGTCGAAGTGGTTGTCGTCCGGTGCGAGCACGACGAGCGTCTGCGAGAATTCGGAGCACGCGTCGAACGCCGCGAGCGTGTACGCGAGCATTGGGCGGCCCGCGATCGTCTGGTATTGCTTCGGCATCGGCGCGCCGGAGCGGCTGCCGGTGCCGGCGCAGGGAATCAGTGAGAACAGGCGCGAAGTCACGGGCGAATAGTCGAGCAGATGAGGTGAACAAGTCAAAGTTGAAGCCCGGATTTTATAATAGGTCTTTCGCGACCACGTCCCGCGCACGCCGGTTCGACTCTCCGAACCCGCGTTTGCCGGACGGCTCCATGCACACCTTATGCCTTCCAAAGCCGTCAACGCGCAGTCCAGTTCTCCCATCGCGCTCGTGAAACCGGGTCAGCGCTTCGTCTTCGATGGCGCTTCCGGCTCGTCCGATGCGCTCGCCATCGCGCGCTACTACGCCGCGTATCGCGAGAGCGTGCCGCTCCTGACGGTCGTCACCGCGAGCGCAGTCGATGCGCAGCGTCTGGCCGCCGAAATCCCCTACTTCGCGCCCGATGCGCGCGTGCGCCTTCTGCCCGACTGGGAGACGCTGCCGTACGACACGTTTTCGCCGCACCAGGATCTCGTCTCGGAACGTCTCGCGACGCTGCACGATCTCGGCGAAGGCCGCTGCGACATCCTCATCGTCCCGGCGACGACCGCGCTCTATCGCATGCCGCCCGCGTCGTTTCTCGCGGCTTACACGTTTTCGTTCACGCAGGGCGAGCGGCTCGACGAAGCGAAGCTCAAGGCGCAATTGACGCTCGCGGGTTACGAGCACGTGAGCCAGGTCGTGCGGCCGGGCGAGTATTGCGTGCGCGGCTCGCTCATCGATCTCTATCCGATGGGCTCGGCGCTGCCGTATCGCATCGATCTGTTCGACGACCAGGTGGACTCCATCCGCGCGTTCGATCCGGACACGCAGCGCAGCCTTTATCCGGTGCGCGACGTGCGCCTGCTGCCGGGCCGCGAGTTCCCGTTCGACGAAGCCGCGCGCACCGCCTTTCGCAGCCGCTGGCGAGAGGTCTTCGAGGGCGATCCGAGCCGCTCGCAGATTTACAAGGACATGGGCAATGGCGTGCCCTCGGCGGGCATCGAATACTATCTGCCGCTCTTCTTCGATGAAACCGCGACGCTCTTTCATTACTTGCCGCAAGGCTCGCAGCTCGCGTTTGTCGGCGATATGGACGCCGCGATCAAACGCTTCACGCACGACACGAAGCAGCGCTACGACTTCCTTTCGCACGATCGCGAGCGGCCCTTGCTCGAACCGCGCCGGCTCTTTCTGACAGACGACGATTTCTTCACGTTCGCGAAGCCCTTCGCGCAGTTGAAGTTTCCCGCGACGCCCGAAGGCGGCTGGGCCGTGCCGCTGCCGGGCCTCGCGATCGACCGTCACGCCGACGAGCCTTTGCTCGCGCTGCGTCACTATCTGGAGCAGACGGACAATCGCGTGATGCTCGTCGCGGAATCGGCGGGACGTCGCGAGACGATCCAGCAATTGCTCGCCGACAACGGCCTGCGCGGCGAATTGCGCGACACGTTCCACGAATGGCTGACCGCCGACGGCAAGTTCACGCTCGGCATCGCGCCGCTCGCCAACGGTTTCGCGCTGCCGTTGGAGAAGCTGTCGATCGTCACCGAGACGGAGCTTTACGGACCGCTCGCGCGCCGCGCCGGACGGCGTCGTCAGGAGCAGGCGAGCAACGTCGATTCGATGGTGCGCGATCTCGCCGAGCTGAAGGTCGGCGATCCCGTCGTGCATGCGCAGCATGGCATCGGCCGATACATGGGCCTCGTGTCGATGGACCTCGGCGAAGGTGAAACCGAATTCCTGCATCTCGAGTATCAGAACGAGGCGAAGCTGTATGTGCCGGTCGCGCAATTGCATGTGATCTCGCGCTACAGCGGCGCGGACCCGGAAAGCGCGCCGCTGCATACGCTCGGCTCCGGCCAGTGGGAAAAAGCCAAACGCAAGGCCGCGCAGCAGATTCGCGATACGGCCGCCGAGCTGCTCAACCTTTACGCGCGCCGCGCGGCGCGCGAAGGTTATGCGTTCAAGCTCGAGCCGCGCGACTACACCAAGTTCGCGGAGAGCTTCGGCTTCGAGGAAACGCCCGACCAGGCGGCGGCGATCGCAGCCGTCATCGGCGACATGACGAGCGGCAAACCGATGGACCGTCTCGTGTGCGGCGATGTCGGCTTCGGCAAAACGGAAGTCGCGCTGCGCGCCGCGTTCATCGCGGTGATGGCGGGCAAGCAGGTCGCGATTCTTTCGCCGACGACGCTGCTTGCGGAACAGCACACGCAGACCTTCACCGACCGTTTCGCCGACTGGCCGGTGCGCATCGCGGAACTGTCGCGCTTCAAGACCGGCAAGGAAGTTTCGACGGCCGTGCAGCAGATAAACGAAGGCTCGGTCGATATCGTCATCGGCACACACAAGCTCTTGTCGAGCGATGTGAAGTTCAAGCGGCTCGGGCTCGTGATCATCGACGAGGAGCATCGCTTCGGCGTGCGGCAGAAGGAGGCGCTCAAGGCATTGCGCGCCGAGGTCGACGTGCTCACGCTCACCGCGACGCCGATTCCGCGCACGCTCGGCATGGCACTCGAAGGCCTGCGTGATTTTTCCGTGATCGCGACCGCGCCGCAGAAGCGGCTCGCGATCAAGACCTTCGTGCGGCGCGAGGAAGACGGCGTGATCCGCGAGGCGATGCTGCGCGAACTGAAGCGCGGCGGCCAGGTTTACTTCCTGCACAACGAAGTCGAGACGATCGAGAATCGGCGCGCGATGCTCGAAGCGCTGGTGCCCGAGGCGCGCATCGCGGTTGCGCACGGACAGATGCACGAGCGCGAGCTCGAACGCGTGATGCGCGATTTCGTCGGCCAGCGCGCGAACGTGCTGTTGTGCACGACGATCATCGAGACCGGCATCGACGTGCCGAGCGCGAACACGATCCTCATGCATCGTGCGGACAAGTTCGGTCTTGCGCAGTTGCATCAGTTGCGCGGACGTGTCGGGCGTTCGCATCACCAGGCGTATGCGTATTTGCTGGTGCACGATCCGCAATCGCTGACGAAGCAGGCGCAGCGGCGGCTCGAAGCCATTCAGCAGATGGAGGAACTCGGCTCGGGTTTTTATCTCGCGATGCACGACCTGGAGATTCGCGGTACGGGCGAGGTGCTCGGCGACAAGCAATCGGGCGAGATTCACGAGATCGGCTTCCAGCTTTACACCGACATGCTGAACGACGCCGTGCGCGCGCTGCGCGAAGGCCGCGAGCCGGATCTGAACGCCCCGCTTGCGGCTACGACCGAGATCAACCTGCACGCGCCCGCGATTCTGCCCGCCGATTACTGCGCCGATGTGCAGGAGCGTTTGTCGTTGTACAAGCGGCTCGCGAACTGCGAATCGAGCGATGCGATCGATGGCATTCTCGAAGAGCTCGTCGATCGTTTTGGGAAGCTGCCGCCGCAGGCGCATGCGCTCGTGGAGACGCATCGGCTGCGTCTTGCTGCGAAACCGCTCGGCATCTCGAAGATCGACGCGGGCGAGCAGTCGATCTCGCTGCAGTTCGTTCCGAATCCGCCCGTCGATGGCATGAAGATCATCGAGATGGTGCAGAAGCATAAGCACATCAAGCTCGCGGGTCAGGACAAGTTGCGCATCGAGTCGCGGAGTCCCGATCTCTCGGTGCGGATCTCTACTGTCAAGGAGACGTTGCGGGCGTTGGGGGGGCCGGTTCGGAAACCGGCCGCTGTTGTTCGGTGACTTTTTTATTTTCGCCGGATTCCGATTTGCTTTCGGTCTGTCAGCGTTGCCTCCTGTGCGGGGTGGGGCTCACTTTGCTTACTGTAGTCGCCGGATCCCGGTTTCGTGTCGGTCTATTAGCGTTGCCCCTGTGCGGGGCGGCACTCACTTTCTTTGCTGCTGCAAAGAAAGTAAGCAAAGAAAGCAGCTTTTCAGGCCCGCGGTCACACGCAATTTGGGTAGTTCTCTCGTCCCAGGCGGCACTCGCCTAACGAGTGCCCTCAAATACCTAATCGGGCTTGGCTCGCGCACGGTCTGTCGCCCGAAGGTGTTCAGAACGTTGGTTCAGCACGAAATAGCTTCCGCACAGCGCTACGCGCTGCCGCCGGGTCTGCAAGGGAAACCAAAGGGCGGCGATTGTAGTGAGATGGAGACGTTAGTGAAGAAGCACATGCATCCCCGATTGACCGGTCGGCCGCGAAGCAGGCTGGAGCTGTTTGGTGCTGAACCGGTTTGTTGTGTGGTGCGATGAGACGGACCGTGCGCGAGCCAAGCACGATGGGGCCTATGAGGGCACTCTTTAGGCAGCCCACGATGGACGAGAGGACTACCCAAATTGCGTGTGACCACGGGCGTATCGGAAGCTGCTTTCTTTGGTTGCTTTCTTTGCAGCAGCAAAGAAAGTGACTGCCGCGCCGCACAGGGGCAACGCTCATAGACCACAAAGAAAACGGGATCCAGCGACAACCCCAAAGCGCCAAAGCTCAAAAGCCCCAAAACTCAAAAACCAAAAAGCCCCCTACGGCCAGCATCATTCTTTTGGGCTATGATCAAGCCCTACCCGCAGGAGCAAAAATATGTCACAGATCGCTGACACGGCGAATCTCGAAGCTCAATCCAGAACCGAAACGCCCATTTGCCTGCCGTGGATCGAACGGCTCGTATCCATCGATACCGTAAGCCGCAATCCGAATCTCGGCCTGATCGAAACGGTACGCGACGAACTGCGAAAAGCGGGCATCGAAGCGACCATCACCAACGATCCGCGCGGCCAGTGGGCGAATCTCTTCGCCACGGTCCCGGCGCACGACGGCCAAACCGACGGCGGCATCGTGCTGTCGGGTCACACCGATGTCGTTCCGGTCGACGGTCAGGACTGGCAGAGCGATCCGTTCAAGCCCGAAGTGCGCGACGGCCTCCTCTACGGCCGCGGCTCATGTGACATGAAAGGCTTCATCGGCGCCGCGCTCGCCATGCTACCGAAGATGCAGGCGACGAAGCTCGCGAAACCCATCCACTTCGCGCTTTCCTACGACGAAGAAGTCGGCTGCGCCGGCGCGCCGCTGATGATCGCCGACCTGAAAAAGCGCGGCCTCAAACCCGATGGCTGCATCGTCGGCGAACCGACATCGATGCGCCCGATCATCGCGCACAAAGGCATCAACACTTATCACTGCTGCGTGCGCGGCTTCGCGGCGCATTCGTCGCTGACGCCGAAGGGCCTGAACGCGATCGAGTACGCAGCGCGGCTCATCTGCCACATCCGCGATCTCGTCGACGAGTTTCGCGCGCAAGGTCCGTTCGACGAACTCTACGACGTGCCCTTCACCACCGGTCAGACGAGCACGATAAAAGGCGGCAACGCGATCAACACCGTGCCCGCCGAATGCAACTTCGAGTTCGAATTCCGCAATTTGCCGACGATCGATCCCGATCAGATCTTCAAACGCATCCAGTCGTACGCGCATGACACGCTGCTGCCGAAGATGCTGAAGGAACACGGCAACGCGGCGATCGAATTCACGAAGCTCGCGTCCGCGCCCGGCCTCGACGCCACCGAGCAGGCCGCGATCACGCAACTCGTGCGCGCGCTCACGCAAAATCAGGACAAGCACAAGGTCGCCTACGGCACGGAAGCGGGCTTGTTCGCGAACGCGGGCGTGCCGAGCATCGTTTGCGGGCCGGGCAACATCGAACAGGCGCACAAGGCGAACGAGTACGTGTCGCTCGAACAGCTCGTCCAGTGCGAGGCGTTCCTGGGCAAGTTCATCCACAGCATGTCCGTCGAAGCACAGCCCCGTTGACCTCTCCAGATCGACAACACGTCATGTCCACTGCCATGCAGCATTCCGACAATACGATCGACGGCACGCCGATTCCGACGCTCGACGAAATCGCCGAGCAGCATATGGCGCTCACGCCGTGGGTGACGCGCACCCCGACCTTCGAGCGCCACGACTTTCCGACGCTCGAAGGCACGCCGGTCACGTTCAAGTTCGAACTCTTGCAGGCAAGCGGCACGTTCAAGGCGCGCGGCGCGTTTTCGAATATCCTCGCGCTCACCGACAGCGAACGTTCGGCGGGCGTCACGTGCGTATCGGCGGGCAATCACGCGGTGGCGGTCGCGTACGCGGCGCAGCGCATGGAAGTGGGCGCGAAGGTCGTCATCATCAAGAGCGCGAGCCCGGCGCGCGTGGCGCTGTGCCGGCGCTACGGCGCGGAAGTCGTGTTCGCGGAGAACGTCGCCGAGGCGTTCGATGTCGTGCGGCGCGTCGAAGCGGAAGAAGGACGCGTGTTCATCCATCCGTTCAACGGCTATCGCACGGTGCTCGGCACGGCGACGCTCGGCTACGAGTGGACGTCGCAGGCGCCCGATCTCGACGCCGTGATCCTGCCGATCGGCGGCGGCGGCCTGGCCGCGGGCGTATCGACGGCGATGCGCCTCGCAAATCCGTCGCTGCATGTCTTCGGCGTGGAACCGGAAGGCTCGGATGCGATGAAACGCAGCTTCGAGGCGAATCACACGGTCAAGATGGGCGCGATGCACGGCATCGCCGATTCTTTGATGGCGCCGCATACCGAGCAGTACAGCTACGAGCTATGTCGGCGGCATATCGACGAGATCGTCACCGTGTCGGACAACGAGCTGCGTCACGGCATGCTGCAGTTGTTCGGTGAACTCAAACTGGCGGTCGAGCCGGCATGCGCCGCCGCCACCGCCGCCCTGCTCGGACCGTTGCGCGAGCGGCTGGAAGGCAAGCGTGTCGGCGTGCTGCTGTGCGGCACCAATACCGACCCGACGACCTTCGCGAAGCATCTCGCGCTCGCGCGGGAAGCGTCGGGCGACTGAAGCTTTCGCAAGCAGGCGTTTGCATGTCTTTTCTCGGGGCGCATCGTGCGCCCCGAACTCGTTTTGCGCAAACTTCACGCTGAGATTTTCTCAAAGCGTATTAATGAAAAAAATAATTGATCTTTGTGCATATCTTTGTCATTCCGGCGGCAAAGCTTGTCTGCGCACGTGCGCGCTGATAGTGTCGCCAACCAAATGCAGTCGGAAGATCTGTTTCTAAATCTGAGCACTGTTTAATCCTTTTCAATCGCCATTAGCGCCCGTTCCAAAGTTCGCCGAGCTGATTCGCCACGAACAAGAACTCTCTCCGGCAAGTACAGGCAGCAACGATCCATCGTTGCGGGAACACGCACACCTACGAATAGCGATTAAATTCAATTAATGTCTACCGCGATATTTCACAAAGCGGATAGATAGACGGATCCATTTATTACGGCGCTTTTGGACGCACCAATTTTTCAAACAATGAGCAAAATAAATCGAATCCCAGAAACGGGAATAATGCAATGCGTTTTATCTGAATTCGGCACGCGTCGCGGACTTACCGCGCGCCGATCAGTTCTGGCGCTGATGCTGGCGGCCTCATCGGCCTGCATTCCCGTTGCTCATGCAACCGAAAGCGCGCTCGGCCGGCCTGTCGCGGGCATGAGCGTCGGCCCGAGCGCGGGCATCGTGCCGCCCGAGCCGATGACCATCGTGAACTTCGAGAACATCTATCTCGACGGCTCGATCGGCGCGAACCGCTCCGTGCCGATCGCCGGCACGGCGACTGCCGGCGTCGACGCGAAGATCGACTTCACGCTCGCTACCCTGATGCGCTCGTGGGGCAGCATGGCCGGATGGAGTTTCGCGTCCGCCATCACGCTGCCCTACGTCTGGACCGACGTGAAAGCAGGCGCGTCCGTCGGACGCCTGAACGGCGCGCGCAGCGACAGCGCCGCGAACTTGTTTGACCTCTACTTCACGCCGATCGTCGCGGGATACCACTTCTCGCGCACCGATCACATCGCGCTCAGCTTCAACGTCTGGGCGCCGACCGGCCGTTACGACCCGAACGCGCTCGCCAACACGAGCCTGAACAACTGGACCTTCGTGCCTCAAGTGGCGTACACGAAGCTCGTTCCGCAGTACGGCCTGGAATTCGACGCCGTCGCGGGACTGCAGTTCTACACGCGCAATCAAGCCACCGATTATCAAAACGCCCCGCTCTTCACGCTCGATCTAATGGGCCTGAAGAAATTCGCCAATGGCGTCGGCGTAGGCCTCGTGATGGGCACCGTTCAGCAGCTCGGCAAGGACTCCGGCCCAGTCGCCGATCGGCTCGACGGCTTCGTCGGACATGACTTCTCGCTCGGTCCCATCGTCACTTACGACACCAAGGTGGGCGGCAAACATCCCGTTTCGGCGAGCTTGCGCTGGGTGCCGAGCATCGCGAGCACGAACCGGCTCAAGAGCACCAACAGTTTCATGGCAAGCGCGACGCTGGCGTTCTGATGCCTGCCCGCATCGCGATATGAATTCAACCCGAAGAAGGAGCAACGCATGAAAAAAACCTCTATCAGCACGATAACCGCGCTGCTGTTCGCTGCCGGCACCGCGCACGCGCTGGAAGCGAAGCAGCCGCCGCGCAACCCGTTCCTCGCCGCCGAGAAATATTCGATCACGCACTTCGATTCGTCGCAGAGCGATGCGTTTCCGTATGCGGTCAAGCCCGGCTTCTTCAACGTCGATATCAGCAAGGCGCCGCGCGTCGTCGCCGGTCCGGTGAACATCATGACGCTCGCGTCGACGTCGCCGAACTACATGTGGGGCGTGTCCAGCGAAGGCGTGACGTATATCGACGTGTCGAACGGCGGCTTCAAGGAAGTCGCACGCGCCCCGGCCCCCGGCAACAAGGTCATTCCGGCCGCGCTGCACGACAAGGTGCTCGGCGAGCGCTACACGAACATCAAGCAGGCCGAAGACGCAGTGTTCAAGACCTACGGCCTCGACTGGACGCGCGTCGTCAACGGCGTGTACTCGGTGGTGGACAAGGATAATCATGTCTACTACAACGATTCGGACGGCAACATCAGCATGTTCGGTCTCGTGGACGAAAAGAATCCGGCCGCCGGCATCAAGGTCATCAAGACGATCGACATGAAACCGATCGTCGGCAAGGCGCATCTCGTCGGCACGGGTGTCACGTACGACGGCAAGTTCGTCGTGGCATCGAACGTGTCGATCAGCGTGTTCGACCGTTCGCTCGAAGGCCAGCCGCAGACGATCCGCTTTGCGCCGGGCGAATTCGTGAGCAACTCGTTCGCGATCGATCAGAAAGGCGGCATCTACATTGCGTCGAATCGCGTGATGCATAAGGTCGTTTGGACCGGCACGAAGCTCTCGGAAGACGAAGCAGACGGCGCATGGAAGGCCGAATACGAGCACGGCGATCAGCCGCCCGCAGTCAAGTTCGGCGACGGCACCGGCTCCACGCCCACGCTCATGGGCTTCGGCGACGACCAGGACAAGCTCGTGGTCATCACGGACGGCGCGAACCGCATGCACCTCGTCGCGTTCTGGCGCGACCAGATGCCCGCGGGCTGGAAGCAGATTCCGGGTACGAAGTCGCCGCGCATCGCCGGTCAGATCGGCATCACGGCCGGACTCAAGCATCCGCCGAAGTTCGTTCAGAGCGAACAGTCGGTGGTCGTGAACGGCTACGGCGCGTTCGTCGTCAACAACGTTGCCGAGAAGGGCCATCCGGACAAGCTCGTCGACGTGCTGTCGCTCGGTCCGGTCAACAAGCCGGCCTCGGGTGCCGAGCGTCTCGAATGGGATCCGAAGAAGCACGCATGGCGCTCGGTCTGGACGCGTGACGACGTCGTTTCCATCAGCATGGTGCCGAGCACGAGTTCGGCGTCGAACATGGTGTTCGTGAACGGCTACTATCCGAAGACGGGTTGGGAAATCACCGGCATGGACTGGAACACCGGCAAGACCGTGCATCGCGTGTCGTTCGGGCAGAGCAATCTGGGCAACGGCGCTTACGCCATCATCCAGTACATGTCCAACGGCGACCTGCTCATGAATAGCATCGGCGGTCCGACGCGCGTCGTTCTGAAGGACGCAGCAGCGAAGTAAGCGGCGCGTCTTGATGCAAGAAGGGCCATCGCGACTGAACATCGCGATGGCCCTTCGGCGTTTACAGCGTCGTGCCGGACGCGCTTTTTGCGTCCGGCCACTTGGCGTCACATCACCGTTGCGAGTTTTCTCCGTTCGCTGCGCAGCATGAAGACGTTCGCCGCGATCACGCCGACCGTCACGAGCGCGATGAACAAAGTCGCGAGCGCGTTCATCTCCGGATTCAGGCCAAGACGCACGCGCGAGAACACGACGAGCGGCAATGTCGTCGAACCGGGACCGGACAGGAACGCCGACAGCACGAGATCGTCGATCGAAAGCGTGAACGACAGCAGCCAACCGGCGACGAGCGCCTGCGAGATCAGCGGCAGCGTCATCGAGAAGAACACGCGCAGCGGCGTCGCGCCGAGATCGAGCGCGGCCTCCTCCAGCGAAGGATTCAGCTCCCGCACGCGCGATTCCACGATGATCGCCACATATGAGATGCACAACATGACGTGTCCGATCCAGATCGTGAAGAATCCGCGATCCGGCCATCCGATGAGCTTCGCCATTTCGACGAACAACAGCAGCAGCGAAATGCCCTGAATGACTTCGGGGATCACGAGCGGCGCGTTGATCATGCCCGCGTAGAGCGTGAAGCCCTTGAAGCGCCCCATGCGCGCGAGCACGAAGCCCGCCCACGTGCCGATGACGACCGACGCGCACGCCGTGAAAAACGCGATGCGCAACGACAGCCACGCCGCGTTGATCAGTTCGTCGTCGGTGACGAGCGCGCGATACCACTTGAGCGACGGCTCGGTCCAGACGGTGACGAGCGGCGAATCGTTGAACGAATAGACGATGAGACTCAGGATCGGTATATAGAGGAACGCGAACCCGAGTCCGAGCGCGGTGATTTGCAACGGACGGCTGACCTTGATCATCGCTTTTCCTCCAGTTGCTTCGCCTGGAAGTGCTGGAAAAGCGCCATCGGCACGAGCAGCAAGAGGACCATCGCGCAAGTGACGGCGGAAGCCATCGGCCAGTCGGCGTTGTTGAAGAACTCGTTCCACATGACGCGGCCGATCATCAGCGTGTCCGCGCCGCCGAGCAGTTCGGGAATCACGTACTCGCCCACCGCCGGAATGAACACGAGCAGGCAGCCCGCGATGATGCCGTTCTTCGACAGCGGCAACGTGATCTGCACGAACGCCTTCCACGGCTTCGCGCCGAGATCGTAGGCCGCTTCGAGCAAAGTCAGATCCATCTTCACGAGATGCGCGTAAAGCGGCATCACGAGAAACGGCAAATACGAATACACCATGCCGATATATACCGCGATGTTCGTGTGATACAGCTCGATCGGCGAATGCAGCAGGCCGATCGAAATCAGGAAGTTATTGAGCAGGCCGTTGTTCTTCAGAATGCCGATCCACGCGTACACGCGAATGAGGAACGACGTCCAGAACGGCAGCATCACGGCCATCATCAGGATGTTGCGCGTGGCCGGATTCGAACGGGCGATGTAATACGCCATCGGATAGCCGATCAGGAGGCACAGCACCGTCGATACCGCCGCGACCAGCAGCGAGTTCATGTAGGTCGCGAAGTACAGGCTGTCCTTGACGAGGAACGCGTAGTGCGCGAAGTCGAGCGCGATATGCATCACGCCCTCTTCCATCGTCACGAGATCCGTGTACGGCGGAATGCCGAGCTGGCTGTCGGCGAAGCTGATCTTCACGACGAGCAGGAACGGCACGAAGAACAGCAGCAGGAGCCACAGATACGGACCGCCGATGACGAGCGTGCGTCCGGAAACGCCGATGCGCTTGAGCCAGTTCGTCATCATGCGGTCAGCACCACACCCGCCGACGCGCTCCAGCGCACGTAGACTTCGTCGTCGAACGTGGGCGAATCGATCTCGCCGATCGCGAGGCTCGACAGGTTCGCGACCACGACCTTGCCGGAATCGAGCGTCACGTGATAGAGCGTGTAGCCGCCCATGTACGCGATGTTCGTCACCTTGCCGCGGCCCCAGTTGTAGGTGCCTTCGGGCGGCTTGCGCGTGAGCGCGATGCGTTCGGGACGCACGGATATCGTCACCGGCATGCCGAGCGGCCCGGTGATGCCGTGGCTCACATAGAGCCGCACCGGAAGGTCCGGCGATTCGACGAAGATGTGATCCGGCTCGTCCTCGATGACATTGCCGTCGAAGAGATTGGTCGAGCCGATGAACTGCGCGGAGAAGCGGCTATTCGGATACTCATAGACTTCGTGCGGCGTGCCGAGCTGCACGATCTGCCCTTCGCTCATCACGGCGATGCGATTGGCCATCGTCATCGCTTCTTCCTGATCGTGCGTCACCATGATGCAGGTGACGCCCACCGTATCGAGAATATTGACGAGCTCGATCTGCGTGCGCTGGCGAATCTGTTTGTCGAGCGCGGACATCGGCTCGTCGAGCAGAAGCAGCTTAGGTCGCTTGACGAGGCTGCGCGCGAGCGCGACGCGCTGCTGCTGACCACCCGACAACTGGTGCGGCTTGCGCTTGGCGAACTTCGCCATCTGCACGAGTTCGAGCGCGTTGTGGACGCGGTCCTTCAGCTCGCCGCCCTTTACGCCTTCCTGCTTCAGCCCGAACGCGACGTTCGATTCCACGCTCATGTGCGGAAAGAGCGCGTAGGACTGGAACATCATGTTGACCGGCCGGTTGTACGGCGGCATCTTGGCGAGGTCTTCCCCGTCGATCAGAATCTGCCCTTCGGTCACCGATTCGAGTCCGGCGAGCATGCGCAAAAGAGTCGACTTGCCGCAGCCCGAGCTGCCCAGCAGCGCGAACAGCTCGCCCTTCTTCACCGACAGGTTGACGCCCCGCACGGCCGTCGTCTCGCCGAACTTCTTCACGACATCGACGATCTGCACGAAGCTGTCGTCCGTGCTCGAGACCGATGGGAAACTGCCCGGCTCGCGCCGGCCGGAATTAGGCGCTGCCTTCAACGCGCTCGACTGCTCACTCATGATTGCCTGTTCGACTCCTTGCTTCCATGCGTCTTTCGTGACTCGCCCCGCCACGCGATGCGATCACGAACAAAGCCCCCGGAGGTCCAGGGGCTTCGTCGTTTCAAAAGAATAACCGGCTTATCGGATTCATCGGCCGGACTTGAATTCCGTCCAGAGCCGCGTCTGCAGGCGCTGGATTTCCGGCGGCAGCGGCTTCAGCAGGAACAGCGTCTTGATGACATCCTGCGGCGGATACACGGCCGGATCGTTCGCGACGTCCTTATCCACGTACTTGCGCGCTTCGAGATTTGCGCTCGGGTAGTACACGGCGTTGGTGATCGCGGCGTGAACCTGCGGCGTCTCGATGTAGTTGATCCACTCGTGCGCCGCGTCCTTGTTCTTGGCGTCCTTCGGAATCGCCATCACGTCGAACCACACGGGCGCGCCGCCCTTCGGAATGTAGTACTCGATCTTGAACGGCTTCTTCGCATCGACGGCGCGATGCTTCGCGATCACGACGTCGCCCGACCAGCCGTAGGTGAAGCAGATATCGCCGCCGACCATGTCGTTGATGTAGCCCGACGAGTTGAACTGCGTGATGTACGGACGGATTTTCTTCATCATCGCGAGCGCTTCGCGATAATCGGCCGGGTTCGTGCTCATCGGATCCTTGCCGATGTAATGCAGCGCGGCCGCGAACATCTGGTCCGGCGCGTCGAGCACCGAGACGCCGCACGCCTTCAGCTTCGAGATGTTCTCGGGCTTGAAAAGGATGTCCCAGTTGTTCAGTTCGGCGTTCGCGCCGAGGATCTGCTTCGCCTTGTCGACGTTGTAGCCGAGGCCCGTCGTGCCGTACGCCCAGGGCACCGTGTATTTATTGCCCGGATCCGCGCCCTCGACGAGCTTCATCAGGTCGGGATCGAGATATTTGAGGTTCGGCAGCTTCGACTTGTCGAGCGGCGCGAAGATGTTCGCGGCGATCTGCTTGCCGGCGTAATTGCTGGTCGGCACGACGATGTCATAGCCGGAACGGCCGGTCAGGAGCTTGGCCTGCAGGGTGTCGTCGCTGTCGTAGTTGTCGTACTTCACCTTGATGCCGGTCTGCTTGGTGAAGTTGGGAATCGTGTCCTTCGCGATATAGTCCGACCAGTTGTACACGTTCAACTGCGTGTCTTTCGCGAAGGCCGCGAGCGGAGTCAACATCGCGGCGCATGCCAGGGCGCCCGCCAGCTTGGCCGTGCGGCTCGCCAGTTTCTCGTTCATTTCGATTCTCCCTTGTTCCGACTTGTCACGACGTCGTGCCGCCCGGACCCGGCGCATTTTCGCATCGCCGAGCGACCCGCGACTCCCCTAAAACCCCGAAAACTACCATTAAACGCGGACGCGACAAAAAATAATCCGCCGCTTGTCGCGCAAAATGTACACGCCCTTGCGTCACGCGGCGACGGTCTTGCCGCGCGGGGCTCTGCCCGGCTTAGCGCCGCGCGCCGACAGCCGGAAAGAGCGCGCATTTTAGCCCCTAATCCGCTGCCGCGGCACGTGATAAACCCACACTCGTCAAAGTGACACGCAGGCGTAAGCCCGATGCAATGTCATTATTCGTGGTCGGTCGCCTGCGTCCCCTTGCGCCCGCCGTTTTGCGAGTCGTTTCTTCGTCGTTTCGTTGACTCGCACGAGCGCGGCCGACACGGGCAAGCCTGACGAATAGCCAGCGGAACAGTTGTTGCGAGCCAATTCGACGTGCGCCGCGAAAAGCGGCGTCTTCTGAACCGGCAACGCGCACCGTTGCAACGCTATTCGAGGCCGCCTCCCGCATGAATACCAATCCCTCCGCGCTCGCCCGGCCGTCAGCCGCGAAATCCGACGCGCAGTCGCCCGCGGCGACCCGTGAAGATCGGGAGCGCGCGCCGCGCCCGCGCAGACACTGGTATTCGTTCGCCGGCGCGGGCGCGCTCGTCGCTGTCGGCTACATGGATCCCGGCAACTGGGCGACGGCGCTCGCGAGCGGCGCGCGCTACGGTTACTCGCTGCTTTTCGTCGTCCTGCTCGCGAGCCTGATGGGGATGCTGCTGCAATGGGTCGCGTCGCGCGTGGGCGTCGTGACCGGGCGCGACCTCGCGCAACTGTGCCGCGAACGCTACAGCCGCCGTACGACGCTTGTCCTGTGGATCGCGTGCGAAATCGCGATCATCGCGTGCGACGTCGCGGAAGTCGTCGGCAGCGCGGTTGCGCTGCAAATGCTCTTCGGCCTCTCGCTCACGGCCGGCGTGCTGGTTTCGGCGGTCGGAACCTTCGCGATGCTCGCGCTGCAAAACCGCGGCAAGCGGTCCCTGCAGCGGGCGGTGTCGACGCTCATCTTTCTCGTGAGTTTGTGCTTCGTCATCGAACTCGCGCTGGCGCATCCGGTCTGGGGCGATGCGCTGCGCGGGCTCGCGCCGTCGCGCGAACTCGTCCGCGATGCCGGCATGCTCTGGCTCGCCGCCGGCGTGCTCGGCGCGACCGTGATGCCGCACAACCTTTACCTGCACTCCGCGCTCGTCAAGGAGCACGCGAGCGCCCGCGACGACGCGACCATGGGGCGCGCGCTTCGTGGCGTGAACATCGATACGTTCGGCTCGCTCGGGCTTGCGTTCATCGTCAACGCGTCGTTACTGATCGTCGCGGCCGCCGTCTTCCACGCGAACGGCCACACCGGTGTGAACGATCTCGCCGACGCCCACCGTCTCATTGCGCCGCTCGTCGGCACCCATTGGGCGGGCGTCGTGTTCGCCGCCGCGCTGCTCGCGTGCGGCCTGAACGCGACGGTCACGGGCACGCTCGCCGGCCAGGCGGTGATGGAAGGCTTCCTGCGCCTCAAGATGGCGCGCTGGGCGCGGGCGCTCCTGACGCGCGGGCTCGCGATCGGTCCGGCGCTCGTCGCGGTCGGAAGTTTCGGCCAGCATGGTTCGAACGCGCTCCTCGTCGCGACGCAAGTCGTCTTGAGCCTGCAATTGCCGCTCGCCGTGATTCCACTCGTGCGCTTCGCTTCCGATGCCGGGCTGATGGGCCGCTGGCGCGTCGCGCGCGTGCCGCTGGCGCTGGCGTGGATGTGCGCGGGCGTGATCGTCGCGCTGAACGGCGCGATGCTCTGGCAGGCGGTGTTTTCGGCCTGACGCACCGGTTTCGATGCCATTTCGTCTGGAATGTCGGGATCGCGGCGCGGCTCGCGCTGTCAGACTGTCCTGATGCCCGCCCCGCCCCAACAGGACACGAACTACATGGCCCACGGCCCACGATCGATTTCGCTGAAAAATTCCCGCCGCTCTGCCGGCCGCGCACGCATGTTCGCGCTTCTTCTTGCCGGCCTTTGCACAAGCGGCGCTACGCGCGCGACCGTCGCGGTGCTGCAACCCGCGCGCGAAGCCGCCGCCTCGCAACCGCTCGAACTGACGCTCCTCTATACCGACGATGACGCGAAACCCCTGACCGTCGATGTCCCGAAGCAACTGACCGTGAATCTGACCAATGGCGATTTGCCGCCGGCGCCGCTCACGCTCGAGCGCGATCCGACAGTGCCGGACCGTCTGCGCCTTGCGCCCGGCCAGTATCGCCGCGTGCGTTTTTCGGCGCCGTGGCCCGATTCGGCGCGCGGCACGGTGAAGATCGATCCGGTCGGCTTCGATGCTTCGCCGATGCTCGTCACGCTCAATCGCAGCGATACGCAGACCGAGGTCGCCGCCGCGGAGAAGGCCGAGTCGCAAGCGACGACGCCCGGCCAACTCGCCGTCGCGACGGCCGCGGCGAATACCGCCGTCCAACCGGCGTCCAGCACGGACACGTTGCTCTCGGGCCGCTTCTCGACGTTCGAGCCGATCTATTTCGCGGATGGCAAAAACGGCGACAATCTCGCGAAATTCCAGTTCAGCTTCAAATATCGCCTGCATCTGCCTGACGATCCCCGCTCGCGCGGCTTCCTCGACAACCTCTATTTCGGCTACACGCAAACGGCCATATGGAATCTCTCGGCCGAATCGGTGCCGTTTCGCGACATCAGCTTTCAGCCGCAACTGTTCTATTACGTGGAGGACACCGGCTGGAAAAGCGCGCTCTTCACGCGCATGGGCGTCGCGGCGGGCATCGGGCATGAATCGAACGGCAAGAGCGGCGACGAATCGCGCTCGATCAACATCGCGTTCGTGCGCCCGACATGGGATTTCGGCGATCTGAACGGCAATCACCTGACGCTCTCGCCGAAGTTCTATTACTACCTGTCGAAGGCGGGCAACGAGGACATCGCGGATTATCGCGGCTACGTCGATTTCCTCGTGAAATACGGCAGCCCGGACGGCTGGCAACTCGCGACGACATTACGCAAAGGCTCGAAGCACTGGTACGGCAGCGTGGAATCGCAGTTGACCTATCCGCTCGCGAAGCTGATCGGCAGCGCGTGGGGCGGCTATCTGTTCGTGAGCTACTTCAACGGGTACGGCGAGGACATCCTCGATTACAACCAGCGGCATCACTGGATCGCGCGGATAGGCTACAGTATCGCGCGTTGAGTTTTTTTACGATTTTGAATGCCGCGTTGCCGCCCTTTTTGTTCGGCGCCGATGCGGTCACGAGCTAGCCCAATGTCTTCGAATCTTCACGATCTGCCTGATAGCCCCTGCATCGGCGTGTGCTCCACGCTCTTCGACGACGTCTGCAAAGGCTGCGGCCGCACGGCCGGCGAAGTGTCCAACTGGGTGTTTCTGAACGACGACGAAAAACGCGCGATCTGGGAGCGCATTACGCGCGAAGGAACGGCGATGCGGTTTCGCAACGACAGGCTTTGACCGGCATGTAAAAACGGCCCGCTCTTTCGAGGCGGGCCGCTTGTTTCAGCGCGAGCGCGAAGCCGGTGATTACTGAATCCCCTGGCTCGCCAGAAAATCTTCGTAATTCCCGCCGAAGTCGCGCAGCGTGCCATCCGTCTTCACTTCGATGATGCGATTCGCCAGCCCGCTCACGAACTCGCGGTCGTGCGACACGAAGATCAGCGTGCCTTCGAACTTCTCCAGCGCGATCTGCAGCGACTCGATCGACTCCATGTCCATGTGGTTGGTCGGCTCGTCCATCAGCAGAACGTTGTGGCGGCCGAGCATCAGCTTGCCCCAGATCATGCGGCCCTTTTCGCCGCCCGACAGCACCTTCACGTTCTTCTTGATATCGTCCGCGTTGAAGAGCAGACGGCCGAGCGTGCCGCGCATCATCTGCTCGTCGTCGCCCTCCTTGCGATACTGGTCGATCCACTCGGTCAGCGTCTCGTCCTTGGGAAACTCTTCGTACGTGTCCTGCGGCATATAGCCGACGTTGGCGTTTTCCGCCCACTTCACCGTGCCGTGATCGAGTTCGAGCGCGCCCTTGAGCGACTTGAGCAGCGTGGTCTTACCCGCGCCGTTCTCGCCGATGATCGCGATACGCTCGCCCGGCTGCACCGAGAGCGAAAAGTTCTGGAAGATCGTGCGGTCGTACTTCTTCGTGATTTCTTCCGCGACCACCGCGATGTTGTGCAGCTTCTTCTCGTACTCGAAGCGGATGAACGGATTCTGACGCGACGACGGCTTGAATTCCTCGATCTTGATCTTGTCGATCATCTTCAGACGGCTGGTCGCCTGACGCGCCTTCGACTTGTTCGCCGAGAAGCGGCGCACGAAGTCCTGCAGGTCGGCCACGCGCTCCTTCGCCTTCTGGTTCGCGGCCTGCTGACGCTCGCGCGCCTGCGTCGACGCCAGCATGTAGTCGTCGTAATTGCCCGGCCAGACCTTCAACGTGCCGTAGTCCATGTCCGCCATGTGCGTGCAGACCTGGTTCAGAAAGTGCCGATCGTGGGAGATGATGATCATCGTCGAGTTGTACTGGTTCAGCACGTCTTCCAGCCAACGGATCGAGTTGATGTCGAGGTTGTTGGTCGGCTCGTCGAGCAGCAGCACGTCGGGCTTCGAGAACAGCGCCTGCGCGAGCAGCACGCGCAGCTTCCAGCCCGGCGCGACGTTGCTCATCGGGCCATTGTGATCGTTGATGTTGATGCCGATGCCGAGCAGCAGTTCGCCCGCGCGCGCTTCGGCCGTGTAGCCGTCGTATTCGGCGAACTTGGCTTCGAGGTCGGCGGCGCGCATGTAGTCGTCGTCGGTGGCGTCGGGGTTGGCGTAGATCGCGTCGCGCTCGGTCATCGCGGCCCACATTTCGGTGTGGCCCATCATGACGACGTCGAGTACGCGCATGTCTTCGTACGCGAACTGGTCCTGGCGCAATTTACCGAGACGCACGTTCGGCTCCAGCATGACGTTGCCCGATGACGGCTCGAGATCGCCGCCCACGATCTTCATGAAGGTCGACTTGCCGCAGCCGTTGGCGCCGATCAAGCCATAGCGGTTGCCTTCGCCGAACTTGACCGAGATGTTCTCGAAGAGGGGCTTGGGCCCGAATTGCATGGTGATATTGGCGGTAGACAGCACGGCGCGTCCTTTTGAATGGGGTACGACGAAAAACCTGAGATTTTAACAGCTTTTGGCGGGCTTTTGCCCGCGAGCGGCGATTCTGCCAAGCTGGCTCGGGCGGCGGATTTCGTGCCGCATCATGAAAAACGGGGCGCGGCCGTGCAGCCGCGCCCCGTTCATCCCGATGACGATCCTGTTACGTGCGCTCGGCGATGAACGCCTTCACGACGCCAGCATCGGCAGGAACGATATCGAACCTTTGTGGCAGTTTTTCAAGTCCGACGAACGCAGCCGGCCGCTCGGGCTCGCGATTGAGCGCCTCGCGGATCGTCTCGCCGAATTTGATCGGCTGCGCGGTTTCGAGGACGATCATCGGCACGCCGGGCTTCAGATTTTCGCGCGCGACCTTCACGCCGTCGGCGGTGTGCGTGTCGATCATCGTGTGATAGCGCTCGAATACGTCGCGGATCGTCTTCACGCGGTCGTCGTGGCCACTCTTGCCCGACACGAATCCGAATTCCTTCACGCGCGAGAAATCGCCGCTCACCGCGAGGTCGAAGCCGCCCTTCTCTTCGACGTCGCGGAACAGTTGCAGCACGCGCGCCGGATCGCGTCCGAGCAGGTCGTACACGAAACGCTCGAAGTTCGACGCCTTCGAGATATCCATGCTCGGGCTCGTCGTGTGATACGTTTCCGCCGCGCCGCGCACGCGATACACGCCGGTCTTGAAGAACTCGTCGAGCACGTCGTTTTCGTTGGTCGCGACGACGAGTTGATCGATCGGCAGGCCCATCATGCGCGCGATGTGCCCCGCGCACACATTGCCGAAATTGCCCGAGGGCACCGTGAACGACACGCGTTCGTCGTTGCTCTTCGTCGCGGCGAAATAGCCTTTGAAGTAGTACACGACCTGCGCGACGACGCGCGCCCAGTTGATCGAATTGACCGTGCCGATCTTGTGCTTCGCCTTGTACGCGTGATCGTTCGACACGGCCTTGACGATGTCCTGGCAATTATCGAAGTTGCCTTCGACCGCCAGATTGAAGATGTTCGGATCCTGCAGCGAGAACATCTGCGCGGTCTGGAACGCGCTCATCTTCTTGTGCGGCGAGAGCATGAACACGCGCACGCCGGTCTTGCCGCGCATCGCGTATTCGGCGGCGCTGCCGGTGTCGCCCGAGGTCGCACCGAGGATGTTCAATTCATCGCCCTGCTTGGCCAGTGCGTACTCGAACAGATTGCCGAGCAGTTGCATCGCCATGTCCTTGAAGGCGAGCGTCGGGCCGTTCGAGAGTTCCAGCAGCGACAGCGTCGTGCCGTTTTCCTCGCCGAGCGTCTTCAAAGGCGTGATCTGAACCGCGCTCTCTTCGTGGCGCACGTTGCTGTACACCTGCGCGGTGTACGTCTTGCGCGTAAGCGAGCGCAGGTCGTCGGCAGGAATGTCGTCGCTGAACTTCGACAGCACTTCGAATGCGAGATCCGCGTACGACAGCGTGCGCCAGCGCGCGAGTTCGTCGGCGCTGACTTTCGGATACTCCGTCGGCAGATACAGGCCGCCGTCTTTGGCGAGGCCGCCCAGCAGAATGTCGGAGAACGTGTGGCGCTCGTCGGTGCCGGCGCCGCGCGTCGAAATGTAGTTCATCGTGCTTGCCTTTAGTTGAGCGCTTCCATGCGCAGCTTCGTCACCTTCGAGACGACCGTGGACAGCGCCTCGATCTGCGCGATCGCCGCGTTCACGTTCTTTTCGAGCGTCTCGTGCGTGATGAGGATGATGTCGGTCTCGCCCTTGTTCGCGCCGTCGACTTCTTCCGATTCCTTCTGCAGGAGCGCGTCGATGGAGATGCCCTTGTCCGCGAGAATGCGCGTGATGTTCGCGAGCACGCCCGTCACGTCCGCGACGCGCAGGCGCAAGTAGTAGCCGCTCGTCACTTCGTCGATCGGCAGGATTGGCGTGTTCGACAGGCTGTCCGGCTGGAACGCCAGATGCGGCACGCGATGCTCGGGATCGGCCGTATGCAGGCGCGTCACGTCGACGAGATCGGCGACCACGGCGGACGCCGTCGGCTCCGCGCCCGCGCCCTTGCCGTAGTAGAGCGTCGTGCCGACCGCGTCGCCGTGCACGACGACCGCGTTCATCGCGCCTTCCACATTGGCGAGCAGGCGCTTGGCCGGAACGAGCGTCGGATGCGTGCGCAGCTCGATGCCCTTCTCCGAGCGCCGCGCGATGCCGAGCAGCTTGATGCGATAGCCGAGATCTTCCGCGTAACGAATGTCGATCGCGGCCAGCTTGCTGATGCCTTCCACATACGCGCGATCGAACTGCACCGGCACGCCGAACGCGATTGCGCTCATGATCGTGACCTTGTGCGCGGCATCGACGCCTTCGATGTCGAAAGTCGGATCGGCTTCGGCGTAACCCAGTTCTTGCGCGGCCTTCAATGCGGTCGCGAAGTCGAGCCCGCGGTCACGCATTTCCGAAAGAATGTAGTTCGTCGTGCCGTTGATGATGCCCGCGATGTACTCGATGCGGTTCGCCGTCAGCCCTTCGCGCAGCGCCTTGATGATCGGAATGCCGCCCGCCACCGCGGCCTCGAACGCGACCATCACGCCCTTCGCGCGCGCGGCCTCGAAAATTTCCGTGCCGTGCACCGCGAGCAGCGCCTTGTTGGCCGTCACGACATGCTTGCCGTTCGCGATCGCGCGCAGCACCAGTTCGCGCGCGAAGCCCGTGCCGCCGATCATTTCGCACACGATGGCGATGGAAGGATCGTCGACGACCGCGTTGAAGTCGTCCGTCACCGCGATGCCTTCCTGCTTCGCCGCTTCGGCCTTCGCCGTCGTACGCACGGCGACACGCGAAATTTCGATGCCGCGTCCCGCGCGTCGTTTGATTTCTTCCTGGTTACGGCGCAGCACCGTGAAGGTGCCGCTGCCGACCGTGCCGAAGCCCAAGAGTCCTACTTTGATCGGTTCCATGCAGCGCGAGTCTTTAAAAGAGAGATTAAGCGGAATGTCGTTTGCGATAGCCGTCGAGGAAGCGCGCGATGCGGTTGATCGAATCCGCGAGATCGTCGACGTTCGGCAGGAAAACCACGCGGAAGTGATCCGGCGTCGGCCAGTTGAAGCCGGTGCCTTGCACGAGCAGCACGCGCTCCTCGAGCAGCAGATCCGTGATGAACTGCTGGTCGTCCTGGATCGGATACATCTTCGGATCGAGCTTCGGGAACATGTAGAGCGCGGCTTGCGGCTTCACGCACGTGACGCCCGGAATCGCCGTGAGCATGTCGTACGCGAGTTCGCGCTGCTTGAAGAGGCGCCCGCTCGGGACGATCAGGTCGTTGATGCTCTGATAGCCGCCGAGCGCCGTCTGGATCGCATACTGGCCGGGCACGTTCGGGCACAGGCGCATCGACGCGAGAATGCCGAGGCCTTCGAGATAATCCTTCGCGCGGCGGCGGTTCTCTTCGATCAGCCCGGAGATCGCCATCCAGCCCGCGCGATACCCGCACGAGCGGTAACTTTTCGAAAGGCTGTTGAACGTGACCGTGACGACGTCTTCGGAGAGCGCGGCCATCGACGTGTGCGTCTTGCCGTCGTAGACGATCTTGTCGTAGACCTCGTCCGCGAAAATGATGAGACCGTGCTCGCGCGCGATCGCGATCAGTTCACGCAGCAGTTCGTCGGAGTACAGCGCGCCTGTGGGGTTGTTCGGGTTGATGACGACGAGCGCCTTCGTGTTCGGCGTGATTTTCGCGCGGATGTCGTCGAGATCGGGCATCCAGCCGTTGCTCTCGTCGCACATGTAGTGGCGCGGCGTGCCCGACGACAGGCTCACCGCGGCCGTCCACAGCGGATAGTCCGGCGCCGGAAGGAGCACTTCGTCGCCGTCGTTGAGAAGCGCCTGCATCGCCATGACGATCAGTTCCGACGCGCCATTGCCGATGTAGATATCGTCCAGTTCGACGCCCGTCACACCCTTTTGCTGCGTGTAATGCATGATCGCCTTGCGCGCGGCGAACACGCCCTTCGAATCCGAATAGCCCGACGAACCCGGCAGATTGCGGATCATGTCCTGAATGATCTCGTCCGGCGCCTCGAAGCCGAACGGCGCCAGATTGCCGATATTCAGCTTGATGATGCGATGGCCTTCTTCTTCGAGGCGCTTCGCGTGTTCGAGCACGGGCCCGCGAATGTCGTAGCAGACGTTTTGCAGCTTGTTGGATTTGAGAATCGGTTTCACGGCTGGCGCTCTGGGTCTGATGTGAATGCGGACGGGTTCTGGTGATGTCGGTCGCGTGCGGCTCGGAATTCGGGGCAGCCAGCCTCGCGCGCGGCGGACGGGCGTTGCAATAAATACCGAGGTGAAAGCCGATGGCGGCTCGCCCGGACGGCTCGCTTTTCCCGAGCGCCGAACGATGCATTTTAGACGCCGCGCCAGGTAAGGCATGGGCGATGCGGACCGGATTGCGTGTCGAAGGCGGCTTGTGGCGGCACGCGAGCGCAACGGGTGGCGCACGAGCGAGCCCGGCAGCCAAAAAGTTATAATTTACTGATTATGGCCCAGTTCCGCAATGCACCAATCGAATGCGCCGGAACCGGCGCAAACGGCGCTGCGCGCGCCCGCCGGGCCTCTCTCCTTTTCCTTGCCGGATCATTGTTTTGAAACTGCACCAGGATTCCACCAGCGCGCTCAATACCATCACGAGCTACGGAGACGGTTTCGTGGCGATCAATCTCGAAAGGCACGAAGGCAGCGTGATCGTCATGCCGCAGACGCCCGTCGCGGCGTGGCCGGTGTCGTCGTTCGATGCGCTCAAGCCCGAGGATTTCGATGCGCTCATCGAGGCCGCGCCGGAAGTCGTCATTTTCGGCAGCGGGTCGCGGCTGCGCTTTCCGCATCCGCGCCTCACCGCGCAACTGGCGAAACACCGCATCGGCGTCGAAACGATGGATTTCGGCGCGGCCTGCCGCACCTACAACATACTGATGTCCGAAGGCCGGCGCGTGGCCGCCGCACTGCTGATCGAAGCCTGACGGGATCGCTAAGGCGGCGCTAAGGAAGCGTTGGCAGACTCCCGCCGCCCGTCCGATATCGGCAGCAGCCGTCGCTTGCCAGTCGTCAATTTTGACGGATGCCGGTCGGCCGTGCGCTACACTCCCGCCCGGCATCGTCGTTACGCCGGGCGTTTCGACGTCGGACAAGTGCGCAGCGCGCGCTCGAACGTGCGAACTCGCATCGACAATGCGTGCCTGAGCATGCACGAGTTGCATCCTCGCGCGGCGCGCATTCATCGCTCAATTCGTTTCATTAGCGCCGCGCATCGCGGCATCGGACAGGTCGACTTCATGAACGATACGCCTACCCGGCTACCGCTCACGCGTCTTTCGCTCATTCTTCTGGTACTCGCACTCGCGATCATCTGGTTCGCGCCGCTCGGGTATCGTCATCTCGTGCCCAGCGACGAAGGCCGTTACGCCGAAATGGCGCGCGAGATGTTCGTGACCGGCGACTGGATCACGCCGCGCTACAACGGCTACAAGTATTTCGAAAAGCCGCCCCTGCAAACGTGGGCGAATGCCCTTACCTTTGCGTGGTTCGGCATCGGCGAGTGGCAGGCGCGCCTTTATACGGCGCTCACGGGCTTTCTGGGCGTGCTGCTCGTCGGCTATACCGGCACGCGCGTATTCAACGCGATGACGGGCTTCGCCGCCGCGGTCATCCTCGCGACGTGCCCGTACTGGAACCTGATGGGCCACTTCAACGCGCTCGACATGGGCCTGTCGTTCTGGATGGAGCTGACCCTCTGCGCGCTCCTGCTCGCCCAGCGCCCCGGACTGCCGACCCGCGAAGTGCGTCTCTGGATGTGGCTCTGCTGGGCCGGCATGGGCGCCGCGGTGCTGTCGAAGGGTCTCGTCGGCCTGATCCTGCCGGGCGCCGTGCTCGTTCTGTATTCACTCGTGTCGCGCGACTGGGCGCTCTGGAAGCGGCTCTATATCGGCAGTGGGCTGATCGTGTTCCTGATCGTGACCGGCCCGTGGTTCGCGCTCGTGCAGATGAAGAACCCGGAGTTCTTCGACTTCTTCTTCATCGTCCAGCAGTTCAAGCGCTATCTGACGCCCGAGCAGAACCGCCCCGGCGCGTTCTATTACTTCGTGCCGGTTCTGATCGTGGGTTTTCTGCCGTGGCTGTCGATCGCCTTTCAGAGTGTGCGCCACGGCTTGAAGACGCCACGCCAGCCCAACGGCTTCGCGCCGGTCACGATGCTGCTGATCTGGTCCGCGTTCATTTTCCTGTTCTTCAGCGCGTCGCATTCGAAGCTCATTTCGTACGTGCTGCCGATCGCGCCGGCGCTCGCGCTCGTCATCGGGCTGTATTTGCCCTCGCTGACGAAATCGCAGTACCGCATGCATCTGATCGGCTATGCGGTATTTCTGATCGCCGCGGCCTTCGGAGCGATTTTCCTCGGCCGCGCGGGCAGCGCCAACACGCCTAACGCGCTCTATCGCGAGTTCCAGATCTGGGTGTACGCGGGCCTCGCCGTCGCTTTCGTCGTGACGATATTCGCGCTCTGGCTGAACCGGCGCAGCGTGCTCGCGGGCGCGACGGGACTAGGCGCGGCCTGGCTGCTGCTGGGCACGATCGCGGGCTCCGGTCACGATGTCTTCGGCACGCAGAGTTCCGGCGTGCGGCTCGTGCCGGCCGTGAAGGCCGCGATGGCCAAGCTCCCGCCCGACACGCCGTTCTACTCGATCGCGAAGCTCGACCACACGATGCCCTTCTACCTCGGCCACACGATGATCATGGTCGGCGAAGCCGACGAGCTGACCTTCGGCGTCCAGACCGAGCCGCAAAAATGGGTGCCGAGCGTCGACGAATGGGTCAGGCTGTGGGATTCGGAGCGCTACGCGTTCGCGCTGATGCCGCCCGCACGCTACGACGAGCTCATGGCACGCCACGTGCCCATGCAGGTGATCGCCCGCGACGAGCGCCGCGTGATCGTGGAGAAACCGCAGCCGTGAGCGCGCGTTTTCCTCCCGGTCGCGATGCTGCGCTGCACGATCGTTCGGCATTTCGCGATGAACCGAGTATCCTTGTTCCGCATTTGAAAAACGCGCGATGAACCCGATCTCCTTTATTTGCATCGTCATCGGCGTATCGTTGAACGCATGCGCCCAGCTCCTGCTCAAAGCCGGCGTGAACGCGGTGGGCCATTTCGACATGACGCCCGCCAACATTCTGCCGGTCGGCATCAAGATCGCGACGCAGTGGCCGATCATCGGCGGGCTTGCCTGTTATGTGCTGAGCGTCGTCGTGTGGATCGTCGGGCTGTCGCGCGTGGACGTGTCGATCGCCTATCCGATGCTCTCGCTCGGCTATGTCGTCAACGCGTTCGCCGCGTGGTACCTGTTCGGCGAAGTGCTGTCGATGCAGCGGCTCATCGGCATCGGCATCATTCTGGTCGGCGTCGTGGTGCTCGCGCGCGGCTAGTTGCCGGACCGAAGCGTCCGCCGGATCAATTCATTTTTTAAACGCATAGTCCATGACTCAAACAACGCGGCCGTTCCTGCCCTTCGTGAAGCCCGATATCGACGAAGAAACCATTCAGGGCGTCGTCGACGTGCTGCGCTCGGGCTGGATCACGACCGGCCCGCAGAATCAGCAGTTCGAGGCGGAGTTGTCGGCGTACGTGGGCGGCCGCCCGGTGCGCGCCTTCAACTCGGGCACCTGCACGATGGAAATCGGCTTGCGCATCGCGGGCGTCGGCCCCGGCGACGAAGTCATCACCACGCCGATGACCTGGGTGTCGACCGCGAACGTGATCCTCGAAGTCGGCGCGACGCCGGTGTTCGTCGATATCGATCCGGTCACGCGCAACATCGACCTGAATCTGCTCGAACGCGCAATCACGCCGCGCACCAAGGCGCTGATGCCCGTCTATCTGGCCGGCCTGCCCGTCGACATGGACAAGCTCTACGAGATCGCGCGCGCCCACAAGCTGCGCGTGATCGAAGACGCCGCGCAGGCGTTCGGTTCGACGTGGAAAGGCCAGCGCATCGGCGCGATCGGCGACATCGTGTCGTTCAGCTTCCACGCGAACAAGAATGTGACGTCGATCGAAGGCGGCGCGCTAGTAATGAATAACGAGGACGAAGCGGAACTCGCGCGCAAGTACCGTCTGCAAGGCATTACGCGCACGGGCTTCGACGGCATGGATTGCGACGTGCTCGGCGGCAAGTACAACCTGACGGACGTGGCGGCGCGCGTCGGCCTCGGCTCGTTGCGGCGCGTCGAAACCCTCACGCAGCAGCGCCGCGAACTGGCGCGCCTCTATTTCGATGCCTTCAAAGGCGGCGCGGCGGTCGAGCTCGGCGTGGGTCTGCCGGTCGACAACTTCACGGACCACAACTGGCACATGTTCCAGATCGCGCTGCCGCTCGAGAGGCTCAAGCTCACGCGCGCGGAATTCATGGCGCAACTGAAGGAGCGCAACGTCGGAAGCGGCGTGCATTACCCGGCGCTGCACTTGTTCACGCTGTATCGCGCGCGTGGCTACAAGGAAGGCATGTACCCGCATTCGGAGCATTACGGCGCGTCGAACGTGACGCTGCCGCTCTTCCCGGGCATGACCGCCGACGACGTGACGCATGTCGTCCGGTCCATCGACGAAATCTGCGAGCAGTTCGGACACAACGGGTAACACGGACCATCAAGGACAATCAGCGCAACATGAGTCATTTCGATTTTCCGGCGACGTCCCCCGAGCTTTCGGTGATCATCCCGGTGTACAACGAAGCGGACGGCCTCGCCGCGCTTTTCCAGCGCCTCTATCCGGCGCTCGATGCGCTCGGCACGTCGTACGAGGTGATCTTCATCAACGACGGCAGCCGCGACAAGTCGGCCGCGCTGCTCGCGCAGCAGTTCCACGTGCGGCCCGACACCACGCGCGTCATTCTGCTCAACGGCAATTACGGCCAGCACATGGCGATCCTCGCGGGCTTCGAACAGTCGCGCGGCGAGATCGTCGTCACGCTCGATGCCGACCTGCAGAATCCGCCCGAGGAAATCGGCAAGCTCGTCGCGAAGATGCGCGAGGGCTACGATTACGTCGGCACGATTCGCCAGCAGCGGCAGGACAGCCTGTGGCGCAAGAAGGCGTCGCGCGCGATGAACCGCCTGCGCGAGCGCATCACAAAGATCAAGATGACGGACCAGGGCTGCATGCTGCGCGCGTACAGCCGCCATATCATTGATACGATCAATCGCTGCGGCGAGATCAACACGTTCATTCCGGCGCTCGCGTACACCTTCGCGCAAAACCCGATCGAAGTCGATGTCGCACACGAGGAGCGGTTCGCGGGCGAGTCGAAGTATTCGCTCTATAGCCTCATCCGCCTGAACTTCGATCTCGTTACCGGCTTTTCGGTCGTGCCGCTGCAATGGCTGTCGTTCATCGGCGTGATTCTGTCGGTCGGCTCGGCGGGCCTGTTCCTGCTGCTGTTGATTCGCCGCTTCATGTTCGGCGCGGAAGTCCAGGGTGTGTTCACCCTCTTCGCCATCACGTTCTTCATGCTCGGCGTCATCATCTTCGCGCTCGGGCTGCTCGGCGAGTACATCGGGCGCATCTATCAGCAGGTGCGCGCGCGGCCGCGCTATCTCGTGCAGACGATTCTCGAACAGCGCGACGGCGTATCGGTCGCCGCCAAGCCGTTGCAGGACGCCGTGCAGCAAGTGGTCGCCGTCACGCGCGAGGAAGACGACCGATGAAGCCGCGCGCAGTCGTCTTCGCGTATCACAACGTCGGCGTGCGCTGTCTGCAGGTGCTGCTCGCGCGCGGCGTCGATGTTGCGCTCGTCGTCACGCACGAAGACAGCGCAAGCGAGAACATCTGGTTCGGCAGCGTCGCGCAGGTCGCGGCGGAACACGGCATCGACACGATCACGCCTGCCGATCCAAAGTCGCCCGAGCTTTTCGGCGCGGTGGAGAAAATCGCGCCGGACTTCATCTTCTCGTTCTACTACCGGCACATGCTGCCCGTCTCGCTGCTTTCGCTCGCAAAGCGCGGCGCGTACAACATGCACGGCTCGCTTCTGCCCAAGTATCGCGGCCGCGTGCCGACGAACTGGGCCGTCATCAACGGCGAAACCGAGGCCGGCGCGACGCTGCATGAAATGCTCGCGAAACCCGATGCAGGCGCGATCCTCGCGCAAACGCCGGTGCCCATCCTGCCCGACGACACAGCAGCGCAAGTCTTCGACAAGACCGTCGTTGCCGCCGAACAGACGCTCTGGCGCGTGCTGCCCGCCTTGCTCGCCGGCGAAGCGCCGCATCTGCCGAACGATCTCGCGGCGGGCAGCTATTACGGCGGACGCAAGCCGGAAGACGGCCGCATCGACTGGTCGCAGCCGGCGCAGCGTGTCTACAACCTGATCCGCGCGGTCGCACCGCCGTATCCGGGCGCGTTCACGGATATCGGCGCCGATCGTTTCATCGTCGCGCGGGCGCGGCTCGTGCCCGAAACGGGCGCGCCGGGCGTTTCACCCGAAAGACTCCGTGAGCTGCGGGGTTTGCCCCCGGGCCTGACCGTGGCGGATAATGCGCTGTTTGGCGTCTGCGGCGATGGCCGCGTCATCGCCATCCACGAATTGCGTCACCGGCCCCTGAACGCCGACGCGCAACCGTCGGGCGAAGAACGCACCGTCGATCCTTCCGAATTCGGCCGAATCATTCAATCCTCTCGTCATTCATGAAAAAAGTTCTGATCCTGGGTGTCAATGGCTTCATCGGCCATCACCTGTCCAAGCGCATCCTCGAAACCACCGACTGGGAAGTCTTCGGGATGGACATGCAAACCGATCGCCTGGGCGACCTCGCGAATCACGAGCGGATGCATTTCTTCGAGGGCGACATCACGATCAACAAGGAGTGGGTCGAGTATCACGTGAAGAAGTGCGACGTGATCCTGCCGCTCGTCGCGATCGCCACGCCCGCCACGTACGTGAAGCAGCCGCTGCGCGTGTTCGAGCTCGACTTCGAGGCGAATCTGCCGATCGTGCGTTCGGCCGTGAAGTACGGCAAGCATCTGGTGTTTCCGTCGACGTCCGAGGTGTACGGCATGTGCACCGACGAGCAGTTCGATCCGGAAAACTCCGTGCTTTCCTACGGCCCGATCAACAAGCCGCGCTGGATCTACGCGTGCTCGAAGCAGCTCATGGACCGCGTGATCTGGGGCTACGGCATGGAGGGTCTCAACTTCACCCTCTTCCGTCCGTTCAACTGGATCGGCCCGGGCCTCGACTCGATCTACACGCCGAAGGAAGGTTCGTCGCGCGTCGTGACGCAGTTCCTCGGGCATATCGTGCGCGGCGAGAACATCAGTCTCGTCGACGGCGGCGCGCAAAAACGCGCGTTCACCGACATCGACGACGGCATCGGCGCGCTGATGAAGATCATCGAAAACAAGGGCGGCGTGGCGTCGGGCAAGATCTACAACATCGGCAATCCGACGAACAACTTCTCGGTCCGCGAACTCGCGAACAAGATGCTCGCGCTCGCAAACGAATTCCCCGAGTACTCGGACAGCGCGAAGCAGGTGCAACTGGTCGAGACGTCGTCGGGCGCGTACTACGGCAACGGCTATCAGGACGTGCAGAACCGCGTGCCGAAGATCGACAACACGATGCAGGAACTCGGCTGGGCGCCGCAAGCGTCGATGGACGACGCGCTGCGCAAGATCTTCGAAGCGTACCGCGGCCACGTGGGCGAGGCCCGCAAGCTGGTGGAACAGGCGTAAGGCGCGCGCGTGGCTCGCATCGTTCTGAAAATCGACGTCGATACGCTGCGCGGCACGCGCGAAGGCGTGCCGAACCTCGGGCGGCTCCTCGACAAGTACAGCGCCCGCGCGACGTTCCTCTTCAGTCTCGGCCCGGATCACACCGGCTGGGCGCTGCGGCGGGTCTTCCGGCCCGGCTTTCTGAAGAAGGTGTCGCGCACGTCGGTGGTCGAGCATTACGGCGTGAAGACGCTCATGTACGGCGTGCTGCTGCCGGGGCCGGATATCGGCCGCGAAGCGGTGTCGGAAATGCGTGCGATCCACGAGGCCGGCTTCGAATGCGGCATCCATACGTGGGATCACGTCTACTGGCAGGACAACGTGCGCGGGCGTGATCGCGACTGGACCGTCGCGCAGATGCAGCAGAGCCACGCGCGCTTCATCGAGATTTTCGGCGCACCGCCCGTCACGCACGGCGCCGCCGGCTGGCAGATGAACGGCTACGCGTTCGAGCAGATCGACGCGTGGGGCATGCGCTACGCATCCGACGGGCGCGGCCACACGCCGTATATTCCCGTGCTCGACGGCCGCACGCTGAATCACATCCAGATGCCGACCACGCTGCCGACGCTCGACGAAGTGCTCGGCGTCGACGGCGTCGACGAAAGCAATGTCGCGGCGCACGTGCTGCGTCATACGGCGAACAATCCGCACGATCAGGTGTTCACGCTGCACGCCGAACTCGAAGGCCAGAAGCTCGCGCCGGTGTTCGAGCAGCTGCTCGCCGGCTGGCGCGCGCAGGGACACAGCTTTGCCACGATGGGCGATTACCATGCGGCGCTGGACCGCGCGTCGCTGCCCACGTACCCTGTGACGTGGGGCGAGATTCCGGGCCGCGCGGGCGAACTGATCGTCCAGCCGGGCTGAAGCGGCGCGTGGCCGCTTTCTCCCCGCCTCGCTTTTCTCACCGATAAACCAGAACAACCGGAGAAACCTACGTGTCAGTTGCAGTCGACCAGCCCGTTCCCGACTTCACCGCACCCGCGACGGGTGGCGAGTTCACCCTGTCCTCCTTGCGCGGCAGAAAGGTCGTGCTCTTCTTCTATCCGAAGGACAACACGCCCGGCTGCACCACCGAAAGCCTGCAATTTCGCGACCACTACGATCAGTTCAAGGCGGCCGGCGCGGAAGTGATCGGCATCTCGCGCGACAGCGTGAAATCGCACGACAACTTCAAGGCGAAGCTCGAGCTGCCTTACACGCTGGTTTCGGACGCTGACGAAGCGATCTGCACGCTCTTCGATGTCATCAAGATGAAGAAGATGTATGGCAAGGAAGTGCGCGGCGTGGAGCGCTCGACCTTCCTCGTCGACGCAAACGGCGTGCTGCGACGCGAGTTTCGCGGTGTCAAGGTGCCGGGCCACGTAGAGGCGATCGTCGAGGCTGTACAAGCGATTTGAGGCACGTTATATTGGTTCGCAATGAGCGCCTGCCTTCCCCATTTCCTTCGTTCCAGTGCAAGCCGCCGTGTGCCCGTGGGTACGGTGGGCATGGACCCGGGCTATGTGGATCCGGCAAGGGAAAGGCGCTCTGAAGCTGAAGTCAGCCGCTGGTTCCGGTAGTCGGAACGGCGGCTTTTTCATTTGGCGTCGCACGAAAGCCACGCTTCATCGGCTCGGGCGCGGCGTGTTGCACGCAACCTCCAAGGAGCAGATCGAAACTTAGGCGAACCGGCGATTTCGACAACGAAGCGCGCCTCCGGGCGCAAACTGCAGGATTCGTATCGCTTCGAGGGCGTACGAGCAGGATGCGACAGGCGGCGCACGATACACGACCCGATTCCTTTCGAGGGAACATCATGCCTTTGCCTACCGCCCCGGCCAAGCTCGGCCATCTCCTTCCGGCTGAAGAATACAAGGCCAAAGCCCGGCCTTCGAAGCAGTCGAAAAAACAAGCCGCGGCGAGCGATGACGACGCCTATGGCGCGGTCGAGACCGTCGCCGCCGAGCGTCCCGCCACGAATGCCGCGCACACGCTGCGCTCGATCGCGAACGAAGTGCTGACCCAGATTCCGGCCGAGCCGCACGTCGAAGCCGTCGTGCCGCCGCCCGCACCGGGCACCGTCCCTACGCGCGGCCGAAAATCGAAGCAGACCGCCGCGCTCCTGCAGCCGACGCCCGGCGCCCGCGCCACGCCGGATGCAGTCGAAGCGCGCACGGAGCGCGCCGAAACGCCCGTCGCGACCGAAGCACCTGTCTCGGCCACGACGCGCGATACGCGCGCGCAGAACAAACGTCGCAAGGGCACGGCTGCCGAAGCCGAATTGCGCAAGCTCTTCGTGCTCGACACCAACGTGCTGATGCACGACCCGAGTTCGCTCTTCCGCTTCGAGGAACACGACGTCTATCTGCCGATGATGACGTTGGAAGAACTCGACAACCACAAGAAGGGCATGTCGGAAGTGGCGCGCAACGCGCGTCAGGTGAGCCGGACGCTCGATGCGCTCGTCGCGCACGCGGGCAACGCCAGCAAGATGGCCGAAGGGCTTCCGCTCGCTGCGCAAGGCAATCGCGACGCGCTCGGCCGCCTCTACTTCCAGACGACGCTCACGGACATCGAGCCGGTCGAAGGCCTGCCCGTCGGCAAGGCGGACAACCAGATTCTGGGCGTCGTGCGCGCGCTGCAGAAGGAGCGGCCGGATCGCCAGGTCGTGCTGGTGTCGAAAGACATCAACATGCGCATCAAGGCGCACGCGCTCGGTCTGCCTGCCGAAGACTACTTCAACGATCAGGTTCTCGAAGACAAGGATCTGCTCTACTCCGGCGTGCGCGCACTGCCGCAGGACTTCTGGACCAAGCACGCGAAGGGCATGGAGAGCTGGCAGGACACCAAGACCGGCACCACGTATTACCGCGTGACCGGGCCGCTGTGCCCTTCGATGCTCGTCAACGAGTTCGTCTATCTCGAGCCGCAGAACGGCGAGCCGTCGTTCCATGCGGTCGTGCGCGAGCTCAACGGCAAGACCGCGCTCCTGCAGACGCTGCGGGACTACGGTCATCACAAGAACAACGTGTGGGGCATCACTGCGCGCAACCGCGAGCAGAACTTCGCGCTGAATCTGCTGATGAACCCGGAAGTCGATTTCGTCACGCTGCTGGGTCAGGCCGGCACCGGCAAGACGCTGATGGCGCTCGCCGCGGGCCTTGCGCAAGTGCTCGACGACAAGCGCTACAACGAGATCATCGTGACGCGTGCGACGGTTCCGGTCGGCGAGGACATCGGCTTTCTGCCCGGCACCGAGGAAGAGAAGATGCAGCCGTGGATGGGCGCATTCGACGACAACCTCGAAGTCCTCCAGAAGACCGATGACGCCGCCGGCGAATGGGGCCGCGCCGCGACGCAGGAGCTCATCCGTTCGCGTCTCAAGGTGAAGAGCATGAACTTCATGCGCGGACGCACGTTCGTCGACAAGTACGTGATCATCGACGAGGCGCAGAATCTCACGCCGAAGCAGATGAAAACGCTCGTCACGCGCGCGGGCCCCGGCACGAAGATCGTGTGCCTCGGCAACATCGCGCAGATCGACACGCCGTACCTGACCGAAGGCAGTTCGGGTCTCACGTATGTCGTCGATCGCTTCAAAGGCTGGACGCACAGCGGTCATGTGACCCTCGCGCGCGGCGAGCGTTCGCGCCTCGCCGATTACGCGTCCGACATTCTGTAAGCGCGCGGCTTTCAACGCGATGAAACGGCCCGGCGGAGCGATCCTGCCGGGCCGTTTCCTTTCGTCCTAACGTTCCGCACTTGCAACACTTACGGCACAGACTTCATGTAAATCCTCAAGACATCTTGCCGCACGGCCGTGCGGCGGATTAGTATCGGCACACTGTCCTTCCTGGCGGGTTGCCGCTCGCCTTTTGCAATGCGTCGAATCTGCCTGCCGCTACTTGTTACCGTCATGCTCGCCGCGTGTGGATCCGCGCCGCAGCAGACGGCACGCAAGCCTGCGGCCAGCACGAGCGCCAACCGCACTTATAGTCCGCCGCCCGGTTTTCCGAAGTTCGTCGATCACAGTGTCGGGCGCGAGGAAATCTCCATTCAGGCGATGTCGCTCGTCGGCGTGCCGTATCGCTGGGGCGGCAACACGCCCGATGCGGGCTTCGATTGCAGCGGGCTCGTGCGGTATGTCGTCGACCGCGCGGCGTCCGTGAATCTGCCGCGTACGACCGCCGACATGAGCTCGCGCGGCGAATCGGTCGAACCCGACGAGATCGCGCCGGGCGATCTGATCTTCTTCAACACGACCGGACGGCCGCATTCGCACGTGGGCATCTATGTCGGCAAGCTGCGCTTCGTGAATGCGCCATCGACGGGCGGCACGGTGCGCCTCGACTATCTGACGAACCCGTACTGGGCGAAACGATTCGACGGCATTCGCCGCGTCGCGCCGCCGAAGACCGCGCCTACCCCGTTCGATGCGCCGACTTACATCGCGTCGCCTGCGCCCGTGCAAGCGCCTGCTCCGTCATCCGCCGACGCTTTCGAGCCACCGCCCTCGACGCTCAACGCGGCGCAACGCCAGGCTCGCGCCGCGAGCGCTACGACGCCTGGCGTCGCGACGATCAACGCTTCATCGGATCCGATTCAGGCCGCCGCCGACGCCTTCGAACCGCCGCCGCCGACATCGACCGCCGCGCGTCAGCAGGCGCGCTCCGCACAAGCCGCTGCCGATCCCTACGATTCCGCCGAGCCGCCCGTGCGCGTGATGCGCGCCTCCACCGGCTCGCTCGCCGCACCCCGCCCCGCACAGAACGACGATCCCATCGCCCGCTTCGCCACTGGCACGAACTGACGCGCGCTGCGCGTCTCTGCTATCGTGTTCCGATCATTCGTCGACGGAGCGCAACACCATGGACCTGGGACTCGCGGGCAAGGTTGTCCTGATTACGGGCGGCAGCAAGGGGATCGGATTTGCATGCGCCAGAGCGTTCGCGAGCGAAGGCGCGAAGGTCGCGATTGTTTCGCGCGACGCTGCGAATCTGGCCCGCGCCCGGGAGCAACTCGCGAGCGACGGGTATCACGTGCATCTCGCGCGCGCCGACCTGCACGAGGCCCACAGCGCCGAGGATGTCGTCGAGGAAGCGAGCACCGCGCTCGGGCCGATCGACATTCTTATCAACAGCGCCGGCGCCGCGCGCCGCTACGATCCGGACACGCTCGACGCCGCGGCCTACAGAGCGGCGATGGACGCCAAATACTTCTCCTATGTCTATCCGCAGCAGGTCGTTCTCAAGCGCATGGCGGAGCGCCTGCGTAACGATCCGAAAGCCGAGCCTGGCGCGATCGTCAACATCGTGGGAATGGGCGGCAAGATCGCGACGGACATCCACATCGCAGGCGGCGCGGCCAATGCGGCGCTGATGCTCAACACCGTCGGGCTCGCGCATCACTACGCGAAGCTCGGCATCCGCATCAACGCGATCAATCCGGGCGCGACGCTCACGGAACGCGTCGAGGAAGCGCTCGATCTGGAGGCGAAGCGGCAAGGCGTGACGCGCGATCAGGTGCTCGCCGACAGTCAGGCGAAAGTGCCGCTCGGACGCTATGCGAAGCCGGAGGAAATCGCCGACGTTGCGCTCTTTCTGGCGAGCCGCCGCGCGAGTTACGTGTCGGGCGCAATCATTCCGATGGACGGAGTGTCGTCGCCGATCATCTGACGCGCTGCGGGCCCGATGAGAGCCCGCAGGCGGAACGAATCAAAGGAAGCGGTGGCCGATCCACCAGCCGGCCGCCGCGAGCGCGGCGGACGCGGGAATGGTCAGAATCCACGCCCACACGATATTGCCCGCGACGCCCCAACGCACCGCGCTGAATTTCTGCGTCGCGCCGACGCCGACGATCGCGCCGGTGATCGTATGGGTCGTCGATACGGGAATGCCGAGGAACGACGCGACGAAGAGCGTGATCGCCCCGCCCGTCTCCGCGCAGAATCCGCCGACCGGCTTCAGCTTCGTGATCTTCTGACCCATGGTCCGCACGATGCGCCAGCCGCCGAAGAGCGTGCCGAGACCCATCGACAGGTAGCACAGGCCGATTACCCAGACGGGCGGCGCTTCGGCTGTTGCGGAGGCGTAGCCGGTCGCGATCAGCAACATCCAGATGATGCCGATGGTTTTTTGCGCATCGTTGCCACCATGGCCGAGCGAATACAGGCCAGCCGAAACGAGCTGCATGCGGCGGAAACGCCGGTCGACCTTCGAAGGCGGCGTGCGGAAATACAGCCACGACACGAGCAGCATGAAGAACGAGCCGAGCACGAAGCCGAGCAGCGGCGAGATGAAGATGAATGCGACGGTCTTGAGCAGCCCGTCCCAGTTGAGCGACCCCCAGCCGGATTTGGCGAGCGCCGCGCCGACGAGGCCGCCGATCAGTGCGTGCGACGAACTCGATGGAATGCCGTAGATCCAGGTGACGATGTTCCAGCCTATCGCGCCGACGAGCGCGCCGAAAATGACGTAATGATCGACGATTTCGGGATCGATCGTGCCCTTTCCGACGGTTGCGGCGACCTTGAGGTGAAAGATGAAATACGCGATGACGTTGAACGCCGCGGCGAAGGCGACCGCCTGCTGCGGCTTCAATACGCCGGTCGAAACGACCGTGGCGATGGAGTTGGCGGCGTCGTGAAAGCCGTTCATGAAGTCGAACGCGAGTGCGACTATGACGAGCAAGGCGACTGCCCAGATGGCGAGTTGAATCGAATGCATCGGTTGGTGTTGTTTTTACCGGCGCTCGAAGACGGCGCGGGATTGTGTCGTCGTTGCCCGCGTTGCGTGATGCGCCGCGGGCTCGGGCGGCATGATCAGGCGTTTTCCAGCACGATGCCTTCGATGATGTTCGCGACGTCTTCGCACTTGTCGGTAATCGTCTCGAGCAGTTCGTAGATCGCCTTCAGCTTGATGAGCGTCTTGACGTCGTCTTCCTCGCGGAAGAGCTTCGACATCGCCGAGCGCAATACGCGGTCCGCGTCCGACTCGAGCCGGTCGATTTCCTCGCAGATCTTCAGGATTTCGCTCGCGCGCTTCATGTCCGCCAGCAATTCGACGGCCTGCTGCACGCGCGTGACCGTGCTCGTGCAGATATGCGCGAGCTGGCTCGCCTCCGACGTCACGAAACGCACGTCGTACAGGGAAATAGCGGTGGCCACGTCCTCCATCAGGTCGAGGATGTCGTCCATCGTCGTGATGAGCTTGTGGATTTCGTCGCGGTCGAGCGGCGTGATGAACGTCTTGTGCAACAGGTCGATGGTTTCGTGCGTGAGCTTGTCGGCGCGCTTCTCGTTCGCCTGCACGTTCTGCTTGTGAACCTCGGCTTCGTCGAGGTTGTCGATCAGCAGTTCAAGCTCGCGGCTCGCATCGACCATGCACTTCGCATGCGCGTTGAAAATCTCGAAAAATTTGCCCTCGGTGGGCATGAAACGACCGAACATGAAAATCCCGATAAATGGGTCAATCTGAGTCAGACATCAAACTGACATATTGTACCTGTGTGCACTACCCGACGCACCGCGCGCATCTGACGCGCGGCCGCTATTGCCCCGGGCTTGACAGCGGTTGCGGTAACTGGCCTATTCGCCGCCGTAGAAGTTTTGTGCGCCCGCGAAGTTGTCGAACTTCGTGTATTGGCCGTGGAAGGTCAGGCGAACCGGCCCGATCGGACCGTTACGCTGCTTGCCGATGATGATTTCCGCCGTGCCCTTGTCGGGGCTGTCGGGATTGTAGACTTCGTCACGATAGATGAAGAGGATCACGTCCGCGTCCTGTTCGATAGCGCCCGATTCGCGCAGGTCCGACATGATCGGCCGCTTGTTCGGACGCTGCTCGAGACCGCGATTCAACTGCGACAGCGCGATGACCGGCACGTCGAGTTCCTTCGCGAGGCTCTTCAGCGAACGCGATATCTCGGAGATTTCGGTCGCGCGGTTTTCGCCGCCGCCCGAGCCGGACATGAGCTGCAAGTAATCGACGATGATGAGGCCGAGCTTGCCGCACTGCCGCGACAGACGCCGCGCGCGCGAGCGCAGTTCCATCGGATTCAGGCCGCCGGTTTCGTCGATGAAAAGTTGCGCCTCGCTCATTTTCTGGACGGCGTGCGTGAGCTTCGGCCAGTCTTCGTCGGTGAGACGCCCGGTGCGCATGCGATGCTGGTCCAGCCGGCCGACCGAGCCGAGCATACGCATGGTGAGCTGCGTGCCCGGCATTTCCATCGAGAACACGGCGACGGGCAAGCCGTATTCCACGGCCACGTATTCGCCGATATTCATCGAAAAGGCCGTCTTACCCATCGACGGGCGGCCCGCCACGATGATCAGCTCGCCGCCGTGCATGCCCGACGTCATGCGGTCGAGGTCGACGAAGCCTGTCGGCGTGCCGGTCACATCGCTTGGATTGGCTGTGTGATAGAGCGTGTCGATGCGCTCGACGACTTGCGTCAAGAGCGGTCCGATCTCCAGAAAACCCTGCGTGCCGCGCGCGCCCTCTTCGGCGATCGAGAACACGCGCGCTTCGGCTTCGTCGAGAATCTGGCGGACTTCCTTGCCTTGCGGATTGAACGCATCGGCGGAGATTTCATCGGCGACGGAAACCAGACGGCGCAGCACCGCACGATCGCGCACGATCTCCGCGTAACGGCGGATATTCGCCGCGCTCGGCGTGTTCTGCGCGAGCGCGTTCAGATACGCGAGCCCGCCCACTTCCTCGGCCTTGCCGGCCATCGTGAGCGCTTCGTAGACGGTGATGACGTCCGCCGGACGCGTCGAAGCAATCAGCTTGCCGATATGCTCATAAATGATGCGATGGTCGTAGCGATAGAAATCGCCCTGATGCATCACATCGGCGATGCGGTCCCATGCGGCGTTGTCCAGCAGCAGGCCGCCGATCACGGATTGCTCGGCTTCGATCGAGTGCGGCGGGACCTTCAGCGCGTCGAGTTGCGGGTCTTTGGACGGTGCGTTCATGGGGTGGAATTATCGATGAATTCAGCGCGTAGGAACAACGCTCAGACAAATAAAAAAGGCAGGAACCTCGACGGTTCCTGCCTTTCTTTCGTGCGTTGCGAGACGCGAGGCCTCGCCTGAAACTTACGCGTGCTCGCCGAGCACCGACACGTTGACGTCGACGAGGACGTCCGTGTGCAGCGCCACTTGAACCGGATGGTCGCCGACCATCTTGATCGGGCCTTGCGGCAGACGCACTTGCGCCTTTTCCACTTCCGCGAAGCCTTGCTTCTTCAGCGCGTCAGCGATGTCCGCATTCGTGACCGAACCGAACAGACGGCCGTCGACGCCAGCCTTCTGGGCGATCTGAACCGTGAAGCCGTTCAGCTTTTCGCCCTGAGCTTGTGCGGCTGCCAGCTTTTCAGCGGCGACCTTTTCGAGGTCCGCGCGGCGAACTTCGAATTCGGCGATTGCGTCCTTGGTCGCGCGGCGTGCCTTCTTGCCGGGGATCAGGAAGTTACGTGCGTAGCCGTCCTTGACCTTGACGATATCGCCGAGGTTGCCCAGGTTGACGACCTTTTCCAAAAGAATGATTTGCATTTTTGGCTTTCCTTAGTGCGTCGTCTGATTTAGGCCTTGTGCAGGTCGGTGTACGGCAGGAGCGCGAGGAAACGCGCGCGCTTGATTGCCGTGTCGAGCTGGCGCTGATAGTGCGCCTTCGTGCCAGTCAGACGAGCCGGCGTGATCTTGCCGTTTTCGCCGATGAAGTCCTTCAGCGTTTCCGTGTCCTTGTAGTCGATGTACTCGACACCGGCTGCCGTGAAACGGCAGAACTTCTTGCGCTTGAAGAGCGGGTTTTGTTGCTGACGACGCTTGTCGAATTTCTTACCAGTCGGGCGGGGCATGATTAGTCCTTTCCAATGTCCTGCAATTCTGTGATGTGAAACACCAAGGTTCGCGCGTTACGGCTTCTCTTCGCCAGAAAGCCCGTGAAGCGTGTTTCGACGCCCATCGGACAGCTTTCCAGTTTGCCGCTCGCTTCGCCGGCCGCGACCGCCTGCAGAGTCAGTTCGACTTTCCGGGCGATGCCCGCCTCGACGACTTCTGCCGCGTGTTGCAACGTGCAGCTTGCGATCGGGATGCCGGCGGGCGTGTACCGCACCGGTTCGCGTTCCACGACGCTCGCTGTCAGTTGCAGCCGGTTCACTTAAACCTTGGTGGCTGTGGCGAAAGATTCGCCTTAAGCCTGCGCTTCGGACGGCTGGCTGGCCGCCTTCTTGGCTTCTTCGCGCTGCACTTCCTTCATCATCGGCGACGGGCTGGTTTCAGCCTTCTTCATCTTGACGATAAGGTGACGCAGAACGGCGTCGTTGAACTTGAATGCGTGCTCCAGCTCTTCGAGCGTAGCCTGATCGCATTCGATGTTCATGCAGACGTAGTGAGCCTTCGCGAGTTTCTCGATCATGTAGGCCAGTTGGCGACGGCCCCAGTCCTCGATGCGGTGGATCTGACCACCGTGCGACGTGATCGTGCTCTTGTAGCGCTCGATCATCGCGGGCACCTGCTCGCTTTGATCGGGGTGCACGATAAAGACGATTTCGTAATGACGCATATTCACTCCTTGTGCTGACTTTTGGATGAAAGCCACCCGGGCGTCGGACCGGTGCGGCAAGTGAGAAGCCAAAGATTATAGCTTTTCGTGCGCGCTCGCGCAAATGCAAATTCGAACGCCTTTTCAAGCAGTTAGCGGCCGCGCGCGTGCTCGCGCTGCGGTTCGCCGGGAAGCGTCAGCCGACGGCTCCAATATCCGGGTTGCGCGTAGATTTCCTTAAGATAATCAATAAAGTAGCGCACGCGCGCAGGCACGTAGCGCTGCTGCGGATAGACCGCGAGGATGTCGTAATCGGGAAGTTCGAAGTCGTCGAGCACGGTTTCGAGTTCGCCCGATTCCAGTTGCCGCTGGATTTCCCACGTCGAGCGCCAGCCGAGCCCGAGCCCTTCCGAAGCCCAGCGATGCAGCAATTCGCCGTCGTTGCAGTCGAGGTTGCCGGTCACGCGCACGGTCACGACCTTGCCATTGCGGCGGAAATACCAGCCGCGGTTCTGCCCGCCCTGCAGATTGAACGCGAGGCAATTGTGATTCGGCAGGTCTTCGAGCGTTTTCGGCCGGCCGTGCTTCTTGAAGTACGCGGGCGTGCCGCAGACGACGCGCCGGTTGCTCGCGAGCTTGACCGCGACGAAATTCGGATCGACCGCGCCGCCGATGCGAATCGACAGGTCATAGCCCTCGCGCACCAGATCGACGACGCGATCGGTCAGATTGAACGACATCTGCAATTCCGGTTTGTCGCGCAGGAACGGCGGCGCGTGCGGCGCGACGTGCATGCGCCCGAAGGCCGCCGGCGCCGACACGATCAGATGCCCGCCCACCGCGCGCCGTCCCGCCGCCAGTTCGTTCTCAGCCTGATCCCAGTCCGCGAGCAGGTTCTTGCAGCGGTCGAGGAACGCCGCGCCCTCTTCGCTCACGACGAGCCGTCGCGTCGAACGATACATCAGCTTCACGCCGAGGCGCTTTTCGAGCGCGTCGATGCGGCGTCCCAGAATCACGGGCGACACCCCCTCTTCCAGCGCCGCCGCCGCGAGACTGCCCGCCTCGGCCACGCGCACGAACGTTTCTATCTGCTTGAAGCGGTCCATCTGCGTCTCCCGCCAATGCCTCATCACTCGGGCATTCGATACTTTTTGTTTGGAAAAAAGCGACTGACGCTGATCTTATCAAACCTTTTTCACAGACTTAAAGTGCAACGGAACCCTGCTTGAATGCAGACAGCGATTTCGGATAGAGACCCCAGAAGGAGACAACCATGCCCAAAATGAGAGCCGTCGACGCAGCCGTCCTCGTGCTGGAAAAGGAAGGAATCGATACCGCGTTCGGTGTGCCGGGCGCGGCCATCAACCCGTTTTACTCCGCGATGAAAAAGTCGGGCGGCATCAGCCACGTGCTGGCGCGTCACGTCGAAGGCGCATCGCACATGGCCGAAGGTTATACCCGCGCGGCGCCGGGCAACATCGGCGTGTGCATCGGCACGTCGGGCCCGGCGGGCACGGACATGATCACCGGCCTCTACTCCGCCCAGGCCGATTCGATTCCGATTCTCGCGATCACCGGCCAGGCGCCGCGCGCGCGTTTGTACAAGGAAGATTTCCAGGCCGTCGATATCGAATCGATCGCCAAGCCCGTCACGAAGTGGGCTGTCACCGTGCGCGAGCCGGCGCTCGTGCCGCGCGTGTTCCAGCAGGCTTTCCATCTGATGCGCTCGGGCCGTCCGGGTCCGGTGCTCGTCGATTTGCCGATCGACGTGCAGCTCGCCGAAATCGAATTCGACATCGACACGTACGAGCCGCTGCCGGTCTACAAGCCGAAAGCGACGCGCGCGCAGATCGAAAAAGCGCTGACGATGCTCAACGACGCCGAAAAGCCGTTGATCGTCTCGGGCGGCGGCGTGCTGAACGCGGCGGCGGAAGATCTGCTCGTGCAGTTCGCGGAAACGCTCGGCGTGCCGGTCATTCCGACGCTCATGTCGTGGGGCGCGATTCCCGACGATCATCCGCTGATGGCCGGCATGGTCGGCTTGCAGACGTCGCACCGCTACGGCAACGCGACGATGCTCGCCTCCGATTTCGTGCTCGGCATCGGCAATCGCTGGGCGAACCGCCACACGGGCAGCGTCGAGGTTTACACCAAGGGCCGTAAGTTCGTGCACGTGGATATCGAGCCGACGCAGATCGGCCGCGTGTTCGGACCGGATCTCGGCATCGTCTCGGATGCGAAGGCGGCGCTCGAACTGTTCGTCGAAGTGGCGAAGGAATGGAAGGCCGCGGGCAAGCTGAAGGACCGCGGCGCGTGGGTCGCGGACTGCCAGCAGCGCAAGCGCACGATGCAGCGCAAGACGCACTTCGACAATGTGCCGATGAAGCCGCAGCGCGTCTACGAAGAGATGAACCTCGCGTTCGACCGCGACACCTGCTTCGTCACGACGATCGGTCTGTCGCAGATCGCCGGCGCGCAGTTCCTGCACGTGTTCAAGGCGCGCAACTGGATCAACTGCGGCCAGGCCGGCCCGCTCGGCTGGACGATCCCGGCCGCGCTCGGCGTGCGTGCCGCGGACCCGCAACGCAAGATCGTCGCGCTCTCGGGCGACTACGATTTCCAGTTCATGATCGAAGAGCTCGCCGTCGGCGCGCAATTCAAGCTGCCGTACGTGCACGTCGTCGTGAACAACTCGTATCTCGGCCTGATCCGTCAGGCGCAGCGCGGCTTCGACATGGACTACTGCGTGCAGCTCGCGTTCGACAACATCAACGCACCTGAGCTCGAAGGCTATGGGGTCGATCACGTCGCGGTCGCCGAGGGTCTCGGCTGCAAGGCGCTGCGCGTGTTCAAGCCGGAAGACATCGCGGGCGCGCTGAAGCAGGCGCAAGCGTTGGCGGTGGAGCATCAGGTGCCGGTCGTCGTCGAGATGATTCTCGAACGCGTGACCAACATCGCGATGGGCACCGAGATCGACGCGATCAACGAGTTCGAAGAGCTCGCCGAAACGAAGGCAGATGCACCGACCGCCGTTACGCCGCTCGACTAAAGCATCGCCGCCGCGCGTTCATGCAGGAACGCGCGGCGTGCATCCACTGACCGACCATCAGGAAAGAACAATGCCGAAATTTGCCGCGAATTTGACCATGCTGTTCAACGAAGTCCCGTTTCTCGACCGCTTCGCCGCGGCCGCGAACGCGGGTTTCAAGGCGGTCGAGTTCCTGTTCCCCTATGCCTTCTCGATCAGCGACATCCAGACGCGCCTGAAGGACAACGACCTGCAGATCGTGCTGCACAACCTGCCTGCCGGCAACTGGGAAGCGGGCGAGCGCGGCATCGCGTGTCTGCCGGATCGTGTCGCGGAATTCCGCGACGGCGTGCCGCGCGCGATCGAATACGCGAAGGCGCTGAACGTGCCGCAACTGAACTGTCTCGTCGGGATTCCGACGGCGGGCGTATCGGCGGATCAGGCGCGCGCGACCATCGTCGAAAACTTGCGCTTCGCAGCGGAAGCGCTGAAGAAGGAAGGCATCCGCTTGCTCGTCGAGCCGTGCAACGCGTACGACATTCCGGGCTTCGCGCTGAATCGCTCGAAGGAAGGACTGGACGTGATCCAGGCCGTCGGCTCGGACAATCTGTTCTTGCAGTACGACATTTATCACATGCAGCGGATGGAAGGCGAACTCGCCGCGACGATCAGGAAGAACCTGCCGAAGATCGCGCATATCCAGCTCGCCGATAACCCCGGCCGCAACGAACCCGGCACGGGCGAGATCAACTACCCGTTCCTGTTCGGGCTGCTCGACGAGATCGGCTATCAAGGCTGGATCGGCTGCGAGTACAAGCCGCTCAACGGCACGGAAGCGGGCCTCGGCTGGCTGCAGAACATCGGCGGCGTGAAGCAGCACGCGACCGCTTAAACCAGACACATAGGAGGAGCTAGAAGTATGGCAACGATCGGTTTCATCGGCCTCGGCATCATGGGCGCGCACATGGCGCGCAATCTCATCAAGGGCGGCCACAAGCTCGTCGTGAACGGCAAGTTTCCGGTGCCGGACGATATCCGCGCGCAGACGCAGGTCGTCGCGGACTCGACCGAAGTCGCACAGGCGAGCGAAATCGTCATCACGATGGTGCCCGACACGCCCGATGTCGCCGCCGTGCTGTTCGCCGATGACGGCGTCGCGAAGGGTCTCACGAAGGGCAAGCTCGTGATCGACATGAGCTCGATCGCCCCGCTCGAAACGCAGGAGTTCGCGAAGAAGATCAACGCGCTCGGCTGCGACTATCTCGACGCGCCGGTGTCCGGCGGCGAAGTCGGCGCACGCGAAGCGACGCTCACGATCATGGTCGGCGGCCCGGAGAAGTCGTTCAATATCGCGAAGCCGCTGTTCGAACTGATGGGCAAGAACATTTCGCTCATTGGCGACAACGGCGCGGGTCAGACTTGCAAGGTCGCGAATCAGATCATCGTCGCGCTGAACATCGAGGCGGTCGGCGAGGCGCTGCTCTTCGCGGCACGCTCGGGCGCCGACCCGGAGCGCGTGCGTAAAGCGCTGATGGGCGGCTTCGCGTCGTCGCGCATTCTCGAAGTGCACGGCGAGCGCATGACGAAGCGCACGTTCAATCCGGGCTTCCGTATCGAACTGCATCAGAAGGACCTAAATCTTGCGCTCGACGGCGCGCGCAAGATGGGCCTCGCCCTGCCCCACACCGCGAGTGCGCAGCAGCTTTTCAGCGTATGCGCGGCGAACGGCGGCAAGGCGTGGGATCACTCGGCGCTTGTGCGTGCGCTCGAAATCATGTCGAACTTCCAGGTGGCCGACGAGCCGCAGCAGGCCAAAGCCGCTGCGTGATTCGCGTCACCTGAACCGTGGGGCGTCCCGCGTATGGGCACGCGGGACAAATGCCGCTCTGGGCTGAGGGCGGCAAAGTGGGGTCCGAGAAGCGGCACCCGGCGGTGCGCCGGGTAAGCCTTGGTCGGTCAGACGGTTTGTCGTCGGGTGTCCGCGTCGGATTGTTGCAAACTGCGTCCTAACGCCGATGCATAGGCGGTGCTACAAATCCTTTTGTTGAAACTCAGAACTATCCGGTGGTCATCGCGACTAATCTGCCTAGACTTCGCGGGCCGTAACACCACCGTCAACCAAGGAGTGAACAATGGGAATCCTCAGCTTTATCAAGGAAGCAGGCGAGAAACTCTTCGGCGCAGCCACGCCGAGCGCGCAGGCGGCGCCCGCTGCGGCACCCGTGGATGTCGCCGCGCTAAATCAGAAGGCAGGCGAAGCCATCGCGACGTACATTCGTTCGCAGGGTCTCAATGCGGACAATCTCGATGTGAAATACGACGGCGCTTCGCATACGGTGACCGTTTCGGGTCAGGCGCCGGATCAGGCCACGAAGGAAAAGATTCTCGTGGCCGCGGGCAATGTGCAGCATGTCGATAAGGTCGACGATAAGCTGACCGTGCCGAGTAGCGAGCCTGAATCGCAGTATTACACCGTCGTGTCGGGGGACAATCTCTGGAAGATCGCCGAGAAGTATTACGGCAATGGGTCCAAGAACGATGTGATCTTCGAAGCGAATAAGCCGATGTTGAAGAGTCCGGATAAGATCTATCCGGGGCAAGTGTTGCGGATTCCTGCTGTTAACTGATTGTCTCTGCTCTACTCGAGAACGCGGACTTCGGTTCGCGTTTTTGCTTTCTGCTGAGGTGGATCTTGGTTTGCCTGCGCTTCTCGGCAATCCTGTGATCGTGTCGGTCTATTAGCGTTGCCCCTGTGCGGGGCGGCACTCACTTTCTTTGCTGCTGCAAAGAAAGTAAGCAAAGAAAGCAGCTCCTGATACGCCCGCGGTCACACGCAATTTGGGTAGTCCTCTCGTCCATCGTGGGCTGCCTAAAGAGTGCCCTCAAACACCTAATCGGGCTTGGCTCGCGCACGGTCTGCCACATCGCACCGCACACCAAACTGGTTCAGCACCAAATAGCTCCAGCCCGCTTCGCGGCCGACCGGTCAATCGGGAATGCGCGTGCTTCTCTACTAACGTCTCCATCTCACTGCAATCGCCGCCCTTTGGTTTCCCTTGCATACCCGGCGGCAGCGCGTAGCGCTGTGCCGAAGCTGTTTCGTGCTGAACCAGTGTCCTCAGCGTTTTCGGGCGGCGGACCGTGCGCGATCCAAGCTCGGTTGGGCCTATGAGGGCACTCTTTAGGCGAGTGCCATCGAGGACGAGAGAACTACCCAAATTGCGTGTGACCGCGGGCCTGAAAAGCTGCTTTCTTTGCCTACTTTCTTTGCAGCAGCAAAGAAAGTAGGTGCCGCCCCGCACAGGGGCAACGCTAATAGACCGACACGAATACAGGATTCCACGACCGACCGCCCGACCAACCGGCGGCCCGCCCGCCCAACACCCCAAACACCTCAATAAACATCAAAAACGCGCTGCACGTCCTGCACATTCGAAGCCACTGCAAGCATAAGCAGCACCCGCGCCTTATAAGGATTCAGCGTCCCCGCGCTGACCGTCCCGAGCGCATCATCGTTAGCGGCGCCGTTGCGCATCACATGTCCCGAACCCACGCGCGAAGCGCGCACCACGGCAACGCCCTGCTTCACCGCATCAGCGAGCGCCTGCGTGAGCACCGCATGCATCGAGCCGTTGCCCGTGCCCGCGACGACGATACCCCTCACGCCCGCAGCAACAAGCGCATCGACCGTCACACGAGACACATCCGCGTAGCTCGCGACGATCTCGACCATCGGCCATCGATCGGCGACAGCGAACTCGCTCGCGACGGTATGCGCCCGCGCGACCGTCCGCTGAAACTCGACGCGTCCGTCCTGCACGAACCCGAGCACACCGGTCTCAGGCGAGCGAAACGCATCGACGGCATAAGTGCTCGTCTTGGTGACATCGCGCGCGCTGTGAATCTGATTGTTGAAAGCGACGAGCACGCCCTTGCCCGCGGCATCCTTCGACGCCGCGACCGTCACCGCATTGAGCAAATTCAACGGGCCATCGGCGGAAAGCGCGGTCGATGGGCGCATCGCCGCCGTCAGCACGACGGGCTTCGCGCTCTTCACCGTGAGATGCAGCAGATACGCGGTTTCTTCGAGCGTATCGGTGCCGTGCGTGACGACGACGCCATGGATATCGTCCTGCGCAAGCAGCTCATCGATACGCCGCGCGAGTTGCGTCCACAGCGCGGCGCTCATGTCCTTGCTGTCGATGCTCGCGATCTGTTCCGCGCGGATTCGCGCAACCGAGCCGAGCGCGGGCACGGCATCGAGCAGCTTGTCGACGCCGACGACGCCCGCCTTGTAGCCCGCGGTCTTGGAGGAATCGCCGGCCTGACCGGCAATCGTGCCGCCCGTGGCAAGCACGGCGACACGAGGAAGCGAGGAAGTATTCATGCCGGCGATTGTAAAACAGCCGGCACGACTCTAAGCGGCTTCGCGAAGCTGCGCGGCGATCTGCGCTTCATCGAGTTGCGGCGCGAACATTTCGATCAGCCGATACGCATACGCGCGCAAGAACGCGCCCTTTCGCAAGCCGACACGCGTCGTGCTCGCCTCGAACAGATGCTGCGTATCGAGCGCGACGAGCTCGGTGTCGCGCTTCGCGTCATACGCCATCGCCGCGACGATGCCAATGCCCATGCCCAGTTCGACATACGTCTTGATGACGTCGGCATCGATTGCGGTCAGCACGATATCGGGCATCGCGCCCGCGCTCGCGAACGCCTGATCGACGTGCGAACGCCCGGTGAAATCGTTGTCGTACGTGACGATCGGATATTCGGCGATCTGCTCGAGCGTGATGTTCTCGCGCCCGACGAGCGGATGATCCTTCGGCACAACGACCGTGTGATGCCACGAATAGCAGGCAAACGTGACGATGTCCGGATAACGGTCGAGCGCTTCGGTCGAGATGCCGATATCCGCTTCGCCGTTGATGATCATCTGCGCGATCTGCTGCGGGCTGCCCTGACGCAGCGCGAGATGCACCTTCGGAAACACCTCGGTGAACTGGCGGATGACCTTCGGCAACGCGTAACGCGCCTGCGTGTGCGTCGTCGCGACGACGAGATGGCCGTTGTCCTGATCCGCGAACTGGCGCGCGACGCGCCGCAGATTCTCGGCATCGAGCAGCATGCGCTCGATCAGCTGATGCACTTCCTTGCCCGGCTCGGTCAGTCCCGTCAGACGCTTGCCGCGGCGGATGAAGATATCGACGCCGAGTTCGTCCTCGAGATCCTTGATCTGCTTCGACACGCCCGACTGCGACGTGTAAAGGACGTTGGCGACCTCCGTCAGATTCATGTTCTGACGCACGGCCTCGCGCACGAAGCGCAACTGCTGGAAGTTCATGTCAGCCTCTTTGATTTTTATGATGTCACTGCGCGGGAAACACTCGCAACGCGCGTGGAACGGCGGTCACGCCATCGCCGATATCGAGCCTGAGCGCGCGCCACGCCTCGCGATCCAGTTCTGCCTCGATCACGCCGCCCGCGTTGCCTTCGAGCTCGACGCGCACCGAGCCGCCCAGCGTCACGACGCGCCGCACGCCCACCACGATGCCGTCGCGATGCGTGCCGTCGGCGGGATACAGCGCGAGATCATGCGGACGCACGTACGCGAGCGCCCGCCCGCTGAAATGCGCCTGAGCCGCGATCGGGCTCGCGGCGCCATCGGCGATGAAGCCGTTCGCGTTCACTTCGCCCTGCAGCCGGTTCGCGGCGCCGAGAAACTCGTAGACGAAGGAAGTCTGCGGATGATCGTACACGTCTTGCGGACTGCCCACCTGCTCCACGCGGCCATGATTCATCACGACGATGCGATCCGCCACTTCGAGCGCCTCTTCCTGGTCGTGCGTGACGAAGAGCGTCGAGATATGCAGATCGTCGTGCAGCCGGCGCAGCCAGCTGCGCAGTTCCTTGCGCACTTTGGCGTCGAGCGCGCCGAACGGCTCGTCGAGCAGCAGCACTTTCGGCTCGACGGCAAGCGCCCGCGCCAGCGCAATACGCTGCCGCTGTCCGCCTGACAGTTCCGACGGAAAACGCTCCGCGAGCCAGTCGAGTTGCACGAGCTTCAGCAGCTCATGCACTTTCTCGCGAATCTTCGCTTCGCTCGGACGCTCGCGGCGCGGCTTCACGCGCAAGCCGAACGCGACGTTCTCGAACACGGTCATGTGCCGGAACAGCGCGTAATGCTGGAACACGAAGCCGACCTGACGCTCGCGCGCGCCGACCGCCGCGACGTCTTCGCCGTGCAGCACGACCTGTCCCGCATCGGCGAATTCGAGGCCCGCGATCACGCGCAAGAGCGTGGTCTTGCCGCAGCCCGAAGGCCCGAGCAGCGCGACGAGTTCGCCCGCCGGAAAGTCGAGCGACACGTTGTCGAGCGCGGTGAAATCGCCGAAGCGTTTTTGCAGATTGCGAACGATGATGCTCATGATGTTTATCGGCCTCTCAATTCTGTGCGGTGGCTTTTGCGGCGGTCAATGCTTGCGTCATGCGGCGCTCCGCGAGAAGTTTCAGCGCGAGCGTCACGAGCGCGAGCAGCGCCAGCAGCGACGCCACCGCGAACGCAGCCGAGAAGTTGTATTCGTTGTAGAGAATTTCGACGTGCAGCGGCATCGTGTCCGTCTGCCCGCGGATGTGCCCGGACACCACCGACACCGCGCCGAACTCGCCCATCGCGCGCGCGTTGCAGAGAATCACGCCGTAGAGCAGGCCCCACTTCACGTTGGGCAACGTCACGCGCCGGAAGATCTGCCATCCCGAGGCGCCGAGCACGTGCGCCGCTTCCTCTTCGTCGTTGCCTTGCGCCTGCATCAGCGGAATCAGTTCGCGCGCGACGAACGGAAACGTGACGAAGATCGTCGCGAGCACGATGCCGGGCACCGCGAAGATGATCTGCACGTCGTGCGCGGCGAGCCACGGGCCGAACCATCCTTGCGCGCCGAACATCAGCACGTAGACGAGACCCGAGATGACCGGCGACACCGAGAACGGCAAGTCGATGAGCGTCGTCAGGAGCGCCTTGCCGCGAAACTCGAACTTCGCGATCGCCCACGACGCCGCCAGTCCGAAGACGACATTCAGCGGCACGGCGATCGCGGCGGTGATCAGCGTGAGCTTGATCGCGGACCACGCGTCGGGATCCTTCAGCGACTCGAAGTAATAGTCGATGCCCTTGGCGAACGCCTGCACGAACACCGCGACGAGCGGCACGACGAGAAAGAACGCGAGAAACGCGAGTGCGATACCGGTCAGGAGCCATCGCACGGCGCGCGGCTCGGTGACGGGATTGAGGCCGTGCGCGTCGCGCTGTGTCGTCGTCTGCAATGGAAGCACCTTGCTCATGCCGTTTCTCCCGCTGCCAGGGAGACGTTGACCGGCGCCGCGCCCGTCTTGCTCGTGCGGCGCTGCAGCCACCATTGCAGCGTGTTGATCAACAGAAGCATCAGGAACGACACGCACAGCATCACGACGGCGAGCGCGGTCGCGCCGGCATAGTCGTACTGTTCGAGCTTCGTGATGATGAGCAGCGACGTGATCTCCGACTTCATCGGCACGTTGCCCGCGATGAAAATCACCGAGCCGTATTCGCCCAACGCGCGCGCGAACGCGAGTGCGAAGCCCGTCAGCAGCGCCGGAAAGAGCGACGGCAGCACGACGCGCCGGAACGTGAGCCAGCGCGTCGCGCCGAGGCACGCGGCGGCTTCTTCCTGCTCGCGCTCGAAGTCTTCGAGCACGGGCTGCACGGTACGCACGACGAACGGCAGGCCGATGAACGTCAGCGCGACGAGCACGCCGAGCGGCGTGAACGCGACCTTGATGCCGAGCGGCGCGAGATATTGCCCGATCCAGCCATTGCCCGCGTAGACCGCGGCGAGCGAAATGCCGGCGACCGACGTCGGCAGCGCGAACGGCAGGTCGACCATCGCATCGACGATGCGCTTGAACGGGAACGTGTAGCGCACGAGCACCCACGCGACGAGAAAACCGAACACCGCGTTGATGAGCGCGCCGCCGAGCGCCGCGCCGAACGTCAGCCGATACGATGCGAGCACGCGCGGCGACGTCACCGCGCGCACGAACTGCGCCCAGTCGAGCGTCGCCGTCTTAGCGAAGGTGGCGGCAAGCGGAATCAGCACCACGAGGCTCAGATAAGCCACCGTGATGCCGAGTGTCAGGCCGAAACCGGGTAGCGCGCTCGGTTTCCTGAATGTGAGAGTCGTCATCCTTGAATCATCCTTTTTGCGCGCGGGGTGGGCGCGCGTTGCTGCTTCGGGCGCGCGGCGTCTTGAACGCGCCGCGTCGCCGGTTGACGCTTATTGCGGCTGATAGATCGAATCGAACACGCCGCCATCCGCGAAATGCGTCTTCTGCGCCTTGGTCCAGCCGCCGAAGGTGTCGTCGATGGTATAGAGCTTCAGCTTCGGAAACTGCTTCGTCAGATCGGCGGGCACCTTGTCCGAACGCGGCCGATAGAAATTGCGCGCGGCGATCTGCTGCCCTTCGTCGCTATAGAGATACTTGAGATACGCTTCGGCGAGCTTGCGCGTGCCGTGTTTGTCGACGACCTTGTCGACCACCGCGACCGGCGGCTCCGCCAGAATGCTCACCGACGGCACGACGATCTCGAACTTGTCCGGACCGAATTCCTTCAGGGACAGGAACGCCTCGTTTTCCCACGCGATGAGCACGTCGCCCTGACCGCGCTGCACGAAGCTCGTCGTCGCGCCGCGGGCGCCGGAATCCAGCACGCCGGCGTTCTTGTAGAGCTTCGTCACGAACTCCTTGGCGGTCTGCTCGTTGCCGCCCGGCTTGTGCTGCGCGTACGCCCACGCCGCGAGGTAGTTCCAGCGCGCGCCGCCCGATGTCTTCGGATTCGGCGTGACGATCGACACGCCCGGCTTCGTCAGATCGTCCCAGTCCTTGATGTGCTTCGGATTGCCCTTGCGCACGAGAAACACGATCGTCGACGTGTACGGCGATGCGTTGTCCGGCAGGCGCTTCTGCCAGTCCGCGCCGACGAGTCCCTTGCCCGCGAGCGCGTCGATGTCATAAGCGAGCGCGAGCGTAACGACGTCCGCCTGCAGTCCGTCGATGACCGCGCGCGCCTGGCCGCCCGAGCCGCCATGCGACTGCTTGAAGGTTACGGTCTCGCCCGTCTCCGCCTTCCATTTTTTCGCGAAAGCCTGATTGAAGTCCTGATACAGCTCGCGGGTCGGGTCGTAGGAAACGTTCAGAAACGACGTATCCGCCTGCGCCGGCGCCGTCACGATCAAACCCGCCGCGCCAAGCGTCGCCGCAGCAAGAAGCCGTCGCAATCCCGTGTTGATGCTTTGCATTCCCCGTTCTCCGTCTTATCGAATTGACGGAATCAGTCTAACGAGGCCTCTATATGATTGAAAATAATCGTTATTCACTTTTTTATACGTAAAACTGCTAAGAACGATATTCCTGGATGGAAGAAGCGCCGGCGGGCGCGATCCGACGGTGCGGAGGCTTCGTGGCCGCGAACTTAAAGTAAAGCTTGAAAAGCGCCAAATACTGTATAAAAATACAGTCACCTGTCCATTCATACAGTGCATCAGGGGCTCGAGCCAGTGACCAAAACATCAAAACTTACCGCGCGGCAGCAGCAGGTGTTCGAACTCATCCAGCGCGCGATCGACCGCACGGGCTTTCCGCCCACGCGCGCCGAGATCGCGGCGGAGCTCGGCTTCAGTTCGGCCAATTCCGCCGAGGAGCACCTCAGGGCGCTGGCCCGCAAGGGCGTCATCGAGCTGGCGGCGGGTTCGTCGCGCGGCATCCGGCTGCTCGGCGATGCATCTCGCATCGATCGGTCCGAGGAGCTGCCGCATCAGTTCACGCTGCCGCATCAGAGCATCATGCAATTGTCTCTGCCGCTCGTCGGCCGGGTCGCGGCGGGGAGTCCTATCCTCGCGCAGGAGCACATCTCGCAGCACTATGCGTGCGACCCCGCGCTCTTCTCCAGCAAGCCGGACTATCTGTTGAAGGTGCGCGGCCTCTCGATGCGCGACGCAGGCATTCTCGACGGCGATCTTCTCGCCGTGCAAAAGCGCAACGAAGCGAAAGACGGACAGATCGTCGTCGCGCGTCTTGGCGACGACGTCACGGTCAAGCGCTGGAAACGGCGCGCGGACGGCGTCGAACTCATCGCCGAAAACCCCGAGTATGAAAACATCTTCGTGCGCGCCGGCAGCGGCGATTTCGCGCTTGAAGGCATTGCCGTCGGGCTGATCCGCTCCGGCGAGTTCTGATGTTGGCCCGCGAACGGGCAAGGCACGAAAGTCGAAGCACATTACTTTCGCACCGAGACACGAAATGTCTCATTGACATCGCAAGATAGCCTCACCAACCGCTTTCGACACCTGATTCAGGCGTCTCACAACACAACAAGCATGACGGCCACCGCGCGCGGTGCGCCGCGGTGCGTCCTATCGTCTGGAGAGTCATCATGGAACGTTTTGCCCGTCTGCTGCCCTTCCGTCAATTCGGCCGCCTGCGCCATCTGCGCACGCTGATCGCCTGCGGCATGCCGCGCGCCGAAGCCACGCCCGATCTCTTCAACGAAATGCCCGCGTTGCCGTCCCGTCAGCCGGCCTTCGCTCGCGTTTCCCTCAACAGCACGGTGCACGCCGAGGCCGAGCAGCGCGCGCCAGTGCGCGTGTATCGCGGGCAATCGCGCGTGATTCTGGTGGGCAAGATCGACGAGGTTTCGCGCATGATCGACCGCTGCATCGCCGAGGAAAATGCCGGGCTGGCCGGCGGAATCCTCGCCTGAATGGAACGCCATCGCACGCACGACGTGAATTCACGGGATTTAACCGACGCCCGCGCGGTCAATCCGTAATTCACGTTTTGCAAGAGGCTCGGCCCAAGCATGTCCCGCACTACCCGTTCTATTGTCGTTACGCTCGTCGTCCTGGTTATCGTCGCGGCGCTCGGTTTCGTTTACGCATCGCCTTACATCGCACTCGATCGCGTGAAGCGCGCGGCCGATGCCCGCGATGCGCAAACCGTCAACGAATACGTCGATTTTCCGGCGTTGCGCGCGAGCCTCAAGGACCAGATCGCGGCGCTGCTCACGCGTCGCGTGGATATTCAAAAGAGCGGGAATCCGCTTGCGATCATCGGTGCGATGATCGGCGCGGCGCTCGTCGGTCCGCTGGTGGATTCGTATGCCACACCGGACGGCGTCGCGGCGATTCTGAACGGCATCCCGCCGCGCGGCGATCCGGGCGAGCGTCCGCCGCAAGCTGGCGACGGCGCACCAGCGAATGCGGGGAATGGGCCCGCGTCCGGCGTCACGACCGCACGGCAGCCGCCGAAAGAGCCACCGCAGACGACGGCGGGTTATCGAAGCCTGAACACGTTCGTCGTCACGTATCAACACGGCGCCGGCGATGCGCGATACTCCGCGATCTTCCACCGCAACGGGCTCGTGTCGTGGAAGCTCGTCGCGGTCGATCTCAACGGTTGACGCGTCAAGCGTCGCGGTTCACGCTTCGCACCGCATCACGCCCCGGCTTCGGCCTTGACGGGCTTCGCCGCGTACGCCGCTTCGTCTTCCGCTTCGGCCGATTCACCGGCCTGACAGACGGCAACCAGGATGCTGCACTTCACGCGATCCAGCAGCGGCGTGTTGCCCGCGCCCATCCACCAGCGCGCGAGGCCGCTGCGGCAGCGATGCCCGACGACGACGAGATCGACCTGAAGGCTGTCGGCGAGCGCCGCGATTTCGTCGATCGGATGGCCGAACGCGAAATGTCCCTGTGCCTGAAGGCCACGCTCGCGCAGCCATTCGACGCCCTCTTGCAGGATGTCGCGCGCGGCCTCTTCGAAGCGTCCGCAGGCCATGTCGGTTAGCAGTCCGGCGCTCTGCGCGATGCTCGAGCGCATATCCACCACCGCGAGCACATGCGTCTCCGCATTCAGGTCGAGCGCGAGATTGGCGCCCTGACGCAGTGCCTTGCGGCCTTCTCTGGAGCCGTCGTAGCACAGCAGGATTTTTCGGTAGCTCTCCATCTTGACCTCCCTGGCCAACGTGCCGTTGAGCGCGACTTGCCCGCGGCGTTGATTCATCATCGTGGGTCGTCCCATGGGAGACAACGCTGGAAAACGCTTACCGGCGCGAACACGCTAGCTCGCACCGTGCCAGAACCACAAAAACGTCGACGGACAAGCCTCTGGCACTTTCGGCCGGAACCGGTTCGACGCGCCCCGCACGGGTTTGACACGCGCGCGCAGCATGCGGTTGCACGCCAAGCGCCGCCTTGGTGCAATGGATTACACTAGCCCGCTGGATTTCCCTCATCCGGCTTTCCCTGCGCACAGATGCATGACTGATCAAACTTTGCAACAAAGCGCTACACGCGACGCCGATGGAAACCGCGCACCCGCCATCGAATTCAGCGAAGTAAGGAAGCACTACGGCGAGCGCACGGTCGTCGACGGCCTGTCGTTCGATGTGCGGCCCGGCGAATGCTTCGGACTGCTCGGACCGAACGGCGCGGGCAAGACGACGACGCTCAAGATGCTGCTCGGCATCACTTCGCCCGATAGCGGCGCGATCCGTCTCGTCGGCGAGCCGGTGCCCGCGCGCGCCCGATTCGCCCGCGAGCGCGTGGGCGTCGTGCCGCAGTTCGACAATCTCGATCCCGATTTCACTGTCCGCGAAAATCTGACGGTGTTCGGCCGCTACTTCGGCCTGACGGGCGCGCGCATGGATGCGCTCGTACCGTCGCTCCTGGAGTTCGCGCGGCTGGAGAGCAAGGCCGATGCGCGCGTCGGCGAGTTGTCGGGCGGCATGAAGCGGCGTCTCACGCTCGCGCGCGCGCTCGTCAACGATCCCGATGTGCTCGTGATGGACGAACCGACCACCGGGCTCGATCCGCAAGCGCGGCATCTGATCTGGGAGCGTCTGCGCTCGCTGCTTGCGCGCGGCAAGACCATCCTGCTGACGACGCATTTCATGGAAGAAGCCGAGCGTCTCTGCGATCGCCTGTGCGTGATCGAGGAGGGCCGCAAGATCGCCGAAGGACGGCCGCGCGAGCTGATCGAATCGGTGATCGGCTCGGACGTGATCGAAATCTACGGACCCGATCCGCAAGCGCTCGCCGCCGAGCTTGCGCCGCTCGTCGCGCGCATGGAAGTGAGCGGCGAGACGCTCTTTTGCTACGTCGACGATCCGCAGCCCGTGCATGCGCGCGTGAAGGGCCGCGCGGACGTGCGCTATCTGCATCGTCCGGCGAATCTCGAAGATGTTTTCCTGCGTCTCACCGGACGTGAGATGGTGGACTGAGCCAATGGATACGCTCGAACGATCCCGCATCGACAAACAGCGCGAGCCGAAGCGCGCACAAAACCTCACGCCGCTTTCCAGCGCGTTGCCCGCGAACGCCACGCACTGGATGTCCGTGTGGCGGCGCAACTATCTCGTCTGGAAGAAACTCGCGATCGCCTCGATGATCGGCAATCTCGCCGATCCGATGATCTACCTCTTCGGCCTCGGCCTCGGTCTGGGCCTGATGGTCGGGCACGTCGACGGCGTGTCGTATATCGCGTTCCTCGCGGCGGGCACGGCGGCGTCGAGCGTGATGATGTCCGCGAGCTTCGAATCGATGTACTCCGGCTTCTCGCGCATGCACGTTCAGCGCACCTGGGAAGCGATCATGCACACGCCGCTCACGCTCGGCGATATCGTGCTTGGCGAGATCGTCTGGGCCGCGAGCAAGTCGGTGCTGTCGGGCGTGGCGATCATGATCGTCGCGGGCGCGCTCGGCTATGCGAGCTTTCCGTCGATGCTGATCGCGTTGCCGGTCATCGTGCTGACAGGACTCGCGTTCGCCAGCACGGCGATGGTCGTCACCGCACTCGCGCCGAGCTACGACTTCTTCATGTTCTATCAGACGCTCGCGCTCACGCCGATGCTCCTGCTCTCCGGCGTCTTCTTTCCCATCGCGCAACTGCCCGCGATCGCGCAACACGTCACGCAGGTCTTGCCGCTGTATCACGCGGTGGAGCTGATCCGTCCGGCGATGCTCGGCCGCCCGTTCGACGGCTTCGCGCTGCATGCGCTCGTGCTCTGCGCGTATGCGGTCGTGCCGTTCTTCCTGTGCGCGTGGCTTTTCAGGCGGCGCATGATGAAATGAAAAACGGCGATGGACTTCGAAAGCCGATCGCCGTTTTGACATCGCCGAAAAGGAAAGCGCGCTACTTCACCGGAAACTCGTGATGCCCGCCGAAGCCGAAGCGCATCGCGGACAACATGCGTTCCGGGAACGATTCGGCATCGCGCGAACGGAACCGCGTGTACAGCGCCGCCGACAGCACTTGCGCCGGCACCGCTTCCTCGATTGCCGCTTCGATCGTCCATCGTCCTTCGCCGCTGTCCGCGACTTCGGTGGAATAGCGGTCGAGCGAGCCGTCGCCCGCGAGCGCGCCCGCGGTCAGATCGAGCAGCCACGACGACACCACGCTGCCGCGACGCCACACTTCCGCGATATCGGCGAGATCGAGCGAGTAACGCTCGTTCTCCGGCAGTTCCGTCGAGTCCTTGCGCTCGAGCACGTGAAAGCCTTCGGCATAGGCCTGCATCAGTCCGTATTCGATGCCGTTGTGCACCATCTTGACGAAATGCCCCGACCCGACCGGCCCGCAGTGCATGTAGCCGTTCTCGACGCGCGCATCGCGTCCTTCGCGGCCCGGCGTCGCGGGAATGTCGCCGCGTCCCGGCGCGAGCGTCGCGAGAATCGGATCGATGCGGCGCACGACCGGCTCGTCGCCGCCGATCATCATGCAGTAGCCGCGCGTCAGGCCCCACACGCCGCCCGACGTGCCGACATCGACGTAATGGATGCCCTGCTCGCGCAACTGCGCGGCGCGGCGGATATCGTCCTTGTAGAAGCTGTTGCCGCCGTCGATGATCACGTCGTCCGCGCCGAGGATCTTGTGCAGATCGTTGAGCGTGTCTTCGGTGATTTTCCCCGCCGGCAGCATCAGCCAGACGACGCGCGGCGCGGTCAGTTTCGCGACGAGATCGCCGAGATCCTTCGCGCCCGTCGCGCCTTCGCTCGCGAGCGCTTCGGTGGCCTCCGGATTGTGGTCGTACACGACGCACGTATGTCCGCCGCGCATGAGCCGCCGCCCGATGTTGCCGCCCATGCGCCCCAGTCCCACGATGCCGATCTGCATGATGGTCACTCCTTCCCGTTGGATTTCACGCGTTCGATCTGCTTCTTCGCGGCGTCGTAGACCGCTTCGGGCGTGAAGCCGAACTTCGTCTTCAGCGCCTTCAATGGCGCGGATGCGCCGAACGTGTGCATGACGATCTGCGATCCGAGGCGGCCGACGTAGCGGTCCCAGCCGAGCGTCGCCGCCTGCTCGACGCACACGCGCGCATGCACGTCCGGCGGCAGCACCGATTCCTTGTACGCGAGATCCTGCTTCTCGAAGATGTCCCAAGACGGCATCGACACGACGCGCGCCGCGACGCCTTCGCTTGTCAGCTTCTCGTACGCCTCGACGCAAAGCGACACTTCGCTGCCCGTCGCGAGCAGCAGCACCTCGGGCTTCTTGCCGCCTTCGGTATCGGCGAGCACGTAGGCGCCGCGCTTCACACCTTCGGCGGACGCGTATTTCTTGCGGTCGAACGTCGGCAGCGGCTGGCGCGTCAGCACGATGCACGACGGCTCCTTCGGATGCGTCAGCGCGACGCGCCACGCTTCTGCGACTTCGTTCGCGTCGGCGGGACGCAGCGTGCACAGGCCCGGCACGCCGCGCAGCGAGGCGAGCTGCTCGATCGGCTGATGCGTCGGACCGTCTTCGCCGACGCCGATCGAATCGTGCGTGAACACGTAGATCACCGGCACTTCCATGATCGCGGACAGGCGGATCGGCGGCTTCATGTAGTCGCTGAAAATCAGGAACGTCGATCCGTAGGGACGCAAGCCCGACAGCGCGAGGCCGTTGCAGACCGCGCCCATGCCGTGCTCGCGAATGCCGAAGTGCAGATTGCGTCCGCCGTAGCTGTCGTGCTCGAAGCTGCCCGCGCCTTCGAACTTCAGATTCGTCTTCGTCGATGGTGACAGGTCTGCCGCGCCGCCGATCAGCCAAGGCACGCGCGGCGCAATCGCATTCAGCACCTTGCCGGACGAATCGCGCGTCGCGAGGCCCTTGGCGTCCGCCTCGAAGGTCGGGATGTCCGCGTCCCAGTTGTCGGGAAGCTCGCCTTCGAGCATCTGCCACGCTTCTTTCGCGAGTTCCGGATTGGCCTTCTCGTAGGCGTCGAAGCGCTGCTTCCACTCGGCGTGCAGCTTCTTGCCGCGCGCGCCCATGCCGTCGGCGAAGTGCTGCATGACGCCGTCGGGCACGTAGAACTGCTTGTCCTCCGGCCAGCCGTAGAACTTCTTCGCGAGCTTGACCTCTTCCTCCCCGAGCGCCTCGCCGTGGGCGCTCGCGGTGTTCTGCTTGTTCGGCGCGCCCCAGCCGATGATGCTTTTCACGACGATCAGCGTCGGCTTGTCGGTGTGCGACTTCGCCTTGTTGATGGCCGCTTCGAGCGCGTCCGCGTCGTTGGCGTCGTCGACGTGCAGCGTGTGCCAGTTGTAGCCGTGAAAGCGCGCTTCCACGTCGTCGCTGTAGGCGAGCTCCGTATGGCCTTCGATGGTGATGGTGTTGCTGTCGTAGATCCAGATGAGATTCGACAGCCGCAGATGCCCCGCGAGCGACGCCGCTTCGTGCGACACGCCTTCCATCATGTCGCCGTCGCCGCACAGTGCGTAGACGCGGTAATCGAAGAGCTTGTCGTCGCCCTTGTTGAAGCGGCTCTCCTTCCAGCGCGCGGCCATCGCCATGCCCACGCTGTTGCCGAGGCCCTGGCCGAGCGGTCCGGTCGTCGTCTCGACGCCCGTTGTCATGCGGTATTCCGGATGGCCCGGCGTCTTGCTGTCGAGCTGGCGGAACTGCTTGATATCGTCGATCGAGACGGCGGGCTTGCCGGTCGGCTTGCCGTCGCCGTCGAACTCCTTCACGCCGGCAAGATGCAACAGCGAGTACAGCAGCATCGACGCATGCCCGACCGACAGCACGAAGCGGTCGCGATTCGGCCATAGCGGCGCGTCGGGATCGTAACGAAGATGGTTCTGCCACAGATGGAACGCGACCGGCGCGAGCGCCATCGGCGTGCCGGGGTGGCCGGAATTGGCCTTCTGCACGGCGTCCATCGAGAGCGTGCGGATGGTGTCGATCGTGAGGCGATCGAGATCTTTGGCCTGAGGTGTTGCTTGAGACATGAGCGACGACTCCTTTGCGAAGAGCGCGCTGTGGCGAGGGGCGCCGCAGCGGGCAACCAGGACCATCGAGCAAGTGCAGTGCCTTACGAAAAGCACCGCACCGCGAATGACACGGGAGCGCGCCGCGAATCCTCGGGTGCGGGATTCGGGCGGCGTTACGGCAGAGTACGGGCCAAAAATTAGGCCGGTATTACAGAGCGATAAACGACGGTCACGCGAACGTCAATGCTGACACATTCGCGGCAAAGACATGCAATTCTTCGCCAAATGCTTGAGCCGGCGAAGGAAATCAGGGCGCCGGATTCGGCTGACGCTCGTGCAGCGCGTCGATTTCGGCCAGGATTTCGTCCGACAGTTCGATGTTCACGCTACCGATGTTCTCCTTCAACTGCGGCATCGACGTCGCGCCGATCAGCGTGCTCGTCGTGAACGGGCGCGTGTTGACGAACGCGAGCGCGAGTTGCGTCGGCGTGAGTCCGTGGCGTTTCGCCAGTTCGACGTACGACGTGATCGCGGCGATCGCCTGCGGCTTGCTGTAGCGCTGGAAACGCTCGAACAGCGTGATGCGCGCGCCCGCCGGACGCGCCCCGCCCTCGTACTTGCCCGACAGCCAGCCGAACGCGAGCGGCGAATACGCGAGCAGCCCGACGCCTTCCTTGTGCGTGAACTCCGACAGTCCGAGCTCGTAAGTGCGATTCACGAGGCTGTACGGATTCTGAATGCTGACGATTTTCGGCAGCCCCGCCTTTTCGGCCGCGCGCAGGAATTGCGCGACACCCCACGGCGTTTCGTTCGACACGCCCACATGACGGATCTTGCCCGCCTTCACGAGATCGGCGAGCGCCGCGAGCGTTTCCTCGATCGGCACCGTGTATTCATCGTCGATATAGGGATAGCTGGATCGGCCGAACGTCATCGTGCTGCGGTCGGGCCAATGCAGCTGATACAGATCGACGTAATCCGTTTGCAGGCGCTTCAGGCTGCCGTCGATGGCTTCGTTCAGGTTCTTGCGATCGAACTGGTTGCCCGCGCCGCGGATATGCCGCGGATTGTGCGGCTGGCGCGCGGGCCCGGCGATTTTCGTCGCAAGGACGATATCGGCGCGCTTCGCCGGATGCTTCGCGAGCCACGTACCGATGTATTCCTCCGTGCGGCCCTGCGTCTCGGGGCGCGGCGGCACCGGATACATCTCGGCGGCGTCGATGAGATTCACGCCTTGGGCGAGCGCGTAATCGATCTGCTCGTGCGCTTCGCTTTCGGTGTTCTGCTCGCCCCAGGTCATGGTGCCGAGCCCGATCAGGCTGACGTCGATACCCGAATCGCCGAGTTTCCGAAACTTCATTGCTCATTCCTCTTGTTGACGAGTTGTTTGCGCGCTGTGGGGAGACCGTAGGCGCTTTGTCGGACAGGCTGCCTGGCTGATTTTCCGGCAATCGCAAAACCTACCATAGGCGCGAAAGCTCTGCTCTCGCGGCTAGAATGGCAAGCTTCCAACCCGTCAGGCAGGAGCACGCAACCGATGCCGTTAGCACGCGATCGCGAGACAAAAGGCTCGTCGCTCATCGTCATGCTCGTCGCGGCGACCTTCTTCATGGAGAACCTCGACGGCACGATCATCGCCACCGCCTTGCCGCAGATGGCGCGCTCGTTCAACGTGCATCCCGCCGACATGAGCCTCGGCATCACGGCGTATCTGCTGACGCTCGCCGTGTTCATCCCGATTTCCGGCTGGGCCGCCGACCGCTTCGGCCTGCGCACCGTGTTCGCGAGCGCGATCGCGGTGTTCACGGCCGCGTCCGTGCTGTGCGCGACGACCTCGACCTTGCCCGCGTTCGCCGCCGCGCGCGTGTTGCAGGGCATCGGCGGCGCGATGATGGTGCCCGTCGGGCGCCTGGCCGTCTTGCGCGCGACGCCCAAGGAGGGCCTGATGCGCGCCATCGCGATCATCACGTGGCCGGGTCTCGTCGCGCCGGTGATCGGCCCGCCGCTCGGCGGCTTCATCACGACGTATTCTTCGTGGCGCTGGATCTTCTATCTCAACGTGCCCCTCGGGCTGATCGGCTTGCTGCTGACGCTGCGCTACATCGGCAACGAACACGAGGACGCGACGCGGCGCTTCGACTTGCCGGGCTTCGCGCTGTGCGGCATCGCGTGCACGACGCTGCTCTACGCGATGGAACTGATCGGACGCAGCGACGTGGACTGGCGCTTCGTCGGCGCGCTGGTGGCGGTAGGCGTCGTCGCGGGCATCGCGTCGTGGCGGCATCTGCGGCGCGCGGCGCATCCGGTCGTGGATCTGTCGGCGCTGAAGGTGAAGACCTTTGCCGTGGCGATGGGCGGCGGCTCGCTCTTTCGGATCGCGATCAGCGCCGCGCCGTTCCTGCTGCCGCTGATGTTCCAGGTCGGCTTCGGCATGAACGCGTTCGATTCGGGCCTGCTCACGCTCGCGGTGTTCGCGGGCAATCTGTCGATGAAGCTCGTCACGACGCCCGTGATGCGTCGGTTCGGCTTCCGGCCGGTGCTGATCGTAAACGGCGTGCTCGCCGCGCTCTCGCTTGCCGCGATGAGCCTGCTGACGCCCTCGACGCCCACGTTCGTGATCGTCGCCGTGCTGTTCGCGAGCGGCCTGTCGCGTTCGCTGCAGTTTACGGCGCTCAACACGCTTTCCTTCGCCGACGTGCCGAAAGCGCAGATGAGCGGCGCGTCGGCGCTATCGAGCACGCTCTTCCAGATGACGATGGGCATCGGCGTGGCGGCCGGCGCAATCGCGCTGCGCATCGGCGAATGGATCCACGGCCACGATGCCCATTCCATCGGACCGGAGGATTTCAGCGTCGCGTTTCTGATCGTCGGGTTCGTGGGGCTCGTCGGCGTCGTCGATCTGTTCGGGCTCGCGAAGGACGCCGGCGCGCTCGTTTCCGGGCATCGCAAGCCGAAGGCGTGAAGGTTTTATGACGGAAAGGCTCAAGGCTTCGCCGCGCCTGCCGTAATCCGCGGTATGAACTCGCACACGCTCGACGCCCTCTCCGCCCTGACCGAAACGGTTGCCGTCCTCCGCCACGCGCGCGGCCTGAAGAATCCGCACGATTTCCCCGACGGCACGCCCGAGCGGCAACTCACCGCCGACGCCTTCGCCGAAGATTTTCTCCGCGCCCTCGATGCCGAGCCGAGCATCGGCGCGTGGTGGCGCATCTGATCGAAGCGTCACAACGGCAAGGTCGCGGCATCTATTACCGACGTCCGCGCGATCCGATTCCCCGAATCGGCAAATTCTGAGTCAAGTCTTCCTATTTGGCGAAACGTTTGCGCGCGGCTATCAAGTCGCGCCCGTGCGCGCCGACAACTCGCATATCGCCATGACCCAATCAGGAGATGCCAGTGAAGTGGGCAGCGTCACTTTTTGCCATCGCCGTCGCGCTCGCCGTGACCGGCTGCGCGCCGATGCCGGCCGCCAATACGGCTCAGATCGAAAAACCGGCGGCTTCCGCCGAGATCATCCGCTTCGAGATTCCCGCTGACGCGCTCGGCGCCCGCGACCCGCAACTCACCGCGATCCTCGCCAAAGCGGGCGCGCTCGCAGCCGCCCAAAAGCAGCCGACGACCATTCTCGTCACCGCGCTCGCGCAGGACTTTCCCTATCTCAATCAGGCGATCTGGAAAGGCATTCCCGCGCGACATGCGGTCAAGCTCAGTCTCGAAAACCTGACCGCCGGCGCGCGCCAGCCGTACAGCGTGTCCATCAAGCCGACGCAGGGAGGCTGACGCGATGCGCCCATTTCTCATCCTCGCGACTGCGCTGTTTTCGATGCACGCCGCCGCCGGTCCGTTCGACGTGAGCGCGCCCGCGTCCGTGCAAACGCTCGCGGCGCTCGGACCTGCCGCGCAGAAGGTCTATCCGCCGCTGCCGACGCTCGCAATGCTTCCGCCTTCCAGCGGCGAAGAAGACGATGCGCCTGCCAAATCCGCGAGCAAGAAAGCGAAGAAAACGCGCCGCGTCGCCGATTGCAAATGCAACGGACCCGAGCCGCGTCTCGTGGTGTCGGACGAGTCGCGCACGTATATGAAAGACGTCGAGCGCCGCATCGACATCGCGCTCGCGCCGTAATCGAAGGAGCCACGTTCCATGTTCCGTCCGTTTTGCGCGGCGCTGGCCGCCTGCGCGCTGCTCGCCGCGTCGCTCGCGCCGCGCGCCGCTCACGCCGACGATTGCTTCGAACAGGCCGGCGCCTATCAGGGCGTCAATCCGCTTGTGCTGCGCGCGGTCGCCTGGCGCGAATCGAAAGGCGACGCCGCCGCGCTCAACCGCAACGCCAACGGCTCGATCGATATCGGCCAACTGCAGATCAACTCGATCCATTTTCCCGATCTCGCGCGTCAGGGCATTCCGCATCGCGCGCTCGCCGATCCGTGCGTCAACGTGTTCGTCGCCGCCTGGCTGCTCAAGCAGAAGATGGTGAAGCACGGCAACACATGGCGCGCGATCGGCGCGTATCACTCCGAATCGCCGAAACATCGCGACGCCTACGCGCGCAGCATCCAGCAGATTCTCGTCAACTGGGGCGAGTTGCAGCCCCAGATGCGTTGAGGGTGCAACTCGGCCATCGGCTCAAAGCTGGCTCATGCCGCCGTCGATGATGATCTCCGTGCCGACGATGAAACCCGATTCCGGCGACGCCAAATGCAGCACCGTCGCCGCCACTTCGCTCGACTTGCCGAAGCGGCCGAGCGGAATTTGGCTTTGAAGCTGCGCGGCGGCTTCATCGATGAGGCCGAGCTTGTCGTGGAGCGGCGTCGAGACCGGACCGGGACTCACGACGTTCACGCGCGCGCCGCGCGGCAGCAATTCCGCCGACAGCGTCTTTGCGAGCGACACGAGCGCCGCCTTGCTCGACGCATAGACCGATGACATCGGCATGCCGATATGCGCGTTGATCGAACCGTTCAGCACGATCGACGCGCCTTCGTTCAGCAAGGGCACGAGCGACTGGATCTGGAAGTACGGTCCTTTCACGTTGATCGCGAAGGTTTCGTCCCACGCTTTTTCGTCGATGTCCGTGAACGGCCCGAAGGTGGCGACGCCCGCGTTCACGAAGATCGCATCGAGCCGGATGTTCGCATCGGTCAATGCTTGCGCCAGTTCGCGCGCAGCGCTTACCGTGCCCGCCACGTTGCGGATCGCGATGGCGTTCGCGCCGAGCGACTCGCGTGCCGTCGCGAGCGCGCTTTCATCGCGGCCGGTGATGACGACGCGCGCGCCTTCCGCAGCAAACGCCTGCGCTGCCGCGAGACCGATGCCGCTGTTGCCGCCAGTGATCAGAACTGTCTTGCCTTCGAAGCGTTTCATGACGTTCTCCTTGTGAACGTTGCAGGGTGTGAAGGCATTATGGTCGGGCGTGCGCCCTTTTCCGTACGACGCGGTCGGCGCACTCGTTCGATATCGTCGAACGAGTTTTTTTGTCTGAGTGAGGCGCCCCACAGATGCGCCTTGAAGCGAACGCGATCGCCTCCTAGAGTTACGCAGTTCGTTCCCGACAGGAGGCGCATCATGCAAGACGCGCAACGCGGCGCACAGCCCAATCCCGAGCGGCTGCTGCAAATGGGGATGGCGTTCTGGGCGTCGAAGACGCTGCTTTCGGCGGTCGAACTCGGCGTGTTCACGCAACTGGCGACCGGCCCGCGAACGGCCGACGATCTCGTGCAGGCGCTGGCACTGCATCCGCGCGGCGCGCTGGATTTCCTCGATACGCTCGTCGCGCTCAACCTGCTCTCGCGCGAGGGCGGCTTCTACGCGAACGCCGACGACGCCGATTTCTTCCTCGATCGCAACAAGCCTTCATATGTCGGCGGATTGCTGGAAATGGCGAACGCGCGCCTCTATCCGTTCTGGGGTTCGCTCACGGAGGCGCTGCGCACCGGCCTGCCGCAGAATGAATCGAAGCACGGCGGCAACGTCTTCGAGACGCTCTATAGCGACCCGGCACGTCTGCGCGGCTTTCTTCAGGCGATGAGCGGCGTCAGCATGGGCGCGGCGCACGCGATCGCGCGACAGTTCCCGTGGAGCGAGTACCGCACGTTCATCGATATCGGCGCGGCGCAGGGCGCGTTGCCGGTGCAGGTGGCGCTTGCGCATCCGCATCTGACGGGCGGCGGCTTCGATCTGCCGGTGGTGGGTCCGGTCTTCGACGCGTACGTCGCCGCGCACGGACTCCAAGACCGGCTGCGCTTTTATCCCGGCGATTTCTTCAAGGAGCCGTGCCCGGCGGCGGATGTGCTCGTGATGGGGCACATCCTGCACGACTGGGATCTGCCGCAGAAGCTCGAACTGCTCGCGAAGTGTCATGCGGCGTTGCCGGCGGGCGGCGCGTTGATCGTGTACGACGCGATCATCGACGATGAGCGCCGTCAGAATGCCTTCGGGCTTCTGATGAGCCTCAACATGCTGATCGAAACGCCCGGCGGCTTCGACTACACCGGCGCGCAATGCTGCGCGTGGATGCGGCAAGCGGGATTCGCGACGGCGCGCGTCGAACCGCTCGTCGGCGCGGAGTCGATGGTGATCGCGACGAAGTGAGCGGGCCGCGCGCCTGAACGCTTCGTCAGCGGTCGTTCGACATGCCTTTCAGGCGATCGTTGCCGGCGTCGCGGGCGGCGTCGGCGGTGGAGAAATTCTCTTCGGAAACCAGCGCGCGCTTGACCTCGCGCGCCGCGAAATCGACGAGCGTGATGACCCAGACGAAACCGCCCGCCTGCTCCGCGGTCTGCACGAATGCGCGCAGATCGCCTTCATTCGACGATGCCATACCGACCTCCTCGTTCAAGTTGATGCGCCCTGCCGGCCGCGCGAGACGCGTATCGACCGGCGATGCGATGCGTCGGCTGAACGGGCGCTAACGGGCGGCAGCCGGCCGCCTTCAGGCTTCGAAATCGAGACCGCCGAAGAGCACCGACGGTTCCGCCTGCGAGCGCGTCGCGAGATCGACCTCGCGCGCGCCCTGCCACGCGTCGAGCTTCGCGCCGATGGCGTCGAGATAACGCAGGAATCGAGCCTCGCCGCCCGCGCCCATCAGCCGTTCGATCTCGTCGTCGTCCCAGGTCAGAAATACGTTCAGCGGATACGGATAAACGCGCCGATGTTCATCGCCCTGTCGCGGTGCACGTTCGGCGCTGACATGCAGACGCGTCGGCACGGCCGGGCTTTCGTAGCCGAGGATGTCGACGCGCACGCCGTGATCGACGACGCGCGTCACACGTTCCACGATGCGCGGCATGAATTCGGTTTCGAACCGGAGCGCCTGTTGCCGGTTCAACGGGCTTCTCCGCGAGCGCTCGACTGCATCAACGGCATCGTCAGACGGCGGGCAAGTCTTCGAGCGATTTCTCGATCTGACCGTCCTGCACGCGCGCTTCGATGCCGATGTGTCCGTTCGTGTAAGGCAGCGCGCTGACTTTCGGGCCGAGGAAGGCGCGGCCGCCGAGCTTGAAGAGCGTGCGGACTTCCTTGCCGCTCTTGATGGCGTCCACGACCTGCTGGACATCCACGATGGTGGTGGGCGCGGCCCAGTCGTTCGTGGCCGGATCGAAACTGCCCCAGCGCACGCTGGTCACGCGGTCGTTGACCCAGCGCACACCGTCGATCGCCAAAGTAGCCATGTCTGCCTCCGATGCCGTCGTTGGGGTGATCTCGAAATCCTAGCATTGTTGGACGAAGGCGGCTGACGTTTGCGCGGGCGAAACGGTCAGCCGGCGCGAACAAACTGCCGCGCTGCGGTAAAATCGCGGATTCCCCTTGAAATTCAAGCGGTTCGCATGAAGGTGCGGCCGCCGTCGCCCATGTCAGCCGTATCGAAGATCAGTCCCCGCCGCGTCTCCGTCGCACCTATGATGGATTGGACCGACCGCCATTGCCGGTCCCTGCATCGGCTGGTATCGCGTCATACGTGGCTCTACACGGAGATGGTGACGACGGGCGCGCTGCTCTACGGCGATGTCGCGCGGCATCTCGCGTTCACACCCGCCGAAGCGCCCGTTGCGCTGCAGCTCGGCGGCAGCGAGCCGGCCGATCTCGCGAAAAGCGCGAAGCTCGGCGAGCAATGGGGCTACGACGAGATCAACCTGAATTGCGGCTGCCCTTCCGAGCGCGTGCAGCGCGGCGCGTTCGGCGCTTGTCTGATGAAGGAGCCGCAGCTCGTCGCGGATTGCGTGAAAGCGATGCGCGACGCGGTGTCGATTCCGGTAACGGTCAAGCATCGCATCGGCGTCGACACCGTCGAGGAATATGAGTTCGTGCGCGATTTCGTCGGCACGATCGCCGATGCCGGCTGCGAAGTGTTCATCGTGCACGCGCGCAACGCGATCCTCAAAGGCTTGAGCCCGAAGGAGAATCGCGAGATTCCGCCGCTCAAGTACGAATATGCGTATCGGTTGAAGCGCGACTTTCCGCAACTTGAGATTTCGATCAACGGCGGCATCAAGACGCTCGATGAAGTCGAGGAGCATCTCAAGCACGTCGACGGCGTGATGCTCGGGCGCGAGGCTTATCACAATCCGTACGTGCTCGCCGGCGTCGACACGCGCTTTTACGGCGCGGATACGCCGGTTCCGTCGCGCGAAGAAATCGAGGCGGGACTCATCGACTATGCACGCGGCGAACTGACGCGCGGCACGTATCTCGGCGCGGTGACGCGGCATGCGCTCGGGCTGTATCGCGGCGTGGCCGGCGCGCGCGGATGGCGTCGCGTACTGTCCGACAATCGCCGTCTCGCGAAGGGCGATCTGACGATTTTCGATGAAGCGCGGGCTCACCTACGCGAGGCGGTGGAAGCGCTCGATGCATGATGCGTGGCCGTCGGAAAAAGATGCTAAAAGGGACTAGGCAAGCGCAATCATTGTTCGTATAATCTCGCTTCTTGATTGCTGCAGCGGTTTTGAAGCAGTCGAGATCGCGGTAACAGTGGTGGCTGTAGCTCAGTTGGTAGAGTCCAGGATTGTGATTCCTGTCGTCGTGGGTTCGAGTCCCATCAGCCACCCCACCGAGAATTCATGCAAAAAGCCCAGTCGAATGACTGGGCTTTTTGCTTTGCGGCTTCTGATTCGGACGCCCCTCGGGCACGCGCCGTGCACATCGAAAGTCTCCCCTTGGCGGAGACTCATCATGTCCCGACATCACCTCGCAACAGCCGCCCTTCTCCTCGCCACGACCTTCGCGACCCAAGCCCAGACCGCGCGCCCCGACGAGAGTGCCTCAATGGTCAAGCCGCCGGGCGCACCCGGCGCGCCGTCCGCGAGCGCCACCCGCCCCGACAATCCCGACAACATGCCGGTGAAGCGCCCGAATCCGCCGCAGAACAGCGATCGCATGCTGCATCACAGCCCCGCGAGCGACGCGATCGCGAAATAACCCGCAACGGCCCCGAACCCGCGCTGGAAGCACGCGCGACGCCACTATAATGGCGCTCGTCACGATAATCGGAGCCTACCGCGTGCTCATGCTCCAAGCGGTCTAGCCAATGCAAAAAGTCATTCTGCCGTTCGTTTCCGGTTTTCTCGCCGCACTCTTTTTTCGCGAATCGACCCTGGCGCTGTTGCACGCAGCGGGTCTCGTCGATCCGGCCGGCTTTTCCACCGCACCGTTTGTTCCGCTCGGCATCCCGGAATTCATCGCGAATGCGCTGTGGAGTTCGATCTTCGGCGTGCTGATGGCGTGGCTGCTGCGGGTCGCGCCCGAGCGCAGCGCGCCCTGGATCGGCGCGCTCGTGTTCGGCGGCATCGTGCTGACGGCCGTCGGCGTATTCGTCATCGATCCGGCCCGCGGCATCTGGCCGAGCGGCAACATGCTGCCGCGTCTCGCGCCGAACTTCATCGCCAATGCGATCTGGGGCTGGGGCGCGCTCGTCTTCATGCGCGCGTTCATGGCGGGTCACGAGCCGCACTGACCCGCCGCCGGAAACGAAAGCGGCCCGCGCGGGCCGCTTTTCACAGCGTCAGTCCTTCAACAGCCGCAGCGGATGCGCCGCGGGCGTCCACGCGCTTTCGAACATGCGATCGACATCGGCGGCGTTCACATCCTCGGCGCGCGCGATCTTCCAGCGCGGCTCGTTGTCCTTGTCCACGATGCGCGCGCGGATGCCTTCCAGCACATCGCCGCGCTCGAACATCGTGCGCGTCAGATCGAGATCGCGGCGCAGCGTCTCGGCCATCGTCGAGAATTTCGCGCGATCGACCTGCTGCAACGCTACATCGACGGACAGCGGCGAGCGCTCGCGCAGCTCGGCGGCCGTGCGTTTCGCCCAGTCGTTGCCGATGTCCGCCTCGCGTTCGAGCGACGCGAGGATCGACGCGCCGTTGCCCGCCGCGAAGTGCTTGTCGATCATCGTGCGCGCGGCGGCCAGTTCGCCCTTCTCGGGAATCGGCGCGACCTTGTACTTCGTCGTTTCGTTCTGCACGAAGCGCACGATCTCGACGCCATCGAGAAAGCGCTGATGCCTGAGCGATTCGATGAGGCCCGGCAGCGCGCCGTCGTCGAGGTAAGCGTCCGCCATGCGGGCGTACAGCGCGTCCGCGGCGGAAAGGCTCGCGCCCGTCGCCGCGAGATAACGGCCGATCGCCCCGGGCGTGCGCGCGAGGAACCAGCTCACGCCGACATCGGGAAAGAGACCGATGCGCGTCTCGGGCATCGCCATCTTCGTCGATTGCGTGACGACGCGCAGGCCGCCCGTGTGATGCGCGCCCTGCGAGATGCCCATGCCGCCGCCCATCACGACGCCGTTCACGACCGCGACATACGGCTTCGGGAACGTGAAGATCGCGTGATTGAGCTTGTATTCGTCGGTGAAGAACGCGTCGATCGCCGCCCGGTCGCCCGCCTGCGCGGACTCGTACAGAAAGCGGATATCGCCGCCCGCGCAAAACGCGCGCACGTGCGGGCTATAGACGATGACGGCGCGGATCGCCTGATCGTGGCGCCAGGCGCGCAAAGCCTCGCTGATCGCGCGCAGCATCGGCGGGGTCAACGCGTTGAGTGCCTTCGGACGATCGAGCGCAATGAAGCCGATGCCGTTGGCGGTGTCGATACGGATGTCTTCGGTGGTCATCGTGTTGAAGTGTCGGGTCGATTCGCTGAGATGAATCGAGGTTCGGTTCGGTTGGCCGGCGCGAACCACGCGTCGAGCGACAACTCGACGAGCGTCGTGGCCGGCGTCTCGGGCAGCGCCGCGCCGGTCAGCTTCAGCGCGACGATGCCATGCAGATTCGCCCACAGGCCTTCCGCGCACGCGAGCGGCGCGGCGTGCGCGGGCAGCCGGTCGGCGGCACGCAATTCGGCGAACGCGTCCGCGATCAGCGAAAGCGTCGCCGCGCCTTGCTCCGCCGCGTGATCGTCGCCTTTACGCTGGGCCTCGGCGACTGCCTGCGCGGAATCCGTGTGCTCCATGAACATCAGCCGATACGTCTCGGGCTCGGCCAGCCCGAATTCGACATACGCGCGGCCCATCGCGTTCAGGCGCGCGGCCGGATCTGCAATCGATGTATGGGCGAGGAACGCGTCGCGCAGACTCGCGTGCCCTTCCACGCGCAACGCCCGCGCGATATCGCCACGGCTCTTGAAGTGAAGATAGAGCGCGGCGGGCGAATAATCGATCGCCTCGGCCAGCTTTCTCATCGATAGCGATGCAAAGCCTTCGCGCTTCACGATCTCGCGCGAGACCTCGAGTATGCGCTCGCGCAGCGCCTCGCGCTGCTCGCGTCTTTGCTCCGTGCGGCGCTCTTGCGAACCCATGCGAGGCATTGTCGGCACCGCCTCTTTCGAAGTCAAATTGCGACGCGCGGGCGCGCGCTCAGACGGTCATCTTGCCGTCGTCGTCCCGTCGCGAAGCCGCGCGATAAAGCGGCTCGTCCGAGTCGCGCAGCACGACCGACGCGAACACGATGCACAGCGCAAGAATCAGCACACCAACGGCTGCCCAGATGAGCCATAGCGCATTGGACTCGACAAGTGAGTGAAGAAAGGATTGAAGCATGACGACCCCGCGCGATTTTTATATTTGACCGCCCAAGCGCATGGCGTTGAGCAAGTAATGTGCCGAGCGAATCGCATCGCGTGCGGCGAATAGATGGATGGTACTCCGTTGCGCGATCACGCGGAAGGAGGCGCGGCGTGTCCCGCGCGAATAAAGAGGCGGCGCGATGCAGGTCTTACATCGCGCCGTGTAAGAGATGAACGAAGGTGCGTCAGACGGTGACGCGCCCCGGCGGAAAGTGTCCGCTTTTCAGGAGCACGGGCATGCCGTTGGTCACGCGCAGATGCTCCCGCGCGACCGCTTCGATGCGCGTGCGGCCCGCATCGAATGCGTCGATCCAGCCGGCGCTGTCATAGGTCTGCGCGCCGAAGTGATCTTCGAGCGCTTCGACCGAAATGGCGCACGGCACGCGCCGGCCATCTACGATCGCGGCGAACTCGACGGTCAGGTTGGAATCGCGGTAATCGGGCGCGTCCGGAAGGAATCGGATATTCATGATTGTCTCGTTGCTGAAGACGTTCAAGCGCTGAAATCACTTCTATCGCTGCGTTCGATGCGGGTCCGCTCGCGGCGCCGCGAACGATCGCACGAATCGATTCGGCGACTATGGTACTCGCGCTCGCGCCGGGCGGTCCAGCGCCGCGCCGCTCATGCCGCGAGCACGGATTCGTCGACATCGACGACGAGCAGCGAGCTTGCAAGCGGATCGGCATAGTTGAAGTCGAGCAGCCGGCTCATTTCGCGCACGCGGTCGCACACGCGTTGACGCGCATCCAGCGACAGATGCGGATAGTCGCGCAACACTTGCGCGTCGAATCGGTAATGCACGCCCCACGCGACATTGCCCGGATGATTCGCGACGCCGCCCGTGCGCCAGCTCACGAAAAGCGCCGGCGTCGGCTCCGCGCCGATTTCCGCGACGTCCGCGCCGCTCGGAAACAGATCGATCAGGCTGTTCGCGACGTCGTACAGCACGGTATGTCGAAGATGAACGGGGCGCATTACGTCGATTGCAGCAAGCGGTCGATGTATTCGCGCGCGGCCTGCTCGACGTGTGCGAGCGCCTCGTCTTCGGTTGCGAAGCGCCGCTCGGGACCGAGATCGACGAGCGCTTCGAAACGATGGACATCGTCCGGGCCGCCGCGCGCGAGGCTCACCGAGCCGACATAGATCGGCGCTTCACCGTCGTTTTCGCCGTGCGACTGCACGAGCCGCGCCGAAGCGCTGATGTAATACCCACGATATGGCCCCGTGACTCGTTCTGCCATGGTTTTGCCTCCGTTCAATTGGCCGCGCATGCGCCGGTTTTCGCCGATATCGGCGGCAATTTCAACCGAAACGCCAGATGAATAAGGCGCGCGATCCGGAAAATAGTTCATCGGGCGGCTTGACGCGCATACGGGCGCTCTCACGGTTTGATCGCAAGCATCGCGCCCGCGCGGGTTGCGCTAACAACCGCTTACGTGTCGCGTAAGGCGCGTATGGGACAATGCGTCTCTCAAAAAACGCGCCCTCGCCGCGAAGCTCGAGGCACTGCGGCGCGCATCGCAATTCGCTCTCACGAGGTAAAGATGAAGGAATCCGGTCGGCGCTTGCGCCGTATCTCCGCACGCGTCGCGACGCTCGGCGCTGTCGTCGCGATCTCGGCTCTCGGCGCGTGCGCGTCGTCGAACGAAGCATCGCTCATCAATCTGCCCGATGGACAGACCGGCTACGCGGTCAACTGCAGCGGCGCCGACGCCGGATCGAGCTGGGCGAGCTGCTACGTGCTCGCCGGCAAGAAATGCGGCGCGACCGGTTACGACATCGTGTCGAAGGACAACGAGGAAGGCGGCCCGACCGGCGGCGGCATCAGCAACGTGGTCTCCGCGAACGTCAAGAACCGTTCGATGATCGTGCGTTGCAAGTAAAGCGCATCAATGCGCGCTCATCTTCGAGAAGGCGTTGAGCACGACCACGCCGGCGACGATGAGACCCATGCCGAGCATCGCGGGCAGATCGGGCGTCTGTTTGAAGAGCAGCGCTGCGACGAGCGTGATGAGCACGATGCCCGCGCCCGACCACACCGCATACACGATGCCGACCGGCAACGCGCGCAGCGTCAGCGACAGCAGATAGAACGACAACCCGTATCCGGCCACGACGATCGCAGCGGGCAGCGCGCGCGTGAAGCCATCGGAGGCGCGCAGCGCGGAAGTCGCGATGACTTCGGCGACGATCGCGATGGCGAGAAGCACATAAGCGGTTGAGCGCATCGGCGTCGGGGCTCTCTTTTAGTCGCGTCCGAGAGACAGGTCGCCGAAGTTCTGGCCGAGCACGGCGCATAGTGCTTCGACCACAAGCTGATGGTCATCGCGCTGCGGAAGTCCCGACACCGCGACGGAACCGATCACGCCCGCGCCCTGCACGCGCAGCGGGAATGCGCCGCCGTGCGTCGCGAACGCTTTGGGATCGAGCGTGTACTTGTCCGCGAGCGTCGTGCCGGCCTGTTGCAGCGTGAGGCCGATCGCATACGAACTGCGGCGGAAATGCTCGACGGTGCGCGACTTGCGCTCGACCCAGCGCGCGTTGTCGGGTGTGGTGTTGTCGAGCGCTGCGTAGAAAAGCTGGCGCCCGAAGGTACGCACATCGATGACGATGGCCGCATCGCGCGCCAGCGCCATCTCGCGCAATTGCGAACCGATTTGCCACGCGTGTTCCGAGTGAAATTGCGGGAACACGAGCGTGTGCTCCTGATGCGCGATGGCTTGCAGAACGTGGGGAATGTCCATGGACGGGTCCTTTGGCGTGCTTGAAGCGAAGATGGTGGGTGTGGAGGAGATTTTCGCACGCGTGGGGGAAGGCGCGATGTCTGCGTTGGTCGTGAAGGAGTGGAAATGCGACTTGGGATTTGGAAGTCGAGGACGACGTTGATGCGAAAAGCCTGACTGACCAGGCTGATTGCGACCCCAGAAACCGAACGCGACGGACGCTGCCTGCGCGACAGCGAATGTGTCGTCTGCGAGCATTGCGGACACAGCGGGTTTCTCAGCCACCTACGACCGACGCCTTGTTTGTCTCGCGCAGCATCGTGACCATCAGTTCTTCCGTGAATCGGCTCTGCTTCATGACTTCCATATCTCGGTTGGAAGCCATTTCTCAGTTTCGGTTGGCCCAAACTCACCAGGCAAGGCAACGAAATCAGGTTATACGGTAATGCGATCAGGCTCACGTTTCGACAGCGGCTCGACATCGCTCAAAATCAGCGCCGGCATCGCTCACTTCATGAAGTTGCAATGCTCGCGCGTAGCGGGCTACAGCGGGCCAGCCGAATTCGTCTGCCTGAGCATGCAGTTGACGAGTTAAGGATCACTCTTCCGAGGGGCGCTGCGAAAATTGTCATTTGGAAAGCAACCCGCCGGCGCTCGTCGAGAGCGAACTTGCGCTCGCTTTGGCGCTTGTGAGCGCGTCGGTCGCCGTGTTGACGCTCTGCGCCGCCGCTTTGCTCGCGGCGGCGGCTCCCGAGACACTCGACGCCGCCGACGCGGCAGCCGCCCCGGCGTTCGATACGGACTGCTGCGGCGCATCGCGTTTCACGGCTTTCGGATCCGCACCTTCGAGCACGAGCAGATTGCTCTGCACACTGATTCTCACCGGATCGGTGTTGGGCAATGTCAGCCAGGGCAACAAGACATCATCGGCGCAAACGCCCGAAGCGCTGCGCACCGCCTTGCGCGCCCGTTATTTCGCCGACTACGCCGAGCACTGGCAGTCGTTCATGAACAGCCTGCGCTGTGATTCGGCGACGACGTTGCCCGCAGCCATCAGCCAACTGAAGCTGATCGCCGATGCCCGTCAGTCGCCCCTGATCGCGTTGATGAAGGCGCTCGACTATCAGGGCGGGGCAGGCGCACAGCGCGACTCGCTCTCGGATACGCTGGTGAACAAGGCGCAGAACATCCTCGGCAAGAAGGACGACGCCCCGCAAGCCGCCAAACCCGATCCGGCGGGACCCTTGGGCTCAACGTTCGGTCCGGTGCTGCGCCTCGTTGCGCAATCGAACGCAAACGTTAGCGCAAGTGCCCGTAGCGACCTGAGCCTGGAACGCTTCACCGAACGCATCACGAGCCTGCGCCTGAAGCTGCAACAGATCAGCGACAGCCCCGACTCCGACGAGCAGGCGCGACAGGTGGCGCAGTCGCTCCTTCTCGGCAAGGGTTCGGATCTGGCCGACACGCTCGCCTACGCGCAACTGATCGCCGCGAGTCTCGGCGAGCAATGGGCTGGCATGGGCGCGGAGTTATTCGTGCGCCCCGTGTCGCAAGCGACGCAAACCGTGCTCGAACCGGCACAGGCCAGTCTGAACGATGCGTGGAACGACACCATCGTCGCAAACTGGAACCGCTCGTTCGCGGGACGCTATCCGTTCGCGAGTACCGTCAACGACGCCTCGCTGCCGGAACTCGCGCGTTTTCTGCGTCCGCAAGGCGGGCTCATCGACACGTTCCTCGCCACGCAACTCGCGGGCGTGATCCAGTTACAGGGCGACCAATGGGTGCCGGTGCCAGCCGCCACCGGTACAAGCAGCGCCGCACGCGCCGTCGATCCGGCGTTCCTGAAGGCGATCAATACGCTGCAACGCATCGCGGCCCATCTGCTCGCTCAGGGCGAGCCGTCGTACCGGTTCGAACTGAAGCCAGTGCCGACCCCGGGCATCTCGTCGCCACCAAGGACGTCGTGCTGCGCCCGGGCGCGAGCGCGAGCGTTGCCGAGCCGATGCAGAAGGACGCCGAGTACGTTGGCGTAGTGGCGTTCTTCCGCTCGCCGAGCAGCAACGGCGTGTGGAAGCTGTTGATTCCGAAGAAGCAGTGGAAGGACATCATCAGATATGTTTTGAGCGCCCCTTGACCGTCCTGTGCTACGTGCGTGAGTTGATCGTCGACCTGCGTGGTCGGCATCTGGCCGAGATCGACCAACCGCGCCTCGAGGTCCTGTTGTATCGGGGCGGCAAGCAGCGCACGGCTTTCGCGGGCGTAGGGCGTCCAGAGCGCTGCGAGCGCTTCGCGGTCGTGGCTCAGGCCGAAGCGGGAGAAGAGCGGTGCGTGATGCTGCGTGCGGTATTCGTAAAAGCCGATGCGCTGCTGCAGCGCCATCAGCGCGCGCAGGCGTGCGGCGGTGTCGGGCGCTTGCTTCAACGCTGCGAGCGCCTCGCTGGTCTGCACGATCTGGTGGGCGTTGGAGATGCCCGAGAGCACCATGCCCGCACTCCAGAGGCCGAGCGCGCCAAGCGCCGCGACGGAGAATACCGTCACCGGATGCAGGCCCGTTCGACGGCCCTTGCGTTGTCGAGTGGCTTCCGCAAAATGTCGCCACAGCAAAAGGTTGATGCCGTGCGCCGCACCATCTTCTTTTGCATCGGTAACCGGCCACGGCGCGAAGAACGCGCCTACCACCGGCAGCGGGTGGCGCTGCCAAGTCGAAAGATCGGCGATCCACTGCGCCAACGCTGAGGCGCGCGTACCAAGACGCTTCGAAAGTTCGGATGCGAAGCGGTCTCGGCGGTTTTGTCCGATCCGCTTCGCGCCGAGATCCGCGAGCCGATTGCGCAGAGTCAGCAAAGCGGCTTCGATCGCGGCCTGATCGCCCGAATCCACGAACTCGCAGCCCATCACGGGCGTGACGGCTCTTGCGCTATCGCTGCCATCGAGATCAAGCAGGTAAATCGGCGCCGACCAGCGCGATTTCCGAGCGATTCCAGCAAGCGTCGTCCCCCAACCCGTTCCGCCTCCTGATGCAGTCGGTAGCGGCACCGCACCGTCGATTGCAAGTACGATTGCGTCGACGGGACGCCCGCGCCGCATCCGTCGAATCTCACGTAGCCTTTGTTCGTCGATCTGTCCGTCGGACGAGACTTCGCCCCACAACAAAACAACTCCATCTTTGATCGACCATTCAGACTTCGTCAGCTCCGGCAGCAGACGGGTGACTACCGCCTCCTGTCCGACAAGCAATAGCCAAGACTGGCGAAAGCGCCAACGAAGGCCATTGCGCTCCCGCAGAACACGATGAAGCGGATTTAACGTACCTGCAGCGTTTCGTTTCTCAGGAACGGCCGACACACTTGCCTGCGTCGTTCCCTGCATTGCAGCTTGGTTTAAGTGCAGGCATTTTTTCAATCTGCGCGCAGCGCCCGACCAACGCGTTAGTCCATCAAACGAAACGACGAGCGCAATGAAAAGCGCGCCAACGGCCACACCGATCAACGCAACACCTCTCGCATCCGGGGTCGTAAGTCCTAAAGCCTCCCCCCAGATCAGGACCGCACCGGTGACAAGCAAAGCGAGAACGAGTACAACAAGCAGGTCAATCTGCAGCTTTTTCATTGTTCTTAACAGGCTTTTTAGATTGTCGTCTTGATTCTTGAGAATGACGAGATGAACCCAGACCACTTACGCGTGGTACCGTCATCGGCGGTCAGCGAAAAGCTCGCCTCCTGGTTCAGATAGTCGCGACGGGAAATGGCACGGGGGTGGGAGACGAGGACCGTCAAGACCACTGGCTCGCCCATCTTCTCCGAGATATGATGCGCCGTCACTGACAGGAGCGCCGCACTGTCTGCGCTCGGCACTTCGAGGTGCTGCGACTGACGCCCCGTCACCAGGCTCGTGATCCGCTCTGCTGCGTCCAATAAGCTGGACATGGTCATACACTCCTTTCTCTGCAATGCTATCGATGCTTGCCAGAAAGCAAGCGGTGATCAGTCTTCGCATGGATGCGCCATTGGCATCGGACCATAGCTCATTGGCAATCGATCTGTAAGGGGGAAATGTCTTAGTTATCCGTATTCCTGATCTTTCTCAAAGCGCGATAGCATCTCACGTTCGGACGTGATATACGTTGCCGCCTCATCGAATTAACGGCACGCGGTCTCGTCTCTAGGCGATTGCTCTCGTTACCGCGCTTAAAGCATATTCAAGCATGTTGGTGCATATTCCGTCCGATTCTCGACACCTCACTTCGCACGCGGTCATTGACGCGTCCGATCGATCTGCCTCCGCGCCGCAGCGATCATCCGAATTGCACATCGACATGGAGATCGCGAGTGTCGATCAACGGCTCGGCGATCAACTCGATGCGATCCTGCATCACCCTGACTTCCAGCGGCTCGAAGCGGCCTGGCGGGGCTTGAAGTTTCTGGTCGACCACACAGACTTTCGCAAGAATGTGCACATCGAAGTGCTCGACGTCGACAAGGAAACGCTGCGGCGGGATTTCGAAGACGCACCCGACGTCGTTCAGAGCGGCCTGTTCCGACACACCTACACCGAGGAATACGACACACCGGGGGGCCAGCCGATCGCTGCTCTGATCTCAAACTACGCATTCGATCGCAGCCCGCAGGATATGGCGCTGTTGCGCGACATTTCGAAAGTGTCCGCCGCCGCACACATGCCGTTCATCGGCGCGGTGTCGCCTGAATTCTTCGGCAAGGCATCAATGGAAGATGTCGTCGCAATTCGCGACCTGCGCGGCCATTTCGAACGCGCCGAATATTTTCGATGGAACAGTCTGCGCAAGACGGACGATGCGCGTTATCTGGGTCTGACGCTGCCGCGCTTTCTGGCGCGTCTTCCGTACGGTGCTGATACGACTCCGGTGCGCTCATTCAACTACACCGAGGCGGTGAACCATTCGAATGGCGCCGGATATCTCTGGGCAAACGCGTCGTTCGCTTTCGCCACCAATCTCGTGCGAAGCTTCGTGCGCAACGGCTGGTGCATCCAGATCCGCGGGCCGCGCGCGGGCGGGATCGTCGAGAACCTGCCCACGCAACTGTACGCGCTCGGCGCCGGCAATCTCGCCAAGATTCGCACCGATGCACTCGTGCCCGAGACGCGTGAGTTCGAGTTCGCTCATATCGGTCTGATCGCGCTGTCGCATTTCCAAAATCACGATGATGCGTGCTTCTACTCCGCGCACTCCGTTCAGAAGCCCGAGGACTTCGACACCAAGGAAGCGAGCGCCAACAGCCGCGTCAATGCCCGCTTGCCTTACATCTTTCTGCTCTCGCGAATCGCGCATCATCTGAAGATGATCCAGCGCGAGAACATCGGTACGACCAAGGACCGGCGGCTGCTGGAGCTCGAGCTCAACACCTGGGTCAAGACGCTCGTCACCGAAATGACCGCGCCTGGCGACGACTTGCAGGCCTCGCACCCGCTGCGCGAGGCGCGCGTGGAGGTGGAAGACATCGAGGACAACCCGGGGTTCTTTCGCATGAAGCTCTTTATCGTGCCGCATTTCCAGATCGAGGGCATGGACATCGGTCTCTCGCTCACTTCGCAGATGCCCAGGGCGAAGAATTGAACCCGTTCAATCCGGCGGAAGTGTGTCGAAACGCGCTCCCGGCGACAACAAGACCTTCAACCTTATGAAAATAACGAGACCCCTATGGGCACAAGGCGTCTTTATGACGCCGCAGCACTTCCAGCAACAAGCGTTGTGGGAGCAGTTCGCGAACGCGCGCATCGCCGAGATGGCGAGCCCCGATCCTTGGGGCGTGATCGACGTGGCAGTCGACAAACAGGCGCTGGGCATCGATCGTGTGCAGTTCACCAAGCTGGTACTGCGCTTGCCCGATGGGACGCTCATCGACAGCGACACGTCCGACTGGCTCCCGGCCGCGCGCAGTCTCGATGACGTCGGCTCGCAATACGATGCGATAACGGTGCTCGCGGGTGTGGCGCTCGTCGATGCGCAAGGCGGCAACTGCATCGAGCCTGGGGCGAAACCCGCCCGGCCACGCCGGTTCGTGCGGGAGTATCTGCACGTCGCTGATTTGTACGGCGAAGGTAAGGAAGAAATCAGCGTCGAACGCCACGCCGTCTCGTTGCTGTTCGATTTCGAGGCGGGCGGCGATTACGTGACGTGCCCGGTTGCGCGCTTTATCCGCAATGCGCAGGGACGCTTCGAACTCGATGCGGCCTTCGTGCCGCCGTGCCTGTTCTTGTCGGCCAATACGATGTTGACGACACGCGTGAAGCGCCTGTCGGAAATCCTCAGCGCGAAGAGCGCGAGCCTGGCGGTACGCCGGCGCGAACGTTCGGACCAGATCGCCGACTACGCGGTCGCAGACGTCTCGCTCTTCTGGCTGCTGCACAGCGTGAACTCGTCCTGGCCGGAACTCGCGCGGCTGGTGCAGGCACCGAATCAGCATCCGGAGCGGCTCTATGCGCTGCTTTCGCGGCTGGCGGGTTCGCTTCTGACTTTCTCCACGACGGAGACGTTGCAGGCGCTCCCCGCCTACGACCATCGCGCACCGGAGCCCGTGTTCGCGGAGCTGGAGTCGCTCATTCGCGATTTGCTCGATACGGTCATCCCATCGCGCGTGGTGCCGATCGCACTAGAGCGCGTGCGCGGCACGGTCTGGACCGGCCAGATCGAAGACGAGCGGCTCGTCGAGGATGCGGATTACTACCTCTCGGTGCAGGCCGCGCTGCCCGCTCATGCACTCATCGAGCAGTTCCCGAGACTCTGCAAGGCGGGCGCGCCCGATGAAGTCGAACAGATCGTCAATTCGGCGCTCTCCGGCATTCCGATCAAACCCATGGCGCGTCTGCCCGCGGCGATTCCGGTACGCATCGAGAACCAGTACTTCGCGCTCGATGCATCGCACCCGGCTTTCAAACGCATGATCGATGCGCGCGCGTGTCGGTTCTACGTGCCTGCCTCAATTCCCGATGTTTCGCTCGAACTTTATGCGGTGCTACCGACGTGAACAGCATGACATTGAATGTCGACATCGATCTGCTGCCGGTGGCGCTGCGCGACACGGCGCTCACGGTCGCGGATTTTGCCGACGAAAGCATAGAGAAGTCTGCGGACGATTTGAAAACGACGTGCAAAGCTCAAATCGATGCCCTGACTGCCGAACTCAAAGCACGAGGGTATCCGCAAGACGTGATCGAGGACGCCCGATACGCCCAGTGCGCGCTGCTCGACGAAGCGGCCTTGAACAGTCTAAGAGGCGATGAACGCGAGGACTGGGAACGCCGACCGTTGCAGCTGGAGAAGTTCGAGACCAACGATGCCGGCGAAGAACTCGTGCGGCGAATCCGAGAGCGGCTGCGAGACCCCAGGCCGGTGCTTGCGCTGCTCGCGATCTTCGGCGCGGTGCTGGATCTCGGTTTCACGGGGAGACTCGCCCTCGAAGGCGACGACGCGAAAATTCGCCTCCGACGGGCCATCGATGCTCAGCTTCGTGTCGAGCAGAGGCAGCAGAAGGATGATGGCTCCGTCATCGTCAAAGCGCCAATTATGCGTGCGTGGACGCAGCGAATCTCTCCGCTCGCCGGCATCGCAGTCGCTTGCGTAGTGGTCGGGCTGATCTGGTTTGGAATCAATGCGTGGCTGGATGCGTCCGTTGCCCGCATGACGCAATGAAAGGAGCGCAGGCATGAAACACGAGGTCAAACGATGATGCGCGCGGGACCCGGCCTCTTCGAGCGGATCACCGGACACTTCGCGGACGGAACGGCGATCATCGATCACTCGCCCGAAGAGCAGACTTTCTATTCGGTGCGGGACAACATCCAGCGGATTCTCAACAGCCGTCGCAAGGCGCTCGCGCATTTGCCCGGGTATGGGCTCGACGATCTGTCCGAGATATACCGGCACTTGCCGGCTTCTGCGCATAAGTTGAAAACCGAGATCGAGTCGACGTTGCTCGAGTACGAGCCACGCCTGAGGGCGATCGACATCGAGATCAACAAGCCCGAGCCGGGCATGCTATTGAGCTTCACGATGGCGTGTCACCTACGACGCGAGGGGCTTGTGCGCTTCGGCACGGACTTCATGCCGGATGGCAGGACGCGGTTGAGGATGCTTCAGCAGGCCCTCGATGAGTGAGCGTTCGACTGAGGTTCCCCTCGAATCGATGTCGTGGCTTCCGCAAGGAGCGATTCATTTCTGATCGCGCGTCCGAGCGCTGCACGCATCAGGCCTTTAGTTGGCGAACGGGTGGTAGAAGCCGCAGGCCTTTCGCTGATCCTTGATGCGACTCGGGCGCGCACGAGCGCGGTTCTGGCCGCGCGATTGACAAGGCGTATTTGCATTGAAAAGACAGACAACAAAAAACCCGCTCAAAGGCGGGTTTGATGGTGTGACGGCTTGCCGATATTGGTTGCGGGGGTAGGATTTGAACCTACGACCTTCGGGTTATGAGCCCGACGAGCTGCCAGACTGCTCCACCCCGCGTCCGTCGAAGAAAAGATTATACGTCATCGCTTACTTTGCCGCAACACCCTATTTTCTAAAACAATCAATCGATGCGTCCCATCCCTCGCGAAGCGCCTCCAAACGCGCATGGCATAATCGCTCGTTCATCATCGTCCATGTATCGGCATGCATCACTTGCGTCGGGGCATCATCGGGAAGATCGGCGGGTTCGCTGCGATATGCGCGATCCTGCTGCTCTCGCTCGCGCCCGTCGCATCGCAAACGCTCGAACATGCGCGCATCGAATCGTTGCTCGCGTCCGTGTGCGCAACCGATGCCCAGGCATCGCGCGACACGCATCCGCAAAAGCATGACACCGTCGATCATCTGCAGGCCTGCGCTTATTGCGATCTCATCGCGCACGCGCCCACGCCGACCGTATCGCCGCATCGCGCGGCCGCCCTTCTCCCGCCGCGCGAAACCTTCGTCGCAAATCATCGCACCGACGCGCCTCGCCGAGCATCGCTCACCGCCGCACAACCGCGCGCCCCGCCCGCCTTCGCCTGATTCGCATCGGCAAACACAGACTTCGTTCATCGCCTCAAACCCCAACGGTTTCGGGCACGCAAGGACACATCATGCTTTCATCATCGTTGATGCGCAGCGCACTCGCGCTCGCGTTGATCGGCTCCGCGCAACTCGCATTCGCGCATGCATTGCCGAAGCTGCAACAACCCGGCCCCGCCGCGACCGTCAGCGCCCCGCACGAAGTTGCGATCGACTTCGGCGAAGCGCTCGAACCGACCTTCAGCAAGCTCATCGTCACCAATGCGCAGGGCAGGCAAGTCAACACCGAGAAATCCACAGTCGATGCACGCGACAAAAAGCACATGAGCGTCGCGCTCCCCGATCTCGCGCCGGGCGTCTACAAGGTCCAATGGAGCGCGTTCGCGGCCGACGGGCATCGCACGCAAGGCCACTACAACTTCACCGTCAAGTGAGGACACAATGAAAAAAATCGCTGTACTCGCGAGCGCGCTCGTCTGCGCATCGTTCGCTCAGGCCGCGACGCTCGAGGCCCGCGATTGCTGGGTTCGTGCGATGCCGCCGAACCTGCCGTCATCGGGCTACTTCACCGTCGCCAACAACGGCGACAAACCCGCGACCCTCACGGCCGCGGAAACGCCCGCGTTCGGCATGACGATGATGCACAAGTCGGAAAGCAAGAACGGCACGGCGACGATGTCGGCCGTCGATTCCGTCGATGTCCCCGCGCACGGCACCTTGAACTTCGCGCCGAAGGGCTATCACCTGATGCTCGAAGAGCCCGGCAAGCCGCTCAAGGTCGGCTCGACGATTCCGCTCACGCTATCGTTCGCGGACAAGTCGACGCTCAAGGTGAACTGTGACGTGAAGTCGGCAGCGACGGTCGGCCACTGAGTTTCGCGCCCCCCAAAGAAAAGCGCGCCGGATTGTGAAGTCCGGCGCGTTTTTTTATCGCTAGTGCTTGCTGAACAGATCCATGATCTGCTTGCGCTCGTCGGTCGTAACCTGCGGCGCGGGCGGCGCCTGCATGCCCGCCGGACCCACGCCGCCCATCGTGGTGGCATCGCCCGCCATCGGATTGGCGTTATCCAGCCCGATGCTCGCGACGAATCCCGCGCCCGGCGTCCGGTCGGCGTAAAAGAGTTCGCCATCGACCGTGGTGATGCCGTCCGGCCGCTCCATCTGCTCCTGCGGAATGCCACGCAGCGCGCGTCCCATGTACTCGACCCAGATCGGCAACGCGAGCTGCGCGCCGAACTCGCGGCTGCCGAGCGTCTTCGGCTGGTCGTAGCCCATCCACGCGACCGCGACGAGCTGCTTCTGATAGCCCGCGAACCAGCCATCCTTTGCGTCGTTGGTCGTGCCGGTCTTGCCTTGCAGATCGTTGCGCTTCAACACGTTGGTGCCCGAGCCCGTGCCCTGCGTCGCGACGGTATGCAGCAGGCTGTTCATGATGTACGCGTTGCGCGGCTCGAGCGTCTGCGGCGCGTTGCTCCCCGCGATCAGCGGATTGGCGCGCGAGATCACGGTGCCGCGCGCATCGGCGACCTCGGCGATCAGATACGGATTAATGCGATAGCCGCCGTTCGCGAACACCGAGTACGCACCGCTCAACTGCAACGGCGTGACGAGACCCGCGCCGAGCGCGAGCGGCAGATAAGGCGGCGTCTTGTCCTTGTCGAAGCCGAACTTCTGCGTGACGAAGTCCTGCGCGTAGCCCGTGCCGATATACGAGAGGATGCGGATCGACACGAGGTTCTTCGACTTCTGCAGGCCGACGCGCATCGACATCGGGCCGTCGGGCTGGTCATCGTCCTTCGGCTCCCACGCATCGCCGCCGCCCGCCGCGGGGAAATACAGCGGCGCGTCGTTGATGATGGTCGCCGGTCCGAGACCCTTGTCGAGCGCCGCCGAATAGATGAACGGCTTGAAGCTTGAACCCGGCTGACGCCATGCCTGCGTAACGTGATTGAACTTGTTCTTGTTGAAGTCGAAGCCGCCGACGAGCGCGCGGATCGCGCCGTCCTGCGGCGTCATCGAAACCAGTGCGCCTTCGACCTGCGGCAACTGCGTGATCTGCCAGTTGCCCTTGCCGTCCTTCGTGAGACGCACGATCGAGCCCGGCTTGATCGCTAGCGCCTTCGATGCGTTGTTGCGCAGCGCCGCCGCCACGAAGCGCAGGCCGTCGCCCGCGATCGTCGCAGTATCGCCGCCGACGAACTGTGCGCTCACCTGCTTCGGGCTCGCGGCCGTGACCACCGCCGCGACGAGCTCGCCGTTGTCCGGATGATCGACGAGCGCGTCTTCGATCGCCTCGGCGCGGTCATCCGCGTTCGACGGCAGATTGACATTGCCCTCCGGCCCGCGATATCCATGCCGGCGCTCATAGTCCATCACGCCCTTGCGCACGGCTTTATACGCGGCGTCCTGATCGGCGGAATCGATGGTCGTCGTCACCGTGAGGCCGCGCGTGTAGGTCTCTTCCTTGTATTGGGCGTACATCATCTGCCGGACCATTTCCGCGACGTATTCCGCATGTACGCCGTATTCGGTGCCCGAGGACTTCGTGTGAATTTCCTCGGCGCTCGCCTGAGCGAACTGTTCGCGCGTGATGAAGTTCAGATCGAGCATGCGCTTCAGGATGTACTGCTGACGCACCTTCGCGCGCTTCGGATTGACGACCGGGTTATACGCCGACGGCGCTTTCGGCAGGCCCGCGAGCATCGCCGCTTCGGCAAGCGTGATGTCCTTCAGGTCCTTGCCGAAGTACACGCGCGCAGCAGCCGAAAAACCGTACGCGCGCTCGCCCAGATAGATCTGGTTCATGTACAGCTCGAGAATCTGATCCTTCGTGAGCGCGCTCTCGATCTTGTACGCGAGCAGCATCTCGTAGATCTTGCGCGTATAGGTTTTCTCGCTCGACAGGAAGAAGTTGCGCGCGACCTGCATCGTGATCGTGCTCGCGCCTTGCGATGCGCCGCCGTGCATCAGATCGGTCACGCCCGCGCGCAGGATGCCGACGAAGTCGACGCCGCCGTGATCGTAGAAGCGGTAATCCTCGATTGCGAGCACCGCCTTCTTCATCTGATCGGGAATGTCCTGGAAGCGCACGAGGCTGCGGCGCTCCTCGCCGAACTCGCCGATCAGCACGTGATCGGCCGTATAGACGCGCAGCGGCACCTTCGGACGATAGTCGATGAGCGCATTGAGCGACGGCAGATTCGGCCCCATGACGACGAGCGCATAACCGACGATGAGCGCGCCGATCACCACGCCGATGGCCGCGAGTCCCGCGAACCAGAGCGCGATGCGTGCGAGCGGAGAGCGGCCCCGGCCGCCGCGGTCATTGCGATCGTTGCGGTCATTGCGGCCGCCACCGCCGTTGCGCCCGCCGCCGTCGCGGCCGCCCGAGTCATTGCGTGAGTCGTTGCGAGAGTCGTTCCAGCGCGGTTCGCGATCGTAGCGCGAGGAATTCGATGAGTCGGGTCGTTTGATGATAGGCATGACTGGGTTCGTTCGGCGCGCCATGAAGCGCGCCCGCTGCCGCGCTGCGATGCGCCGAAAAACGACGCGACTGCCAAGACGGGACGAGCGAATGTGCAGGCCGGATCCGGCCGGAGGTAACAGCGCATTTTAAAGAATTCGCGCGGGCCACCACAAAATGCGCAGGATTTTTTTGTAAGTAAATTGCCGCGAGCCCGCCAGATGCGCGCCAATGTTGTGTTACCCACAGAAAGTGTTGAGAGCCTTGTGGACAACCGTATGAGAAAATGCACAAGTCGTTGATCGCGCGCCGTTTTTGCGCAACGCTCATCGCGTGTGATGCGAGGCCATTCACACGCACGGCCGCGCGCAAACCGATATGATGGATGAATGGATCGCGGGTTCCCGAAACGGCTCTCGCGAGCCTGCAATAACGATGTCGTGCAGTTTGATGAACCGAAGCCGCGGTCGTCCCCTTAGTCCGGTTACGATCGCCTTACTGTTTGTGAGCCGCCCATGACGACCAAACCCAGCGAACGCATCGTTGTTTTCGTGACTCCCGCGCAGAAGCTGGCCATCAGCAATACAGCGGACTCCCTCGGCATCAGCGTGAGCGAGCTCATGCGGCGCGCCGTGCTGAACTTCAACGCGACGAGCGAGCAGATCAAGGTCGCGGGCATCGTCGATCGGCTGCGCGCGCCCAAAGCGCCCGATGCGCTCAACGCCGCGCTGAAGAGCGTCGCTGCGAAAGCCGCCGCACGCGAAGCCCGCGATGCCGCCGCAAGCGCGACCAAACGCGCAGCGCAGGCGCGCACGCTTGCGCAGGCGCATCCCGAGCCCCCCGCATCCGAAGACGCACTCGAGCATGACGCCGATGAGGGCGACGACGCCTCGCTGACCGACGACACGCACACCGAGCGCTAGCCACCGGCGCCCTGCCTGCCTTTTCCGGCAAGGCGCGCCGTTACACTCCTTAACCTTCCGTTAAGTCCCGGTTAAGCCGCGGCATGATCTAATGAGCGGGTAAACCCGGCGTGCACGCGAAGCTCGCGTGCGCTTGCAATCCCGCGCATTGCGCCTCACATTCGAGCCGCGCGGCGCGTGGATCGAGTGAACGCCGCCGTCTTCCTCCAGGAGAAATACATGTCGCTTTTCGATTCCATCACGCGCACGGTCAAAGGCCTCTTGAACGACGCCGCCGACACCATGCAGGACCCTTCGCGCGACGCTCGCCAGATCGTGCGCGAACTCGACGACAGCATCGCGAAGGCGGAAAACTCGCTCATCGAGATCGAAGCGCAGGTCGCGACGCAGCAAAGCAAGCGCGACGCCGCCGCCGACAAGGCGAAGAAGTACGAAGACGGCGCGAAGCGCGCGCTGCAGTCCGGCGATGAAGGCCTCGCGCGCGAAGCCCTCGCGGCGCAGGCGAACGCCGAAACCGAACGCGACGCGCTCGCCGCGGAACTGCAGACGCTGGTGCCTTCGGTCGATCATCTGAAGCAGCAGATCACGGACATGCGTCAGCGCCGCAACGATCTTAACGCGCGCTCGAACATCCTTCAGGCGAAGCAGCAGATCGCGCAGGCGAAGGACACCGCGGCCACGGCGCTGGGCGGCATTGGCGGAAAGAATCTTTCGGAGGACTTTCAGAAGCTCGAAGACAAGGTTCAGCTCGCCAACGCCCGCTCGGATGCGCGCCTGAATTCGGCGGACCAGAAGTCCGGCAAGGCGCTCGACGACAAGCTCGCCGCGCTCAATCGCGGGCCTTCCGTCGAAGACCGTCTCGAAGCGCTGAAGAAGCAGTTGAATCCGCCGGCGCAATAAGTGCTGGCGAGTGCATGCGTGGCGAGCCGCCGGGCAAGCCACGCGTCGCACGAATATGCGTTACCTTGAGCAGTACACGATTGCATCGACAGGAGACGGACGTTCATCGCGTCCGGCCCGCATCATGAAAAAGTTCTTGACGGCTCTGGCGTTGTCGCTGTTGCTCGCATCCCCGCTCGCGTTCGCGTTGCCGACCGCGCAGCAGGTCGAGCAGTCGATGACGCAGGGCCACTGGCAAAAGGCCGACTCGCAACTGAGCGAAGTGCTTGAGGCGCATCCGAAGAACGCGCACGCGCATTATCTCTACGCGCAGGTTCTCGACCGCGAAGGCCGTTACAGCGACGCCCTTTCGCATCTGCAACAAGCGAAATCGCTCGATCCCGCATTGAGCTTCACCGATCCTTCGCGCTTCGCGGCCACGCAGGCCCGCATTCAGGCCGATGCGACGCGCGCGAGCATCTCGCCGCGATCGGACAACGGCGCGACTACGTCGAGCGCACAGAATCCCTTCAATCAGCAACAAGCCGCGCCCGCGCCGCAGACGCACGGCATCGGCATGGGCGCGTGGATCGGTTTGGCGATCCTGATCGCGGCGATCGCGCTCGTGCTGCGCTGGGGCTTGCGCCGTGCGCGCTCACGCGACGACGGTCAGGCCGAGAACGATCGCCGTTCGCAGATCAAGCGCGCAACCGAACTGCTCAACGAAGTGCGCACGCTCAAACTAGACGTGCGGCTCTCCACCGCGCCGGGCCATGAAGCGCTGCTGAAGGACGTGGAAGGCGCGGAAACGCAGTTGCGCGAGATGGTCGAATCGCTGTCGAACTCGAAGAATCCGGTACCGCCGTATGCGATCGAAGATCTGGAGAATCAGGTTGCAAGCCTGAAGGCGCGCGCCGAAGGCCGGCCCGATCCGAACGCGAACAACTATGCGCAAGCCGGCGCACCGAACGGCTCGCCATATGCGCAGGAAGCCGAGCGTTTCGGACGCGGCCAGCCGCAGTATCCGCAGCAAGGGCCGTATCCGCCGCAGCAAGGGCAGCAGCCGCCCGTCATCATCCAGCAAGGCGGCGGCGGGTTCGGCGGCGGCATGGGCGGATTGCTTACCGGCGTGCTGCTGGGCGAGGCGCTCTCGCATGGGCGCGATCGCGTGATCGAGCGCGAAGTCCCCGTCGATCGTCCGCCGCAGAACGATAACGGCGGTCTCGACTTCGGCAACGACAACGGCGGCGGCCTCGATTTCGGCAACGGCTCCAACGACTGGAACGATGGCGGCGGGGGCGGAAACCTCGACCTCGGCAGCAACGACGACAGTTGGCGCGATTCCTGATCTGCTCGCGTACGAAAAACAAGGGCTCCGTTTCGCGGAGCCCTTTTCGTTTCGTCGTGAAGATCAGCGCATCAACCGCCGCCGAGAAAGCGCAGCAGGCCCCAGAGAAACTTGAAGAAGCCGACGATGAATTCCCAGATGCGCTCGAGCTGATCCCAGCTCGCGACGCGCAGGATGGCATGCAGGATCATGCCGTCGGCGCCACGCGGCCTTGAAGAGGCGCGCGTTCATGCGTGAAAGATACGGCCATCGTGGAAAAAAGAAGGCGGCTCCCGCCGCCTTCTGTCGCTATCGCAAAAACCAGATGATAACCGCTCGCGCGCCGGACCCCGCCGACACGAGCCTCAACTCGGCTCGCCTTCAGGCGGGACTTCGTCCGTCAGCGCTTCTTCAAGCCGCTTGAAAATGCGCTTGGTCGCGCCGCGCGGCTGAAGCGCAAACAGGAGCAGCGAGCGGCCCGTCACCTGATACACATCGTCCGCGCCGAACTCCGGCAATTCCTCGCGAATCGGCGCGTTGGTGTCGATGAGACAGATCCACTCGTCGGGGCCCGGAATGTCGGGCAGCGTGAAATCGACCACGTCGTGATACGCGTTGACGATGAGCAGCAGCGTCGCATCCGATGCCGGCTTGCGGATGCCCGTCGCCTGCGCGCGCCCGTCCATCACCACGCCGAAGCAGCGCATGTTCGGATCGTCCCATTGCTCCTGCGTGAGTTCGTCGCCGGTCGTGCCGAGCCACCGGACGTCGGCGACCTGCAGGTCCTCGTTGTATTCGCCGGTCAGGAAGCGCTGGCGCCTGAGCACCGGCAGCGTGTGACGCAGCGTCGTCAGCTTGCGCACGAATTCCGTGAGCGCGCGGCCATCGTCGTCGATGTCCCAGTTCACCCAGCTGATGTCGTTGTCCTGGCAATACGCGTTGTTGTTGCCCTTCTGCGTGCGGCCGAATTCGTCGCCGGCGAGCAGCATCGGCGTGCCTTGCGAAAACAGCAGCGTCGCGAGCATGTTGCGCTTCTGGCGCTCGCGCAGCGCGCGGATCTCGGGGTCGTCGGTCGGACCTTCGACGCCGCAGTTCCACGATTTGTTGTCCGAATGGCCGTCCTTGTTGTCCTCGCCGTTCGCCTCGTTGTGCTTCTCGTTGTACGAGACGAGATCGTTCAGCGTGAAGCCGTCGTGCGCGGTGATGAAGTTCACGCTCGCCCACGGACGGCGCCCGCGCTTGTTGAACTTGTCGCCCGATGCGGTGATGCGCTTGCCGAGCTCAGGCGACACGCCTTCGTCGCCCTTCCAGAATTCGCGCACAGTGTCCCGGTAACGATCGTTCCATTCCGCCCAGCCCGGCGGAAAGCCGCCCACCTGATAGCCGCCCGGACCGCAATCCCACGGTTCCGCGATGAGCTTCACGCTCGAGAGAATCGGGTCTTGCCGGCAACTGTCGAGGAAGCCGCCGCCCTCGTCGAAGCCGTAGGGCTCGCGGCCGAGAATCGTCGCGAGATCGAAGCGAAAGCCATCGACGTTCATCTCCGTCACCCAGTAGCGCAGGCTGTCGGTGACCATCTGCAGGACGCGCGGATGCGACAGGTTGAGCGTATTGCCGGTGCCGGTATCGTTGATGTAATAGCGCGATTCCTCGGGCATCAGCCGGTAGTACGACGCATTGTCGATGCCGCGAAACGACAGCGTCGGCCCGCGTTCGTTGCCTTCGGCGGTGTGGTTGTACACGACGTCGAGGATGACTTCGAGGCCGGCCTCGTGCAGCCGGTCGACCATTTCCTTGAACTCGGCGACGACGCCCGGCCCGCGCGCGAAGTAGCGCGGATCGGCGGCGAAGAAGCCGATCGTGTTGTAACCCCAGTAATTCGTGAGGCCCTTGTCGAGCAGATAACTGTCGTTGACGAACGCGTGGATCGGCAAAAGCTCGACCGACGTCACGCCCAGGCTCTTGATGTAATCGACCACTTCCTTCTGTCCGAGCCCCTCGAAAGTGCCGCGCATGTGCTCCGGAATCGCCGGATGCAGCTTCGTGTAGCCGCGCACGTGCGTCTCGTAGAAGATCGTGTGCTCCCACGGCACGCGCACGCGCGTCGCATGCGTCCACGAGAAGTCCTGATCGACGACCTGGCACTTCTGCATGAAGGGCGCGCTGTCGCGTTCGTCGAAGGTGAGATCGTCGCCTTCGGCGTTGAGCGTATAGCCGAACACGGCCGGGTCCCACTTCAGTTCGCCGACGTGCGCCTTCGCGTACGGATCGAGCAGCAGCTTGTTGGGATTGAAGCGATGTCCGGCTTCGGGCTCGTACGGTCCATGCACGCGATAGCCATAGACCGCGCCGGGTTGCAGGCCGTGAACGTAGACGTGCCAGACTTCATCGGTGTATTCGGGCAGTTCGATGCGCTGCGTTTCCTTTTCGCCCTTCTCATCGAAGAGACACAGCTCGACTTTGGTCGCGTTCGCGGAAAACAGCGCGAAATTCACGCCCTGTCCGTCCCAGGTTGCGCCGAGCGGAAACGGGGAGCCTTCGGCAATGCGGATTTCGTTGGGCATGAGATGATGTGTTCGAAAGATTGACGCGAAGTGCGTCGGGATCGTGCGTTGGCATTGCGCGGCTTCAAGCCGATCGTAAAGAGCATATCCCGTGCCCGTGGCCCGGCCCGGCGTGCAGCTTGCTTCATGCGGTTCGCGCCATCGAGACGCACCCGCGTCATGCGCTGCGCGTGTAAAACCTTCCCGCCGGGAGCGCCGAATGCTCTGCGTTCGACGAACGCTCGACACGCCCTTTTATCGCCGAAGGAGAACGCGCCTTGTCCACCCGCCCTGGTTCCGCTTCGACGAATACACCCATCAACGGCGCGGCCGAGCAAAGCCGCGCCATGGGCCGTTCACTGCGCGACGCGGTTCCGTTCGACGCGCACGGCGCCTGGTCGCCCGAGCCGGACCGGCCCGATCCCGTCGAACGCGTGCTCGCGGGCAACGCGGGCCGGCAGGAGCGGCTCATTCCGCTGCGGATGCAGCGCATGGCCGAGTCGCCGTTCGCGTTCCTGCGCGGCTCCGCGACGGTGATGGCGTGGGATCTGGCGAAGTCGCCTTCGATCGGCCACAACGTCATCATCGACGGCGACGCGCACGTCAATAATTTCGGCCTTTTTCGCACGCCGCGCCAGGACGTCGTGTTCGATCTGAACGATTTCGACGAAACGCTCGTCGGCCCGTGGGAATGGGACTTGAAGCGTCTGACCGCGAGCATCAACGTCGCGGCGCGCGAAAATGGCGTCGATGCCGCCGGGCGCGAAAGCGCCGTGCGTTCGGCGTGCGCCGCGTATCGCACGACGATGGCCGGACTCTGGCAAGTAAGCCCCTACGATCTCTGGCAGATGCGCTCCTACGCGAGCGCGCTGCACATGGACGCGCCCACGAAGCTCGATTCCGACGAGAAGGCGACCATAGAGAAAACCGTTGAACGCGCGATGAAGCGCTCGCACGCGACGATGCTCGCGAAAGTCGCGGAGCCCGTCGGCAAAAGCTATCGCTTCAAGGCCGATCCGCCGATCCTGACAGCGCTCGACGCCGCCGAGAAAAATCATGTGATCGATGGCCTGAAGGCTTATCTGGAAACGCTCGCCGGCGAATGGCGCATGATGCTCGAACGCTACGACGTCGTGGATGTCGCGCATCGCGTCGTCGGCGTGGGCAGCGTCGGCACGCGCGCGTATCTCGTGCTGATGCTCGGCCGCGCGCTCGGCGATCCGCTCTTCATTCAGGTGAAGGAAGGCATCGTGCCGGCCGCCGCGCCGTTCGTGCCGCCGCTCCCGGAGCCGTATCGCCATCAGGGACGGCGGGTCGTGCACGGTCAGCGTCTGATGCAGAGTTCATCGGATGCGCTGCTCGGCTGGACGACCATTTCCGGCCGCGACTTCTACGTGCGCCAGATGAAGCAGATCCGCGGCTCGATTCCCGTCGACTGGCTGCACGGCGCGACCTTCGACTTTTACGCGTGGTGCCTCGGCCTCCTGCTCGCCCGCGCCCACGCGCGCACCGGCGATGCCGCGCTCATCGCCGGGTATTGCGGCAACTCCGACCGGCTCGACGCCGCCTACGCGATGTGGGCCGAGCGCTATGGCGCGCAGACGGTCGCGGATCACGCGGCTTTTTGCGCGGCGATCAGCGTGGGGCGCGTGCCGTCGGCCTGAGCGAATTCCGGCGCCCCGCGCGAGCCGCAATCGAATTGACTATCATTGTCGGTGCCCGCAACGAAACGCGCCGCGCCCGGCGTTTCGCGCGGGTTCCAACGGCATAGCCCTTGCTGCCGCCTTGGCCCGCACAACCGTCTAACGCACACTGGAGGAAGCCGCGCATGAGCATGATCGAAGAATTCAAGAACTTCGCCCTGAAGGGCAACGTCATGGACCTCGCGGTCGGCGTCATCATCGGCGGCGCATTCTCGACGATCGTCAATTCCGTCGTCAAAGATCTGATCATGCCGGTGGTCGGCCTCGCCACCGGCGGCCTGGACTTTTCGAACCTGTTCGTCCGGCTCGGGCCGATACCGCCAACGTTCAAAGGCAATCCCGATTCGTACAAGGACTTGCAGACCGCGGGCGTCGCCGTATTCGGCTATGGCTCGTTCATCACCACGCTGATCAACTTCATCATTCTCGCGTTCATCATCTTTCTGATGGTCAAGTTCATCAACAATCTGCGCAAGCCGGCCGAAGCCGCGCCGCCGCCCGCGACGCCCGAAGACGTGCTGCTGCTGCGCGAGATTCGCGACGAACTCAAGAACGCACCGCGCGTCTAGCCGGGCAAACCCGCTCGCATCGCAGCGGAACCCGCGCGGCGCGGGCGGGTCTGCCTGATTGGCCATCCTATCCCCTTGGTGCGCCCACCCGCTTTTTTCTTCATGAAAGCTGTTCGCGTGGGGTGCAGCAGGACTATTATTGAGATAGATGCTCTGAGGGAAGCCAAGCGGGCCGCCAAACGGTCGTCGGCACGAATCGTGCGCCAGGAAGGAGCAGCGGCTCTTGCCGTTGCTAAAAACGAATGGCCCGATTCACCGTGACCTAATCACATCGATGCGCTATAAAAGATCGACGTGCGGCGCGCAAGACGGGAGTGGCCGCATGAGGACGCTGCGTTTCTTGCAATTCTTTTTCAGGCGAGTTTTTATGTCCTTCCCGAAAAAGCGTAAGCGCGTGAAGGCTGATGGCGACGAGTCTTTTCTCGCCGTGCTTCGGCATTTCAAGCCATTTGGTCAGCTAGACACCAAGATCGCCAGGGCTCGCGCCCAGGATGAACCGGTGCTGTACGCACATGTGTTGCCGGGACTCGATGTCCTTCTGTGCAGCGTGCGAGGCGCCCAGCCGCCCTACCCGGCGATCGACGAGCTGCACAGGCGTTGTGTCGAATCCATCACCAACGCGCTCGAACAGCCGCTCGACGGACTCGAGAACGGCGGTTACTGGTACGAGGGGAACGGTTTCGGTTTCCTTGTATTCGCGAGCCGCGCCCGCGCCCAGATCCTGAGCGAATTCGGCGCGACGGTTTCGGCGCGCCGGCGTCGCGGCACGCGCCGTCAGGACGCAGGCGACGCCGCTTCGCGACCGCTGCGCTGATCCTGCGCGGACCTCCCTGGTTTCTGCCGATGCACGCGGGCCTCGCTGACGAGGCTCGTGCGCCGAGCGCGCTTCGCGCAAACCCCGACTACTCCCGCACGCGTTCCTGTCCTTTAATGGAAGCCACGCGCGAAAGCGTGATGGCGCGTGCCTTGCTGCATCGGAATTCGAAGCATCTTGCGACGCCACGCGTCGCATCGCTCTGACCGATCCACCACACTACAAGGAGAACACCATGTCGGAACACGTCTACAAGCAGATCGAACTGACCGGCTCGTCGCCGCAGTCGAGCGATGACGCCGTGCGCGTCGCGCTCGAGAAGGCGTCGAAAACGCTGCGCAACATGCACTGGTTCGAAGTGGTGGAAACGCGCGGGCACATCGAGGACGGCAAGATCCTGCACTGGCAGGTGACGATCAAGGTGGGACTGCGTATCGATTGATGCGCGTGGCTCATCGCATGAAAAAACCGCGCTTCGTTTTGCAACGAAGCGCGGTTTTACATTGCGGCGAGCGAACGATGCGCGCTTACTTCGGCAGCGAGCCGTCCACGCCTTCGACGTACCAGTTGATGCGCTGCAGTTCCGGGTCGGTCAGCGTCTTGCCGGCCGGCACCTTCTCCGCGCCCGACTGATCCTTGATCGGACCGCTGAACACATCCCACTTGCCTGCGTGCAACTCGTCACGCTTCGCGGAGATCGCCTGCACTGCCTTCGCGGGAATCGCGCCGGTATTCAGGTCTTCGAGATCCACGGCCTTCTGCGGAATGCCGAGCCATACCGGATCGTTCTTCCACTTGCCGTCGATCACCTTCTGGATCACGTCGTTGTAATACACGCCCCAATGCGCGACGACCGAGCCCAAATGCGCGCTCGGGCCGAACTTCTTCATGTTCGAATCCCAGCCGAACGCGAAGACTTTCTTCTCGGCGGCGGTGTTGAGCGTCGCGTTCGAATCGGTGTTCTGCAGCAGGACGTCGGCGCCCTGGCCGATCAGCGTTTCGGCTGCCTGCTTTTCCTTGCCCGGATCGAACCAGCTATTGATCCAGATGACCTTCGTGTGGACCTTCGGGTTCACGGAGCGCGCGCCCATTGTGTACGCGTTGATGTTGCGCACCACTTCCGGGATCGGCACCGACGCGACGAAGCCGAGCGTGTTCGTCTTCGTCACGTAGCCCGCGGCGACGCCCGCGAGATACGCGCCCTGATACATGCGCACGTCATACGTGCCGAAGTTCTTCGCCTTCTTGAAGCCGGTGGCCGTCAGGAAGATGGTGTCCGGAAAATCCTTCGCGACCTTCAGCGCGAAATCCTGATAGCCGAAGCTCGTCGCGAAGATGACCTTGTTGCCCTTGTTCGCGAGATCGCGGAACACGCGTTCCGAGTCCGCCGATTCCGGCACGTTCTCGACGCGCGTGATCTTGATCTTGCTGCCGTACTTCGCTTCGGCCTCCTTGCTGCCGGCGTCGTGCGCGAAGGTCCAGCCTGCATCGCCCGGATTGCCGAGATAGACGAAGGCGACGCCCGGCGCATCCGCCGCCTGCGCGCTCAAGGCCGCGACGGTGGCGGACAGTGCGACCGTAGCGGTGATCGCCTTCAGCCATGGTTTATTCATTGTGATTCTCCTGGTCGATGTTGTGTGTCAAACGAATTGCTTTGGCCCGCATCAGTGTGGTCGGTCAAAAATGAGAACGGAACCGCGATGCTGCACGCGAACAACAGCGGCATCAGCTCGCCGCGAAGAACGGCTTGCCGAGCGATGCGGGCGCGTTGAGCCTGATCGTGTTCGGGTTACGCGAGATGAGCACGAGCACGACGATCGTCGCGATATACGGCAGCATCGCGAGAAATTGCGTCGGCACCGGGACGCCGATCGCCTGCGCGTAGAACTGCAGCGCCATCACCGCGCCGAAGAGCAACGCGCCGATGAGCAGCCGGCCCGGGCGCCACGTCGCGAACACGACGAGCGCGAGCGCGATCCAGCCGCGCCCCGACGTCAGTTGCTCCTGCCAGACGTGCAGATAGACGATCGAGTAATAGCCGCCCGCGATGCCGGCCATCGCGCCGCCGAAGAGCGTCGCGCCGTAGCGCACGCCGACGACCGGAAAGCCGACCGAATGCGCGACCGCCGGCGATTCGCCGACCGAGCGCAGCACGAGCCCCGCCCGCGTCTTGTAGAGGAACCAGCCGATCACCGCGAACATGATGAACGCGAGATAGCCGAGCGGCGTGAGCGAGAAGATCGCCGGGCCGAGCACCGGAATGCTCGACAGCCCGGGAATCGGCATCACGTCGATGGTCGAGCGCACCGCCGCCGACGTATAGGGCTTGCCGACATACGCCGAAAAGCCGATGCCGAAGATGGTCAGCGAGAGGCCCGTCGCGACCTGATTCGCGAGCATCGTGATGGTGAGAAAGCCGAAGAGCAGCGCCATCGCGAGCCCGGCGAACACCGACGCGACGATGCCGAGCCACGGGCTGCCCGTGATCGCGGTGACGGCGTAGCCGGTGACGGCGCCCATCAGCATCATGCCTTCGACGCCGAGATTCAGTACGCCGGATTTTTCCGCGACGAGTTCGCCCGCGCCCGCGTACATCAGCGGGATGGCGGCGATCACGGCGCTCGAAGCGAGATTGCTGGCTTGATTGATGTCCATGTTTTTCTCGACCTGGTTAAGCGGCGTGATGTGCAGGCGTCCTGCGCTTGATGCGGAAATTCACGAACAGATCGCAACCGAGCAGGCAGAACAGCAGCAAGCCCTGAAACACGCCCGCGAGCGCTTGCGGCAATTGCAGCGACGTCTGCACCGCTTCGCCGCCGAGATAAAGCAGCGCCATCAGCAGACTGGCGAGCACGATGCCGACCGGATGCAGACGCCCCACGAACACGACGATGATCGCCGTGAAGCCGTAGCCCGGCGACCAGCCCGCCTGAAGCTGGCCGATCGGACCGGCCACTTCGCCCATGCCCGCGAGACCCGCGAGGCCGCCGGAAAGCAGGAGCGAGGTCCAGATCGTCTTCTTGTCGGAGAACCCGGCGTAGCGCGCGGCGAGCGGCGCGAGACCGCCGACGTTCATCCGGAAGCCCGCGAAGCTCTTGCGCATGAAGAGCCACACGCAGGGAATCGCGATCGCCGTCAGAAACACCGACGCGTTGATGCGCGTGCCCTTCAGCCATGTCCAGTGCCAGTCGCCGTAGAGACGCGGGAAGAGCGCGTCGTCGCCGAACATCGCCGAGATCGGGAAGTTCATGCCTTCCGGATCGCGCCACGGACCGCTCACGAGATAGATGAGCAATTGCGTCGCGACGTAGGTGAGCATCAGGCTCGTCAGGATTTCGTTCGTGTTGAAGCGGCTCTTGAGCAGCGCGGGAATGCCCGCCCACACCATTCCGCCGACGATGCCGCCCACCATCATCAGCGGCAGCGTCCACCAGCCGGAAGCATCGCCGACATGGACGGCGATGCCGCCCGCGACGATGCCGCCGAGCAGCATCTGCCCTTCCGCGCCGATGTTCCACACGTTCGCGCGATAGCCGACCGCGAGCCCGAGCCCGATCAGGCACAGCGGCGACGCCTTGAGCACGAGCTCCGACCAGCCGTTGATGCTGGAGAGCGGCTCGATGAAGAACGCATGCATCGCGCGCAGCGGATCCTGTCCGACGAGGCTGAAAATCAGAAAGCCGATGACGAGCGTCGCCACGGCGGCGACCACCGGCACCGCGAGCTGCATGACGCGCGAGGGCGCCGGACGCGCTTCGAGTCGATAAGGGAAGATCATCGTTCTTTTAGTGCTTCTGAAGAGAGTCGGATTCGACGGCGGGCGCGGGCTTGCCTTCGAAGAGGCCGGCCATGAAGAGGCCGATCTCCTCCGCATTGGTTTCGCTCGTCTTGCGCACCGGCGAGAGCTTGCCGCGCGCGATGACGGCGAGCCGGTCGCAGATATCGAAGAGTTCTTCCAGTTCTTCCGAAATCACGAGAATCGCGACGCCGCGCGCGGACAGATCGAGCAGTTGCTGGCGGATGAAACCCGCCGCGCCGACATCGACGCCCCAAGTCGGCTGCGCGACTACGAGCACTTTCGGCTCCTGAAGAATCTCGCGTCCGACGATGAATTTCTGCAAGTTGCCGCCGGAGAGACTTTGCGCGAGCGCATCGCTGCCGCCGCAACGCACGTCGAACGACTTGATGCAGCGTTCCGCGAATGCCTTGACCGTGCCCGCCTTGATCCAGCCGCCGCGCACCATGTTTTCGCGATGCGCGGTGAGCAGGCCGTTATCGGCGAGCGACATCGCCGGGACCGCGCCGCGGCCGAGCCGCTCCTCCGGCACGAACGCGAAGCCGAGCCGCCGGCGGCCGCCCGCGGTGAGACGCGCGGCGGGCTTGCCGCAGATCGACACGGCATCGGCGGCGACGTGTTTATCGCGGATTTCGCCCGATAGCGCCGCGAGCAACTCCGCCTGTCCGTTCCCCGACACGCCCGCGATCCCGAAAATCTCGCCCGCGTGCACCCCGAACGAGACGTTGTCGAGCGACGTGCCGAACGGGTCCGGACTCGCGACCGACAGATTTTTCACCGCAAGGCGCACGTCGCCGGGATTGTGTTCGCGGCGCGTGTAGTCGGGCAGCGAATGGCCCACCATCAGTTGCGCGAGCGACGCATGCGTCTCCTTGCGCGGATCGACGTTGCCGGTCACGCGACCGCCGCGCATCACGGTGGCGTTTTCGCACAGCGACTGTATTTCGTCGAGCTTGTGGCTGATGTAGAGAATGCTGCAGCCCTCGGACGCGAGGCGGCGCAGCACCTTGAAAAGCTTCTGCACGGCTTGCGGCGTAAGGACGGACGTCGGCTCGTCCATGATGAGCAGCCGCGGATTCTGCAGCAGGCATCGCACGATCTCGACGCGCTGCCGTTCGCCGACGGTCAGGCTGTGGACGTGGCGCTGCGGATCGACATCGAGGCCATAGTCCTTCGACACATCGCGGATGCGCTTGCCGAGCGCCTTCATGTCGAACTTTTCGTCGAGCGCGAGCGCGATGTTTTCGGCGACGGTCAGCGTCTCGAACAGCGAAAAGTGCTGAAAGACCATGCCGATGCCGAGCTTGCGCGCGGCGGCCGGGCTGCCGATCTCGACCGCCTCGCCCTGCCAGCAGATCTCGCCTTCATCCGGGCGCACCGCGCCGTAGATGATTTTCATCAGCGTGGATTTGCCCGCGCCGTTCTCGCCGAGCACGGCGTGGATTTCGCCCGGCATGACGACGAGATTCACGCCGTCGTTCGCCTTGACCGACGGATACTGCTTGCTGATACCGGACAACGCCAGGCGCGGTGGCGTCGTCGACGTGGAGATGGCGTCGCCCATTGAGATCCAGAGATGCGCCCGGCCACCGAGCAGGCCGGGCTGGAAAAAATTACCGCTCGAGAGCGCAAGACAGCGTGATGTCGCACGAACTCATATCGCGGGCAGAATTTACAGAAATCGAGACGCTAAGTCGATAACTCAAAATTATGTGTTGCGCCCCGCAAACCCAGTCATCGCGGGTAACTCACATCTTGACGAATTTTTTGCAACATATTAAAAACGATATGTCGCACCCCTGCGTCGATCAGCCAGAACATATAGTGGAGATAACATGAGTCAGCAACGCGAGGCGATCGATACTTACTTATTGCGCGTCTTGCATACCCTCCTGATGGAACGCAGCGTGACGCGTGCGGCCGTCAAGCTCAATCAGTCGCAACCCGCCATCAGCGCTGCCTTGCGGCGCTTGCGCGACATCACCGGCGACCCGCTTCTCGTGCGCGGCAAGTCCGGCATGGTGCCGACCGAATATGGCCTGCGCCTGCTCGAACCGACGCAGAACGCGCTGCGTGAAATCGAGCGCATCAAGGTTCAGCAGCATAATTTCGACCCGTCCACTTCGGTGCGGTGCTATCGGATCGGCTGTCCGGATTATCTGAACGTGCTGTTCGTGCCGACTGTCGTCGAGCGCTTCAGGCAGGCCGCGCCCAACGCCACGCTCGAATTTCATTCGCTCGGTCCGGCGTTCGATTACGAACTCGCGCTGGAGGACGGCAAACTCGATATCGTCGTCGGCAACTGGCCGGAGCCGCCCGAGCAGTTGCATCTTTCCAATCTGTTCGTCGACAAGATCGTGTGTCTCGTCAGCAATACGCATCCTTTCGCGAAGCGCGGCGGGCTTACGCTCGATCAGTACCTGAACGCGCCGCATCTCGCGCCGACGCCCTATTCCGTCGGGCAGCGCGGCGCGATCGACGTGCATCTCGCGCGGGAACGGTTGAAGCGTCATGTCGTCGTTACGTTGCCGTACTTCAATCTCGCGCCTTACGTGTTGATCAAGTCGGATCTCGTGTTTACGACGACGCGGCTGTTCGCGGACCATTACGCGCGGTTCTTGCCGCTGGCAGTCGTGCCCGCGCCGCTCGATTTTCCGCCGATGCAGTATTACCAGTTGTGGCATGAGCGGTGTCATTATTCGGATGAAGTGCGATGGTTGCGGGGGCTCGTCGCCGAGGCGACGCGGTCGTTGATCGATCAGCCGTAACGCTTTCCTTGCTCGTTCGTGAAACCTGTGTTCGCGTCGGTCTATTCGCGTTGCCCCGGTGCGAAAAGACCGACGCGAACACAGGTTTCACGCAACGCCCCCAAGAAAGATCAAGAGCCCGAAGAAGCAGCCTGAACCAAGTCCCGCGCCAGACGATTGTGGCGCTCCACGACCGCGCCTAGATCCACCGTCGCAAGCACCCCATCCTTCACCACGATCTTCCCGTCGATAACACTGGTCGACACCTGCGACGGAGCACAGAACACCAACGCAGCGACAGGATCAGAAAGCCCCCCGGCAAACGCGACCTGCGAGAGGTCGAAGGACACAAAATCCGCCGCCATCCCCGGCGCAAGCGCCCCGATATCATCGCGATTGAGCACCCTCGCGCCCCCGAGCGTCGCAATTTCCAGCGCCTCACGCGCAGTCATCGCATCCGGCCCGAACCCAACGCGTTGCAGGAGCAAAGCCTGCCGCACTTCCGCGACCATCTGCGCGCCATCGTTCGACGCCGACCCATCCACGCCGATACCCACCGGCACGCCCGCATCGCGCATCGCGCGAATCGGCGCGATCCCGGACGCGAGCCGCATGTTCGAGCACGGGCAATGCGCGACACCCGTCCCTGTGCGCGCAAAAAGCTCGATGCCCGCCTTGTCGAGCTGCACGCAGTGCGCGTGCCACACGTCATGCCCGACCCAGCCGAGATCCTCCGCATATTCCGCCGGCGTCATGCCGAATTTCTCGCGGCTATACGCGACGTCGTTCACGTTCTCGGCCAGATGCGTGTGCAGCGACACGCCGTATTCGCGAGCGAGCAGCGCCGCATCGCGCATCAATTCGCGGCTCACCGAAAACGGCGAACAAGGCGCGACCACCACGCGCAGCATCGCGTAACGGCCTTCGTCGTGATACGTCTCGATCAGGCGTTGCGAATCCTTCAGAATCGCATCCTCCTTTTCGACGACCGAATCGGGCGGCAAGCCGCCATCCTTTTGTCCGACGCTCATGCTCCCGCGCGCCGCGTGAAACCGCATGCCGATCTCGCGCGCCGCCGCGATGCTGTCGTCGAGCCGGCTGCCGTTCGGATAGATATACAAGTGATCGCTCGACGTCGTGCAACCGGACAGCAGCAGTTCGGCCATCGCGGTCTGGGTCGAGACATGGATCATTTCGGGCGTCAGATGCGCCCAGATCCTGTAGAGATTCGTGAGCCAGCCGAAAAGCTCGGCGTTCTGCGCGGCGGGAATCGCGCGCGTGAGGCTCTGATACATGTGATGGTGCGTGTTGACGAGGCCCGGAATCACGAGATGACCGCGCATGTCGAGTACGTCGTCGGCGGATTGCGGAAGTTCGCTCGTCGGCCCGACCTGCACGATGCGATTGCCCTCGATATACATGCCGCCATCGGCGATTTCGCGGCGCGCTTCGTCCATCGTGACGAGCATGTGGGCGTTCTTGACCAGAAGACTGCGTGGCATAAGCTAACTCTCTCCAGAGACAGTTGGGAAACCAGTGAAAAGCCCCGGTTACCCAGCGTCTGCCGCCGTCTTCGGGACGCGGCAAATATCCATGGATATTGCGCGCACCGCTACTGTCCGCAGCCAAAAAATCGGACGCAATCAAGCGGCAGTCATAGTCATCTTCACGGCGGCAATATATTCCCGATTATTGGCGCGGGTAGCATCGGCAAAAAGCGATTCCGAGCGCGTGCGTCTTGCTTACGCGACGCTGTCATGCGTCAGGCATTATCTTTCCTATCGCGGCCGCACAGCGCGTCTCGAATTCCTACAATGCTGTACACGGCGCGCATCTGAAACGCCGACGGGTATGTAGCCACTGACGTGGAGCCTCGATCCGCCGCAGACGCACCTCGAGTAATCAGGTGCCGAATTTCGGATCGATGCGCAAAGCCGGATCTCGCACAACTCAAGGAAACTGCGAATGGGCAAGCTCACTACCCACGTCCTCGACACCGCGCACGGCCGCCCGGGCGCGAACCTCAAAGTCGAGCTGTTCGCGCTCAACGGCGACGCCCGCCGCGCGATCAAGACCATCCACACGAACGACGACGGCCGCGCCGATGCGCCGCTGCTCGAAGGCGCCGACTTCGAAACCGGCGAATACGAACTCGTGTTCCACGCAGGCGACTACTTCGCCGCGCTCGGCGTGAAAGTGCCCGAGCCGCGCTTCGTCGATCGCGTCGTGCTGCGCTTCGGCATCGCGGATGCTTCGTCGCACTATCACGTTCCGCTGCTCGTGTCGCCGTGGGCGTACAGCACCTATCGCGGAAGCTGAGCGGCAGCCAAAACATCGCTTGAACCCCACAAGCACATAACGAATCGGTAGTGGAGGAGTACATGGAAGGCTTTGTCACCGACTGGCTCAATCTCGTATTGCGCTGTCTGCACGTCATCGTCGCGATCGCGTGGATCGGCGAATCGTTCTATTTCGTCGCGCTGGACAACAGTTTGAAACCGCCAACCGACCCGAACGCGCGCCGGCGCGGCGTGTTCGGCGATTTCTGGCACGTTCACGGCGGCGGTTTCTATCACATGCAGAAGTATTCCGTCGCGCCGCAGGACATGCCGGAAAACCTGCACTGGTCGTTCTGGCCGTCGTACACGACGTGGATGTCGGGCTTCGGCCTCTTCTTCGTGCTGTATCTGATGGCGCCGAGCACGTATCTCATCGACAAGAGCGTGCTCGACATGGGTCCGGTGGTCGCCGTATCGGCCGCGCTCGGCTTTCTGATGGCCGGCTGGATCGTGTACGACACGCTGTGCCGCGTGCTCGGCACCAACGACAAGCTGCTCGGCATCTGCGTCGGCATCTATGTGCTGATCGCTGCGTTCATCGCGTGCCATGTGTTCGCGGGCCGCGCGGCGTATCTGATCACCGGCGCGATGATCGCGACGATCATGTCGGCGAACGTGTTCTTCGTCATCATTCCGGGCCAGCGCAAGATGGTCGCCGCGATGCTCAAGGGCGAAACGCCGAACGCGATCTACGGCAAGCGCGGCAAGCAGCGCTCCGTGCACAACACGTACTTCACGTTGCCGGTGGTGTTCGCGATGCTGTCGAACCACTACGCGATGACCTACACGCACAAGTACAACTGGCTGATCCTCGTGCTCATCATGCTGGCGGGCGCGCTGATTCGCCAGTTCTTCGTGATGCGCCATCGCGGCCAGGTGCTGTGGTACATGCCGGTCGCGGGTCTCGTGCTGGTGCTCGGCGCGTTCGCATGGACGATGCCCGCACCTTCGGTGCCCGTCGCCCAGGCCGCAGGCGCGCCGACGATCAAGGTCTCCGACATTCAGCCGATCATCCAGCAGCGTTGCGCGACGTGCCACTCCGCGCATCCGACGATGATGGGCAGCGCACCCGCCGGCGTCCTGCTCGATACGCCCGCGGAAATCAAGCAGAATGCGCAGCGCGTGCATCAGCAGGCCGTGACGCTGAAGGCGATGCCGCTCGGCAACGTCACGCAAATGACGGATGCGGAGCGTCAGAAGGTGGCGGCGTGGTTTGCAGGCGGCGCTGTCGAATAAGCTTGCCGCTGCGCGCAATGAAATGCCCCGCTTCGTTCAGAAGCGGGGCATTTTTCATTCGACCTTCAACGTGCGAAGTAATCCTTCACCGCGCGAACGACCGTGTCGATATCGGCGCGCGACACATCGCGATGCGTGACGAAGCGCGACGCATAGAGCATCTGCGTGAGGATGCCGCGCTCCTTCAGAAAGGCTTCGAGCCGCGCGCAATGCGCCTCGGGAATCTGCGCGAAGACCATGTTCGTCGCGTGCGACTGAATCTTGATGCCATCGATCTGTGCGAGGCCGGCGGCGAGATGCGCGGCGTTGTCGTGGTCTTGCGCGAGGCCATCGACGTGATGATCGAGCGCATACAGACACGCCGCCGCCAGCACGCCCGACTGGCGCATGCCGCCGCCGAGCACCTTGCGCCAGCGGCTCGCGACATCGATCAATGCCTTCGATCCGACCAGCACCGAACCGACCGGCGCGCCCAGCCCCTTCGAGAAGCAGACGGAAACCGAGTCGAACGGCGCGCACAGTTCGCCAACTGGTTTGTCCGATGCCACCGCCGCATTGAATACGCGCGCGCCGTCGAGATGCGTCGACAGACCGCGACTGCGCGCGAGTTGCGTCGCCTCCGCGACATAAGACGCCGGCAGCACCTTCCCGCCGATGGTGTTTTCGAGCGCGAGCAGACGCGTGCGCGCGAAGTGATTGTCGATCGGCTTGATCGCCGCCGCGATCTTGTCGAGCGGCAAGGCGCCGTCGGGCGCGTTTTCGATCGGCTGCGGCTGGATGCTGCCGAGCACCGCCGCGCCGCCGCCTTCGTACTTGTACGTGTGCGCCTGCTGGCCGACGATGTATTCGTCGCCGCGCGCGCAATGCGCCATCAACGCCGCGAGGTTGCTCTGCGTGCCGCTCGGAAAGAACAGGCCCGCTTCCTTGCCCGTGCGCTCCGCGAGCCTGCCTTGCAATTCGATGACGGTCGGATCGTCGCCCCAGACATCGTCGCCGACTTTGGCCGCGGTCATCGCGGCGAGCATCGGCTGACTGGGACGGGTGACGGTGTCGCTGCGAAGATCGATCATGCGTGGTTCCTTGTTTCAGGCTCGTCTGGGCCGACTATCTTAGCCGTTCGATAAAGAGCGCGCCCCGAAACGCGAAAGGCCGGCGCGCCCGCACCGGCCTTTCGATACGCGATAACGACGCGCCGCTTACGGTTCCACGACGTTGAAGTCGTTGTCGACCTGTTCGAGCGCGCCGAGCAGCGACTTGAACGCGTCGAGATCGCCCGTGACGCGGATCTGACCTTCGCGCAGTGCGCCCGCGAAGCCGGTTTCGCCGCAGAGGATCAGATTCAGCGTCTCGCGCGTCATGTCGATCTGCGCGTGCGGCGGCAACGCAGACGGCAGCGCAGACCACGTCAGCGCGCCGTGCTGCAGATTCACGGAGAAGCGCTTGTCGACATCGCTGAAACGCCAGTCGAAGCGCGCAGTCAGATTCTGTGCCTTCAGCCCGTCGATACGCACCGCCAGATAGTCGAAGAACATGTCTTCGGTGATCGCGCACACCATGTCGCGGCTGCGGCTCGCGAACTGCGTCGCCGCGCGATGCCCTTCCCGCAACTCGCGCGCACCCAGAAGGAACGCATTGCGCCACGTCGCCGATTCGGCCTGATAGCCCATCTGCTCCAGCGCCGCCGCGCCCAGTGCGCGCGCTTCGAGCAACTGCGGCTGCGCGAACACGAGATGATTCATCACCTGAGCGACCCAGCGATATTCGCCCTTGCCGAAATCCCGGCGCGCGCGTTCGAGCACGGCATCCGCGCCGCCCATGTACTCGACGTAGCGCGGCGCCGCCAGTTCCGGCGGCAGCGCGTGCAGATTCGACGGATTGCCGTCGTACCAGCTCAGATACTGCTGATAGATGGCCTTCACGTTGTGCGACACCGTGCCGTAATAGCCGCGCGCGTGCCACAGCGCGTGAAGCGAATCGGGAAGGCGCATGACCTCCGCGATCTCGGCCGCGTTCATGCCGCGATTCATCATGCGTACGGTCTGATCGTGCAGATACTTGTATAGATCGCGCTGTGCTTCGAGATATCCGGCGATACGCTCGCGGCCCCAAGTCGGCCAGTTGTGCTGCGCGAACACGACATCCGCGTGGCGTCCGAAGCGCTCCAGCGACTCGCCCAGATAGCGCGCCCAGCGTTGCGCATTGCGCACGTTCGCGCCGCGCAGCGGACACAGATTGTGCAGCGAGCGCGTGCCGTTCTCCGCGAGATTGAGCGCGCGCTCCTGCGGGAAGTAAAAATGCATTTCGGCGGGCGCTTCGCTTTCCAGCGTCAGCTGGAAAACGATCTCGACGCCGTCGATGACATGCGTCTCCAGCGGCTCGCGAATGAGCTGCGTCGGCGGAATCAGCGTGATCGTGCCGCGCGGCATGGTCTTGCCCATGCCGGCATCGATCTGGCAGCACGCGTTGCGCGCGAGCGTGTGGCCGAACTGGAACTGCGCGCGGCGCGCCATCGCCGGGCCGGCCATCACGTTTTCCGAAACCGCCTCTTCCATGAACCCGGCCGGCGCGATGATCGCCGTGCGCCCGGCCTGCACATCCGCGTCATTCGTGACGCCGCGCACGCCGCCGAAATGATCCGCGTGGCTATGGCTGTAGATGACGGCCACGACCGGACGCTTCGGCCGATGCGCGCAATAGAGCGCGAGCGCGGCCTCGGCGGTTTCCTTGCATGTCAGCGGATCGATGACGATGAGCCCGCTGTCGCCCTCGATGAACGTGACGTTCGAGACGTCGAAACCCCGCACCTGATAGATGCGCTCCGTCACCTTGAAAAGGCCGTGCAGCGAATTGATGCGGGCGTGACGCCACAGCGACGGATGCGCGGTGTCGGGCGCCTCGGGCTCGTTCAGAAACGCGTAGTCCGCGAGGCTCCAGACGAGCTGGCCATATGCGCCGCGCACCTCGGCGTCCGGCACCGTGCCGATGAATCCGCGCCGCGCGTCCGCTTCCTCGTCGGGATCGTCGGGAGGCAGTTCGTGCAGCGCGCGCTCGTGCGCCGCGCGCGTCGCCGCGGTCGCCGGCAGCGACGGCGGATAAGGTTTCGGCAGCGCCTGTGTGTCACCGTTTTGCATGCGATGTTCCCCGCTGAATTAGATTGCCTCGACGCGCGTCTCGGTGGAGACGGCGGCACGAATGAGATCCGCGGCCTTCTCCGCGATCATGATGGTCGGCGCGTTCGTGTTGCCGCCGATGATCGTCGGCATGACCGAGGCGTCGGCCACGCGCAGACCATCGATGCCGCGCACGCGCAGGTCGGGGTCGACGACCGCGAGTTCATCGACGCCCATCTTGCATGTCCCGACCGGATGAAAGAGCGTGTCCGCATGCTCGCGGATGTAAGCGCGAATGGCGCGCTCATCGCCCTCGCCGGGGCCGAAATCGTCGGTCATGAGCTCGCGCCCGCCCGCTTGCGCAAGCGCGGGCTGCGAGAAAATCCGGCGAATGAGCCGCACGCCGGTCACGAGGTTGTCCATGTCGGATTCCACGCTCAGATAGCGCGGATCGATGAGCGGCGCATCGCGCATGTCGCGCGACTTGAGGCGAAGCACGCCACGGCTTTTCGGGCGCAGGTTGGTCGCGTGACAGCTGTATCCCGGCGGCGCTTTCCTGCCCGCGCCGTCGCCACGGCTGCCCACGAGCGCGAGAATGAACGCGAACTGCAGATCGGGTTCCGCGAGCCCTTCGCGGCTGCGCGTGAAGCCGCCCGCCTCGATGATGTTCGATGCGAACATGCCCGTGCGGTCGCGCCTGTAGCGCATCAGCTCCGGAATCATGCGCGCGATGTTGCGCCACGAGTAGCCGTAGAGATCGGCGGTCGGCACGGCCTTCTTGATCGTGATGTCGATGTGATCCTGCAGGTTCTCGCCGACGCCCGGCAGATCGTGCACGACATCGATACCCATCTCGCGCAGATGCGCGGCCGGGCCGATTCCCGATGCCAGAAGCAGTTGCGGCGAATTGAACGCGCCCGCGCACACGATGACCTCGCGACGCGCACGCAGGCTGCGCTCGACGCCATCGCGCACGACGCGCACGCCGGTCGCCCGCTTGCCGTCGAACTCGATGCGCAGCGCGATCGTGCCGGTCATCACCGAGAGCGAGTCGCGGCCGCCGCAGAGCGATGCATCGGCTGCGTCGCCGCGATGCAGATACGCGCGCGCGGTGTTCCAGCGCTCGCCGTTGTACTGCGTGACCTGATATAGCCCGACGCCTTCCTGATGCTGCCCGTTGAAATCGTGATTGAGCCGCATGCCCGCCTGCAACGCGGCGTCGATGAAGCGCTGGCTGAACGGATTGAGCGTGCGCTGATCGCAGACGTGCAGCGGGCCTTGCGCGCCGTGGAAGGCGTCGTCGAGACCATTGCGGATCCGGCCGTTCGACTCGGCCTTGCGGAAGTACGGAAGGACTTCTTCGTAGCTCCAGCCGCGGCATCCGAGTTGCGCCCATCGATCGTAATCGTTGCGATGACCGCGGACATACAGCATGCCGTTGATCGACGAGCTGCCGCCGAGTCCGCGGCCGCGCGGCTGAAACGACACCCGGTTGTTCAGCGACGGTTGCGGCAGCGTGTGATAACCGTAGTTGCGCACATTTTCCTTCACCGCCAGCTTCGCCACGCCGACGGGCGCCCACACCGTGTAGTGATGATCGTCCGGGCCGGTCTCCAGCAATGCGACCGTGACCCCTTGCTGGTCGGCAAGGCGGCTCGCGACCGCGCATCCCGCCGATCCTGCCCCGACCACTATGTAGTCATACTGATCGTTACCGCTTACGCTCGCGCGCCTCCTGGCCGAATCGCTCATGCTGTCTCCGTATTTATTAGTGCGGCACCGGACGGTCCCGAGGCGGACGCTGGCCGGATGCAAGCCGTCCGTCAAGGGTAAGGGGCGGGTCTGTCCCGTTCAACGGAGATTTCGGGTGGGAAGGCGGCGATATCGGGTGGTGTGGGCGGCGCTGTGACGAAAAAAAAGACCGGAGGTGCGTTCCGGTCTTTCGTCACTGCGCGGGTGCTGCTTTCGATGCGCCTATCGCAGCGCGTCTTCGGTCAGCCAGAGCGATTCCTTCAGATCCTGCTCGTTGAGGTTGTGCCCTTCGCCGCCGCCGCGATCGACGACGATGTAATCGCTCACCTTCCCCAGCGCGAGCAGCGGGTGATGCCACACGCCTTTCGCATAGTTCACACCCTGCCAGCCGCGCGTGACGAAGGCGCGGATCTTCGATTCGTCGAGATCGCCCGCGGGCGCGACGACGACGAGATACGGCCGGTCATCGAGCGGAATGAACGCCTGGCTGCCGAGCGGATGACGCTCCATCATCTTGCATTCGAACGGCAGCGTGCGCGGCTGGCCGCGAAACAGATTGACGATCGCGTGGCCGCCGCCGTCCGTCACGTCGACGTTGCACAGATCGTGGAAGCGGATCGTGGTGCCGAGGTTGATTGGAATCTGCTTGGCGCCATCGAGTTCGATGACATCGCCATAAGGCTTGAACGCTGCGCGCGTCAACGGTTCGATAGCGAGTTTCTTCATCATGCAAGGGTTCCGAGGAGACGAAGACGCGACACGCCGCCGTCAGGATAAATATTGAAGCGCACGTGCGTCACCGGGCCGAGCGCGGCGAGTTCGGACTCGAAAAAATGCTGCTTGTCCATCTGCAGTTTCTGTTCGCCGAGCAGCACCGGCCAGAACATCGCCTGCGTGACGAGCGAGCTGTCCGTGCCGCCCTTTACGTATGCCGCCTGAAGCGAGCAGCGGTCGGGGAAATTGCCCTTGAAGTGCGCGGTATCCACTTCGACCTTCTTGATGACGCCCGGCTGCGCCAGCGCGACGATACACCAGTCGTTGCCCGGCTCGCGACGCCGGCGCGTTTCCCAGCCGTCGCCCATGTTCACGCCGCGGCCCGGCATCAGCAAGGTCGATGCGAGACCGAAGTGCTGATTGTTCGTGCCGACCATGTACGCGCCGTTTTCCATCGCGGCGAGATCGACGAGCGCATGCTTGTCCGCGTTGCTCCAGTCGAGTTGCGGCTGGCCATAGACCCGCAGACGCGCGATGCCGCCATCCGGATAGATGTTCACGCGCAGATGCGTGAACGGCTGCTGGACCTCGACTTCGAGATAGTGATGGCTGTTGCCCTGCAGCGTCGTCGACGGGACGATTTCCGTCCATTGCGTCGACTGATTCGGTGCGCCGTCGGCGACATGCGCCCCTTCGATCGACGCCGCCGGCGGGAAGTTGCCGGTGAAGTGGCTCGTGTCGACATCGATGCCCTTGATGACGCCCGGACGCGCGAGCTTGACGATGCACCAGTCATAGCCCGTCGTGCGCTTGCGGCGCGTTTCCCAGCCGTCCATCCACTTGCCGTGATCGTCGTACTTGCCGGGAATGAACACCGCCGGCTCGGGATTCAGCATGCGTTCCTTCGGCGCGAAGAAATCGTCGCTCGCCTCGAGTGCCTGCGCGCCCAGACGCGGGTCCGCCAGGTTCACATAGCGGCGCGTGAAGTCGGGCGCATTGGGATCGAGAGTCGGGATTGCCATTTGTTTCTGTCCTTCTTTTCGTTCGTTTACGGTTGTTTGCGGATTACGCCGTTTGAATCAGGTCGTTCAACCTGAAGCCCGCGATCCGGTAAATCTGGTCGAGACTCGTGCGCAATTCTTCGGCGCGGTCGTGATTCACGCGCGCTTCGAAGTTCGCGATGATGCCGTGACGGTCATAGCCGCGCACCGCGAGAATGAACGGAAACCCGAATTTCTCGCGATACTGCGCGTTCAGCGACTGAAGCCTGTCGAACTCTTCCTGCGTGCACAGATTCAGGCCCGCGCCGCTTTGTTCGCGCGTCGATTCGGCGGTCAGCTCGCCGCGCACCGCCGCTTTGCCCGCGAGCTCCGGGTGCGCGTTGATGAGCGCGAGCTGCCTGTCTTCGCCGGCCTCTTCGACGATCTGCGACATCGCGCGATGCAGCGCGTCGATGTCCTTGAACGGGCGCTGTTGCGCCGCTCTTTCCGGCACCCACGGCGAGTGCTCGAAAATGCCCGCGAGCACCGTCACGAACGTGTCGGCGGGCATGGTGTTGAGTTGGTCGAGTGTGTAGTGCATCGCCTTCATGCCGCCGTCCCGTTGTTAGCTTTTTCGAAAGGATGTTGCTCGCGCCATTGACGCGCGATGTCGACACGCCGCGTAACCCACACGCGATCATGCTTCTCGATGTGATCGAGGAATTTCTGCAGGCCACGGAAGCGCCCCGGCCGGCCGAGCAAGCGGCAGTGCATGCCGATGGACAGCATCTTCGGCGCTTCGTCGCCTTCTTCGTAGAGCACGTCGAACGCGTCTTTCAGGTACGTGAAGAAGTGATCGCCCGTGTTGAAGCCTTGCGGCGTCGCGAAGCGCATGTCGTTGGTGTCGAGCGTGTACGGCACGATGAGGTGCGGCTTCTTCTCGCCGCCCGTCACTTCGACTTCGGTCCAGAACGGCAGGTCGTCGCCGTAATAGTCCGAGTCGTAGAGGAAACCGCCGTATTCCGCGACCAGCCGATGCGTATTCGGGCTATCGCGCCCGGTATACCAGCCGAGCGGCCGCACGCCCGTCACGCGCTCGATCGCTTCCATGCCGAGGCGCATGTGTTCGGCTTCCCTCTCCGGCGACATGTCCTGATAGTGAATCCACCGATAGCCGTGACACGCGATTTCATGCCCCAGTTCGACGAACGCCTTCGCCACTTCGGGATGCCGCTCGATCGCCATGCCGACGCCGAAGATCGTCAGCGGCATGCCGCGCTTCTCGAACTCGCGCAGGATGCGCCACACGCCCGCGCGCGAACCGTATTCGTAGATCGACTCCATGCTCATGTGACGCGACGGATACGCCGCCGCGCCCACGATCTCCGACAGGAACTGCTCGGAGCCCGGATCGCCGTGCAGCACGCAATTCTCGCCGCCTTCTTCGTAATTGAGCACGAATTGCACGGCGACGCGCGCCCGTCCCGGCCAGTTCGCCTGCACCGGGTGGCGGCCGTAGCCGATCAAATCGCGTGGGTAGTTCGGATCGAGTGACATGGCTGGCGTTCTGCTCAAGCGTTGAAAAAACGGGATTGTCGACGATTCAGTGTAGCTAAAAGACCCGGACGCGCCCATACATCAGGGCGCATAATCCGGGTCACGTCATCGGTATGTGTCCGGCGAAAAGGCTATCGGCGCGGGCTGAAATCCGACAGCACGCCGTCGTACCGTTTCGCGAGCGGGCGCGCGTAGTCGCCGCGTTTCGCTGTGTGCAGCTTCAGCGCGATGAGCGCCTCCGCCCATTTCACCGCGGCCGTCACGCCCTCAACCACCGGCGCGCCGATCGCGTCCTCCACTTCGCGGCAGAACTCCGCCATGCCCGCGCAGCCGAGCACGATGGCGTCCGAGCCGTCTTCGTCGAGCGCGCGCCGGCATTCGTCGATGATCGTCCGACGCGCCGGCGACCCCGGCACATCCAGTTCGAGCACGGGGACGTCTGTCGCGCGGACGTTCTTGCAGAAGCGCTCCATGCCGTAGCGCTCCGCCAGATGCCAAGCCATGCCGACGGTACGCTGCAACGTCGTGACGACGGAAAATCCCGGCGCGATGACGCTCGCCGCATGCATCGCCGCCTCCGCGATGCCGATCACCGGGCCGCGCGCCAGTTCGCGCGCGGCGTAAAGGGCCGGATCGCCGAAGCACGCGATCACATAGCCGTCGAAGCCCTGCTTTTCGCCCGCTTCCACTTCGGCGAGCAGACCGAGCGACGCGACCGCCTCGTCGTAATAGCCTTCGATGGACGGCGGGCCCATCGTCGGGCTGACGGCGACGATCTCCGTGCCGGGCGCGGCGACCTCGCGGGCGCAGCGGCCCATCGAGTCGGTCATGCGCTGCGTCGTGTTGGGGTTGATCAGTTTGATGCGCATTGCTGTCTCCACACTGCCTTTGGAAATTCTCTCAGGTTCCAGCTATCGTTTTAGACTCCGCGCTTGCGATCCGCGAGGAAGTAATAGAACACCGCGCCGAGTCCCGCACCGATGAACCACGAGAAGTTCGCAGCGGCTTCGAGCGCCGGCACCATCACGCAGAGCGTCGCGAGCACGGCGGCCGGCACGAGCGCCATCACCGCGCGGCGGTTCACGCCCTTCGTGTACCAGTACTTGCCCTGTTCCGACACCGTGTAGAGATCGTCGACCACCAGCTTGCCGCGTTTCACGAGATAGAAGTCGAGGATCAGCACGCCATACAGCGGTCCGATGAAGCTGCCGAGAATATCCAGCGTGTAGTGGATCACGGCCGGGTTGTTGAACAGGTTCCACGGCGTGATGAAGATCGACGCGACCGCCGCCATCATGCCGCCCATGCGCCAGCTGATGAGCTTCGGCGCGACGTTCGAGAAGTCGAAGGCCGGCGACACGAAGTTCGCGACGATGTTGATGCCGATGGTCGCGATCGTGAAGGTCAGCGCGCCGAGAATCACAGCAGACGGATGGTCGATGCGGCCGACGGTTTCCACCGGATCCGTGATGAGCTGGCCGAAGACCGGCAGCGTCGCCGCAGTCGTGATGACGGTCACGACCGAGAACGCCAGGAAGTTGACCGGCAGGCCCCAGAAATTGCCGCGCTTCACGCTGCGAAAGCTCTTGCCGTAGCGCGAGAAGTCGCCGAAGTTGAGCATCGGGCCGGAGAAGTACGAAACGACGAGCGCGATCGCGGTGATCATCACGGGAATCACTTCCGTGCCGTGATACTTCACCCCGCCGAGGTTCAGGCCGATATTGTCGATGCCCGCGCGCCACACCATATAGCCGGCGAGAATGAACATCACGACGTAGACGGCGGGACCGGCGAAGTCGATGAACTTCTTGATCATCTCCATGCCGCGCCAGAACACGACGGCCTGCAGCACCCAAAGCAGCATGAAGCCCGCCCAGCCGAGCGCCGAAAGCCCGACGAAGCCGTACTTGTGGACGTCGGCATAAGGCATCAGCGACGGCACGAACTTCAGCACGACGATGACGAGCGCGCTCGACGCCAGATATGTCTGAATGCCGTACCACGCCACCGCAATGAGCCCGCGGATCACGGCCGGAATGTTCGCGCCGAGCACGCCGAACGTGGCGCGGCACGCGACGGGATACGGCACGCCCGCCACCTGGCTCGGTTTGGCGATCAGATTGCACAGCACGTTCACGAGCCCAATGCCGATTAGCAGCGACACCAGCACCTGCCAGCTCGTCAGGCCGAGCGCGAAGAGACTTCCGGCGAACACATAACCGCCGACGCTGTGCACGTCCGACATCCAGAACGCGAAGATGTTGTACGCGCCCCAGGTCTGATTCTTGAGCGGGGCGAGGTCCTCGTTGTAAAGCCGGTCGCTGTAACCGGCGGGCAGATGTTGCTCTTCGTACTCGTTGTCGAGCGGCGGCAGGGTTGAGCTGCCGGATGCACTGAACTGGGCCATGACGTCTCCTTCATTGGATGCTTGCGTGATGAGAAAACTGCAAATGCTCGGGGTTCAAGCTTCGATCGGATGCCTTCGCTGACGTGTCGGATGTCTCCATCCCGCGCGGCATTCTTCGGATTTGCGTTTTCGCCTTCGGGCATGAGGCCGAGAGCGCGCGAGGCGTCGGCCCGGCACGCCCGCCCTGCGGCGGCTTTCATTTCACGCTCACACGAGCGTCCTGTTCGGTGCGATACACGCTACGGATTTTCAAAGCGTGCGACTCTCCACGCGCCTTCGCGCGAAGCGCGAGGCACGGTCTCCAGTTATTTAGTCCTGCTTGATTCAGCCGATGGCAGATAGTCCGATCTGCCGTCTGTCTGCCTTACATATCGAGCGCTCGTTCGCGCTCGGCGGGCTTCATGAACACTTCCTTCAGATCGACCGCGCCGCGTGCCGGCCGCTCCAGCATCTTCAGTTCGACGTCGCGCAGATGTTGCGCCATCAACACGCCGGCTTTCGCTGCATCGCCTGCATCGAGCGCGGCGAGAATCGCTTCGTGATCTTCGAACGAGCACGAACTCTTGCCGAGCGATTCATACAGCGCCGAGATCAGCGTCGAACGCGCGACGAGTCCCGACAGGCATTCGCACAGCACCGTGTTGCCGGTGAGCGCCGCGAGTTCGGTGTGAAACTCGCCGGAGAGCCGGATCCACGACGAAAAATCGTGGCTTTCGAAAGCGCGGCGCTCTTTTCCGATCGTCGCGCTGATCGACTTCAGCCGACGCAGGCCGTGCCCTTGCGCAATTCGGTCCACCACGGCCAATTCGATGATGCGGCGCATTTCGAACACTTCATGCACTTCCTGCAACGATGGACTCGCGACGAACGCCCCGCGATTCGGCTCCAGATCGACGAGCCGTTCGTTCGACAGTTGCGCGAGCGCCTGGCGGACGGTGCCGCGCTTCACGGCGAACACCTCGCATAACTGCGCTTCGGTCAGCTTCGCGCCCGGCGCCAGCCGATGCTCGAGGATCGCGGCGCGGATGTTCTCGGCGATCGACTCGGCGTTCGCCCCGTTGGGAGCGGAATCTGCAGCGTTCGGTGCAGCACTACGCTTGGTGTCGGACATGATGTGCTCGCTTGCATGTTAAGCATCTTAGAATCGACATAAGGATTGTCAACAATTCATTTTTAGAATTATCGGTTACCGCGCGTTTTTCGAATACCGCGTTTTGCTGAGGCCCATTATCGGCGGTCCCCACAGCAGATTCCACAAGTTTTTGTCAGCATTGTCGCCTCTTTTTTGTCGACAATTCTAGCGCCGACGTGGTGCACGCAGTTGTCGCGGACGGTGCATGAACCGACCGTTAGTTGCAGGGACGAGCTAAAAATAAGGCGCTCGCTTGAGCGCCTTGCCACGCGGACTCAAGCCAGATGAGGGTAATCGGAAAGTTTCAGCGTGAAGCCCCGCTCGCTCGCGATAAGGTGCGCCGCCGCACCGAAAGGCAGCGTCAGCAGATTTTCGACGTGTCCGAACTGCAATCCTGTCACCACCGGAATGCCCGTCACCGACCTCACCTGCTCGATCATCGCGTCGAGCGAATAGCCGTTGTCGTAGTCCGACAGACGGCCGCCGGAGAACTCCCCCATCACGATCGCCTGCTGCCGACCGAGCACGCCCGCCTGATACAGCTGATAAATCATCCGCTCGATGCGAAACGGATGCTCGTTGACATCCTCGATGTACAGGATTCCGCCCTCGACCGGCGGCAGATACGGCGTGCCGACGAGCGACGCCAGAATCGCGAGATTGCCGCCCCACAGCATGCCGGTCGCGTCGACGGTCTGTTGCTGCGGCGTATGGCTCGTGATGGTGAAACTCGGTCGCGAGATCGCGTTCCAGAAGTGCTGCATCGTGAACGAACTGACCTGCTCGGCGCCGAAATCGCCCGCGAACATCGGTCCGCCGAAGCTTTTCACACCGGCGTGCGCGAACAGCGCGCATTGAATCGCGGTGAAATCGCTGTGGCCGACGATCGCCACCGGCTGATCCGCGAGCCTGCGCAGCCCGGTGTAGTCGAGGCCGTGCAGGATGCGCGACGCGCCGTATCCGCCCCGCACGGCAAGTACGATGTCAGGTAACGGGCGCGATGCATCCGCAAGACGATTGAGATCGGCGGCGCGTTCCGCATCGGTGCCGCCGAAGCGCTGGAAGCGTCGGCGCGTCGCGTCGACGTTTTCGAGCCGATGCCCTTCCCTGCGCAACCGTCCGATGCCGCGCTCGACGGCCGCCGGATCGTGTGGATAGCCAGAGGGCGCAACGAGGTCGATGGTGCGTGATTTCACGATGTTGTTAGTCGATCAGATGAATCGGCGGCGGGTTGCCCGGCTTCGCGCGCGCGGCGCGCATCGCGTTCGTCGCGCGCGAGGCGGCGGCGCTCGGCGAAGAAATTCTTGAGCGCATGCCCGCATTCATCCGCGAGCACGCCGCCCGTCACGGTGGTGTGGTGATTGAGCTGCGCATTCGCGAACATGTCGACGACACTGCCGCACGCGCCCGTTTTCGGGTCCGTGGCGCCGTAGACGACGCGCGAGATGCGCGCGTGCATGATCGCGCCCGCGCACATCAGGCAAGGTTCGAGCGTCACGTAGAGCTCGCAGCCCGGCAAGCGGTAGTTCTGGAGCGATTGGGCGGCGGCGCGCAGCGCGGCCATCTCGGCATGCGCGGACGGATCGTGTCCGCGAATCGGATGATTGAAGCCGGTGGCGATGACATCGTCGCCGAGCACGATGACCGCGCCGACGGGCACTTCGCCGGCGCGACGGGCTTCGTCGGCGGCGCGTTGCGCGAGCGCCATGAAGCGGCGATCGCGTTCGCTGGCAGGATCGGCGATTTGAGCGTTGGGCGCGGGATCGGCCGCATCCGGCAGGCCGGTCACTTGACGTCCACCGCCACGCGCGACTGCGCGCGCTCGGACAAACGCTCCGCGATGCGCCGGCGATATTCATGCGGCACGCAGCCGCCGCCGCGCAGCGACTCGAGCGCCATGTCGAGCGCGAGCATCTTGGCTTGCAGCTGGCAACGGGCCGCGGGGTCCGTCACCTTGTCGAACTCTTCCTGAAGCCCGCGCAGCGCGCGAAGCTGTTCGACTGCCGGCGGGACGAAGCCCGCATTCTTGAGGATTCGATTGGCGACGCGCACTTCCTCGGGCACGAGGGTGTCGTCGTCGAAGTGAAGCGGTGCGCCCGCGCCCGGCAGGTTGTTGAACTCGCCACGCGCAGCGGCTTCGTTGATCCGCTGTTCGACCAAAGCATCTAGCAATTTCATCGGGGATTACGACCGGTTTTCACCCGCGAACGGGCGCGGTCTGTCACGATTTCCGTTGGTTAGCTCGAAGTCGGAAGGCAGCCGGAAAACCACGCTCGCGCGTTGTTCGGCACGTCTCGACAATCCAGCGCACATTCTATCAGCGGCGGCGGCACCGGTTTCGTCGAAGACAAGCCGGCCCGCCGCGCGTCGTCGTATACCGGGCTTATCGCCGTGCTTATGCGTCGTTCGCGCAACATCCATTGACCGCGTCATGACGATTGTGCTTGTACGACGACTACGCGTTCTGTCGTGTGTAGCCTTCAGTCGCGAGCAGAAGCCGGCGCGTGTACTCGTGCGTAACGTCGCGCGAACGCACGGCATCGACGCCCAGTTGCTCGACGATTTCGCCGTTGCGCATGACCGCGACGCGCTGGCAAAGAAAGCCGATCACGGCGAGATTGTGGCTCACGAGGATCATCGTCAGCTTGCGTTCGCGATGCAGGCGGCGCAGCAGGTTCAGGATTTCCGCCTGGACGGAGACATCGAGCGCGGAGGTCGGCTCGTCGAGCAGCAGCATGCGCGGCTCGACGATCAACGCGCGCGCGATCGACACGCGCTGGCGCTGCCCGCCCGACAACTGATGCGGATAGCGGAATCGATACGCCGGACCGAGCCCGACTTCGGCGAGCGCGGCGAGAATGCGCGTGTCTTCGTCGCCGATGCCGTTGATCGCGAGCGGCTCGCGCAAGGTCTTGTCGACGGTGAAGCGCGGATGCAGCGCGCCGTAGGGGTCCTGGAACACCATCTGCACGTCGCGGCTTCCAGGGCGCGATCCGATGCTTATCCTGCCGCCCGACAGCGGCGTCAGCCCGGCGAGCGCGCGCAACAACGTCGACTTGCCGCTGCCCGATTCGCCGACGAGTCCGAAAACCTCGCCCTCTTCCACGCGCAGCGAAACGTCGCGCACGGCGTCGACATGACCGCTCTTCGTCTTGAAGCGGATGAGCGCGCGCTCGATTTCGATCATCGCGCGATGCCTTCATCGAGCCACGCGGGGTCGCGGCGCAGCGTCGGCAACTCGTCGGGCGGATTCACGAGCGGCGGATTCGCTTCGAGCAGCCCGCGCGTGTACGGATGCGTCGCGTGAACGAGATCGCGCGCCGCGCACGTCTCGACGACGCGACCGCCGTACATCACCGCGACGCGGTCGCAGAACGACATCACGAGCGGCAAATCGTGACTGATGAACACGAGGCCGGTATCGTGGCGCGCGATCATCTCGTCGAGCACGGCAAGCACCTGCATCGATACGAGGACATCGAGCGCGCTCGTGGGTTCGTCGGCGATCAGAAGGCGCGGGCCGGCCGAGACCATCATCGCGATCATCACGCGCTGGCCCATGCCGCCGGACAGTTCGTGCGGATACGCATCCGCGACACGCTGCGGATCGCGGATATGCACCGCTTCCAGCGCTGCGACGATGCGCTCGCGCAACGCGCGCCGGCCTTCTTTCACGCCCTGCCGCACAAAGGTTTCGCGCATCTGCTGCGCGACGGTCATCACCGGGTTCAGCGAGAACTTCGGATCCTGCAGGATCATGCTCATGCGCGTGCCGCACAGGCGGCGGCGCGCTTTCGGGCGCATCGCGAGCAGGTCCTGCCCTTCGAAACGCAGCGCCTTAGCCGACCATTTCGCCTCGGGCGGCAGCAGTCCGAGCAGCGCGCGCCCCGTCAGCGATTTTCCCGATCCCGATTCGCCGACGATGCCGAGCCGCTCGCCGCGCCGCACCGTCAGCGATACGCCGCGCACGGCGGGCATGAGCACGCCGTCATGGCTCGCGAAGGCCACGTCCAGTCCGTCGATTTCAGCCAGCGCATCGGGCATGTCAGCCTCCGTGACGCGGATCGAAGACGTCGCGCAGACCGTCGCCGAGCAGGTTGAAGGCGAGGCTCACCGCGAGGATCGCGAGGCCGGGAATCGTCGCGACCCACCACGCGTCGAGCAGCACGTTGCGGCCCGCCGCGACCATGTAACCCCATTCCGGGCTCGGCGGCTGCGCGCCCAGTCCGAGAAAGCCGAGACCGGCGACGGCGAGAATGATGCCGGCCATGTCGAGCGTCGCGCGCACGATCACCGACGACGAGCACAGCGGCACGATATACCGCAGCAGAATGCGCAGATGCGAAGCGCCTTGCAGACGCGCCACATGGATGTAATCGGCCTGCGCGAGCCGCAGCGACTCCGCGCGCGCGAGACGCGCATACGGCGGCCACGCGGTGATCGACAGCGCGATCACCGCATTGAGCACGCCCGGCCCGAGCGCGGCGGCGAACGCGAGCGCGAGCACGATCTTCGGAAATGCGAGCGCGACGTCGGTCAAGCGCATCAGCACCGTATCGACGATGCCGCCGCAATAACCCGCCACCGTGCCCATCAAAAGCCCGACCGGCACCACGAGCACGACGACGAGCATCGCGATCGCGAGCGTCAGGCGCGAGCCGTGCACGAGCCGCGAAAGGATGTCGCGGCCGAGTTGATCGGTGCCGAACCAGTGCGCCGCGCCGGGCGGCGTCAGACGTTCGGCGAGCACCTGCTGCAACGGATCCTGCGTGACGAGCATCGGCCCGAACGCCGCGACTACGATCAGCAGCAGCAGGATCGCGAGTCCGAGCATGCTCAACGGATTCGACGAGAACCGCCGCCAGCGCCGATACGCGCGCCCGAGCGCGGCTTGACGCGGCGACGCGGGCGTATCGGTCAGGAGCCACGCGCGCGAGCCCGTTCGCGGCTGTTTCATCTGCGCAAGATCCTCCATGTCAGCGCGCACGCGGATCGAACACGCGATACAGCGCGTCGGTCAACAGATTGAGCGCGATGAACGTCGCGCCGATCACGAGCGTGCTGCCGAGCACGGCGTTCATGTCGGCGTTCAACAGCGCGCCCGTCAGATACGAGCCGATGCCCGGCCACGCGAACACGATCTCCGTCAGCACCGAGCCTTCGAGCAGATAGCTGTATGCGAGCGCGATCACCGTCAGCAGCGGCACCGCGATATTGCCGAACGCGTGCCGCCAGATCACGCGGCGCTCGGGCAGCCCTTTCGCGCGCGCGGTCGTCACGTATTCCTGGCTCAGTTGTTCGAGCATGAACGAGCGCGTCATCCGCGACAGATACGCGATCGAATAGAACGCGAGCACGCTCGCCGGCAGCGCGATATGCGAGAACGCGTTCTCGAAGACATCCCCTTCGCCGGCGATGAGCGAATCGATGAGCAAACTGCCCGTGCGGGTATCGACCATGCCGTCGTAAAGCGGATCGATGCGTCCCGGCCCGGACACCCAATGCAGCCGCGCGTAAAAGAGCAGCAGGCCCATCAGCGCGAGCCAGAACACCGGCACGGAGCTTCCGGCGAGCCCGATCACGCGCGCGATGTGATCGACGATGCGATTGTGCTTCACCGCCGCCGCGACGCCGAGCGGCACGCCGATCGCGATGCCGATGAAGGTCGAGAGCGTCGCGAGTTCGAGCGTCGCGGGAAAGACGCGCTTGATGTCGTCGATGACCGGATTTGCCGTCAACAGCGAAATGCCGAGATTGCCGTGCAGCACGTCGCGCGCGTAGATCAGGAATTGCTCGATGAGCGGCTTGTCGAGACCGAGCCGCAGACGCGCGGCGGCATAAGCCGTCGCGGACGCGCGATCGCCGAGAATCGCGAGCACCGGATCGATCGGAATCTTGCGGCCGATGAAAAACGTGATCGCGAGCAAGCCCGTGAACGTGATGGCGAGCATCGCGATCCAGCGCGCGAGCGCCAATGCGATGCGCGCGCCGCCGCGCCGCGAGCCGATGAGCGTGACCGTGTTCACTGCTTCTTGATGTTGCGATACGACACGAGATCGTTGATCGGCCCGACTTCGAGACCGGTCACGCCGGGCCGCGCCGCCACCTGCGACACCTTTTGGAACATGATGACGAACGGCGATTTCGCGAGCACTTCACGCTGCATCTTCTCGTACAGCTGCGCGCGCTTTTTCGTATCGCTTTCGGCGAGCGCCGCGTTGGTTTCCTTCGTCAGTTGTGGAATGTCCCACGCGTTGCGCCACGCGAGCATCTTGTAGCTCGATGCATCCGAGTTGTCCGGATTCCACACGAAGCCCTGCGCGTTACTGTGCGGATCGATGTAATCCGCCGACCACTCGCCGATGTAGATATCGTGGGCCCGCGCGCGATATCGTCCGAGCGTCTGCTTGTTGTCGCTCGGCACGAGTTGCACCTTGATGTTGGCGAGCGCGAGATTCGCCTGCACGGCTTGCGCGATCTCGCTGTACGGATAATCGTTGCGCACGTCCATCTTCACCGTGAAGCCGTTGGACAAGCCCGCTTTCGCGAGCAGCGCCTTCGCCTTCGCGACATCCTGGTGATACGGGTTTTCGTTCAGCGCGCCGAGAAAGCCTTCGGGGAGAAACGCTTCGTGAACCTTGTAGGTCGTGCGGATCACGTTCTTCTGAATGCCCTGATAGTCGATGAGCCACTTCATCGCTTCCCAGACTTCCGGCTTCGCGAGATTCGGATTCTTGTTGTTGAGGCCGAGATACATGAGTGTCGCTTGCGGCACGGCCGTCGCCTTGATGACGCCGTTCTTCGAGAGCGTGTCGAGATCGTCGGGCGAGAGGTCGCGCGCGACGTCGATGTCGCCGTTCTGGATCATCAGACGCTGGCTCGCCGCTTCCGTGACGTGACGCAGCACGATGCGCTTCATCGCGAGCGGAATGCGATAGCCGTCGAAGCGTTGCAGCACGATGCTGTCGTTGGCGGTCCATTTCACGAGCTTGTACGCGCCCGAACCCGCTTCGTTGGTCTTCAGCCACTCGTTGCCGTAGTCGTTGCCCTTCGCGTGCGATTCGACGAGCTTGCGATCCACCACCGACGCCGGCCACGAACCGAGCACGTTGAGCACGAAGGTCGGCGCATAGCGCTGATCCGTCGTGATCGAGACGGTCGTATCGTCGATCTTCTTCACGTTCTGCAACGCGTTCGCCTTCGTCAGCCCGATGCCCGCAAGCACCGCCGCCGCGCCCTTGTCGAGCAGCGCGGTGCGCTGAATCGACCACGCGACGTCATCGGCGGTGAGCGTATTGCCGGAATGGAACTTGAGTCCCGGCCGGATCTTGAACGTGAACGTGAGGCCGTCCTGACTCACCGTCCACGATTCGGCGACATCGCCATTGAATTTCGACGGATCCTTCAGATCGACGCGCACCAGACGGTCATACGTGTTCGCGACGTATTCCTCCGGCACCAGTTCGTAGATTTCGCCGGGATCGAGCGACGTGAATTCATCGAGCAACGTGGCCATGACGAACATGTCTTTCGGCGTCGCGGCGCTTGCCGGCGGCGCGCTCATCAACGTGAGCATCAGCGCCGTGATCAGTGCAGTCAGTTTCATGTCGAATCCCCGATTACATGAGCCGCAGCGGGCCGCATTCTTCGTTGTCGATCAGAGCAAGTTCGCGCGAGCCGGGCAATTCGTAATGCCACCACTCGCTTTTGATGTGCGTGAAGCCCGCGCCGTGCATGACGCCCAGCAGCAGCGTGCGGTTGCGCTGCACATGCTCCGGCAAGCCGAAGTGAAAGTGCTCGGATTCGGCGACCATCGCATCGAAACCGGTGCCCATGTCGAGCTCGTTGCCGTCGCGATCGACGAGCGTCAGGTCCACCGCCGTGCCGCGGCTATGGTTCGAGCCGCGTCCGAGTTCGGCGATGAAGGTCGGATCGGGCAGGAAATCCCACAGCACTTTCTGCGCTTGCGGCGGACGATAGGCGTCGAAGATCCTGAGCGTCATGCCGATGCTCTTCGCGATATCGACGGCTTTACGCAATGCCGCTTCGGCGGGCTCGAGCAGCAGGCAGTGCTGCGCCTTGTAGATGGGCTTGCCGGTGAAATTGCGATCGGTCGCGTAGACGAGATCGATCTGGACGTGGTGGGTGTCGGGCGTGATGTGCAGCAGGCGGGATCGGGTCATGTAAGCGCTTCGTCTCGATTCATTCCGATACACGCACCTTAACGCGTTAGAAAAATCCGCGAAACCTTTTATTGCGCGTGGTTCCGCCGATTCACGGCACGAGCGGCCAGCGCGCGAGGACTTCGTGTTGCGATTTGCCGAGCCGGCTGCGCACGAGCGCGAACTCACGCACGGTCCATGCGATGGGTTCGATGCGCTCACGCGCGACGCGGTGTTCGTCGTAGAGCAAGGTCACATGAGGCGTGAAACGGGGATGCCGCTTCAGTGCGATGCCTGCCGCCTCCAGCGCCGCGCCGAGCGTTCGCTCGAGCGCGTCGAGCGGCTCGGTGACATCGCCGGAAACGACGAGCGGGCGTCTCGCGCGACGGCCGGAAAAGCTTTCGATACGGTCGAGCGTCACATCGACGGGCGGCAACGCGATTCGGGATGCTGCGGCGCAAGCGTGCGCGGCCACATCGGCGGGAACGCCTGCGAAGGCGCCGAGATAATGCAGGGTGACGTGAAGGCGATCGGCGGGAATCGCCCTCGCCTTCAGCGTGTGCTCGATACGCAGCCGCGCCGCCAGTTCGGCGATGCGCGCGGCGGCGACTGCGTCCGGATAGATCGCGAAGAAGAGCGAGTCGGTGGGGCGATCGGACGCGGAATCAGTCATGCCCCCTCGCAATCAGACGCGGCTCACTCCCACTCAATTGTCGCGGGCGGCTTGCCGGAGATGTCATACACCACCCGATTGATCCCGCGCACTTCGTTGATGATGCGATTGGAAACATGCCCGAGCAGATCATGCGGCAGATGCGCCCAATGCGCGGTCATGAAGTCGAGCGTCTGCACGGCTCGCAGCGCGACGACGTATTCATAGGTGCGCCCGTCGCCCATCACGCCGACGCTCTTGACCGGCAGGAACACCGCGAACGCCTGGCTCGTCAGGTCGTACCACGACTTGCCCGTTTCCTTGTCGATGGTGTTGCGCAGCGTCTCGATAAAAATCGCATCGGCGCGGCGCAGCAGGTCCGCGAATTCGCGCTTCACTTCGCCAAGAATCCGCACGCCGAGACCCGGACCGGGGAACGGATGCCGATACACCATCGCGGGCGGCAGACCGAGCTTCACGCCGAGTTCGCGCACTTCGTCCTTGAAAAGCTCGCGCAGCGGTTCGAGCAGCTTCAAATTCAGCGTCTCCGGCAAACCGCCGACGTTGTGATGGCTCTTGATCGTATGCGCGCCCTTCTTGCCCTTGCCCGCCGATTCGATCACGTCCGGATAAATCGTGCCCTGCGCGAGCCACTTGGCATCGGTGAGCTTGTCCGATTCGTTGTGAAACACTTCGACGAACTCCGCGCCGATGATCTTGCGCTTCGCCTCCGGATCGGTCACGCCCGCAAGCTTCTGCAGGAATTCCTCGCTGGCATCGACGTGAATCACCTTCACGCCCAGGTGATCCGCGAACGTCGACATGACCTGCTCCGCCTCGTTCTGACGCAGCAAGCCGTGATCGACGAACACGCACGTCAGCTGGTCGCCGATCGCGCGATGCAAAAGCGCCGCCGCCACCGACGAATCCACGCCGCCCGACAAGCCGAGAATCACGTGCTCATTGCCGACCTGCGCGCGGATGCTCTCGACCGCCTCGTCGATGTAATGGCCCATCTCCCAATCGGCCTTCGCGCCGCACAGCTCCAGCACGAAACGGTCGAGCATCGCGCGGCCCTGCACCGTATGCGTGACTTCCGGATGCCATTGCAGGCCGTAGAAGCGCCGGTCGTCGTCGGCCATCGCGGCGATCGGGCACGACGGCGTCGAGGCCATCAGCTTGAAACCCGCCGGCAGATCGACGACCTTGTCGCCGTGGCTCATCCAAACCTTGAGCATCGACTCGCCCTTGTCGCTGGCGAAATCCTGAATGCCTTCCAGAAAGCCCGTGTGATTCAGCGCCTGAACTTCCGCATAGCCGAATTCGCGCACGTTGCCGAGTTCGACCTTGCCGCCGAGCTGATCGGCCATCGTCTGCATGCCGTAGCAGATGCCGAGCACCGGCACGCCGAGATCGAAGACGATCTGCGGGGCGCGCGGCGACTTCGCCTCGGTGACGGAGTTCGGGCCGCCGGACAGGATGATGCCCTTCGGCGCGAATTCGCGGATGAACGTCTCGTCGACGTCGTACGGATGGATTTCCGAGTAGACGTGCGACTCGCGGATGCGCCGCGCGATCAGCTGGGTGACTTGGGAGCCGAAATCGAGAATCAGGATTTTGTCGTGCATGGCTGCGGCCAAAGGCTAAGTGAACGAATGATGTCGGTGCTGCCGGAGCGCGGCCTCGCGCCCCGGTCTGCAAATAAATCGACGGCCGGCGCAAAGGCCGACCGTGCTTGTCCTGCGTATTTCCGTTGCTGCGCGTGCGTGGCTCGTAGCATGCGCTTCACGCCTTCAGCGAGGCGCGCGGCCCGCGTCGGGCGCGAGCGGATCGGCTCTTCGACCCGTCGCCGGATCGATCTCGCCGCTGATGACGGGCTCGATGCGCTTGCCGGTGACCGGATCGACCGCGCGGCCCGTCAGCGGATCGAGCGTGCCGCCGGTGACGGGATCGACCGCGCCGTCCGGGTGCGCGCGAACCGCGCCGGCCGGCGAGACGGGATCGAGCGTGCGGCCCGATACCGGATCGATGGCCGTCGCGCCCGGTGCGCGCGCTGCGGGACGCGCCGCGAGATCGACCGATTCGGCGCGCGCCGACGATGCCGCGTTGCTCGCGGAAAACTCGTCACGCTTTTGCGCCGCCTTCTTTTCCGCGCGCTGCGCTGATACCGCGCCGGCCGCCGCCGCGCGCTCGCGCCGACGCACCGCCGACGACAGTCTCACGCTGCCCAGACCGAGCACCAGCAGCACGGCGCCCACGACGGCCGCGCTGATCTGCCCGAAGCCATCGATCTCAGGCGTATGCAGTCCGAGCAGCCAGACCAGCACCACCACCCCCGACAGCCACTGCACGTGTCCCGACACGCGCGCGGCGCGAGCCGTCAACGCGCCATCGACGGCTGCGTGAAACGCAAGCCACGACAGCCCGATGAGCGCGATACCGAGCAACTGCCCGGCGAACGCCGGCTGAACGCGGATCGAATCCAGTTGCAGCGCGCCGTACAGGCCCGCCCACGGCGTCAGCAGAAACAACAGGCCGAACGCCAGAAAAATCAGGGCATTGATGACGAGCACGACCCGCAGCAACGGTTTCATGATCAGTCCGCTCGATTAGTCGACGTGATAGTTGGGCGCTTCCTTCGTGATCTGCACGTCATGCACATGCGATTCGCGCATGCCGGCCGCCGTGATCTGAACGAATTCCGCCTTCTCGTGCAGCTCGGAAATCGTGCGGCAACCGCAGTAGCCCATGCTCGCGCGCACGCCGCCGACGATCTGGAACAGGATCGCGTTGACCGAGCCCTTGTAGGCCACACGGCCTTCGATACCTTCCGGCACGAGCTTGTCGATGTTCGCCGAGTTGTCCTGGAAGTAGCGGTCCGCCGCGCCGTCCTTCATCGCGCCGACCGAACCCATGCCGCGGTACGACTTGTACTGGCGGCCCTGATACAGGAACACGTCGCCCGGCGATTCTTCGGTGCCCGCGAGCATGCTGCCCATCATGACGACGTTCGCGCCCGCCGCGAGCGCCTTCGACACGTCGCCCGAGAAGCGCACGCCGCCGTCCGCGATGACCGGCACGCCGGTGCCGCGCAGTGCTTCGGAAACATTCGCGATCGCCGTGATCTGCGGCACGCCGACGCCCGCCACGATCCGCGTCGTGCAGATCGAGCCCGGGCCGATACCGACCTTCACCGCGTCCGCGCCGTACTCGACGAGCGACTTGGCTGCCGCCGCCGTCGCGATATTGCCGCCGATGACCTGCACGTGCGGATAATTCTGCTTGACCCAGCGCACGCGCTCCAGCACGCCCTGGCTATGGCCGTGCGCGGTATCGACGACGATCACGTCGACGCCCGCCTGCGCGAGCAGCTCGACGCGCTCTTCATTGTCCGGACCGACGCCCACGGCCGCGCCCACACGCAGCTTGCCGTCTTCGTCCTTGCAGGCGTCCGGGTTTTCGGTCTGCTTGGTGATGTCCTTCACCGTCATCAGGCCGCGCAGCTCGAACGCGTCGTTCACCACGAGCACGCGCTCCAGGCGATGGCTGTGCATCAGCGCCTTCGCCTCGGCGAGCGACGTGCCTTCCTTGACCGTCACGAGGCGTTCGCGCGGCGTCATGATGTTGCGCACCGGCTCATCGAGCCGTTCTTCGAAGCGCAGGTCGCGATTGGTGACGATGCCGATCAGTTGCGCGCCTTCGACCACCGGGAAACCCGAAATGCCGTGCTGCTGCGTCAGCGCGATGACGTCGCGCACGCGCATTTGCGGCGGAATCGTGATCGGATCGCGCACGACGCCCGATTCGAAGCGCTTCACTTTCGCGACTTCGCGGGCCTGTTCCTTGGCGGTGAGATTCTTGTGGACGATGCCGATGCCGCCCATCTGCGCCATCGCGATGGCGAGCCGGCCTTCGGTGACCGTGTCCATGGCGGCGGACACGAGAGGCATGTTCAGGGAAATATTGCGAGTCAGCTGGGATTTCAGGCTGGTGTCGCGCGGGAGAACGCTGGAGAAGGCGGGCACGAGGAGCACGTCATCGAACGTGAGTGCTTTCTGGATCAGACGCATGGCAAATCCTATGGGCGCAAAAGCAGATTATACCGATAGTTCCCTGCATTTTCACTGCCCGAACAGCAGCTTAGCCCATTCGGACGCAAATTCCGGACCGCTTTCGCCCGTCTGCCGGGCGTCCGCGTTGTTGCAGTTTTAGACAAGACGGCCGCCCGGGGCCACATGCTACGCTTCGCGCCGTCAGTTGAAATTTCAGCAGGAGTCGGACGATGCAGCGCGGTGTGATGTACGGAATGGCGGCGGGAGCGATCTGGGGTTTCATCTTTCTCGCGCCACGGCTCTTGCCGGATTTTTCGCCGCTGACGCTCTCCGTCGGGCGCTATCTGATGTACGGCGCGGTTTCGCTTGCGGTGGCGCTGCCGTTCGCCCGGCGCCTCGCGGCCAAGCTCACGCGCGCCGATTTCATCGCGCTCGCGAAGCTCGCGCTGGTCGGCAACCTGCTGTACTACATGCTGCTCGCGAGCGCGGTGCAGCTCGTGGGCGTCGCGCCTTCGTCGCTGATCGTCGGCATTCTCCCCGTGACCGTCACGCTCGCCGGACGGCGGGATCGCGGCGCGGTCGACCTGAAAAGGCTCATCGGGCCGCTCCTGCTCGTGCTGGCGGGCATCGCGTGCATCAATCTCGATGTATTCAGCGACGCCGATCACGCGACGAGTGTGCTCACGCGCCTCGCCGGACTCGGATGCGCGCTCGGGGCGCTCGCTTCTTGGACGTGGTACGCGGTCGTCAACGCGCGGTATCTGCAATCGAATCGCCATTTCGACGGCAACGAGTGGTCCATCCTGTGGGGCATCGTGACGGGTCTGCTCGGCGTCGCGCTCGGCGCGATCGTCTGGATGCTGCCCGCGGGCACGGTGCAGGCGAGCGTCCCCGCGTCGCGCTGGCATCTGTTCTGGATCGTTTCTTTTGCGCTGGCCACCGGCGGCTCGTGGCTCGGCAACATGCTGTGGAACGCGGCAGCGAAGCGCCTGCCGCTCACGCTGTCAGGGCAGATGATCGTGTTCGAGACGCTCTTCGCCCTGCTCTACGCCTTCGTCTACGACGGCCGCTGGCCGCGCTCGCCCGAAGTGCTCGCGATCGTGCTGCTGCTCGCCGGCGTAATCTGGTCGGTCAGGCAGCACACGCTGGAGCCGGCGCCCGCCGCGGCGAAAGAAGCGCCCGCGCATTGAATTCGCTCAGCGCGAATCCTTCGACTGCCACTTGCGCCCTTCGATCGAACCCGCCTTGCGCGCCTTGTCCACGCGGCGCTGGCGCGCGGCCTTCGGATCCACCTTCAGCGGCCGATAAATCTCGACGCGGTCGAAATCGGCGAGCGCCGCGTCGAGCGGCTTCGGCTTGCCGAACACGCCGACCTTCTGCGTCGTCAGATCGATGTCGCGATGCGCGAGCAGCACGCCGCTTGCGTCGATCGCATCGCGCACCGTCGCGCCCTCGGGCAGATCGACGCGCTTCAGGAACGCGCCATCGGGCAGGCCGTAGCAGACATCGATATGCATCATGGCTTGCCGTAGCGCTGGTCCGCGCGCTTCACGAAGGAATCGACGAACGTGTTGGCGATATGGCTGAACACCGGCCCGATGATCTTCTCCAGAATCACGTTCGAGAATTCGTAATGCAGCGCGAATTCGATCTTGCAGGCGTCCGCGCGCAGCGGCGTAAAGTGCCAATATCCGGTGAATTTCTTGAAAGGGCCGCTCAGGAACTCCATATCGATATTGGTCGGACGCTTTTGCACATTGCGCGTCGCGAAATGCTGCTTGATGCCCTTGAAGCTGATGTCGATCTTCGCTTCCATGCCGTTCTCGTCGTGGCGGCCGATTTCGACGCCGCCGCACCAAGGCAGGAAATTGGGGTAGTCGGCGACATCGGTGACGAGGTCGAACATTTCTTCCGCTGAATGGCGGATCAATACGGTTTTCTGGACGTCTGCCATATAGGGCGCAGCGGTGGCTGAATTGGGCGGCAACGCGCAAGAGAACGAGGCATCGGATCGAACGCATGCCGGCGCGCTGCTAAAATCAGGATTTTAAACGAGTTGGGCACTTTCCATTCATGAGCATCATCGACAACAGAAAAGCCTTCTTCGATTACTTCGTCGAAGAGCGCTACGAGGCCGGTCTCGTGCTCGAGGGCTGGGAAGTCAAGGCGCTTCGCGCCGGGCGCGCGCAGATCAAGGAAGGCTACGTCGTGATCAAGAACGGCGAGCTCTTTCTGATCGGCACGCATATCAGCCCGCTGCCCGAAGCATCGAAATTCGCTAACCTCGATCCGGTGCGCACGCGCAAGCTGCTCCTCCACCGCGAACAGATCGACAAGCTCATCGGCAAGGTCGAGCAGCGCGGGCACACGCTCGTGCCGCTCAACTTCCACTACAAGGATGGCCGCGTGAAATGTGAAATCGGCCTCGCGAAGGGCAAGAAGTTGCACGACAAACGCGAGACCGAAAAGAAGCGCGACTGGGAACGCGAACGCGGGCGTCTGATGCGAACCGCCTCGCGTTAAACCGTGAAACGAATCGGGGGCGCTTTTTAGCGCCCCCGATTGCTTCAGCTCTTCCTGATTATGCCGCTGCCCTCGCCTTTCACGATCGACAACGCGGACGCGATCATCGTGCTCATGTCGGACATGTTGCCCGGCACGATCAGCGTGTTGCCCTGCTTCGCGAGATTGCCGAACGCGCCGACATACTGCTCCGCAACCTTCAGATTCACCGCTTCCATGCCGCCCGCTGTCTGAATTGCAGTGCCGATCTTCTCGATGGCTTGCGCGTTCGCTTCCGCCACCGCGAGAATCGCGGCGGCTTCGCCCTGCGCCTGATTGATCGCCGCCTGCCGTTCGCCTTCCGACTTCTGGATCGCGGCCTCGCGCGCGCCCGATGCCAGATTGATCTGCTCCTGCTTGCGCCCTTCGGACGCGGCGATCAGCGCGCGCTTCTCGCGCTCGGCGGTGATCTGCGCCTGCATCGCGTGAAGGATTTCCTTCGGCGGCGTGAGATCCTTGATTTCATAGCGCAGCACTTTCACGCCCCAGTTCGACGCGGCTTCGTCGAGCGCATTCACGATGCTCTGGTTGATGAAGTCGCGCTCCTCGAACGTCTTGTCGAGCTCCAGCTTGCCGATGACCGAACGCAACGTCGTCTGCGACAGTTGCGTGATCGCGAACACGAAGTTGCTCGATCCGTACGAAGCCTTCATCGCATCCGTGACCTGGAAGTACAGCACGCCATCGACTTGAAGCTGCGTGTTGTCGCGCGTGATACAGACTTGGCTCGGCACTTCGAGCGGAATCTCCTTCAGCATGTGCTTGTAGGCGATGCGATCGATGAACGGCAGCACGATGTTGAGGCCCGGCGTGAGCGTTGCATGATAGCGGCCGAGGCGTTCCATGATCCATGCGTGTTGCTGAGGGACGATCTTGACCGTTTTCGACACGATCACGATCGCGATGACGAGCACGATGAGCGCAAAGTACATTGACATTATTTTTCTCCTTATAGGACTACCGCTTGGCCGCGACGATCAGGCGATTGCCGTCGAGCGCCGTGATGCGATAAAGCCGTGCGCCCTCCGTTTCGCCCGGTGCGAGCTCGACATCCCACTGCGCGCCGCGATACATTGCGCGCGCGTGGCCGTGATGCCATTGATCGACTTCCAGGGTCGCGCCGATATCGAGATTCACGGCCGCATCGCGCGAGGCGTCGTCACGCCGCTTCCAGCTGACGAAGCGCGAGCGCCGCAGCACCGCCACCGCGATCAGCGCGATGACCGCGGCCGCGCCCATCTGTACGTGCGGCAACGCGCCGAGCACATGAGCGACGCCGCCCGCGATCATCCCGAGCGCGATCATGAGCAGATAGAACGTTCCGGTAAACAATTCCGCGACGATCAGCGCGCCCGCAGCGACCCACCAGATCAACCCGCCCGTTTCCATCATCGGTCTCCAAACGAAAACACCCCGGAAAAGTCCGGGGTGTTTTTATATCACGCTGCACCAATCCGAAAGCAAGTGGAAAGGTGTGACATCGACTTATTTTGACAAGGTCTTCGCGAGCTGCTGCCACGTATCGATGATCGTGTCCGGATTAAGCGACATCGACTCGATGCCCTGCTTCGCGAGCCACTCGGCGAGATCAGGGTGGTCGGACGGGCCCTGACCGCAAATGCCGACGTACTTGTTCAGCTTCAGGCACGTCTCGATCGCGCGCTTCAGCATGAACTGCACCGCTTCGTCGCGCTCGTCGAAGTCCGCCGCGAGCAACTCCATGCCCGAGTCGCGATCGAGGCCCAGCGTCAACTGCGTCAGGTCGTTCGAACCGATCGAGAAGCCGTCGAAGCGCTCCAGGAACTGCTCGGCGAGAATCGCGTTGGACGGCACTTCGCACATCATCACGAGCTTCAGGTCGTTCTTGCCGCGTTCGAGACCGAACTTCTTCAGCAGCTCGACCACGCGATCCGCCTGCTTCAGCGTACGCACGAACGGCACCATGATCTGCACGTTGTCCAGGCCCATTTCCTCGCGGACCTTCTTCAGCGCGATGCATTCCATGTGGAACGCCTCGGCGAAGTCTTCCGCGATATAGCGCGACGCGCCACGGAAACCGAGCATCGGATTTTCTTCATCCGGCTCGTAGCGCGAACCGCCGATCAGCTTCTTGTACTCGTTCGACTTGAAGTCCGACAGACGCACGATGACGGGCTTCGGATAGAACGCCGCTGCAATCGTGGCGATGCCTTCGGTCAGCTTGTCGACGTAGAACGCTTTCGGCGATGCATGGCCGCGCGCGACGCTTTCAACCGCCTTCTTCAGATCGGCATCGACGTTCGGGTACTCCAGAATCGCCTTCGGATGCACGCCGATGTTGTTGTTGATGATGAACTCGAGTCGCGCCAGGCCGACGCCCGCGTTGGGCAACTGCGCGAAGTCGAACGCGAGTTGCGGATTGCCGACGTTCATCATGATCTTGACCGGAATCTTCGGCAGTTCGCCGCGCTGCACTTCGGTCACTTCCGTTTCGAGCAGGCCGTCGTAGATCTTGCCTTCGTCGCCTTCCGCGCACGACACCGTGACGAGCGCGCCGTCCTTCAGGATGTCCGTTGCGTCGCCGCAGCCGACGACCGCCGGCACGCCCAGCTCACGCGCGATGATCGCCGCGTGGCACGTACGGCCGCCGCGATTGGTCACGATGGCCGATGCGCGCTTCATCACCGGTTCCCAGTTAGGGTCCGTCATGTCGGCGACGAGCACGTCGCCCGGCTGCACGCGTTCCATTTCCGACGGATCGTGAATCACGCGCACGGGGCCCGCGCCGATCTTCTGGCCGATCGCGCGGCCGGTCGCCAGCACGTTCGACTGCCCCTTCAGCTTGAAGCGCATTTCGGCCTTGCCCGATGCCTGGCTCTTCACCGTCTCCGGGCGCGCCTGGAGGATGAACAGCTTGCCGTCGCGGCCGTCCTTGCCCCACTCGATGTCCATCGGACGCTGATAGTGCTTCTCGATGATGACCGCGTACTTCGCGAGCTCGATCACGTCTTCGTCGGTGATCGAGAAGCGGTTGCGCTGTTCGTGCGGCACGTCGACGGTCTTCACGCGGCCCGGCTCGCCCGGCTTCGTGAATTCCATCTTGATGAGCTTCGAGCCGATCGAGCGCCGGATGATCGGGTATTTGCCCTGTTCGAGCGTCGTTTTGAAGACGTGGAACTCGTCCGGATTCACCGCGCCTTGCACGACGGTTTCGCCCAGGCCGTAGCTCGACGTGATGAAGACGGTTTCCTTGAAGCCCGATTCCGTGTCGATGGTGAACATCACGCCGGCCGCGCCGACGTCGGAGCGCACCATGCGCTGCACGCCCGCCGACAAAGCGACTTCCGCATGCGTGAAGCCCTTGTGGACGCGATAGGAAATGGCGCGGTCGTTATAAAGCGACGCAAACACGTGCTTCATGCGATCGAGCACGTCCTCGATGCCGACCACGTTCAGATAGCTTTCCTGCTGGCCCGCGAAGGATGCGTCCGGCAAGTCCTCGGCCGTCGCCGACGAGCGCACGGCAAACGAAAGCTCTTCGGGCGAGCTGGCTTGAAGGACTTCGAAACCGCGGCGGATTTCGTCTTCGAGGCGCGGCTGCATCGGCGCGTCGACGATCCACTGACGGATTTCCTTGCCGGCTTCGGCGAGCGCCTTGACGTCGTCGACATCGAGCGTCTCGAGACGATTGGCGATGCGGTCCGTCAGATTGTTGTGATGGAGGAAGTCGCGGAATGCGAGCGCAGTCGTGGCGAAGCCCGTCGGCACGCGAACGCCGGCTTCGGAAAGCTGGCTGATCATTTCGCCGAGCGACGCATTCTTGCCGCCGACGATTTCCACGTCGGTCATTCGCAACTGCTCGAATGGAACTACATACGCCTGATCCTTTGCGACATCTTTCGCAACATTGACTGCGTTAGTCATACAAGCCCCTAAGGTGGATGGAATTCACGATCGCACGAGTGGGCTCATATGCGAGCGCGCTCATTGGAAGCGCGCACGCATCTCGTACAACCTGTTTGATAAACCTTCGGGGACACGCGCCCGCGAGAACCGGGGCACGTCAAAAAGAAGCGGGGTACGTCTGAAATCTGCTCGAAAACGTGGACTGACGTAACGAAATGCCACGAAACGACCGCGATTTGACGAAAATCCGATTCAATTTCTCCGCAATTGCTTATCGAACAGGTTGCCGCTATTCTACCTTGCCGTATTTCAAAATTGTTTCGGCCGGGCAGTCGTTCCACGGCAAAATCGAGGTCTTTAACGCCTGATCGTGGGCTCACCCACACCCCGGCGCTCACGCCCGGTTCACTGCCTGCCAGCGGTCAGCTACCTTAACACAGGTTTTTACGGCGTCCGTGCTTTCGCGCTAGCCACGGTTCAGCGTTTGAGCATCGTCGCCCCAACTCGTTCCCTCTTTCGCCGATGCCGCCTTCCGTATTCATCGTTTCCGACGGGACCGGGATCACTGCCGAAACCTTCGCGCATTCGATCCTCGCCCAGTTCGATCAAAAATTCCGGCTCGTGCGCGTGCCGTTCGTCGACTCGATCGACAAGGCCTATGCGACCGTCGAGAAGATCAACGAAGTCGTCGCGCTCGATGGCCGCCGGCCGATCGTGTTCACGACGCTCGTCGACAGCGCATCGAATGAAGTGGTCAAGGGCTGCAACGCGCTCGTGCTCGACATGTTCCAGACCTTCATCGAGCCGCTCGAGCACGAACTGGAAATGAAATCGACGCACGCGATGGGCCGCGTGCACCAGAACGCCGACACGGAGGAATACAAGAATCGCATCGAGGCGATCAATTTCTCGCTCGCCCACGACGACGGCCAGTCGAACCGCAATCTCGCCGACGCGGACGTCATTCTCGTCGGCGTATCGCGCAGCGGCAAAACGCCGACGAGCCTTTATCTCGCGATGCAGTACGGCGTGAAGGCGGCGAACTATCCGCTGATTCCCGAAGATTTCGAGCGCGGCAAGCTGCCGACGCCGCTGCTCGAGCATCGGACGAAGATGTTCGGTTTGTCCATCGATCCGCAGCGGCTGGCCGAGATCCGTAACGAACGCCGTCCGGGCAGCAAGTACGCCGCACTCGAAAACTGCCGCTACGAGATCAACGAGGCGGAAATGATGATGAAGCGCGAAGGCATCAAGTGGCTTTCGTCGACGCACAAGTCGATCGAGGAAATCGCCACGACGATCCTGCAGGAGGTCAAGCCGGAGCGGCCTTCCTACTATTGACGGCTGTCAGCGCTGCTGGCGGCACTGCTCGAAGAGACAGATCGCCGCCGCGGCCGCCACGTTCAGCGATTCCATGCCGCCCGGCTGCGGAATCGTCACGCGATGCGTCACCGCATCACGCCAGATTTGCGACACGCCCGCGCCTTCGTTGCCGAACACCCAGGCGAGCGCGCCCGACAGGTCGCAATCGTAGAGCGCGACGGCACCGTGCGAATCGGTGATCGTCACGGGTGCGTCGAGTCGCGCGATGAGATCGGCCGGTTCGACGTCCTCGAAAATATCCAGCAGAAAATGCGCGCCCATGCCCGAGCGCAGCACTTTCGATGACCACGCGTATGCCGTGCCCGGCGCGCAGAATACGCGCGTGATGCCCGCCGCCGCCGCGCTGCGCAGAATCGAGCCGACATTGCCGGCGTCCTGAACGCCATCGAGAATCACGCAGGTTTGTGCGACGCGCGCGGGCAATTCTGCATCGATCTTTTCGACGAGCAACAGCATGCCCACGCCGTGAACGACGCTCGACAACTGCCCGAAAAGCGCATCCGGCAACACGACGACGCGCTTCTCTTCGATGCGCGCGACGATCTCGCGCGCTTCCTCGTGCGTGAGCGCGCCTTCGGTGACGACGCACGTTTCCGGCTGGCCCGCCGCGTCGAGATACGCTGACGCCAGATGCAGGCCTTCGAGCAGCGCGTGGCCGCTTCTGCGCTGCTGCGCCGTCGACCCGGCGAGCGCCTTCATGCGCTTGTAGAGCGGGTTGTCCCGCGAAGTGATGGATTTCACGTTGATTCGGTTGACGCTCAGAAGGCGAGCGCGTCGGGATCGTCTTCGATCGTCGATGCGACCTGAAGCACTTCGGGAGCGATCTCGGGCAACACCGAACCGAACACGAGCGCGTGCGCCTCGCGCACCGGCGCGAACGACCGCCGATGATGCTCGCACGGCCCATGTTCGCGCAGCGCCTTCAGATGCTGCGGCGTGCCGTAGCCGGAATGCGTGGCGAAGCCGTACATCGGAAAAAGTTCGTGCAGATCGACCAGCATGCGATCACGCGTGACCTTTGCGAGAATCGACGCCGCCGAGATCTGCTTGACGAGCGCATCGCCGCCGATCACGGCTTCGCTGCGGATGGACAAGGTCGGGCAGCGATTGCCATCGACTTTCACGAGCGTCGGCGCGACCGAGAGGCCTTCCACCGCGCGCTTCATCGCCAGCATGCTCGCGTGCAGGATGTTGATGGTGTCGATTTCCTCGACGCTCGCCGACGCGATGCAGTACGCGAGCGCGCGATCGACGATCTTCTCGTACAGCTCTTCGCGCCTTTTGGCAGAGAGCGCCTTCGAATCGTCGAGGCCGTTGATGCGCGGCTTCGCCGGATCGAAGATGACCGCCGCCGCCACGACCGGACCGGCCAGCGGACCGCGCCCGGCCTCGTCGACGCCACAAACGACGTCGAACGGTGAGCTGAAATCGAGTCCGGCTTGCGCCGATCGTCTAGCGGCCATTACCGCGGCCTCCGCGTGTCGAGCACCCGCGCGACGGCCTCGGCCGCTTTCTGCGACGTGTTCTGGCGCAGCGCGATGTGCATGTCGGTGAATATTTCCGTCAGGGTACGGCGGTTGGCGTCGTCGTTCAACTGTTTCAGCGTGGCGTCGGCGAGCGCTTCGGGCGTCGCGAAGTGCTGCAGGATTTCCGGCACGACGAAGCGGCCCGCCAGAATGTTCGGCAAGCCGACATACGGCAGATAACCCTGACGCTTCATGATCTGACCCGTCAGCCAAGGCACCTTGTACGAGATGACCATCGGCTTCTTGAGCAGCGCCGCTTCGAGCGTCACCGTGCCGCTTTTCACGAGGATCGCATCGGCGGCGGTCATCGCGCGCTGGGCGTTGCCGTCCGTGATCGTCAGCGACAGATGCGGATGCGCGTCCACGAGCGGCCGCAGCAGTTCGCGCAACGCCGGATTCGCCGCAGGCATCAGGAAGCGCACGTTGGGCTCGTGAAGCTGCATCAGTTCCATCGCGTCGAAGAAGGTCGGGCCGATCAGCGAAATCTCCGAGCGACGGCTGCCCGGCAGGACCGCGATCACCGGACCGCCTTCCGCGATGCCGAGTTCGCGGCGCGCGCCCGCGACGTCCGGCTCGAGCGGAATGTCATCGGCGAGCGGATGGCCGACGTAGCTCGCGGCGACGCCCGCCTTTTCCATCAGCGCCGTTTCGAACGGAAACACGCACAGCATGTGATCGACCGCTTTCACGATCTTCTTGATGCGGCCGCCGCGCCACGCCCAGATCGACGGACAGACGAAATGCACGGTCGGAATGCCCGCTTCGCGCAGCGGCTGCTCGAGGCCGAAGTTGAAATCGGGCGCGTCCACACCGATGAAAACCGACGGCGGCTCGGCAAGCAACTGACGCTTGATCTCGTTGCGGATGCCGAGAATCTCGGGAATGTGCTTCAGCGCTTCGACATAGCCGCGCACGGTCAGCTTGTCCATCGGCCAATGCGCTTCGAAGCCCTCGGCCGTCATGCGCGGACCGCCGATGCCGCTATAGCGCGTGCCTTCGGGCAGCGTGCGCCGCAGGCCTTTGAGCAGCGATGCCGCGAGCAGGTCGCCGGACGGCTCGCCCGCGACCATCGCGATGCGTGGCGGGTTGGTGATCAGGGTCATCGGACAGCGTGTCAGCGGATGATGCCGCGCTGCGACGCCGCGATGAAATCGGAGAATGCCTTGACGGGCGCATCGCCCTCGCCGCCTGCCGTGCTCAGCTCCTTCAGCTGCGCTTTCGCCTCTTCGAGCGACAGGCCGCTCTTGTAGACGATGCGATACGCGGAGCGCAGCGCCGAAATGGCGTCGGGCGTGAAGCCGCGGCGGCGGAGACCCTCGACGTTGATGCCGTGCGGCTCCGCCTTGTTGCCTGCCGCGATGACGAACGGCGGCACGTCCTGCACGAGCGCCGATGCGCCGCCCAGCATGGAATGCGCGCCGATGCGCACGAACTGATGCACGCCCGACATGCCGCCGACGATCGCGTGGTCTCCGACGATGACATGTCCCGCCAGTTGCGCGTTGCTCGACATGATGACGTTGTCGCCGAGCCGGCAGTCGTGACCGACGTGCACGTACGCCATGATCCAGCAGTCGCTGCCGATCGACGTGAGGCCCTGATCCTGCGCCGTGCCCGTGTGCAGCGTCGTGAATTCGCGGATGGTGTTGCGGTCGCCGATTTCGAGGCGCGTCGGCTCGCCCTTGTACTTCATGTCCTGCGGACGGCCGCCGATCGACGCGTAATGGCCGATGCGGTTATCGCGGCCGATCGTGGTGTGGCCCTCGATCACGCTGTGCGAGCCAATGGTCGTGCCCGCGCCGATCACGACGTGCGAACCGACGATCGCGTACGGCCCGACTTCGACGGACTCGTCGAGCTGAGCGCCCGGCTCGATGATCGCGGTTGGGTGAATCTTGCTCATGCGCTTTTCGCCTATGCTGTTCGTGCTGCTTGTTACGTTGAACGCGGTGTGAACGCGAAGGCGCTCAGGCGTCCGTGCTCTTGACGGTACACATGAGCTCGGCTTCGGCGGCGGTCACGCCGTCCACTTCGGCGCGCGCCTTGAACTTCCAGATGCCCCGCATGTACCGCTCGAACGTGACGTTGAGAACGAGCTGATCGCCCGGCTCCACCACGCGCTTGAAGCGCGCGCCGTCGATGCCGACGAAGTAATAGAGCGTGTTGGACGGATCGTGCGGCTCTTCCGCGAACGTCAGAAGCGCGGCCGTCTGCGCGAGCGCTTCGAGAATCAGCACGCCGGGCATCACCGGGCGCGTCGGGAAGTGGCCCTGGAAATACGGCTCGTTGATCGTCACGTTCTTGATCGCTTTGATGCTCTTGTGCGGCTCGAGTTCGAGCACGCGGTCCACGAGCAGGATCGGATAGCGATGCGGCAGCAGCGTGAGAATCTTGTGGATGTCGAGATTGGTTTTTTCTGTGCTCATGGTCGTTCTGCTCACGCGCGCGTCGGGCGCGGAAATTTGGATGGCGGGCCGTATCGGACGCCCGCCCGGGATTGCCAGCTCGCTTCGGCGGCTTGAACCGGCCCGCTCTTGCTTGTGGTTCGTTCTTCGTTCGAACGAGCCCGGCGCTTATGCGCCGCCGCTCGTCTCGTCGCGCTTGCCTGAATCGGCGAGCGCGGTCTCGAGCGCCTTGATGCGCTCGCGCATCTTGTCCAGATTGCGCATGATCGCCGCGCTCTTGTTCCAGTCTGCATGCGGCACGGCCGGAAACGCGCTCGTGTACATGCCGGGCTTCAGGAGCGACTTCGACACGCCGGATTGCGCGGTGACGATCACGTAGTCCGCGAGCGTCACGTGCCCCGCGATGCCCACCGCGCCGCCGATCATGCAATGCTTGCCGATGCTCGTGCTGCCCGCGATGCCCGCGCAGCCGGCGATGACCGTGTACGCGCCGATGCGGCAGTTGTGGCCGATCTGCACGAGATTATCGATCTTCACGCATTCCTCGATGACGGTGTCCGCCATCGCGCCGCGATCGATCGTCGTGTTGGCGCCGATTTCCACGTCGTCGGCGATATCCACCGCGCCAACCTGCGGAATCTTCACCCAGCTTCCGGTGCGCGCATCGCCCTCGCCGACGAAATCCGGAGCGAAGCCGAAACCGTCTGCACCGATCACCGCGCCCGCGTGCACGATCACGCGCGCGCCGAGCTTGCAGCCGTGATAAACGGTGACGTTCGGATACAGATGAACGTCGTCGCCTAGCGTAACGCCGCGCCCGACGACTACGCCCGCATCCAGCTTCACGCGCTCGCCGACGACCGCGCCCGCCTCAACCGTCACGTGAGGGCCGATCACGGCGCTCGCCGCAACCTTCGCGTCCGGATCGATGTAGGCGCTCGGATGCACGCCAGGCTTGGCCTTGGGCGTCGCCAAGTCGATGAACGCCTGAGCCACGCGAGCGAAATAAGCGTAAGGATTCGGCGTGACGATGAAATTACTGCCCGCGCGATTCGTCACCTTGTCGAGGTCGGCCGGGGAAATCAGCACGGCGCCGGCGCGCGTCGTCTCGACTTGCGGCAGATACTTCTGATTCGCGAGAAACGCGAGCTGCGCGGGGCCCGCCTTGTCGAGCGGCGCGAGACTGCCGACCGCGTGCGCGCCGTCGCCGACCACCTCGCCGCCGAAGCGTTTCACCAGCTCGCCGAGGGTGATCGTCATGCCTGATGCCATCTCGTCTCAGTCCTCGTCAGTTCGGGTTCGTGAGCGAACCCGTGCCGGTCGCGCCCGCCGCCAGCGCCTTCAGCACCTGATCCGTAATGTCGATGCGCGGGCTCACGTACACCGCTTCCTGCACGATCAGGTCGTAGTGCTGCTGCTCGGCGATCTGCTTGATCACCTTGTTCGCGCGGTCCAGCACCGCCGCGAGTTCCTCGTTACGGCGCTGGTTCAGGTCCTCGCGGAACTCGCGCTGCTTGCGCTGGAAGTCCGCGTCGAGCTGCGCCAGATCGCGCTGACGGGCCGCGCGGTCGGTCGGCGACATCGAGGCACCGTTCTTGTCGATGTTGTCCGACATCGCCTTCAGGCGCTGCGCCATGTCCTGCAGCGCCTTGTCGCGTTTGGAGAATTCCTGCTCGAGCTTCGACTGGGCGGCCTTCGCCGCGGACGATTCGCGCAAGATGCGGTCCGAATTGACCGCCGCGATGCGCGCTTCCTGAGCACTGGCGGACATCGCCGTGCCCAGGCCGAGAACCATCGACAACGCAAGCGCCAGCGCCCTATGTTTCGAATGCTTACCGGTTCCCAAAGTGTTCCTCACGTTACGTCGAAAAAAATGAAGTTCGCGTTCATCGGCGGGCTGCTTAGAACGCCGTACCGATCTGGAACTGGAACTTCTGATACTGGTCGCCCTCATGCTTCTGCAGCGGGAAGCCGAGGCTCAGCTTGAGCGGGCCGATCGGCGAGATCCACGCGAGACCCAGACCGTAACCGTAGCGCAAGCCGTTTGCACCGCCGCTCGTACCGCCTTGACCCGGATCGCCCCAGACGTTACCGGCATCGAGGAAGGTGAACACGCGCAGCGTACGATCGTAGCCCGTTCCCGGCAGCGGGAACGTCAGCTCGATATTGCCGACCGCCATGCGCGAGCCGCCGATCGGGTCGTTGGTTTTCGCGTCGCGCGGACCCAGCGAGCTCGGCGAGTAACCGCGCACCGAACCGATACCACCCGCGTAGTAGTTCTTGAAGATCGGGTACGTCTGCCCTTGCAGGCCCTTGCCGTAGCCGCCCTGCAGATTGAAGCCGAGCACGAAACCGCGCGCGAACGAGTAGTAATACTGGAACTGCGCGTCGAACTTCGCGTACGTCGTGTTGCCGAGCGGCGTGCCGTATTCTGCGTTCGACTGGATGTAGTAGCCGCGGCTCGGGACGAGCGCGCTGTCGCGATTGTCTCGCGACCAGCCCGCGGTCAGCGGATAGTTGTTCACGACACGGCCGAACTCGTTCACGTAGTTCTTGTAGGACTGCGGCGTGTTGCTGTCCACGTCCATCGTGTTCTGTTCGGCTCCGACGCCGAAGAACACCGTGTCCTGCTCCGAGAACGGGATGCCGAACTTCGTGTCCGCACCCATCGTGATGATCTTGAAGCTCGAATCCGTCGAGTAATACAGCGGCTGATACGTGCGGTAGTAAGCGTCGGTGATGCGCTTGATGCCGTCGATCGTGAAGTACGGATCGACCTGCGTCACGGTCAGCGTGCGATAGGTTTTCGCGGTGTTCACGTTGACCGCGAGACTCGTGCCCGAGCCGAACACGTTGTCCTGCGACACGCCCGCCGAGAGCACCACCTTGTCCGTCGACGAGAAGCCCGCGCCCAGCGTGATCGCGCCGGTCGGCTTTTCGGCCACCTTCACGTCGACGTCGACCTGGTCGTTCGTGCCTTCCACGGGCGTCGTAGTGACGTCCACGTCGGTGAAGTAGCCGAGACGGTTGATACGGTCCTTCGACAGCGCGAGGCGGCTCGAATCGAACCACGAGCTTTCGAGCTGGCGCATTTCGCGGCGCACCACTTCGTCGCGCGTGCGCGTATTGCCGACGATGTTCACGCGCCGCACATACACGCGACGGCTCGGATCCACTTGCAGCGTGAGCGCCACGGTGTGGTTCGCCTGATCGATCTGCGGCTGCGCGTTGACCTGCGCGAACGCGTAGCCGTATTCGCCGAGCTTGTCGACGATCGCCTTGGTGGTCGACTGCAGCTTTTCGGCCGAGAAGCGCTCGCCCGGTTTGATCTTGATGAGCTTGTTGAGCTCGGCCTGACGGTCGAGCAGATTGCCCGAAAGCGTGATGCTGCTGATCTTGTACGGCTCGCCTTCGTGCACGGCGATCGTCAGATACATGTCCTTCTTGTCCGGCGAGATCGACACCTGCGTGGAGTCGATCGCGAACTCGAGGTAGCCGCGGTTCAGATAGTACGAGCGCACGTTCTCGAGGTCGCCCGTGAGCTTTTCCTTCGCGTAGAGATCGCTCTTCGTGTACCACGAGAACCAGTTCGGCGTGGAAAGCTGCATTTCGCCGAGCAGCGTACTGGAACTGAACGCCTTGTTGCCGACGAAGTTGATCTGGCGAATCTTCGCGCTCGGACCTTCCGCGACGGAGAACAGGATCTGCACGCGATTGCGGTCGACCGGCGTCACGGTGGTCGTGACTTCCGCGGCGTAGTAGCCGCGCGTCAGGTATTGGCGCTTGAGCTCCTGCTCCGCCTTGTCGACGAGCGCCTTGTCGTACGAGCGGCCTTGCGACAGGCCGACGGAACGCAGCGCCTTCGTGAGGTTGTCCTTGTCGAACTCGTGCAGGCCCGCGAAATCGATGGCCGAAATCGCCGGGCGTTCCTGCACCTGAACGATCACCACGTTGCCTTCGGTGGCAATCTGAACGTCGTTGAAGAAACCCGTTGCGTAGAGTGCGCGAATCGCTTCGGAGGCCTTGTCGTCGGTGAAGGTGTCGCCTTGCTTGATCGGCAGATAAGCGAACACGGAGCCAGGCTCGATGCGTTGGAGACCGTCGATCCGAATATCCTGCACGACGAACGGCGTGGTGGCGTGCGCCGCCATGCCCGTTGCGGCGAGCGCCGCGGCCACAGCCGTCTTAGGAACAAAGCGATGAGGTTTGAACAACGTGCTTCCCCAGTATTTAAAGCTGCATTCGTTCCGGCGGTCGCTCGAAAGACGCCGCCAGAAATTGTCAAAGTGGATCAAAAACGAATCAGACGCGCGAGGTCATTGAACAGCGCGATCATCGACAGAGCGACGATGCAGACCAGGCCCGCCCTTTGCAGAACAAGCTGCCAGCGATCGGATACTGCCTTGCCGGTAACAGCCTCAACCAAATAATATAACAGATGCCCACCGTCCAATACCGGAATCGGTAACAAGTTCAACACTCCGAGGCTGATGCTCACGAGTGCCAGAAACGAAATGAAGGCCGTCGCGCCGAGCCTTGCGCTCTTGCCCGCGTAGTCGGCAATCGTGACCGGCCCTGACAGATTCTTGAGCGACGCCTCGCCGGTGATCATCCGCCCGAACATGCGCAGCGAGTACACGCTGATATCCCACGTGCGGTTCACGCCGAGGCGCAGACTTTCGAGCGGCCCGTAGCGCACATCCACCGTCGGCAGTTGATTCGCGAGCGCGGCGCCGATACGCCCGATGTCCTTGCCCGTCGACGCATCGCGCTTCACGTCCGGCACGATCTGCACGGAATCGCGCTGGCCGTTGCGCTCGACCACGAGCGTCACCGGCTTGCCGCCGTGCGCCTTCACGTAGTCGATGAAGCTCGTCGCGTTGTCGACGCTGCGGCCGTCGATCGCGCGCAGCATGTCGCCCGCCTTCAGCCCGCTCTTCTGCGCCGCGCTGCCCGCCTCGACGCCCGCGACCGTCAGCGTGCCGCCGCCCGGCGTGAAGCCGAGCTTGTCCATGAAATCCTGATCGGCTTCGGAATCGGTGATGCCCGTGACCGTCACCGGAAAGTCGAAGGTGCCGTCGTGCGTCTTCGCCGTCAGCACGATGCGCCGATGATCGAACGATGCGTCGAGCATCTTCCAGCGCAGGTCGGACCATGAGCGGATCGGATGCGTCTCGCCGCCTTCCGCGTCACGCATCGAGAGAATCGTTTCGCCGCCTTCGAAGCCCGCTTGCGCCGCCGCCGTATCGGAAGCGGGCTGCGAAACGATCGCCGCCGGCTCGGTCACGCCGCCCGCGAACACGGCGGAAAACAGCACGATTGCGAGCAGGAAATTGGCGATCGGCCCCGCCGCGACGATCGCGATGCGCTTGCCCACGTTCTGACGGTTGAACGCGCGCGGCAGGTCTTCAGCGGGAATGGTCGTGCCGCTCTCGGGATCGACCTCGCGTTCGTCGAGCATCTTCACGTAGCCGCCGAGCGGCAGCGCGGCGATCGTCCATTCGACGCCCGTCTTCTTGCTGACCCATCGCACGAGCGGCTTGCCGAAGCCGACCGAGAACCGCAGCACTTTCACGCCGCACAGTCGCGCGACGCTGTAGTGACCGAATTCGTGGACGACGACGAGTACGCCTATCGCGACAACGAAGGCGACGATTTCGGTCAGAAAGTTCATGACGGCCTCAATGGGCGATGGGTTCGGCGCCCGGCGCGCTCGCGGTGAGCTCTGCGACGAAACGGGACGCCAGACGGCGCGCGTCGGCATCCGCGGCGAGAACGTCGGCCAAGGTCGCGGCGCTCGTATTCGGCAGCGCGTTCAGCACGCGATCCACCACGTCGCCGATCGCCATGAAGCCGATGCGGCGATCGAGGAACGCCTCGACGGCGATTTCATTGGCCGCGTTCAACGCCGCGCTCGCGATGCCGCCTGCTTCCAGCGCGGCAATCGCCAGCGCGAGACACGGGAAGCGCGCGAAGTCGGGTTTTTCGAATGTGAGCGTCGCGATCTGCGCGAGATCGAGCGGCGCGACGCCCGAATCGACACGCTCAGGATACGCCAGTGCATGCGCGATCGGCGTACGCATGTCCGGATTGCCGAGTTGCGCGAGCACCGAGCCGTCGGCATAGGACACCATCGAATGAATCACGCTCTGCGGATGGATCAGCACCTCGATGCGCGAGCCGGGCAGATTGAAGAGCCAGTGCGCCTCGATGACTTCGAGGCCCTTGTTCATCATCGTCGCGGAATCGACCGAGATCTTGCGGCCCATCGCCCAGTTCGGATGCTTCACGGCCTCTTCGGGCGTGACGTTCACGAGCGTCGCGGGATCGCGCGTGCGGAAAGGACCGCCGGACGCCGTAAGGATGATCTTCGAGACGCCGCCGTGCAGCTTCGCTTCCTTGTCTGCGCAAGGCGGCAGGCACTGGAACACCGCGTTGTGCTCGCTGTCGACCGGCAGCAGGATCGCGCCGTTGTCGCGCACCGCATCCATGAAAATCTGGCCGGACATCACGAGCGCTTCCTTGTTCGCGAGAAGGATGCGCTTGCCGGCGCGTGCGGCGGCGAGCGTGGGCGCCAGGCCCGCCGCGCCGACGATGGCCGCGACGACCGTATCGCACTGCGCCGCGCGCGCGACTTCGACGAGCGCCTCCGGCCCGTGCGTCACTTCGGTCTTGCAACCCTGCGCGCGCAACGCAGCCGCGACGCGTACGGCGGTTTCGGCGTCGCCGACGACCGCCACTTCGGGCTGAAACTTCAGACATTGCGCGACGAGTTTGTCGCCGTTGCGGTGAGCGGTGAGCGCGTAGACCGAGAAACGGTCCGCATGCCGCGCCACGACGTCGAGCGTGCTATCGCCGATCGAGCCCGTGGAGCCGAGCAGTGTGAGACGTGTTTGCATAAATTCTTCTCTAGCCGATCAGCCAAGCATGAGCAATGCGATCGGCAATACAGGCAACAATGCGTCGATGCGGTCGAGGACGCCGCCGTGACCCGGCAGAAGGCCGCTCGAGTCCTTGACACCCGCCTGGCGCTTGAGCAGCGACTCGAACAGATCGCCGACGACGCTGAACGCGACCAGCACGGAAAGCGCGACGAACGCGCGATCCCAGCCGAGCTGTCCGACGAAGGCGGTGAATACGGTGGGCGCGTAAAAGCCGGTGGCGGCGGCGAGCGCGCCGATGACGATAACGGCGAGCCACCCGCCGATGGCGCCCTCCCAGGTCTTGCCCGGGCTGATCGACGGGGCGAGCTTATGGCGGCCGAGCGCTTTTCCGGCGAAGTATGCGCCTATATCAGCCAGCCAGACTACTAGCAGAAGCGATAGCACGAAGGATACGCCTCGCGTGCGCGCGTCGACGACCGCGTGCCAGCAGGCCAGAAACACGACGATTCCGGCGAAAAGCAGGAACGCGCGCCAGGCGTGCGCGGCCAGCGCGGGCTTGCGAAGCAATGCGTAAGGCCCCGCCAGCACCCAGAAAATACCGGCCATCTGGTAGAGCGGCGTGGCTTTGATCCCGAGGAACGTGCTCAGAACGAGCGCGATGCCCGCGACGAGCGCGTAAGCGACCGGCCCCGCCCCGTTCAGCTTGAGGAGCCGTCCCCATTCCCACGCCGCGAACACGACGACGAACCCGATCAACGCTCCGAATGCGCCGATCGGCGCAAACAGCGTGATCGGCACGAGTACGGCGAGCAGGACGATTGCCGTGATGACACGGGTTCTTAGCATGAAAGGGTGTCGGCCTTCTGCGATTGGGAAGCGAGTTGCGCGCTGGTGCGCCCGAAGCGGCGTTCGCGGTCGCCGTAGGACGCGATCGCGCGGTCCAGGGCGTCGGCGTCGAAGTCGGGCCAGTAGGTGTCGGTGAAGTAGAACTCGGTGTAAGCGAGCTGCCACAGCAGGAAGTTGCTGATGCGCTGCTCGCCGCCCGTGCGGATGAACAGATCCGGCTCCGGCGCGTAGGCCATCGCGAGATGTTCGGCGAACGATTCGTCGTCCACGCGCGCGGGCACGCCCGACTCGAGAGACTCCGCGATGAGCTTCTTCGTCGCCTGCATGATGTCCCAGCGCCCGCCGTAATTGGCAGCGATGGTCAGCGTGAGTCGCGTATTGCGGGCTGTCTTGGTTTCGGCGCGTTGGATGAGCGCGCGGATGCGGTCGTCGAACATGGAAATGTCGCCGACGACGCGCAGACGAATGCCGTTCGCATGCAGCTTGCCGATCTCGCGTTCGAGCGCGGTCACGAACAGGCGCATCAGGAAGGACACTTCGTCGGTCGGACGGCGCCAGTTTTCGGAACTGAACGCGAAGAGCGTGACGAATTCGACGCCGCGCCGCGCGCAGCTTTCGACGGTCGCGCGGACCGCATCGACGCCGCGCGTATGACCGGCGACGCGCGGCAGACGCCGCTCGGTCGCCCATCGGCCATTGCCGTCCATGATGATCGCGACGTGACGCGGGACAGCCGCGACATCGGGCACGGCAACGGTGGAGCTGGTATAGGTCATGGCCGCTGAATCTGGGAATCTGAAGAAGTGAGAGCCAGCCCGGAGCTTGCACGTCCGGGCTTGGCAGGACCGTCTCTACGGCCTCACACCGTCATGATTTCGGATTCTTTGGTCTGAACGAGCTTGTCGATTTCGGCGACGAACTTGTCGGTGAACTTCTGCACTTCGTCGCTCGCACGGCGCTCGTCGTCTTCCGAAATCTCCTTGTCCTTCACGAGTTTCTTCAGTTGATCGTTCGCATCGCGGCGCAGATTGCGCACGGCGACCTTGGCGGTCTCGCCTTCGCTCTTCACGACCTTCGTGAGTTCGCGACGGCGCTCTTCGGTCAGCGCGGGCATCGGCACGCGGATCAGGTCGCCCTGCGTGGCAGGGTTCAGGCCGAGATCCGATTCGCGGATCGCCTTCTCGATCACGGCGACCATCTTCTTTTCCCACGGCTGCACGCCGATCGTACGGGCATCGACGAGCGTCATGTTCGCGACTTGCGAGATGGGCACGTTCGAACCGTAGTAGTCGACCTGGATGTGGTCGAGCAGCCCGGTGTGGGCGCGGCCCGTACGGATCTTGGCGAGATCGGCCTTGAACGCTTCGATCGACCGCTGCATCTTCTGGTCGACGCTCTTCTTGATGTCAGCCACACTCATTTTGAACCTCCAAACCTAAGTTTTACCGGCGATAGCGGCGCTCTGTCGCGCGAGGCTTGCCGCCCCGCTGCGCGGCGCCTGATACCGCGAGAGTTTACACGTGGACGAGCGTCCCTTCGTCGTCGCCCTGCACGATGCGCTTCAATGCGCCCGGCTTCGTGATCGAGAACACGCGAATCGGCAGCTTCTGGTCGCGGCACAGTGCGAACGCGGTGGCGTCCATCACCTGAAGATTCTTGCCGATCGCCTCGTCGAAGCTGATCGTGCTGTAACGCGTCGCATGCGGGTCCTTCTTCGGGTCGGCGGAGTATACGCCATCGACCTTCGTCGCCTTCAACACCACTTCGGCGCCGATTTCCGAGCCGCGCAGCGCGGCGGCCGTATCCGTCGTGAAGAACGGGTTGCCCGTGCCGGCCGCGAAGATCACGACCTTGCCCTCTTCCAGTTGACGGATCGCGCGGGGGCGGATGTACGGCTCGACCACCTGATCCATGCGCAACGCGGATTGCACGCGCGCTTCGATGCCCGCGTGGCGCATCGCGTCTTGCAGCGCGAGCGCGTTCATCATCGTGGCGAGCATCCCCATGTAGTCGGCCGTCGCCCGGTCCATGCCGGCCGCGCCGCCCGCGACACCGCGGAAGATGTTGCCGCCGCCGATCACGACGGCCAGTTGCGTCCCGATCCGCACCACCTCCGCGACATCCGCCACCATCCTTTCGATTGTTGCGCGATTGATGCCGAAAGCATCGTCGCCCATCAGGGCTTCGCCGGAGAGCTTGAGGAGTACGCGTTTGTAGGCTGTGGGCATATGAGGTTCCGATCGCGCCGAGGAGGGTTGCAACAACGTAGAACTGTAGGGGTGAAACATTACTTACCGCAAGCGGACCGGATCGGGCGGCGGGCGCGGCAGGTCAGGGTTTTCCCTGATCTGCCGCGCCCGCTCTTCGTGCGAACCGGATCGCTGAATTGTTGCGGCGGGACGATCCGCCGCGGTACTGCGGGCCCGACGCGCGGCCGCGCCATGACAGCACACGCGTCTTAAACGAGCCTTAGCGTGCCTTAGGACTGCTTGGCCGCCGCGACTTGCGCCGCCACTTCGGCCGCGAAGTCGTCCTGACGCTTCTCGATGCCCTCGCCAACCACGAACAGCGCGAACTTCTGCACCGATGCGCCGGCCGCCTTCAGGTACTGCTCGATCGTCTGCTTGTCGTTCTTCACGAACGGCTGGTTCAGCAGCGACACTTCCTTCAGGTACTTCTGAATCGAGCCGTCGACCATCTTCGCGACGATCTCGGCCGGCTTGCCCGACTCGGCAGCCTTCTGCTCGGCGATGCTGCGCTCCTTGGCGATCAGATCGGCCGGCACTTCGTCCGACGACAGCGAAACCGGCTTCATCGCGGCGACGTGCATCGCGACGTCCTTGCCGACTTGCTCGTCAGCGCCCGTGAATTCGACCAGAACGCCGATGCGCGTGCCGTGCAGGTACGACGCAACCTTGTTCGCGGAGTCGAAGCGCACGAAGCGGCGGATCGACAGGTTCTCGCCGATCTTGCCGACGAGCGCCAGACGCACTGCGTCGACCGTCGAGCTTTCGAGCGGCAGCGCCGACAGCGCGGCCACGTCGGCCGGGTTGTTCTTCGCGACCAGTTCAGCAATCGTCTTGCCGAAAGCCAGGAAGTCGTCGTTCTTCGCGACAAAGTCGGTTTCGCAGTTCAGCTCGACGAGCGCGCCCACGCCGCCTTCGACGTGCGCCGTCACGATGCCTTCAGCCGTCACGCGCGATGCCGCCTTGCTCGCCTTGTTGCCGAGCTTCACGCGCAGCAACTCTTCCGCGCGCGCCATGTCGCCGTCGGCTTCCGTCAGCGCCTTCTTGCATTCCATCATCGGCGCATCGGTCTTCGCGCGCAGTTCTGCCACCATGCTTGCGGTAATTGCCGCCATCATTCGCTCCTTGAGTCTGTTTGATACGTGCCGCCGGCTTTACAGCCCGCCCACGGCAGGAAAATTGGCATTTCTATCGCGCCGACTAAAAAAAAGGGGCCTTTCGCAAAGCCCCCTTTTTTGTCGGCCACAGGGCTCGATTACGCCTCTGCGTTGACCTCGACGAACTCGTCGCCTTCGCCGTTACGGACAGCTTGCACAACGTCGTTCACCGCGTTCGCGCGGCCTTCGAGGATCGCGTCAGCGACGCCCTGAGCGTACAGCGCGACGGCCTTGGATGCGTCGTCGTTACCCGGGATCACGTAGTCGATGCCTTCCGGCGAGTGGTTCGTGTCGACCACGGCGATGACCGGAATGCCGAGCTTCTTCGCTTCGGTGACAGCAATCTTGTGGTAGCCGACGTCGATGACGAACATCGCGTCCGGAATGCCGCCCATGTCCTTGACGCCGCCGATCGACTTCTGCAGCTTGACCATTTCGCGCTCGAACAGAAGCGCTTCCTTCTTGCTCATGCGCTCGGTTTCACCCGATTCCAGCGCTGCTTCCATGTCCTTCAGGCGCTTGATCGAAACCTTCAGCGTCTTGAAGTTGGTCATCATGCCGCCGAGCCAGCGGGCGTTGACGAAAGGCATGCCGGCGCGCGCTGCTTCCTGCGCGATCGTGTCGCGCGACTGACGCTTCGTGCCGACGAAAAGGATCGTGCCGCGATTCGCTGCCAACTGGCGCACGTACTTCAGCGCGTCGTTGTAGAGCGGCAGGGTCTTTTCGAGGTTGATGATGTGAATCTTGTTGCGATGACCGAAGATGTACGGGGCCATCTTCGGATTCCAGAAGCGGGTTTGGTGACCGAAGTGGACACCGGCTTCCAGCATTTGACGCATCGTGACTGCCATGAAAATTCTCCGCGAGGGTTGGGTCTTAAGCCGGCTGCCGCATCCCGCGCCCGGTTATCTTTGCTTTCCGGACGCCGGACACCCTGGGTGCGCCGGCTTGCGTATCGACTTGAACAGACTGGAACAACTAACACTAAGTCGCGTTTCACACCTGCAGACACGATTGTCTTATGAAATCGTGACGACAATATGGATTACGACTTAGCCTGCGAGTATAGCATGTGAGGATTGGTCGGCTCAAGCAGCACGACCGATCCGAATTGCGCGCGCGTTTCGTGTTTCGCGGCCGCCCGCCTCGAACTATCCGGGTGCGGCGCATTTCCTAAGGTGCGATAATGCCGCTTTCGCGGCTCACTGCCGCATTGACGCATTCCGGGCCAAGTCATGTCCATTACGCTGAAAAACGAACACGATATCGCACAGATGCGCGTCGCCTGCCGGCTCGCCAGCGAAGTGCTCGATTTCATCACGCCGCATATCGTTCCCGGCGTGACCACCGAAGAACTCGATCGCCTTTGCCACGAATATATGGTGAAGGAACAAGGCACCGTTCCCGCACCGCTCAATTATCAGCCGCCCGGCTATCCGCCGTACCCGAAGGCCACGTGCATTTCCGTGAACGACGTGATCTGTCACGGTATCCCCGGCGAGAAAGTGCTGAAGAACGGCGACGCGCTCAATATCGACATCACCGTCATCAAGAACGGATATTTCGGCGACACGAGCCGCATGTTCATCGTCGGCGAGGGCTCGATTCTGGCGAAGCGCCTCGTGCAGACCACGTTCGACTGCATGTGGCTCGGCATCGATCAGGTGCGCCCTGGCGCGCATCTCGGCGATATCGGCGCGGCGATCCAGAAGCACGCGGAGTCGCAAGGCTACAGCGTCGTGCGCGAATATTGCGGCCACGGCATCGGCCAGGTGTTCCACGAGGAGCCGCAGGTGCTGCATTACGGCCGCGCGGGCACGGGCATCGAACTGCAGGCGGGCATGATCTTCACCGTCGAACCGATGATCAACGCCGGCCGCCGCGAAATCCGCACCATGCCGGATCAGTGGACCGTCAAGACGCGCGACCGCAGCCTCTCGGCGCAATGGGAGCACACGGTGCTCGTCACGCCGACGGGCTACGAAGTGCTGACCGTCTCGGCGGGCACGCAGGCGCCGTCGCAGTTGATCGCGGCAACGGCCTGATTCTCCGTCTCCCCGCGCGCCCGCTTTCCCGCCGGCGCGCCCCCACCTCCTTTTTGGTCGATCCATGAGCGTCACCGCCGCTGTCGCCACGCCCTGTGAATCGTTGCGCGCCGCCTACAAGGTGGCGAAGGCGGCGCTCATCGAACGCTTTCAGTCCGGCTCGAACGTCGAACCGCTGATGCGCGCGCTCGCCCGCGCCACCGACGACGCCCTCAAAGGCGCGTGGTCCGCCTGCGACATGCCGGACAGCGCGGCGCTCGTTGCGGTCGGCGGCTACGGACGCGGCGAGCTCGCGCCCTACTCCGACGTCGACATTCTCGTCCTGCTGCCCGACGCATCGCCGCACGGCAGCGACGCGGAGCTCAACGGCCGCGTCGAGCGCTTCATCGGCATGGCGTGGGATCTCGGGCTCGATATCGGCAGCAGCGTGCGCTCGGTGGAGCAATGCATCGCCGAGGCGGGCAACGACATCACCGTGCAGACGTCGTTGCTCGAAGCGCGGCGCATCTGCGGCGATACGCAACTTTTTCAGCGCTTTTCGGCGCGCTACCACGAGACGCTCGATCCGCGCGCGTTCTTCCAGGCGAAGGTGCTGGAAATGCGCCAGCGGCACGCGAAGTTTCAGGACACGCCCTACAGCCTCGAGCCGAACATCAAGGAAAGTCCCGGCGGCCTGCGCGATCTGCAACTGATTCTCTGGATTGCGCGCGGAGCGGGTTTCGGCAGCAGCTGGCGCGAACTCGACACGCGCGGGCTCATCACCGAACGCGAAGCGCGCGAACTGCGCCGCAACGAAGGCTTCCTGAAGGCGCTGCGCGCGCGGTTGCACGTCATCGCGAAGCGCCGTCAGGACATTCTCGTCTTCGACTTGCAGACGCCGCTCGCGGAAAGCTTCGGCTTCAAGGCGACCGCCGCCAAGCGCGCGAGCGAGCAGTTGATGCGCCGTTATTACTGGGCGGCGAAAGCCGTCACGCAGCTCGCGACCATCCTGATCCAGAACGTCGAAGCGCAGCTTTTTCCGTCGACGAGCGGCATCACGCGCGTCGTCAACGGGCGTTTCGTCGAGAAGCAAGGCATGCTGGAAATCGCCCGCGACGATGTCTTCGAGCGCGAGCCGCACGCCATTCTCGAAGCGTTTCTGCTGTACGAACAAACGCGCGGCATCAAGGGATTTTCGGCGCGCACGCTGCGGGCGATCTACAACGCGCGCGATCTGATGAACCGCGACTGGCGGCGCGACCCGGAAAACCGCCGGCTGTTCATGGAGATTCTCAAGCAGCCCGAAGGCATCACGCACGCGTTTCGCCTGATGAACCAGACGAGCGTGCTCGGGCGCTATCTGCTGAACTTCCGGCGCATCGTCGGACAGATGCAGCACGATCTCTATCACGTCTACACGGTCGATCAGCACATCCTGATGGTGCTGCGCAATCTGCGGCGCTTCGCGATCGCCGAGCACGCGCACGAATATCCGTTCTGCAGCCAGCTGATGGGCAATTTCGAGCGCCCGTGGGTGCTGTACGTCGCGGCGCTCTTTCACGATATCGCGAAAGGCCGCGGCGGCGATCATTCGACGCTCGGCATGGCCGATGCCCGGCGCTTCTGCCGCGAACACGACATCGGCGAGGAAGACACTGAGCTCGTCGTGTGGCTCGTGCAGCAGCATCTGACGATGAGTCAGGTCGCGCAGAAGCAGGACACGAGCGATCCGGACGTCATCAAGCAGTTCGCCTCCGTCGTGAAGACGGAACGCCGGCTCACGGCGCTGTATCTGCTGACCGTCGCCGATATCCGCGGCACGAGTCCGAAAGTCTGGAACAACTGGAAGGGCAAGCTGCTGGAAGATCTCTTCCGCGCGACGCAAGCCGTGCTCGGCGGCGCGCAGACCGACGCGCATTCGGAACTCAAATCGCGGCAGGAAGCGGCGCTCGCGCTGCTGCGGCTCGAAACGGTTCCCGAAGGCGCGCAGAAGCGGCTTTGGGATCAGCTCGACGTCGGCTATTTCCTGCGTCACGATCCGGCCGACATCGCGTGGCAGACGCGCGTGCTCTATCGGCACGTCGCGAGCGAGGAGCCGATCGTGCGGGCGCGGCCCTCGCCCATCGGCGCCGCGCTGCAGGTGCTCGTCTATCTGAAGGATCGGCCGGATCTTTTCGCCGGCATCTGCGCGTATTTCGACAAGAACGGGCTTTCCGTGCTCGATGCGCGCGTGACGACGACCCGCCACGGCTATGCGCTCGACAACTTCCTCGTGGCCCATCCGGACCACGACGGCAGTTATCGCGACATCGCCAATCTCGTCGAGCAGCAACTGGCCACGCTGCTCACGGACGAGCGTATTCTCCCGGAACCGTCGAAGGGCCGCGTGTCGCGGCTCGTGCGTACGTTTCCGATCACGCCGCGCGTGGACTTGCGTCCCGACGATCGCGGCCAGTACTACATCCTGTCCGTGTCGGCGAACGACCGGCAGGGCCTTCTTTATTCGATCGCGCGCGTTCTGGCGCAACACCGGATCGGCGTGCAGGCGGCACGGATCAACACGCTCGGCGAACGCGTCGAAGACGTGTTTCTGCTCGACGGCAAGAGCCTGTCGAACAACCGCACCCAGATCCAGGTGGAAACCGAACTGCTGCGCGCGATCGCAGCCTGAGACTTTATGCGCGTCAAACTGACAGCCAAACATCCGCGTCCGACCTCGGCAACGCGTTCGCCGGTTCGAGCCGGCACGACCACCGGGCGCAAGCCCGTTCGCGCACCGTCGCCGGACGAGGCGCGTCCGAAGCGCTCGGGCCAACCGGCCGACAAGCGCAGCGATGCGCCGCGTGAGCCGCGTGCTTTCAAGCCGCGTGGTGACGATTCGCGTCCGGCGTTCGGTGAACGCGGTCCGCGCAAGTCGTTCGAGGGTCGTCCGCCTGCGCGTGGCGAGCGTCCGTCGGGTGGCGATGAACGTCGTCCGTTCAAACCGCGTGGCGATGATTCGCGTCCCGCGTTCGGTGAACGTGGTCCGCGCAAGTCGTTCGAGGGTCGTCCGCCTGCCCGTGGCGAGCGTCCGTCGGGTGGCGATGAACGTCGTCCGTTCAAACCGCGTGGTGACGATTCGCGTCCCGCCTTCGGTGAACGTGGTCCGCGCAAGTCGTTCGACGACAGGCCGCCGCGTGGCGAACGCACGTCGGGCGGCGATGAACGTCGTCCGTTCAAACCGCGTGGCGATGATTCGCGTCCGGCGTTTGGCGAGCGTGGTCCGCGCAAGTCGTTCGACGACAGGCCGCCGCGTGGCGAACGCACATCGGGTAGCGATGAACGTCGCCCGTTCAAACCGCGTGGTGACGATTCGCGCCCCGCTTTCGGTGAACGCGGTCCGCGCAAGTCGTTCGACGACAGGCCGCCGCGTCGCGAACGCGCATCGGGCGGCGATGAACGCCGTCCGTTCAAACCGCGTGGTGACGATTCGCGTCCGGCGTTTGGCGAGCGCAGTCCGCGCAAGTCGTTCGAGGGACGTCCGCCTGCGCGTGGCGAACGCGCATCGGGCGCCGATGAACGTCGTCCCTTCAAACCGCGCGGCGACGATTCGCGTCCCGCTTTCAACGAACGCGATCCGCGCAAGTCACGCGACGATCGCGCGCCCGGAGCGCGTCCCGCACGCCGCGATGAGAACGACCGTCCGTACGCCAGACGCGACGATCGCGGCGATACGCGCAAGCCAGCGGCGAAACCTGCGACGAAGCCCGCCGCGCCCGTCGCGGAGTCCGCGCCGAAGCATCGCGATCACCACGACGGCCTCGTGCGCCTGTCGAAAGTGATGTCGGAGCTCGGCCTCTGCTCGCGCCGTGAAGCCGACGAATGGATCGAGAAAGGCTGGGTGCTCGTCGACGGCGAAGTCATCGACACGCTCGGCACGCGCATCCGTCCGACGCAGAACATCGAAATCCTGCCCGCGGCGCATTCCGCGCAAGCGCGCCTCGTCACGATCCTGCTGCACAAGCCGGTCGGCTACGTCTCGGGTCAGGCGGAAGACGGCTACGAGCCCGCGGTCACGCTCATCAACCCGGCCAATCACTGGAACGAGGACCACTCGGGTGTGCGCTTCGCGCCGAGCCATCTGCGCACGCTCGCGCCGGCGGGCCGCCTGGACATCGACTCGACGGGACTTCTCGTGCTCACGCAGGACGGCCGCATCGCGAAACAACTGATCGGCGGCCACTCGGAAGTCGACAAGGAATACCTCGTGCGCGTGCGCTTCGGCGAGCATACGGTCGACGTCGATCAGCATTTCCCCGCCGAAAAACTCGCGCTCCTGCGTCACGGCCTCGAACTCGACGGCGTGCCGCTCAAGACCGCGCAGGTGAGCTGGCAAAACGGCGAACAACTGCGCTTCGTACTCCGCGAAGGCAAGAAGCGGCAGATCCGCCGCATGTGCGAGCTCGTCGGACTGGAAGTGGTCGGTCTGAAGCGCATTCGCATGGGCCACGTGACGCTCGGCGCGCTGCCCCCCGGCCAGTGGCGCTATCTCGGCCCGAACGAGACTTTCTGAGCAAACCGAGCAGTTCGCGCGCACGTCGATCGAACGTTCGCGCGGCGCCGTATTGCGTCGCAAAAATGCGACGTTCCAGCAGAAAAAACGGCACGACGCAATTCCGGTCGTGCCGTTTCATTTTTGGCGGCTTTTTGGCTAAAGAAAATAAGTCATCGATCCGATAAACCAGACAGCAGGATCAGCAGCATTGAACGGCATTGATGGAGAATCGCCATGTCAGTTGAGATCATCGTTCGTGAGACGGGAACCGGTCTGGAGATCGTGAGTGGCCGGCGGCGGCTCGAAGCCCTCCTCGCCCTGCGCGACGAAGTCGTCGTGACGAGCCCCGGCGTGGGTGAAATGGTGATCGCCCGTCTGCCCGACGGACGCCTGCAGGCATCCGCGAATCCGGAGCATGTCGCGCTGTTTCGTCAACCCGACGTCAGCGGCAATCCGAAAACGTTGGCGTAAAGAAAAAGCCGCTTCTGGCGAAAGCGGCTCTCCGTATTCAGGCTGATTCGTTGCGATTCCAACCGCGCGGCGTCAGTCGTCGCGCGCGGGATCGAGACCCGGAAACAGCACTTCGGTGAAGCCGAACTTCGAAAAGTCGGTGATACGCATCGGATAGAGCTTGCCGATCAGATGGTCGCACTCGTGCTGCACGACGCGCGCGTGAAAGCCCTCCGCGAGCCGTTCGATGGCTTTGCCGTACTGATCGAAACCCTGATAGCGGATCATCGAGAAACGCTGCACCGCGCCGCGCAAACCCGGCACGGACAGACAGCCTTCCCAACCCTCCTCCATGTCGTGTCCGTTCGGCGTGATGATCGGATTGATGAGGACCGTCTCCGGCACCGACGGCGCGTCCGGATAACGCTCGTTCTGCCCGAAGCCGAAGATCACCACCTGCAGATCGACGCCGATCTGCGGCGCGGCCAGCCCCGCGCCGTTGGCGTCGCGCATCGTATCGAACATATCCTGCACGAGCGCGTGCAGTTCGGGCGTGTCGAAATGCTCGACCGGCTGCGCGATACGCAAAAGCCGCGGATCGCCCATCTTCAGGATTTCGCGAATCATGGAGTGACTCCTTCCAAAAGCTTACGCATGGCCTCTTCGTCGAGAACAGGAACCCCGAGTTCCTCCGCCTTGGCGAGCTTGCTGCCCGCTTCCGCGCCCGCCACGACGTAGTCGGTCTTTTTCGATACGGAACCGGCAACCTTCGCACCCGCCGACTCCAGCATTTCCTTCGCTTCCTCGCGCGATAGCGTGGGCAGCGTGCCCGTCAGCACGACGGTCTTGCCGGCCAGCACGCCCTGCGGCGCTTTCGGCGCGGGCGGCCCTTCCGGCCACGACACCTTGACGCGCAACTGCTCGATCACATGCTTGTTGTGTTCTTCGCTGAAGAAATTGTGGATGGCCTCGGCGACGATCGGCCCGACATCGTTGACTTCGAGCAGCTCTTCGACCGAAGCAGCCATGATCGGATCGAGCGAGCCGAAATGCTTCGCGAGATCCTTCGCCGTCGATTCGCCCACGTGCCGGATGCCGAGCGCATAGATGAAGCGCGCGAGCGTCGTCTTCCTCGCTTTTTCGAGCGAATCGATCAGGTTCTGCGCGGATTTGTCGGCGAAACGGTCGAGTGCCGCGAGCGTCGAAAAGCCGAGATTAAACAGATCCGCGGGCGTACGCACGAGATTCTGCTCGACGAGTTGATCGATGATCTTCTCACCTAGCCCGTCGATATCGAGCGCGCGGCGCTGCGCGAAGTGCCACAGTGCCTGCTTGCGCTGAGCGGGACAGAACAACCCGCCCGTGCAGCGCGCGATCGCCTCGTCCGGCAGGCGCTCGATCTTCGAGCCGCAGACGGGGCACTCCGTCGGCATGACGAATTCGCGCGCGTCGGCGGGACGGCGCTCAAGAATGGCGCCGACGACTTCGGGGATCACGTCGCCCGCGCGGCGCACCGTGACCGTATCGCCGATGCGGATGTCCTTGCGCCGCACTTCGTCCTCGTTGTGCAACGTCGCGTTCGTGACCGTCGCACCGCCGACGAACACCGGCGCGAGACGCGCGACCGGCGTGATCGCGCCCGTTCGACCGACCTGCACGTCGATGGCGAGCAGTTGCGTCAGCGCTTCCTGCGCCGGGAATTTGTGCGCGAGCGCGAAACGCGGCGCGCGCGACACGAAGCCGAGCTTATCCTGCTCGTCGCGGCGGTCGACCTTGTAGACGACGCCGTCGATGTCGTACGGCAGCTTCTCGCGCTTCTCGCCGATCCGGTGGAAGAAGGCGAGCAAACCGTCGGCGCCTTCGACCACGGCGCGCTCCGCATTCACCGGCAAGCCCATTTCCTTGTACCAGTCGAGCAACGCGGCGTGCGTCGCGGGCATCTCCGCGCCTTCGAGCACGCCAATGCCATAAGCGAAGAACGACAGCGAACGCTGCGCGGTCATCTTCGGATCGAGCTGACGCAAGCCGCCCGCCGCCGCGTTGCGCGGATTCGCGAACTCGCGCTGGCCCGCTTCGCGCTGACGCGCATTCAGGCGCTCGAAATCGCGCTTGAACATCAGCACTTCGCCGCGCACGTCGAGCCGTTTCGGCACGTTCTTGCCCTTCAGCGTGAGCGGAACCGAGCGGATGGTGCGTACGTTCGCCGTCACGTCCTCGCCCGTCGCGCCGTCGCCGCGCGTCGCGGCCTGCACGAAATGGCCGTCCTCGTAACGCAGGGAAATGGCGAGGCCATCGAACTTGAGCTCGCACGCATATTCGACGCTCGCGTGGCCCAGCGCGTCGGACACGCGCTTGTCGAATGCGGCGATGTCCTCGTCCGCGAAGCCGTTGTTGAGCGAAAGCATCGGCACGTCATGGACGACCGGCGTGAATCCTTCGGCGACTTCGCCGCCCACGCGCTGCGTCGGCGAATCCGGCGTGATCAGATCCGGATGCTCGGTCTCGATGCCCTGAAGTTCCTTGAAGAGCGTGTCGTACTCGGCGTCGGGCAGATCCGGCTGATCCAGTACGTAATACGCGTAGTTCGCGCGTTCCAGTTCCGAACGCAGCCACGCCGCGCGCTCGGCCGGACGAGCGGCGCTGGGCACGGCGGCGCCCGACTTCGCGGTCGCGGCGGATTCGGCTTTTGATTTTGCGGACATGCGGCTTCGAGAAAGTAGGTAAGTCAGTCAACCGACCGTTCGATTGTCTCAGAAGATCGGTAAATCGTGGCCTCGGCCAAACGGCCTAAGTGCGGGCGTCGGTGCGGCGGCGCGCACGCAAAGAAAAGCGCCCCGGCTGGGGCGCGATTCTCCTGGCAAGCAAGCGCCTTGCCGACTGCGCGCAGCAAAAAGTTACTGGCTGAAAAGACGCCGCGTCGCGGGCGAGCCGGCCGGAATGCCCGCCTGCTCCAGCTTCGCGTAGAGCGTCATCAACTGCTTCTCGATGGCGAGCAGCGCGGACTCCGGCAAGGGCCGGCGCTGGTCGTCGACGACACGCGCGCCGATACGCTCCGACAGCGACTTCGCGTAATCGCACATCAGGCGGAACGGCAGGATGTCTTCGTCGGCGACGGGCACGTCGAGCACCAGCGTGATCATCTGGCCGCCCTTGTAGGTGAGGTCGTCGCGCAGGAAGTTCGTGTCGCCGAACTGGAGCATGAAGACCGGATTCTGCTTCGCGTCGAGTTTGACGAAGCGCGTGCCGTCGCGCGAGAGCAAAAGGCCGTCTTGCGACGCCACCGCCTGCACGTAGTTCGCGGACCACGGCGCGCCGTCGGAGAGGATGTTGATCGAGAGCTGCGCGTCGCATTGCGCGGCAAACGCGTCCAGCTCGCGCGCCATGCCGACGGTTTCCATCATGTCGGGGAATTCGGGCGCGCCGTCGATGGCGTCGGCAAGCCGCTGCACGCCGGTCACGAACTCCGAGAATTCGAGTTCGTTGAGCGGGCCGCTGCGGTTCGCGAGCTGGGCGGCCGCGCGCAACTCCTCGTAGCGCACGCCGTTTCGCGGCAACTCCCACGCGCTGTCGCCTTCGGCCTTGCCTTCGATCGTCACGGGCTTCGTGCCCGCGCGGCGCAGGCGCTGCGCAAGCGGAATCACGCGATCGCCCGCAACCGGCGCGGCGAGGCGAATCGGCACGACACAATCGATGCGGCGATCGACGACCGCCGGCGGCGCCTGCGAAATCGTCGTCGCGGCGGGCATCACCGGTTCGGTGCGCTCGTCTTCGGTGGCACTTGGCGCTTCCTCGGACGCGCCATTGGCGGACGTCGCCTCGGCCTGGAGATCGACGGCGGTATCGGCAGGCGCGACGGGAGCCGCCGCCGTCGACTCGTTCGCCGTGCCGAAGCTCGGCTCGACACGCGTATCGCGCGGTTCGGCATCGGCGCCATCGGCGCCGCCCGCTACGGGCTCGCGCCGCGACTGACGCACGGGCTCGATGAACGGCTGCTCGTCGTCCGCTTCCTGGCGCGCAAGCGCATCCGCCGCTTCGTCCGGCATCGGACGCGGCATCTTGCGACGCACCTTCGCGCTCTGCCACGCGTTGTACACGACCACGCCGCCCACCACCACGGCTCCGGCTCCAATCAAACCGAGTGTCAACTCGTCCATGCAGGCTCCATCATTCTTTTAAGTTACGAAGCGCCGCGCGATCTGTCGCGCGCATCGCCGCGTTCCGGCTTCTCGCCGCCGCCTGGCCGATGCGCGCCACTCCGCGCCTTGACGCACGCTGCCGGAAACCTCGTCCGGCCCTTTCACTCAATCAAACTCTCGCGAGCGCGATGCTTCAGCCGTTCTGCGCGAAGCCCGCCGCCGCCTCCATGTCCACCGCGACGATGCGCGACACGCCCTGCTCCTGCATCGTCACGCCGATTAGTTGCTGCGCCATTTCCATCGCGATCTTGTTGTGCGAGATGAACAGGAACTGCGTCTTGGCCGACATCGCGCGCACGAGGTTCGCGAAGCGCTCGGTGTTGGCGTCGTCGAGCGGCGCGTCGACTTCGTCGAGCAGACAGAACGGCGCAGGGTTCAACTGGAACATCGCGAACACGAGCGCGGTCGCGGTCAGCGCCTTTTCGCCGCCCGAAAGCAGGTGAATCGTCGAATTCTTCTTGCCGGGCGGCTGCGCCATGACCTGCACGCCGGCGTCGAGGATTTCATCGCCGGTCATGATGAGCTTCGCCTGACCGCCGCCGAAAAGGCGCGGGAACAGTTCGCCGAAGTGACGGTTCACTTCGTCGAAGGTGCCTTGCAGCAGCGCGCGCGTTTCCTGATCGATCTTCTGGATCGCGTCTTCCAGCGTGCCGATGGCGTCGTTCAGATCCGCGGACTGCGCGTCGAGGAAATGCTTGCGCTCGGTCGCTGCCGCGAGTTCCTCGAGCGCGGCCATGTTGACCGGGCCGAGCGCGTTGATCGCGTTGTTCAGCCGCGTGACTTCGCCCTGCAGATACGACGGCTTCATGTCCGGCGTGAGCTTTTCGGCGAGCTCGGCTTCATCGACGCCGGCTGCCTGCAACTGCTCGACGAACTGCTCGCCGCTGATGCGCGCCGCCTGCTCCTTCAGTTGCAACTCGTTGATCTTGTCGCGCAGCGGCTGCAGCGAACGTTCGGCCATGAGGCGCTGCTCGTCGGCCTGACGCAGACGCGCGGTCAGATCGTCAAGTTCGACGCGCGCCGCATGCAGCGCTTCCTCGCGCGCCGCGCGCACTTCGAGCGCGTCCTGCAGGCCGGTCTGCGCGGTCTGTTCGTTGATGGTTTCGAGTTCGGCGCGCGCGTCTTCCAGCGTGCCCGCGATGCGCTCGCTCTGATCGTGCGCCGTCTCGATATTGCGCTTGTATTCGTCGATCTTCGCGGCGAGGCCGCGCACGGCGAAGCTGGCATCGCTCGCGGCGCGTTCCAGTTCGCGCAGTTCGTGGCGCGCGTTCGTGAGTTCCTCGTCGAGCGACTCGAACGCAAGCTGGTTGTCTTCGAAACGCGCCTGCAATTGCGCGATTTCGCCATCGTGACGTTCGAACGCGGCTTCCGATTCGGCGCGCAAGGCACGCTGCTCGTCGACCTGCGCGGCGATCTCTTCGAGCTCCTCGCCGATCTGCGTGTTGCGCTGCGTATAGCGTTCGTGCGCCTGCGCGAGCTTGAGCACGTCCATCTGCAACGCGTGCACGCGCTGCGTCGCGCGTTCAGCGGCGGCGCGCGCTTCCGCGAGCGTCTGCGAGCCTTGCGTGTGGGCGGCATCGGCACGCACGGCGTTGGCCTTGGCTTCATCGGACAGCAAAGCCTGCGCGCGCACCTGCTTCGTCAGATTCTCGATTTCCTGCGCACGCGCGAGCATGCCCGACTGCTCGGAATCCGACGCGTAAAGCTGCACGCCCACGCGCGTCACGATATGCCCCGCCTTCACGACGAACGCGGCGCCATCCGGCAACTGATTGCGCGAAGCGAGCGCCTGCGCGAGATCGTCGGCGACGAAAGTCGTGGCGAGCCATTCGTTGAGCACGGCGCGCAGGCCCGGATCGTCGATGCGCACGAGCGACAGCAGCGAGCGCAAGCCTTGCGGCGCGTCGACCGGCTTGCCCGCGACGGGCGGCGAGTAGAACGCGAGCTTGGCGGGCGGCGCATCCGTGGCGAACGCCTTGACCCAATCCAGATTCGATACTTCCAGCGCGGCGAGACGCTCCCGCAGCACGGATTCGAGCGCCGCTTCCCAGCCGGTCTCGACGTGCAGCTTCTTCCACAGACGCGGCAGCGCGCCGAGCTCGTGCTTGTCGAGCCACGGCTGGACCTTGCCTTCCGTCTGCACGCTTTCCTGAAGCTGCTTCAACGCGGCGAGGCGCGCTTCGAGCTGATGGATCTGCGCGCTTTCCTTCTGCACGCGTTCCTGCGCGGCGCGGCGCTCGGCGTCCAGACGCGGCACGGTTTCCTGCGCATCGGCGAGACGCGCTTGTGCTTCGGCGAGAATCTCTTCGTTTTCCGCGAGCTGCATGCGCAACTCTTCGAGATGCGCTTCGTCGGGCGCATCCAGACCGCTCGCCTCGCTCTTCAGACGCTCCTGACGCTGCTGCAATTGCTGAAGCTGCTGATCCGCGTTGCGCTGATGCGCCGCTTCGAGCTTGAGCGCCTGTTCGGCGCGCGCGATGCCCGCGCGCTCTTCGTTCAATTGCGCTTGCGCGTCGCGCCAGCGCGCTTCGAGCGCGGGGAGCGCGTCGTGTTTCGCGGCGGCATTTTCCTGCGCGATCGCGGCCTTTTCTTCGCCTTCGGCGAGCGCTTCGGTCGCGGTATCGATTTCGTCGCGCGCCTTTTGCGCCTGCACCTGCCATTGCTCGCGCTGCGCGGTGAGCGCGGCGATCTGCGCCTGCACGCGATTGCGCGACTCGACGATAAAGCGGATCTCCGCTTCGAGCCTGCTCACTTCGGCATTGGCTTCGTAGAGCGAGCCTTGCGCGCCTTGCATCGCGTCGCTCGCGCTGTAGTGCGCGACGCGCAGCGTTTCCAGTTGCGCTTCGACTTCACGCAGACGCGCCGTCTGCGCTTCGAGCTCGACCTGGGCCTCGCGAATGGCGCGCTGCTGACGCTCGGCTTCGTTGCCCGCTTCCTTCTTGCGCAAGAGCCACAGAAGGCGTTGCTTCTCTTCGCCTTCGGCCTGCAGTTCCTTGTACTTCGTCGCGACGACCGCCTGCGCTTCGAGCTTTTCGAGGTTCGTCGACAGCTCGCGGATGATGTCTTCGACGCGCGTCAGGTTCTCGCGCGTGTCATGCAGACGGTTCTCCGTCTCGCGGCGGCGCTCCTTGTACTTCGACACGCCCGCGGCTTCTTCGAGGAACACGCGCAGCTCTTCGGGCTTCGCCTCGATGATGCGCGCGATCATGCCCTGCCCGATGATCGCGTAGGCGCGCGGGCCGAGACCCGTGCCGAGGAAGATGTCCTGTATGTCGCGACGGCGCGCGGGCAGATTGTTGATGTAGTAGCTGGAAGTGCCGTCGCGCGTGAGCACGCGCTTCACGGCGATTTCGCCGTAGGCGCTCCATTGACCGGCGGCGCGGCCGTCGCCGTTATCGAAAATGAGTTCGACGCTAGCCCGGCTGCCGGGTTTGCGCGCCGTCGATCCGTTGAAGATCACGTCCTGCATCGATTCGCCGCGCAACTCGGAGGCGCGCGATTCGCCGAGCACCCAGCGCACGGCATCGATGATATTGGACTTGCCACAGCCGTTCGGCCCGACGACGCCGACCAGTTGGCCGGGGACCTGGAAATGCGTGGGATCGACGAAGGACTTGAAGCCAGCGAGTTTTATCGAGGTCAGACGCACGGCGATATCGCTGTTTTGAATGAGTGACGGAGGATATATGGCGGACAGGCCGCAGCGCGGCCCGTCGTTTCCCGGCCGCGCGGCAGTGAAGCACCATCAACTGGCCCGGCGAAAGCGGACTCCATCATACCATCGCGCGAGTCGATTTCTTTTTGCTTTCCGGCACTTCTATCGCGATGTCGGACGCTGCGGACGAAGGCGAGCGCGCTGCCCGCGGCCGATGCACCCACGCCGACAGCACGCATGCAACGACGATGCACGCGCCGCCCGCCCATTCTCGCGCGCCGGGGACTTCGCCTGCGAAGAGCCACGCCGACAGCGCCGTGACGACGAGTTCGAACAGCATGATGATCGACGCACGATTGGCCGGCACGCGCGCGAGGCCGAGTTGCACGATCATGTTGTTGCCGGCGAGCACGACGCCCAGCCCGATCACGATCAGGCTCACGGTCGGCAAGAGAGCGGCTGCGGGCGGCGCGGGCATCGGCTCGAACAGCGTGACGATGGACGCGATGAGCGCCGCGCCGCCGAAGATCACCGCCGTGCGCATCTCGGGCTTCATCGCGGGCAGCGTACGGGTGACTTTCACGACGAGCACGTTGCTCATCGCGAAGCCCATGCCGCCCATCAGACCCGACCATTCGGCGAGATCGGCCGGCAGCGGCATGCCGAGTTCGGGCGACCAGAGCATGGTGACCGCGCCCGCGAGCGAGAGGAGCGAGAGCGCGGCGTCGGCGCGCGTGAGACGCTCTTTCAGGATGAAGTGCGCGAAGATCGCGGTCCACGCGGGCGTCAGATAGAAGAGCAGCAGCACGCGCATCACCTGACCGTGGATCGCGCCCCACACGAAACCGATATTGGTCACGCCCGCGGCCACGCCGAGCCCGACGAGCAGCCAGTGCCACGACAGCGTACTGATCGAGCGGCGTTTCGCGACGAGCACGAAGACGCACGCGGCGGCGCTCGTCGTCGCGCTCGCGGCCGTGCCGGAGAGGCCCATGGCGGCAAGCATCCGCATTGGATACCAGACGAGGCCCCACACCGACGCGCCGAGCATGATTGCGAGCGTCGGCCATGCGTTGCGCACACTGCTCGTCATCGAGATGGTCCTTGCATTGCGTCCGGCATCGCTCGTGTTTTCGTCCTTCGTGGCGCGCGCCGCCCGCCGTTTCCGGCGCGACGCCACGCGCTATAATCGTGAGTTCGTTTCACGTCCGTTCGATTCTTCCGATTGCCGCGCTCGCAGGCGCTTCTCGCCTCGCGCGCATCGCTCACTGCTTACCGGTCACGCCGTGAATCCACTTCTCGAGAAACTTCAGTCTTATCCATTCGAAAAGCTTCGTCTGCTCTTCAAGGGCATCGAGCCGCGCGCGGGATTCACGCCGATCAGCTTCGGCATCGGCGAGCCGAAGCATCCGACGCCCGCGCTGATCCGCGATGCGGTGATCGATTCGCTCGACGGCCTCGCGAGCTACCCGGCGACGCTCGGCAGCGAGCCGTTGCGCCGCGCGATCGCGGCATGGGTGATGCAGCGTTACGGCCTCGAATCGATCGATCCGGCAACCGAAGTGCTGCCTGTCTCCGGCTCGCGCGAGGCGCTTTTCGCGCTCGCGCAGACCGTGATCGACAGCCGCACGGACAAGGCCGCAGAACCGCCCATCGTACTCTGTCCGAACCCGTTCTATCAAATCTACGAAGGCGCGGCCCTGCTCGCGGGCGCCGAGCCGTACTTCGTCAACAGCGATCCGGCGCGCAACTTCGCGTGCGATTACTCGGCGGTGCCCGAAGAGATCTGGGCGCGCACGCAACTGCTCTACGTCTGCTCGCCGGGCAACCCGACGGGCGCCGTGCTCACGCTCGAAAACTGGCGCGAACTCTTCGCGCTGTCGGACAGGCACGGCTTCGTGATCGCATCGGACGAGTGTTATTCGGAGATCTATTTCGACGAAAGCAATCCGCCGCTCGGCGGCCTCGAAGCCGCGCGGCTGCTCGATCGCAACTTCGACCGTCTCGTGATGCTGTCGAGCCTGTCCAAGCGCTCGAACGTGCCGGGCATGCGTTCGGGCTTCGTCGCGGGCGATGCGTCGATCCTGAAGGACTTCCTGCTCTATCGCACGTATCACGGCGCGGCGCTGTCGACGGTGTTTCAGCGCGCGAGCATCGTCGCGTGGCAGGATGAAACGCACGTGCGCGACAACCGCGCGCAGTATCTGAAAAAATTCCAGACGGTCACGCCGATGCTCGCGGACGTCCTCGACGTGCGTTTGCCCGACGCCGCGTTCTACCTCTGGGCGAACGTTTCGGGCACCGGGCTCACCGATACCCAGTTCGCTGCACGCCTTTACGCCGACTATAATGTGACGGTTCTGCCGGGCTCCTTTCTCGCTCGCACGGCGCACGGCACGAATCCCGGCGAAGGTTTCGTGCGCATCGCGCTCGTCGCTGAAACCGGGGAATGTGTCGAAGGCGCTCGCCGCATCGTCGAATTCTGCCGCACGCTCAGTTCCTGACAAACGGTTCTGAAACGTAGCCGGCCCAACTACCCATCCTTGATACCAACTATGTCGCAACAACTTCAGAGCATCATCGATACCGCCTGGGAAAACCGCGCCGAGCTGTCGCCCAAGGCCGCGCCCGCCGAAGTCCGCGAAGCCGTCGCGCATGCGATCGAGCAGCTCGACAAAGGCCAGATGCGCGTCGCCGAAAAGCGCGATGGCGACTGGGTCGTGAATCAGTGGCTCAAGAAGGCCGTGCTGCTGTCGTTCCGACTGGAAGACAACGCGCCGATGCCTGCCGGTGGCGGGTCTTACAACTACACGCAGTTCTACGACAAGGTGCCCTCGAAGTTCGCGAACTACACGGCCGAAGACTTCGCGGCGGGCGGTTTCCGCGTCGTGCCGCCGGCCATCGCGCGCCGCGGCTCGTTCATCGCGAAGAACGTCGTGCTGATGCCGTCTTACACCAACATCGGCGCATATGTCGACGAAGGCACGATGGTCGATACGTGGGCGACCGTCGGCTCGTGCGCGCAGATCGGCAAGAACGTGCACCTGTCGGGCGGCGTGGGCATCGGCGGCGTGCTGGAGCCGCTGCAGGCGAACCCGGTCATCATCGAGGACAACTGCTTCATCGGCGCGCGTTCGGAGGTCGTGGAAGGCGTGATCGTCGAAGAGAATTCCGTCATCTCGATGGGCGTGTATCTCGGCCAGTCGACGAAGATCTACGATCGCGAAACCGGCGAAGTCACGTACGGCCGCATTCCGGCGGGCTCGGTCGTCGTCGCGGGCAACCTGCCGTCGAAGGACGGCTCGCACAGCCTGTACTGCGCGGTCATCGTGAAGAAGGTCGACGCCAAGACGCGCGCGAAAGTCGGCCTAAACGAACTGCTGCGAGGCGACTGATTTTGGCACGCGGATCCACCCCGACGACTGTCGTCTACGGCATTCCGAACTGCGACACGGTGAAGAAGGCGCGCGTGTGGCTGGAAGAGCACGGCGTGCCGTTCGAGTTTCACGACTTCAAGAAAGCCGGCGTGAACGAGAAGCTGGTTCAGGACTGGCTGAAGGACGTATCGCTCGATCAGCTCATCAACAAGCGCGGCACGACGTGGCGCGGCCTGTCGGACGTGCACAAGGCCGAAGCCGACACGACCAACGGCGCGATCGCGCTGATGATCCACAAGCCGTCGATCATCAAGCGGCCGGTCGTGGTGGTGAACGGACGCGTGAAGACGCTCGGATTTTCCGCCGAGCAGTACGAAACGCTCTTTGCCTGAGCCGACGCGATGACTGTGAATCCGACGGTCATCGCGAGCTTGCTACGAGTGCCGGCCCGCGCGCCGGCATTTTTTATCGCTGTGGAAAAAGAACCATGTCCGGCACCCTTTCCCTTACCGAAGCGCTGATCGAACGCGCATCCGTCACGCCCGACGACAAGGCTTGCCAGGCGCTCATGATCGAGCGGCTCGCGGCGATCGGCTTCGAATGCGAAACGATCGAATCGGGCGGCGTCACGAACCTGTGGGCCGTCAGGCGCGGCACGGACGCAAGCGGCAAGCTGCTCGCCTTCGCCGGCCATACCGACGTCGTGCCGACCGGCCCGCTCGAACAGTGGAGCTCGCCGCCCTTCACCCCGACGCATCGCGACGGCAAACTCTACGGTCGCGGCGCGGCGGACATGAAGGCGTCGCTCGCGGCGTTCGTCGTGTCGAGCGAGGAATTCGTCGCGCAGCATCCGGAACATCGCGGCACGCTCGCGTTTCTCATCACGAGCGATGAAGAAGGCCCCGCGACCGACGGCACGATCAAGGTCGTTCAAGCGCTGAAGGCGCGCGGCACGCGGCTCGATTACTGCATCGTCGGCGAGCCGACTTCGAACGCCACGCTCGGCGACATGGTCAAGAACGGCCGGCGCGGCTCGATGACGGGCAAGCTCGTCGTCAAGGGCGTGCAGGGGCATATCGCGTATCCGCATCTCGCGAAGAATCCGGTGCATCTGCTCGCGCCCGCGCTCGCCGAGCTCGTCGCCGAAAAATGGGACGACGGCAACGAATATTTCCCGCCGACAACCTGGCAAGTGTCGAACCTGCATTCGGGCACCGGCGCGACCAACATCATTCCCGGTCATGCCGACCTGATGTTCAACTTCCGCTTCTCGACCGCGAGCACGGTCGAGAGCCTGCAAAGCCGCGTCCACGCGATCCTTGACAAGCACGGCCTCGAATACGACCTGCAGTGGATCGTGAGCGGCCTGCCGTTTCTCACCCCGCGCGGTGCGCTGTCCGACGCGCTCGAAAAAGCCATCGCCGATGAAACCGGCGTGCGCACCGAGCTGTCTACCACGGGCGGCACGTCCGACGGACGCTTCATCGCGCAAATCTGCGATCAGGTCGTCGAATTCGGCCCGCCGAACGGCACGATCCACAAGATCGACGAGCATGTCGAAGTGCGCTTCATCGAACCGTTGAAGAACGTGTACCGCCGCGTGCTCGAAGCACTGATCGCCTAATTCAAATCCGACAATAAAAAGGAGCCTTCGATGGCGCTGCCCTTCACCACCGTGCGCGACCTGCTGCGCTTCGGCGTCTCGCGTTTCACCGAAGCGGGCTTGTCCTTCGGCCACGGCTCGTCCAATGCCTACGACGAAGCCGCGTATCTGATCCTGCATACGCTGCATCTGCCGCTCGACACGCTCGATCCGTTCCTCGACGCGCGCCTGCTCGACCACGAGATCGACGCGGTCATGAAAGTCATCGAGCGCCGCGCGAAGGAACGCATTCCCGCCGCGTACATCACGCAGGAAGCGTGGATGCACGGCCGCCGCTTTTACGTCGATGAACGCGTGATCGTGCCGCGCTCGTTCATCGGCGAGTTGCTGCAGGACGGCTTGCAGCCGTATGTGGCCGATCCGGATCAGGTCCCGCGCGTGCTCGAACTGTGCACCGGCTCGGGCTGCCTCGCGATTCTCGCGGCGCAGGCCTTCGAAAACGCCGATGTCGATGCCGTCGACATTTCCGCCGATGCGCTCGCGGTCGCGCGCCGCAATGTGGACGATTACGGTCTGGAAGAGCGCGTGAGCCTCTACGAAGGCGACCTGTACGCGCCGCTTCCCGAGGCGCGCTACGAGGTCATCATCACGAATCCGCCGTACGTCAACGCGGACGCGATGCAGGCGCTGCCGGCAGAGTACCGCCACGAACCCGAGCTCGCGCTCGCGGGCGGCGCGGACGGCATGGACGTGGTACGGCGCATCGTGCGCGACGCGGGCAAGTGGCTGACCGAGGACGGCGTGCTCGTCGTCGAGATCGGCAATGAGCGCCCGAATGTCGAAGCCGCGCTCGGCGGCCTCGATCTCGTCTGGCTCTCGACGAGCGCCGGCGACGACAACGTGTTCCTCATCCAGGCCGCCGACCTTCCGGCCTGAGCGTCCGCTTCTCCGTGAGCGGTCGTTGCGGCGGCGCAAGCGCTGCAACGATCGCTGACACTTCGCGTGGAAGGGTTGGGTAATATGGCAAATCGCCATTAGCCAAGCCCTTAGCTCCTTCCCGCGTCTATGCAAGCATCCGACTGGCTTCACCTCGGCACGCTCGTGATGGCCGCGCATGTGCTCGGCGTGATCGCCGCGATCCATGCCGTCATCAACACACGCACGTCGCAAGGCGCGGTCGCGTGGGCCGTGTCGCTCGTCGCGATGCCCTACTTCACGCTGATCCCGTATCTCTTCCTCGGCCGCAGCAAGTTCGCCGGCTATATCGACGAACGGCGGCTGGAAATCGAGATCCTGCGCAGCCGTTCGAAGCCTGCCGAATGGGATTCCGGCGCCCGCAGCGATGCGCCCGAAGCCGCTCCGCTCGTCGATTCCACCGGCGCGCGCGGCGAAATCGCGCCGGGGCCTGCCGCTTATCTCGGCAATCCGACGATCCGCACGCTGCAGCGCCTGTCCGGCATGCCGTTCTTGCGCGGCAACTCGGCCCGCGTGCTCATCAACGGCGACGCGACGTTCGCCGCGATTCTCGAAGCGATCGCCGGCGCCGAACGCTATGTGGTCGTGCAGTTCTTCATCGTGCGCGCCGATGCGCTCGGCGAAATGCTCAAGGACGCGCTCATCAAGAAAGCTCAGGCCGGCGTGCGCGTGTACTTCCTCTATGACAGCATCGGCAGCTTCGACCTGCCGCATCGCTACGTCAATGCGCTGCGGGCGGGCGGCGTCGAGGCGCATCCGTTCGCGGCCACCCGCAAGTTCGTGCACCGTTTCCAGATCAACTTCCGCAATCATCGGAAGATCGTCGTGGTGGACGGCAAATGCGCGTTCGTCGGCGGGCACAACGTGGGCGTCGAATATCTCGGCGGCAATCCGCGGCTTTCGCCGTGGCGCGACACGCATATCGAAGTGCGCGGCCCGGCGGTCGCGAGCATTCAGTTCGTGTTCACCGAAGACTGGTACTGGGCGACGCAACGCCTGCCGGAACTCGGCCCCGCGCCGCATTCCGGCGAGAACATGCACTGCATGGTGCTGTCGAGCGGCCCGGCGGACAAACAGGAAACCTGTTCGCTTTTCTTTGTCGAGGCGATCAACGCGGCGCGCGAGCGCATCTGGATCACATCGCCCTATCTGATTCCCGACGAAGCCGTGTTCTCGGCGCTGCGGCTCGCCGTGATGCGTGGCGTCGACGTACGCATCCTGATTCCGAGCCGGCGCGATCATCGCGTGGTGTTCGCGGCGTCACGGCTTTATGCGTACGACCTCGTGCAGGCGGGCGTTCGCATCTTCCGCTACAAGCCGGGATTTCTGCATCAGAAGGTCGTGCTCGTCGACGGCATCGCCGCGTCGATCGGCAGCGCGAATCTCGACAATCGCTCGTTTCGCCTGAACTTCGAGATCACGGTGCTGACCGTCGATCGCGCGTTCGCTAGCGAAGTGGAAACCATGCTGCTCGCCGACTTCGCGCATTCGTTCGAGATCGACGCCAATGACTATCGCGGCAAGGCCTTCTGGCGTCGCATGGCGATGCACGTCGCGCGGCTTTTCTCGCCGATTCTCTGAGCGGCGTCAGAGCAGCTTTTCGATGTCGTCGGTGATCGATTCCGGCTTGGTCTGCGGCGCATAGCGCTTGATGACCTTGCCACTGCGATCGACGAGAAACTTCGTGAAATTCCACTTGATCGCTTCGATGCCGAGCAGGCCCGGTTCCTTGTCCTTCAGATACTTGTAGAGCGGATGCGCGTTGGAGCCGTTCACCTCGATCTTCGCGAACATCGGAAACGTGACGCCGTAGTTTTGCTCGCAGAAAGCGCCGATTTGCCCGGCATCGCCCGGTTCCTGCTTGCCGAACTGGTTGCACGGAAAGCCGAGCACCTCGAAACCGCGCGCCGCGTACTGTCGATAAACCTCCTGCAAACCCTTGTACTGCGGTGTGAATCCGCATTCGCTCGCCGTATTCACGATGAGCAGAACCTTGCCGCGGTACTTGTCGAGGCTGACGGTCGCGCCGTCGAGTGTTTCGGCCGAGAAGCCGTAGATGCCTTCGCTGGCTGTGCTCATGGCGTGCTCCGGAAAAATTCGATGAAAGTCACGCGATGCTAACCCGTCGCGCGTTCGCCCGCCATTAGCCGAACGGCCGACCCCTGCCGCGCAATCGGTCCGGTCTAAAATAGCGCTTTCCCTCAAAGCCGCGCCCTTTTCGCCGCCATTCCGACGTGATCCGCTTCAACCAGTTCAGCCTGTCCCGCGGCACCAAGCCGCTTTTCGAAGACACGAGCTTCACGCTCAATCCGGGCGAGAAGGCCGGTCTCGTCGGCGCAAACGGCGCGGGCAAGTCGACGCTCTTTTCCGTGCTGCGCGGCGAATTGCACGCGGACGGCGGCGATTTTTCGATGCCGCCGTCGTGGCGCATCGCGCACGTCGCGCAGGAAACGCCCGCCGTGGATCGCAGCGCACTCGACTACACGCTCGACGGCGACACGCATCTGCGTGCGATCGAGGCGCGCATCGTGGCCGCGTCCGCCGCGCATGACGGCGCGGCCGAAGCGGAAGCCCACGCCGCCTTCGCCGATGCCGACGGCTACACGGCGCCCGCGCGCGCCGAAACGCTGCTGCTCGGTCTCGGCTTCACGCTCGAGCAGACGCGCGAGCCGGTGTCGAGCTTCTCGGGCGGCTGGCGCATGCGCCTGAATCTCGCGCAGGCGCTGATGTGTCCGTCCGATCTGCTGCTGCTCGACGAACCGACCAACCACCTGGACCTCGACGCCATCGTCTGGCTGGAAGACTGGCTCGGGCGCTATCCGGGCACGCTCGTCGTGATCTCGCACGACCGTGAGTTCCTCGATTCGGTCTGCAACGTCACGCTGCATCTGGAAAATCGTCAGGTGAAGCGCTACGGCGGCAACTACAGCCAGTTCGAAGTGCTGCGCGCGCAGCAGATCGCGCTGCAACAAAGCGCGTACGAGAAGCAGCAAAGGACAGTCGCGCATCTGCAGAGTTTCATCGACCGATTCAAGGCCAAGGCGACCAAAGCCAAGCAGGCGCAAAGCCGCGTGAAGGCGCTGGAGAAGATGGAGCTGATCGCGCCCGCGCACGCAACCTCGCCCTTCACGTTCGAATTCCGCGAGCCCGACGCCGCGCCGAATCCGATGATGGTCATGGAGAGCGTGCGTTGCGGCTATCTCAACGACGCGGGCGGCGAGATTCCAATCGTCGAAGGCGTGACGCTGTCGATCCAGAACGGCCAGCGCATCGGCTTGCTCGGCGCGAACGGTCAGGGGAAATCGACGCTCATCAAGACGCTCGCGCAGACGCTCGAACCGCTTTCCGGCGACGTCCGGCAGGGCAAAGGCTTGCAGATCGGCTATTTCGCGCAGCACCAACTGGAAACGCTGCGCCCGGACGATTCCCCGCTCCAGCATCTCGCGCGCCTCGCACCCGACACGCGCGAGCAGGAACTGCGCGACTTTCTCGGCAGCTTCAACTTCTCCGGCGACATGGCGACCGCGAAGATCGCGCCCTTTTCCGGCGGCGAGAAGGCGCGGCTCGCGCTGGCGCTCATCATCTGGCAAAAGCCGAATCTGCTGCTGCTCGACGAGCCGACCAACCACCTCGACCTCGAAACGCGCCACGCGCTGACCATGGCGCTCGCGCAGTTCGAAGGCACGCTCATGCTCGTGTCGCACGACCGGCACTTGCTGCGCGCGACGACCGACACGTTCATGCTCGTCGCGAAGCATCGCCTGAGTCCGTTCGACGGCGATCTCGACGACTACCGCGACTGGCTTCTGCAGCACGCCGCCGAAACGCGCGCGGCGGCGAAGGAAGCGAGCGCCGCGGCCTCGGGCGAGGCGTCCGAAAGCGCGCTGAATCGCAAGGAACAGCGCCGGCAGGAAGCTCAGGAACGGCAAAAGCTTGCGCATCTGACGAAGCCGCTCAAGTCGCGCATCGCCAAGATCGAGAAAGAGATGGAAAAGCTCAACGCGGAAAAATCGGCACTCGATGCGTTCGTCGCCGATCCGGCGAGCTACGAAGCGCCGATGAAAGCGAAACTCACTGAGACGATCCGACGCCAGGGCGACGTGAATGCGCGCCTCGAAACGCTCGAAATGGAGTGGCTCGAAGCGCACGAGGAACTGGAGCAGATCGGCTCATAACCGGAGATCGACAACTTGACGACGCCTTCCCTCACCGGCCTGCGCGTGCTGGATCTGACGCGGCTTCTACCCGGCCCCATCGCCACGCTACGGCTCGCGGAACTCGGCGCCGATGTGCTCAAGATCGAGCCGCCGGGCGAAGGCGACTACACCCGCACGATGCTGCAAAGCGAAGCCGATCGGCAAAGCGGCACGCCGAGCGCGTTTTATCGCATCGTCAATCGCGGAAAGCGGCAGCTCACGCTCGATCTCAAAACGGACGAAGGCCGCGCGAAATTGATCGAACTTGCGCGCGATGCAGACGTGCTCGTCGAGAGCTTTCGACCTTCGGTGATGGCGCGGCTGGGCGTCGGCTACGACGTGCTGCGCGAGGCAAATCCGAAGCTCGTCTATTGCGCGATCACCGGTTTCGGCAGCGAGGGACCGTTCGCGCAGAAGGCCGGACACGATCTGAACTACATCGCGTATGCGGGCGTGCTGGATCAGCTCGCGGCGCGCGACGGCACCCCCATCGCGCCGAATTTCCAGTTGGCGGATCTGCTCGGCGGCGCGCTTTCGGCGGTCATGGAAATACTGGCGGCGGCGTGGCACGTCGCGCGCGGCGGCGAAGGACGTTGCCTGAATGTGTCGATGACGCACGCGGCGCACGCGCACAACGTGATGGCGCATATCGCGCTCGCCAATGCCGACGAAGCCACGACGCGCGCGGGCGCTGGCCTGCTGAACGGCGGCGCGCCCTGCTATGACGTGTATCGCACGCGCGATGACCGTTTCGTCGCGGTCGGCGCGCTGGAGCTGAAGTTTTGGCAGACCTTGTGCGAAGCGCTCGGCCGTCCCGATTGGGCGACGCGGCACTGGAGCCTCGGACAGGCGATCGGCGGTGCGGACGCGGCAGACTTGTCCGCGCAGCTTGCCGCGATTTTCCGCGAACGCACGCGCGACGAATGGATGACGTTGCTGGAGCCGCTCGATTGCTGCGTCGCGCCCGTGCTGACGCCTGCCGAAGCGGCGGCACACCCGCTTTTCAGAAGCGCCTAACGCCGCGGCAAGACCTGACGCGGCTGACGTTCGTCGTCGACGAGCACATGCTTGCGGCCCGTCACATGCTCGCGAATGGTCGCGACGACTTGATCCTCGGTGACATCGGCCGCGACGACGCGACGCGAGATCTGGCCTTGCTCGTCGATCCATTCGACGATCCGGCAGCCGCTGCCCCAAGGCTGCTGAAGCGGCGCGGAGACGCGGCATCCGCGCAGGTGGAAAGCGGGCTTCGGCCGGGCTGAATTAGCGTGTTTCAATGCGTGGTCCTCTCGATCCTTCCGGTCACTTCGCGTGTTGAAATGCCCTTGGCGAAGTTGGCCGGGTCCGTAGCCCTGTAAGGATAGGAAAACCGCGCGTCCGTTGGGTTACATTGCGCAACGGGATTTTTACACGCCGTTACGAAGGGTCCGATCGCGAAATCATTCGAGGTCGCGAACGCGGTCGATCGCTTCCTCGATGCGGTCCACGGCGATCACCTTCAGACCGTCGATGGCCTGCTTGGGCGCGTTCGCCTTCGGAATCAGCGCGACGGAAAAGCCTAGCTTCGCCGCTTCCTTCAGGCGATCCTGCCCGCGCGGAGACGGCCGGATTTCACCCGCCAAGCCCACCTCACCGAACGTAATGAGACCCTTCGGCAGCGGCTTGTTGCGCATCGACGAGTGGATCGCGAGCAGCACGGCGAGATCGGCGGCGGGCTCGGTGATCTTCACGCCGCCGACCGCGTTCAGGAACACGTCCTGATCGAAACACGCAATTCCCGCGTGCCGATGCAGCACCGCCAGCAACAGCGCCAGCCGGTTTTGTTCCAGCCCGACCGCGAGCCGGCGCGGATTGGGCACGTGCGCGGTATCGACGAGCGCCTGCACTTCGACGAGTAGCGGCCGCGAACCTTCCTGCGTCACGAGCACGCACGAACCCGCGACGCTCTGCTCGTGCTGCGACAAAAATAGCGCCGACGGATTGGCGACGCCGCGCAAGCCCTTTTCCGTCATGGCGAAGACGCCGAGCTCGTTGACGGCGCCGAAGCGATTCTTGAACGCGCGCACGAGCCTGAACGACGAGTGCGTGTCGCCCTCGAAATACAGCACGGTATCGACGATGTGCTCCAGCACGCGCGGTCCCGCGAGGCTGCCCTCTTTCGTCACGTGGCCGACCATGATGATCGACGTGCCCGTCTGCTTCGCGATGCGCGTGAGTTGCGCCGCGCACTCGCGCACTTGCGCGACGGAGCCGGGCGCGGACGTCAGCGCTTCCGAGTAGATCGTCTGAATCGAGTCGATGACGGCGACTTCAGGCCGTTGCTCATCGATGGTCGCCTGGATCTTTTCGAGCTGGATTTCCGCGAGCAGCGCGAGATCGCCCGCGGCGCTCGCGCCGCCGATCAGTCCGAGCCGCTGCGCGCGCAGCGCGATCTGCGCGCCGGATTCCTCACCGCTCACGTAGAGCGCCGGCCGCTCGCGCGCGATTTCGGCGAGCGATTGCAGTAGCAATGTCGATTTGCCGATGCCCGGATCGCCGCCGATCAGCACGACGCCGCCCGGCACGAGCCCGCCGCCCAGCACGCGATCGAATTCGCCGACGCCCGTCGTGAAGCGCGGCACGTCTGACGCCTCGATTTCCGCGAGCTTGCGCACCGGCGAGCTCTTCGCGAGCGCCTGGAAGCGATGGTTCGACGCCGTCTGCGCCACCGATTCGGTCAGCGTGTTCCACGCGTTGCATGCGGCGCACTGGCCGGTCCACTTCGGCGATTCCCCGCCGCATTCGCTGCACACATACAGCGTTTTTGCCTTCGCTACTTTTGCCACTCGAAGCCTTGCCTGATTTCTTGTTGTTGATTTCGTGTTTTATTCCGCGCGCACCGGCACGCGTTGCGCGATCGCGCACATGAGTTCGTAGCCGATCGTGCCGGCCGAGCTCGCGACATCGTCGATCGGCAGATTCGCGCCCCACAGTTCCACGCGCGAACCGATGCCGGCGTTCGGGCACGGCGTCAGATCGACGGTCAGCATATCCATCGACACGCGGCCGACGAGCCGCGTTCTCACGCCGTCGACGATCACGGGCGTGCCTTCGGGCGCCACGCGCGGATAGCCGTCCGCGTAGCCGCACGCGACCACGCCGATGCGCATCGGCGTTCCCGCTGTATACGTCGAGCCATAACCGATGCTGCTCCCCGCGTCGACCGTCTGCACGGCGATCAGCTCGGACTGGAGCGTCATCGCGGGCTTGAGGCCGGTATCGGCGATATCCGCGGTCACGCCCGACGGCGATGCGCCGTACAGCATGATGCCGGGCCGCACCCAGTCGAAGTGCGCGCCCGGGTGCCACAAGAGCGCCGCCGAGTTCGCGAGACTGCGCGCGCCCGCGATGCCTTCCGCGCCGCGTTCGAACGCTTCCAGTTGATGCGCGATGCCGCGCGGGCCATCGGCATCGGAAAAATGGGTCATGAGCGTGATCTGGCCGACGCCCTGCACGGCGCGCGCGCGCTCCCACGCGGCGCGGAACTTCTCGGGCGTATAGCCGAGCCGGTTCATGCCGCTGTTCATCTTCAACTGAATGTTGACCGGTTTCGACAGCCGCGCCATTTCCAGCATCCGCAACTGCTCGTCGCAGTGCACGGCCGTGGTGAGGCTATAGCGGTCGATCACGTCGATGTCGGTCGGCCGGAAAAAGCCCTCGAGCAAAAGAATTGGCCCGGCCCACCCCAATTCACGCAACTTCGCGGCTTCTTCGAGGTCGAGAAGGCCAAAGCCGTCCGTTGCGCGCAAACCGGGGAACGCCCGGGCGAGACCGTGGCCATATGCATTGGCCTTGACGACGGCCCAGATCTTGGATTTCGGGGCGTACTTGCGTGCAACGGCCAGGTTGTTGGCGAGCGCGGCGGTGTGAATTGTTGCTGAAAGGGGGCGCGGCATGAGCGTTTGGTGGAATTGCAACGAGTGCGGTCTAAAAGGCCAGCATACGCGAGCGGGACGCGTCCTGCTGCGCCGACCGGGACGCCTTGCGAATCAGTATGTTATGAGGAATCACGAACACAGGCGCGTCATTTCTGGCGCGATCGAGATTACTGCTAGTCAGAATGCGCCTATTTTCGTGTTATAAAGCCGTGCACACAACCCATTTCGAAAGGCATAAGCCCGAGTGCACGACCGGTGCCCGGGGCGGATCACCCGCAGTGAGGAAAGCTTCGGATCAGATGAAAAAAGGTTTTTACACCATCATGGCCGCGCAGTTTTTCTCATCGCTGGCCGATAACGCTCTACTGATCGCTGCCATTGCACTGCTGAAAGACCTTCACGCCCCGAACTGGATGACGCCGCTGCTCAAGCTGTTCTTCGTCCTGTCGTATGTGATTCTCGCGGCTTTCGTCGGCGCTTTCGCGGATTCCCGGCCCAAGGGCCACGTCATGTTCGTGACCAATTCGATCAAGGTCGTGGGCTGCGTGACGATGCTCTTCGGCGCGCATCCGTTGCTCGCGTATGGCATCGTCGGGTTCGGCGCGGCGGCCTATTCGCCCGCGAAATACGGCATTCTGACCGAGCTCTTGCCAGCCGATCGGCTCGTCGCCGCGAACGGCTGGATCGAAGGCACGACGGTCGGCTCGATCATCCTCGGCACGGTCATGGGCGGCGCGCTCATCAGTCCGCATATCGCCAGTCATCTGCTGTCGCTGCACATTCCGCGCATCAACACGCCCGCCGAAGCCGCAATGCTCGTCATCATGCTGATGTACGTGATCGCCGCGATCTTCAATCTGCGCATTCCCGACACCGGCGCGCGCTATCCGAAGCAGGAGACGCGGCCGCTCAAGCTCATCACCGATTTCGCCGACTGCTTTCTCGTGCTCTGGCGCGACAAGCTCGGCCAGATCTCGCTCGCCGTCACGACGCTCTTCTGGGGCGCAGGCGCGACGCTGCAGTTCATCGTGCTGAAATGGGCCGAAGTGTCGCTCGGCATGACGCTCTCGCAGGCAGCGATCCTGCAGGCGGTGATCGCGGTCGGCGTCGCGGCGGGCGCGGTGCTCGCGGCCGCGCGCGTGCCGCTCAAGCGCTCGCTCAGCGTGCTGCCGGTAGGCATCGTCATGGGACTCGCCGTCATGCTGATGGCCTTCTACACGCGCCATCTCTTTCCCGCGCACTGGGGCATCTACTTCGGCAAGATGCACTTCCCCGGCTATCTGCTGATCGCATATGTGTTCCTGATGATCGTCGGCGGACTGTCGGGCTTCTTCGTCGTGCCGATGAACGCGCTGCTCCAGCATCGCGGGCACGTTCTGCTTTCCGCCGGGCATTCCATCGCCGTGCAGAATTTCAACGAAAACCTGTCGGTGCTCGTCATGCTGTGCCTCTACGCCGTGCTCGTGTGGCTCGACGTGCCGATCCAGTTCGTCATCGTGCTGTTCGGCTCGTTCGTGTGTCTCATGATGTACTTCGTGATGCGACGGCATCAGGCCAATCAGCGCGCGTTCGATTCGGTCGCGCTGATCGGCGAAGCGCGGCACTGACCCTCTTCGCATCATGCTTGCCGCCGATCTCTTTTCCTTCGTCACCCGCGTGCGCGAACGCGCGCCGCTCGTGCATTGCCTCACGAATCTCGTCGTCACCAACTTCACCGCGAACGTGCTGCTCGCGATCGGCGCCGCGCCCGCGATGGTCGTCGCGCGCGAGGAAGTCGGCGAATTCGCGGCCGTCGCCAATGCGCTGTCGGTCAATCTCGGCACGCTCGACGTGCCGCAGAGCCGCGCGATCCGCGCCGCCGTCGAGGCCGCCAACAGCGCGGGCACGCCGTGGGTGCTCGATCCGGTCGCGGTCGGGCCGCTCGCGTTTCGCACGGAATTTGCGTTCGATCTGCTCGATGCGAAGCCCGCGGTGATCCGCGGCAACGCGTCGGAGATCATCAGCTTGTCGGGGGGCGCAGCGAGCGGACGCGGCGTCGACAGCACCGCCGCCACCGATGCCGCGCTCGACGCCGCGCAGGTGCTCGCGCTGAAGACGCAGGCCGTCGTCGCGGTCACGGGCGAGACCGATTACGTGACCGATGGCCGCCGTGTCATCGCGATGTCGAACGGCTCGCCCTTGATGACGCGCGTGACGGGCGTCGGCTGCGCGTTGTCCGCGACGGTGGCCGCGTTCGTCGGCGCGGCGCCGGATCGCGACGCGTTCTGGTCCGCGACCGTCGCCGCCATCGCCTATTCGACCATCGCGGGGGAACTCGCCGCGCGCGACGCCGCGCTGCCCGGCAGCTTCGCCGTCGCGTATCTGGACCGGCTCGCATCGCTCGATGAAGCCGCGTTCGGCAAGACGCTCGTGCAGCGCGACATCGTTGCCGGCTGACATGCGCGCTTCGTTCGATCTCTCGCTCTATCTCGTGCTCGATCCCGTGCAGTGCGGCGGTCATGACGCGGCGGTTCGTGTCGCGCGCGCCGCGCTCGAAGGCGGCGCGACCATCGTGCAACTGCGCGCGCCCGAGTGGCACAAGCGCGCGTGGTTCGATCTCGCGCGCGATCTGCTGCCGATCACGCGCGCGCACGGCGTGCCGTTCGTCGTCAACGATCATGTCGATGTCGCGCTGGCTGTCGGCGCGGATGGCGTGCATATCGGCCAGCGCGATCTGCCCGCCGATGTCGCGCGCCGACTGCTCGGGCCGGACGCGCTGATCGGCCTGTCGGTATCGAATCTCGATGAAACCGCCGACGCGGCGAAACGCGCGGGCGTCGTCGATTATCTCGGCGCGGGTCCGGTGTACGCGACGCCGACCAAGACCGACGCCTCCACGCCCTGCGGCATCGAGGGTCTCGCTGAAATCTGCGCGGCCGCGCATGTGCCGACCGTCGCGATCGGCGGCATTCAGGCGCATAACGCCGCAGACGTCATGCGCGCGAAGCCGGCCGGTCTCGCGGTGGTGTCGGCGATCTGCAAGGCGGCCGATCCGCGCACGGCGGCCTCGGCGCTTGCCGCGACCATCGCACAGTCACGCATCTAAGCTCATGGCAATCACGAAAACCATTCCGAACGTCCTCACGATCGCCGGCTCCGACTCGGGCGGCGGCGCGGGCATTCAGGCCGATCTGAAGGCGTTCTCCGCGCTCGGCGCGTACGGCGCGAGCGTCATCACGGCGCTCACCGCGCAAAACACGCGCGGCGTGACAGCCGTTCACGCGCCGGAGCCCGCGTTCATCGCGGCGCAGCTCGACGCCGTGTTCGACGACATCCGCATCGATGCCGTGAAGATCGGCATGCTGGCGAACGCGGGCATCGTGCGCGCGGTCGCCGAGGCGCTCAAGCGCCATCGGCCGAAACATGTTGTGCTCGACACCGTGATGATCTCGAAGAGCAATCACGCGCTGCTCGCGCCGGAAGCCGTTGCCGCGTTGCGCGACGAATTGCTGCCGCTCGCGACGCTCGTCACGCCGAATCTGCCGGAAGCGGCGGCGCTGTTAGGCGACGAAAGCGCCGCCGACGAAGACGCGATGGTCCGTCAGGGCGAAGCCTTGCGCGCGCTCGGCGCGCGGGCCGTGCTGATGAAAGGCGGCCACCTTGCATCGAACGACAGTCCCGACTGGCTGATCGAGGCGGCGGGCGCACTCAGGCTCGGCGGCGCGCGCGTGCCGCTCAAGAACACGCACGGCACGGGCTGCACGCTGTCGTCGGCGATCGCGGCGCTGATTCCGCAAACCGACGATCTTGCGAGCGCGACCGCCGAGGCGAAGCGCTATCTGACCGGCGCGATCGAAGCGAGCGTGCGGCTCGACGTCGGTCATGGCGTCGGTCCGGTGCATCATTTTTTCCGCTGGTGGTGATCAGCCGGTGATCAGTCCGCCGACGCGGCGAACGCCCGCGCGCGCTCCGGCCAGTCGTCCGGCACGATGAAGCCGCGCGATTCCTCCACGAAATTTCCCGCTTCGTCGCGCGCGTAGGCGGCGACCATCGTCGGCGCGATCGTGCCTTCGAGACGCGCGCGAATCGCATCCGATTCCGCGATCAGCGTTTCGGCGGAATCCGCATCGAGCCGCCGCGACGCGAGCCACGCCATGCGCGGCTGCACGACCCACGCGCGCTCATCGTCCGACGCATTCGAGCGCGCGTCGCGCCATTCCGACGCCGTCAGCCACCATCCGCGCAGATGGTGCTCCCCTATTTCGCGCGCGGGCACGACCTCGTCGCCGCCGAGCCCGTGATAGAAAAGCCGGCCTTTGATGAACAACTGCGCCTGCCACGGACCGTCGAAGCCGAGCAACGCGAACTCGGCGCGCCGCGTCAGCGCCAGTTGATGCGTGAGAAGCCGCTCGTGCTTGATATCGAAGCGATCCTGCAGATTCGGCCCGACGTAGTTCGACAGACGCGCCGCGCGCGCCGCATCGCCGTCGCTATCGTCGATATGCAGGTAGAACTTCACCGCCAGCTCCCAGTGCAGCCGCGCGCCATCCGCCGATTCGAGCAGGAAATCGCATTCGCCGATGGTGCGCCGCTGTTGCCGCAACGGCACGTTCGCCGCGATGAGGCGCGCCGCCGGACCGTGCGCGAGAAAAAAGCGGATGAGGCTCTCGGCGTAGATGCCGAGGCGCGTGAACTTCGGATCGCGCGCGTGATCGTGCAGCGGCTGCGGCGCGGCATCGAGCGCCTTCAGCCACACGAGCGTCGCGTCGCGCTCCGCTGTCGACGCGAACGGATGCGCGAGCGCGGCGTCGCCTTCGCGCAGCAGATCGGGAGCGAACAGAAGCCAGGCGAGATCGCGAACCGTGACGTCGCCGAAACGATCGACGAGACGCGTGAGATCGCTCGCCCGGGCCGTCATCAGACGCCGCCCTTCTCTGCTCCTTGCTCGACGCCGAGCGCGGCGAGCGCCTCGCGATACGTATTGCGCGCGAGGCAGAGATCGGCCCACGCCTTCGACTTGTCCTGCAGGCTGCGCAGCAGATAAGCCGGGTGATACGTGACGACCACCGGCACGCCACGATACTCGTGCACGCGTCCGCGCATCGATGCGATGCTCGCCTCGTTCTTCAGCAGACTCTGCGCGGCGAAGCGTCCCATCGCGACGATGACCTTCGGCTTCACGAGTTCGACCTGCCGTTGCAGATACGGCTCGCAGCGCGCGACTTCGTCGAGCTCGGGATTGCGGTTGCCGGGCGGCCGGCACTTGATGACATTCGCGATATAGACGTTCGTCTGCCGCGACAGCGTGAGCGCGCGCAGCATGTTGTCGAGCAGCTTGCCCGCCTGGCCGACGAACGGCTCGCCTTGCTTGTCCTCGTTCTCGCCCGGCGCTTCGCCGATCAGCATCCAGTCGGCTTCGCGATCGCCGACGCCGAAGACCGTGTTCGTGCGGCGCTCGCACAAACGGCAGCGCTCGCAGTTCGCGACGCGTTCGGCGAGCGCATCCCACCCGAGCGTGTGGATGTCGCTCGGGGCTTCCGCGGTGGCGGGCTCGACATGGAGCGGCGTTTCGTCGGTCCAGGGGAGATCGTCGTAGGCGTCGAGCGGCGGCGCGTCGGATTCGGGCTGTGCGGACTGGAGCGGCTTCGGCTCCGGCCGCATGTCGACGACGACGGGCGCGGGTGCTTCCGCCATCGAGGCGATCGCTTCAGGCGTGCGCTCTTCCTCGACCTTCGGCGCGGGCGCAAGCCCACGCCGTACCCAGACCGGCCCGATTCCCAACTCTTCGATCAGCATTTCATCGAGCGCCATGCGCAGTCTCCTCCGTAAACGACAGACGCATGACGATTGCGTCCTCGCGCGAGCGATGCCGCGCGGGGTAATAGTTCTTGCGGCGTCCGATGGCCGCGAAGCCGAAACGCTCGTAGAGCTGGATCGCGCGCGGATTGGACGGCCGCACTTCGAGCAGCACGCCTTCGAGCTTCTCCGCGCGCGTGATGCGGACCGCTTCGCGCAGAAGCGTCAGACCCGCCCCCGCCCGCTGCGCAGACGGTGCGACGCACAGATTGAGCAGATGCATCTCGTCGACGACGGGCATCAGCACGCAATAGCCGATCAGCGTGCCGGTCACATGGCGCAGACACACGCCGAAATAGCCATTGCGCAGCGAATCCTGAAAATTGCCGCGGCTCCACGGAAACTCGTAGGCGAGCTTTTCGACCGCGGCGACTTCGTCGAGGTCCGCTTCCGTCATCGGTGTGAGATACCGATCGGCCAGCAGCACGCCGCTCACCGAAGCGCCTCCTCGCGAGCCTGCATGCGTTCGGCCGTCGTCTGGGCGACCTTGTCGCGCACATATTCGGGCGCGGCGTGTTCGGGTGCGACCGCGCGCCCAGCCCGCCAGTCCCGCAAGCCGATGAGCGCGACCGGCAACGCGTGCGGCAGCGCTTCGCGATCGACACGCGCGGCGGCGGCGAGCGCCGGCAGACGATCGCCGAATGCGGACGCGGCGTTGCCCGCGAGCGCGAACGGCACGTCGGGCAGAGGCAGCGCGCCGGGCGCATCGAGCGCGGCCGGATGCAGCGTGCGCCAGTCGCCGGCGGCGGCATCGAATTCGAAATCGGCCCAGTACGCTTCATCCATGCGGGCGTCCAGCGCCGCTAGCACGCGCGCTGGGATCGACGGATCGTTCAGGCGCGCGTGCTCCGCGCAGGCGAGCAGCGTGCTCACCGGCACGACCGGCACGTTCAAACCGAACGCCAGGCCTTGCGCCACGCCTGTCGCCGTGCGCAAGCCGGTGAACGAGCCCGGGCCCGCGCCGAATGCGATCGCCGCGCAGTCGGCGAGCGCGAGCCCGGCGTCGGCGAAAAGCTCGCGCACGGCCGGCAAAAGGCGCGTGCTCGACACGGCGCCGGTCGCCTCGTGGCGAAACCACACGCGCGTGTCGCCGTTCACGTATTGAGGCGCGGCGGAGTTCGGAGTGGCGGCGAAAGCGCTGTCGGCGAGCAGGAGCGCGACGGAGCAAAATTCCGTCGAGGTGTCGAGGGCGAGCAAAACGGTGCGTGTCATAGCCGGTATTGTAATGCGGGACATGCGCCGGATTCGCGTGATCGGCGATACGCGGTCGACCCAATTCGCGTCCGCAAGGCGTCTGGAAGGCGTCCTCGGTTGGAGGAAAGCCTCGACCGGGCTCGCGCGTCTCGCTTGCTAAGATCGTCCGGTCCATCTCGATAACAACGGAGAACGCATGACCGACATCGATCAGCAATTCGCCCAAGCGCAGTCCGACGTGACTCAACTGCCCGAGCGTCCCGGCAATCTCACGCTGTTGCGCCTTTATGCGCTTTTCAAGCAGGCGAGCATCGGCGACGTGCAAGGCGAAAAGCCGGGCTTCACGGATATCGCCGGCAAATACAAATACGAAGCGTGGGCCGCGCTGCAAGGCACGCCCGCCGACGACGCCAAGGCACGCTACGTCGAACTCGTCGAATCGCTCAAGCGGGGCGAGGCGGCCTGAGGTTCCGGCCGGCGTCGGCCAGTTCCAGCGGACCGGCCGCGCCGTCCGATGCCCGAAGATGGCGCGGCGATGCGTCAAAATGTGGCGCAGTGCAGCAAATTCCGATATACTAGCGGTCAGCGCTCGATTGCGGGTGGCGAGCCTTCCGGCAAGTCCCACGCAGCAAGGCGCTTCGTAGCGTTTCGCTCCAATCCAGTTTAGAAACTGTCCCCTTCCTGCCAGGCCTTTGCGTCGCATTTGCGCGCAGCACGTTTCTCGGCCCGTCATGCATCAGGCTGACGTCAGCGCCCGTCGTTCTCTTCGGAACGATCGAGCCTGCCGTATCCGATACAGCTTCTAACAAAGATACTCGCCGCACGTTCGCGCGAGTAGCCTACGTTTTTCGATTTGCTCGCTGTTTCTTCGCTCGCTGAATCCAACGACCTGGGTATGCCGATTGGCGCCGACGCCTTATTCCTCGTTTCAAGGATCGACATGACTTCGAGCTTCACCGCTAGCCCGTTGGACAATCTCGCAGCAAACATTGGCATCACCCCCTCGGCCGATACCCCGGCCACCGACGCACCCGCCGACAAGCCCGCCGGCCCCACTTTCGAATCGCTCGGCCTTTCCGCCGACATCGTGTCCGCGCTGACCGCTGCGGGCTACGAATCCCCGACGCCCGTGCAGCAGCGCGCGATTCCCGCCGCGCTCGCCGGCCGCGATCTGCTCGTCTCCAGCCCGACCGGTTCGGGCAAGACGGCCGCGTTCATGCTGCCCGCCATCGAAAAATTCGCGCAATTGCAAAAGCTGGAAGCGCAACAGCCGCGCGCGCCGCGCGACCCGAACGCAGCGCGTGGCCGCCGTCCGCAGCCGATCGCGCGCCCGAAGCTGCTCGTGCTCACGCCGACGCGCGAACTCGCGATGCAGGTTTCCACCGCCGCGACCACGTACGGCAAGCATCTGCGCCGCCTGCGCACCGTCAGCATTCTGGGCGGTGTCGCGTATGGCCAGCAGCTCATGCTCCTCGCGAAGAACCCTGAGATTCTCGTCGCGACGCCGGGCCGCCTGATCGACCATCTGGAACGCGGCCGCATCGACCTGTCGGAACTCAACATGCTCGTGCTCGACGAAGCCGATCGCATGCTCGACATGGGCTTCATCGAAGACATCGAGACGATCGTCGACGCGACGCCCGCCTCGCGTCAGACGCTGCTCTTCTCCGCGACCATCGACAGCAAGATCACGTCGCTGACCGGCCGGCTGCTGAAGGATCCGGAGCGCATCGAGATCGTCCAGAAGCTCGAAGCGAAGAGCAACATCGCGCAGACCGTGCATTACGTCGATGACCGCGATCACAAGGACCGCTTGCTCGATCATCTGCTGCGCGGCGAAGGCCTGGATCAGGCGATCGTATTCACGGCGACGAAGAGCGACGCGGATCTCATCGCCAACCGTCTCGCCGACGCGGGCTTCGAGTCCGCCGCGCTGCACGGCGATCTGCCGCAAGGCGCGCGCAACCGGACGATCCGCGCGCTGCGCGAGCGCCGCGTGCGCGTGCTGGTCGCGACCGACGTCGCCGCGCGCGGCATCGACATTCCGGGTATCACGCACGTCTTCAACTATGACCTGCCGAAGTTCGCGGAAGACTACGTGCACCGTATCGGCCGTACCGGCCGTGCTGGCCGCAGCGGCACGGCGGTGAGCCTCGTGCACTACGCCGAAATGGGCGCGTTGAAGCGCATCGAGCGTTTCGTGCGCGCGCCGCTGCCGGTGAACGTCGTCGCAGGCTTCGAACCGCGCAAGGCGCCGCCGAAGGGTGGTTTCGGCGGCGGCCGTGGCCGTCCGGGCGGTAACGGCGGTGGCCGTCGCTTCGGTGGCAATGGCGGCGGCAGCAGCAGTGGCCGTGGTTACGGTCCGGGCAACGCCGGCGGTTATGGCAACAAGTCGAATGCAGGTTCTCGCGAAGGCGGTTATCGCGATGGCGGCGGTTATCGCGGCGGCAACAGCGATGGCGGCTACCGTGGCGGCAACAGCGACGGCGGCTATCGCGGTGGCAATCGCGAAGGCGGCTACGGCTCGCGCGACGGCTACAGCGCACGCCGTAACGACGGCCCGCGCGCCCCGCGCCGCGGCAACTAAGCTGCTTGCGGGAAGCGGTTCCTGATACCGCTTCCCCGTTGCGAAAAGAAAAACCGATGCCTCGTGCATCGGTTTTTTTTCGCCCCGTCGCCATATTTCACCATGCGCAATGCTCTTTTGCGTCGCAAAAGCGGTGCTGCGCGGCACAAAACCGGCGGTTGCAAGATAGAAAACGCCGTTCCGCAATACGATATTCCGATCGTATCTCATTGATTCTTAATAAGGAAAATAAACCCGAAATCTCTGTCAGAGAGGTGTTTCGGAAAATCGCATTAGCCTAGACTCTTATATAAGAGTTTGAGCAAACGCAGAACGCCGATTCGGCGCCGCTCATGCGCTTCAGGAACATCAGTCCAGTCTCAGGGAGATTCGCCATGACCTCACGTCAACAACAAGCCCAGCAACTCCAGCAGCAATGGGAAACCGATCCGCGCTGGAAGGGCATCAAGCGCGGCTACTCGGCGGATGACGTCGTGCGTCTGCGCGGCTCGGTGCAGCCGGAGCACACGCTCGCGCGACGCGGCGCCGAACGGCTGTGGGCATCGATCAACGACGAGCCGTTCGTCAACGCGCTCGGCGCGCTGACCGGCAATCAGGCGATGCAGCAGGTCAAGGCCGGCCTCAAGGCGATCTATCTGTCGGGCTGGCAAGTGGCGGGAGATGCCAACGTCGCGGGTGAAATGTATCCCGACCAGTCGCTGTATCCGGCGAATTCGGTGCCGCTCGTCGTGAAGCGCATCAACAACACGCTCACCCGCGCCGATCAGATTCAATGGTCGGAAGGCAAGAATCCAGGCGATGAAGGCTATATCGATTACTTCGCGCCGATCGTCGCCGATGCCGAAGCGGGTTTCGGCGGCGTGCTGAACGCGTTCGAACTCATGAAGGCGATGATCGAAGCCGGCGCCGCGGGCGTGCACTTCGAGGACCAACTGGCGTCGGTCAAGAAATGCGGTCACATGGGCGGCAAGGTGCTCGTGCCGACGCGCGAGAATGTGGCGAAACTGTCGGCCGCGCGGCTGGCCGCGGACGTGTGCGGCGTGCCGACGGTGCTCATCGCCCGCACGGACGCCGAAGCCGCCGATCTCGTCACGTCCGACATCGACGACAACGACAAGCCGTTCCTCACCGGCGAGCGCACGGTGGAAGGCTTCTTCCGCACGAAGCCGGGTCTCGCGCAGGCAGTTTCGCGCGGCCTCGCCTACGCGCCCTACGCCGATCTCGTCTGGTGCGAAACGGGCAAGCCGGATCTCGAATACGCGAAGAAGTTCGCCGAGGCGATCCACAAGGCATTCCCCGGCAAGATGCTGTCGTACAACTGCTCGCCGTCGTTCAACTGGAAGAAGAATCTGGACGACGCGACCATCGCCAAGTTTCAGCGTGAACTCGGCGCGATGGGCTACAAGTTCCAGTTCATCACGCTGGCCGGCTTCCACGCGCTGAACTATTCGATGTTCAACCTCGCGCACGGCTACGCCCGTTCGCAGATGAGCGCGTTCGTCGAATTGCAGCAGGCCGAATTCGCCGCCGCCGACAAGGGCTTCACGGCCGTCAAGCACCAGCGCGAAGTGGGCACCGGCTACTTCGACGCGGTCACGCAGACGGTCGAGAAGGAAGCATCGACGACCGCTCTGCACGGCTCGACCGAAGACGAGCAGTTCTTCGACAAGAAGGTCGCGTAATACGGCTTCAGCAGGCGAATCAGGGAGAGTGGTGAAAGAAGCGGCGGTCCCGGCGCGCGCAGCCACGCGCCGGGGAACGCCGCTCGCTAGCGATACACGATCACCGGAATCTTCGTATGCGTCAGGACGCGCTGCGTTTCGCTGCCGATCAGCAGACTGCCGAGACCGCGCCGTCCGTGCGACGCCATCAGGATCACGTCGCAACCGTTTTGCTCCGCCGCCTCGATGATGCCGATATACGGCGCGGCATCGATGCTCGTCACGCTCGTGCAGGGCACGCCGGCGCTTTCCGCGGCGCGCTCGACCGCGCGCAGATGTTCGCGTGCTTCGTTCTCGGCGCGGGCGTGAAAATCGTCGGGCGGCTCGACGGCGACATCGGCGAATGGCGAATACGGATACTGAGGCAGGCACGCGTAAGCCGTGATGCGCGCACCGACGGATTGCGCAAGATCGATCGCGCCGTCGATGGCCTTTTGCGATAGCTCCGAGCCGTCGGTCGGCACGAGGATGTGTTTGAACATGGCGTCCTCCCCCGTCAGTTGATGGTGCGTGATTCCATTGTAGTAACGGGCGCCGGCGCAGAGCAATTTCGATGTACCCGCGCGGCGATGCGACGCCGCGCATAGGATTCCGAAGCTTTCACCGGCTCGCAGTCAACCCCAATATCCCGTCGCGTTATAGGTATGTTTGAGCAAATCGAGAAACAATCGCACGCGCAACGGCAGATGCCGCCTTTGCGGAAACACCGCGTGAATGCCGATCGGCGGCGCGGCGTACGCATCGAGCACGCTGACGAGGCGGCCAGCGTCGATGTCATCGCCGACTTCCCACCACGAGCGCCACGCGAGACCGCGGCCTTCGAGACACCATTCGTGCAGCACGGCGCCGTCGGAGCATTCCATCGTGCCGGAAACCTTGATCGTGACAACCTTGCCGTCCTGCTCGAACACCCAGCCACGCTGCTGATTCGCCGACGCGCCGAGTGCCAGGCAATTGTGATGCGCGAGCGCGGCGAGATCGGCGGGCTCGCCACGTTTTTCCAGATACTCCGGCGACGCGACGCACACGCGCCGGTTCTCTCCGAGCTTCAACGAGACCAGCGACGAATCCGGCAACTCGCCGAGACGCACGGCGCAATCGAAGCCTTCGTTGACGAGATCGACCATGCGGTCGGTCAGATCGAGACTCACGGAAACGTCCGGATGCAAGGTCGTGAACTTCGGCACGAGCGGCGCGACGTGACGCCGTCCGAAGCCCGCCGGCGCCGAGACGCGCAAATGCCCGCTCGCCTTCACGCCGCCCGCCGACACGCTCGCCTCCGCGTTCTGCATGTCGTTGATGATGCGCTGGCAGTCCTCGAGAAACGCGGAGCCTTCGAACGTCAGCGTGATTCGGCGCGTCGTACGCACGAGCAGCTTCACGCCGAGCCGCTCTTCGAGCGCATCCAGCCTGCGTCCGATGACGGCCGGCGCGATGCCCTCCGCCTGTGCCGCCGCCGACAGGCTGCCCTTCGCCGCGACCGAAGCGAAGGTTTCTATCTGCTTGAATCGATCCATGCGCGTTCGTCGTCAATATCGGTGTTGAACCACAGATTAGGTAAGTAAAAGTAAAAGATCAAGTGATGCTGCGGTGCTTTTTCCATCACTTAGATCACGAATACAATCGATTCCGACCTCTAAACGGAGCGCAAGGCTATGTCGGCCATAACGACACACGCATCGTCCAGCGAATTTTCCCGCGAGTTGTCCAAGCTCCCCCGCGCAGTCATCTTCGACGCTTACGGCACGCTTTTCGACGTCCACTCGGTCGTCGCGGCGGCCGAGCAGCTCTTTCCCGGCCACGGCGACGCACTCTCGAAGCTCTGGCGCCGCAAGCAGATCGAGTACACGCAACTGCGCACGCTCGCCGATCCGTCGGGCGCGCACTACGAGCCGTTCTGGACAATCACGATCGACGCGCTGCGCCACGCGGCTGCACGCCTGAACCTCGCCGATGCGCTCACGAGCGCCGCCGAAAAGCGCCTGATGGACGAATACGCGTGCCTTTCCGCGTTCCCCGACACGCTGCCCGCGCTCAGATCGTTGCGCGACGGCCTCGCCATTCCGCTCGCGATTTTGTCGAACGGCAATCCGCCGATGCTCGACATCGCCGTGAAAAGCGCCGGCATGAGCGGCCTCTTCGATTACGTTCTGTCGGTCGATGCAGCGCGCGCCTACCAGCCCGCGCCCGCCGCCTACGCGCTCGGCACCCGAGCCTTCGATGCCAGCGCGCGCGACATCGTATTCGCGTCGAGCAACGGCTGGAATGTCGCCGGCGCAACATGGTTCGGCTACACGACTTTCTGGATCAACCGCGCCGCGCTGCCGCCCGAGGAACTGGGCGTCGCGCCGCACGGCAGCGGCCGCGGCATGGCCGATCTCATCGCTTTCATCGAAGGCGGCGCGACGCGCGCCGTCGCCAACTCTCGCCGGATCACGCAGCCGAAAAGCAGGCAGCGCAACGCTTCACGCACAACCACTAGCAAAACCGTCTGACCGACCAAGGAGAAAACCATGACGCATCCATCGAATCCGCTTTCGCTTCCGAAAGGCATGGCCATCTCAGCCGATATCAAGCCCGGCTACGAGACCATCCTGACGCCCGAAGCGCTCGCGTTCGTCGCGTCGCTGCATCGCCAGTTCGAGCCGCGCCGCCAGCAATTGCTCGCGGCGCGCGTCGAGCGCACGAAGCGTCTCGATGCGGGCGAGCGCCCGAGCTTCCTCGAAGAAACGAAATCGATCCGCGAAGGCGACTGGAAGGTCGCGCCGCTGCCGGCAGATCTTCAATGCCGTCGCGTCGAGATCACCGGTCCGGTCGAGCGCAAGATGATCATCAACGCGCTCAACTCCGGCGCGGATTCCTACATGACCGACTTCGAGGATTCGAATGCGCCGAACTGGGACAACCAGATCGTCGGCCAGGTCAATCTGAAGGAAGCGGTGCGCCGTACGATTTCGCTCGAACAGAACGGCAAGTCGTACAAGCTCAACGACAAGATCGCGACGCTGATCGTGCGTCCGCGCGGCTGGCATCTCGACGAAAAGCACGTCACCGTCGATGGCGAGCGCGTGTCGGGCGGCATCTTCGATTTCGCGCTCTTCCTGTTTCACAACGCGAAGGAGTTGATCGCGCGCGGCAGCGGTCCGTACTTCTATCTGCCGAAGATGGAAAGCCATCTCGAAGCGCGTCTGTGGAACGACATTTTCGTCGCGGCGCAGGAGGCCATCGGCATCCCGCGCGGCACGATTCGCGCGACGGTGCTCGTCGAAACGATTCTCGCCGCGTTCGAGATGGACGAAATCCTGTACGAGCTGCGCGAGCATAGCTCGGGTCTCAACGCGGGCCGCTGGGATTACATCTTCTCGGCGATCAAGAAGTTCAAGAACGACACGGACTTCTGCCTCGCCGACCGCGCGAAGATCACGATGACGTCGCCCTTCATGCGCGCCTATGCGCTCGAACTTTTGAAGACATGCCACAAACGCAATGCGCCGGCGATCGGCGGCATGTCGGCGCTGATTCCGATCAAGAACGATCCGGCCGCGAACGACAAAGCGATGGGCGGCGTGCGCTCCGACAAGGCGCGCGACGCCTCCGACGGCTACGACGGTGGCTGGGTCGCGCATCCGGGCCTCGTGCCGGTCGCGATGGAAGAGTTCGTGAAGGTGCTCGGCGACAAGCCCAACCAGATCGACAAGCAGCGCACCGACGTGCAGGTGACGGCGCACGATCTGCTCGACTTCCGTCCGGAAGAGCCGATCACCGAAGCGGGCTTGCGCAACAACGTGAACGTCGGCGTCCACTATCTCGGTTCGTGGCTCGCGGGCAATGGCTGCGTGCCGATCCACAATCTGATGGAAGACGCCGCGACCGCCGAAATCTCGCGCTCGCAGGTGTGGCAATGGATCCGCTCGCCGAAGGGCAAGCTCGACGACGGCCGCAAGGTCACGGCATCGATGGTGCGCGAGATCACCATCGACGAACTGGAGAAGGTGAAGCAGGCGGTCAGCGCGTCGGGCGCGGACACGAAGCCCTACGAACGCGCGGCGAAAATCTTCGAGGAAATGTCGACTTCGGCGCACTTCACCGAGTTTCTGACGCTGCCGCTGTACGAGGAAATTTGAGCGTTTCGTGCCGTCTCGCGCACGAACGGAAAACGGCCTTCGGGCCGTTTTTTCGTCTGGCACGCCGCATGGATCGCGCACGGCGTGTGCTACATTGCGCATCGTCTTTTCAACGATTCAACCGTGGAGCGCACTCATCGTGCGAACGACAGCATGAGCAATATCCAGCTCGATATCGAATGGACCGAAGCGGCATCGCGCAAGATCGAAAAACTGATGCCGCGCAACGCGAACAAGGACTCGTATCTGGCGCTGCCGCCCGTCGAATGCCTGCCGATGGAAGGCGACGTGCTGTTCCTCGGACCGTCCGGCAAGCAGCAGCCGTTCATCGTCGCGGAGCGCCAGTATCATCACGACGGCGACGCCGACTGGACCATCATCCTGATCCTCGACGTCCCGCAAGAAACGCATTAAAAGCGCTATCCGGTCCGTCAGAGAATCTTGCTCGCGACACGGACTTCGCCGTGCTCGCACAAGTCCGGCGATTTGGCGCGGAACGTCTGGATGTGCGCCGTTTCGCCGTGCTTCGCGAGCGCGGCCTCGCTCTCCCAGCGCTCGACGAAGATAAAGCGCCGCGGCTCCTTCAGGTCGCGGTGCAAGTCGTATTGCAGCGCACCCGCCTCCTTGCGCGTCGGCTCGACGTTCGCTTCCAGCACTTCCCTCAGTTCCTCTTCCTTGCCCGGTTTGGCAACAAAGATCGCGACGACGGCAACTTCCGACATGAGCTTCTCCTTTCTTACTTGAACGATGGAAGCACGAGCATAACCGCGCATCGCGCATGTCGCCGAAAACGCCCGATCTGCAAGCCAAAGAAAAAGCCCGCGTTCCAAGAGAAACGCGGGCAAAAACCGTCGCCCTACGAGGATAGGCGACGGGGCCATCGGGGTTCGCGCGGGGCGAACCAATCGTCTGTTTGTCAGGTACAACGTGCGTGATACGCGCGCTTCGTGGAACTTCCGGCGGGTGATTTACGCCACTGATGCAATGTACTGTCCGGGCGTTCATTTCTATAAGCTTTTGCGCACATTTCCCGATAGAAAGAATTGTCTGCGCAATATTTACGCGTCGCTCGCATTTCCGTGCGCGCTGAAAAAATCGTTTGCGCGCCCGGCGGCGGCATCGACGGCGCAAAAAAACCGCCTCGCGAAGGAGGCGGTTTCTGCGGATCGGCGCGGAAAACGATCAGCTGATCTGGTCGGCGAGCAGCGCCATGATCTGGCGAGCTTGCGGCGACGAATCGACTTCGCCCTTGTCGTCGACGATCGCCACGCGCGTTTGCTGCTCGGTGACGGCGCGCACGTTGACTTGATACTGCTTGGCCTTCATTTCCTTGCGGCCGTGGAACACCTGGCTCCAGAAGCCTTGTTCCGCCGACGACTTGTCCGTCGGATCGACGTAGCGCACGTAATAGACGCCCTTGCTGCGGTCGCGGTCGTCCACCGTGAAGTTGGCGCGATCGAGCGCGATGCCCACGCGCAACCACGCGCGGTCGTACGCTTCCGGCAAGGTCAGTTGCGACGATGCGGCCTCGGGCACGACTTCGTTGCGGATCGGCGAATTGCCCGCGTACGCGGCGTTCTGCGCCGCGACCGACGCCGCCTTCGCATCGCCGCCCTTCGCGGCTTGCGCGCCCGCAGCACCGGCGGCCGGGGCGTCGAGCGGCGTTGCGCCGCCGGAAGCCGCCCGCTGGTCGGCCAGCGACAGCGAGGACATCAGGCGCTTGAGGTATTCGTTCTCGAGCGCGGGATCGTTCGGGCGGGCCTGCCACTGGCTCGTGTCATTGTTCACGCCGGTCAGCGCCTCGCGCATGCCCTTCTGGCTGATGAACACATACGTGCCGCCGTTCGGCGCCGCTTCGAGACGCGTGCGGTACTTGTTGCGCTCCGCCGTGACATACGAGTTGCCCGTTGCCTTGGCGAGCGTGTCGCGGATCAGGCCGTCGGAAATCTGCGGATGGGTTTCGTTCCAGTCCGTTTCCATCACGCCCTTGTCGCGCTGATCGACGACGAGCAGAAAGCCCTGCTCCTGCCAGAAACGGCGGACCTGCGGCCACACCTGATCGGGCGTCTTGCCATCGACGACGAGCCAGCGCTCGGTGCCGTCGCGCTGAACGCGCATGCCCGACACCGGCGGAACCACCGTGGGCGCGTTCGGTGCGACTTTCTGAATCTGCTGCAGATCGGACAGCGATGCCTGCCCGCCCTGCGGCGGCAATGAACGCTGATCGGCCGCTTCGTCGAGCAGGTTCGGCGGCACGGCGAGAGACACCTGTTTCGAACGCTGATCGCTCTTGTAGTTGAACGCGTTGGGATTGGACGAGCCACATCCCGCCACGATTCCGGCCACCGCGAAAAGCGCAGCCATCCGCTTCGTTACACGAAAATCTGTCATTTGGAGAAGTCCTTCCGCTACGCCACGGGCGTTCTTCCGTGGATCAACCCGTTATTTTACCGGTCCGCCGTGCGCCGTGACAAAAAAGAGGTCACGACGGCTTCCGGCAAGGCTGCGCAGCGCGCCCATTAAACGTTGCCTTTCAATGACGAAAACAGACTACGCGCAGCCAAAAGGCGCGCCTCAAATTTCCATTTAAGCCGCTCCGCATCGAATTGACAATTTATGACAATCGCGAAAAGCGGCAATTCGGCTTTTCGATCTGCATAACCTTTTGATTCATAGAGACTTCTTTTTCTCCTACGCGCATCCGCCCGTTTCGCGCGGAAACATCGACGTGTATCAGTTTTTTCTGACTTCCTCCTAAAATCGCATCTCGAAAATAAGAAGAGTCCTAATTAACGGAGAGAACGTCATGAGAAAAATCAGAATTCCTCACTACGCGACCGCGTGCCTGACCATTCTGGCGATCGGCGCGTCGGCTAATGCCCACGCGCAGCTCGGTGCCGCCGGGCGCGCGTCGAGCGCATCGCAGGGCGATGTCGTGCATCAGGCGCAGAGCGGCCTTGTCAAATTCCACGAAACGACCGATGCCGACGGCATCGTCGTGCGTGAGTATGTCGATTCGAGCGGCACGGTGTACGCGGTGTCCTGGCGCGGCCCGGCGATGCCGGACGTCCGCACGCTGCTCGGCAGCCATTTCGAGACGTTCAGGCAAGGCGCGAGCGCGTCGGTCGGCGATGCGGGCCTGCATGCGGCGCACGTCGCCGCGGGCGATCTCGTCGTCGAAAATCGCATGCGGCTGCGCGAATTCATCGGCCGCGCATGGCTTGCGAGCGCCCTGCCGCCGGGCGTGAGCGCAACGGACATTCAGTAAGAGGCCCGCCATGAACCCGCGCGCCCTTCTCTCGATCGCCGCACTCGGCACTTGCGTTCTGCTTCACGCCTGCGGCGGCGGCGGAGGTTCGGACGGCGGCTCGAACGGCAGCGCCGCCGCGTCGCCTCACCAGGCCAGCGCGCCCCAGACGGCCAGCGCCGCGACGCCCGCGAGCGCGGCGTCGTCCCCATCCACCGGCACGACCGTCGCGCAATCGACGACGCCCAACGTCCAGATCATCCATGTTTCCAGCACGCCGACCAACACGCGCAACATGCTGCAAACCAGCGTGACGATCTGCGTGCCGGGCACGGACACATGCCAGACCATCGACGACATCCAGGTCGATACCGGCTCGCACGGCGTGAGAGTGCTGGCGTCCGCACTCAGTCCGTCGATCGCGTTGCCGCTCGTCGCGGGCGGCAGCCAGAGCGCGCTCATCGCGGAATGCGCCGTGTTCGGCTCAGGCTATACGTGGGGCGCGGTCCGCACGGCCGATATCCGGCTCGCGAGCCAGGTCGCGCGCTCGACTTCCGTGCAACTGATCGCCGACTCCGCCGCAGGCAACGCGGCGCAGGACTGCAGCCAGTCCGGCCTGCCGATGCTCTCCGCGTCGAGCCTGCGCGGCAACGGCATCCTCGGCGTCGGACCGTTCACCGCCGACTGCGGCGCGGGATGCGCGACCTCGGCGATGCCGCGCTGGTACTACAGCTGCATCTCGGGCAACTGCACCGCGAGCAAGCTGGCGGTCGCGCAGCAGGTGACCAATCCGATCGCGAACTTCGCGTCGGACAACAACGGTGTGCTGATCGAGCTGCCCGACGTGCCGGATAGCGGCGCATCGGCGGTCACGGGGACGATGACCTTCGGCATCGGCTCGCAGTCGAACAATCTGCTCGGCTCGGCCACGGTGCTCAAGGCGAGTTCGCTGTCCGGCTACGTCACGACGGATTTCGGCGGCAGCCAGTACGGTTCGAGCTTCATCGATAGCGGATCGAACGGCGTCTTCTTCCCGTCGGCGACGCTCGCGAAGTGCGGCGCGTGGTATTGCCCGTCGACGCCGACGACGATCGCCGCGACGATCCGTTCGTCGAGCGGCGCGCAGAGCGCGGTGAGCTTCACCATCGCGCAATCGACGGCCTTGTTCGGCACCGGCCACTTCGCCTTCGACAATCTCGCCGGATCCGCGAGCGGCTTCTTCGACTGGGGCTTGCCTTTCTTCTACGGACGGCGCGTGTTCACGGCGCTCGCAGGACGCCCGACGCCCGCAGGACCGGGACCGTTCTACGCGTTCTGAGTCCGCAAACGAAAAAACCGTCTCCGGTTTCCCGGAGACGGTTTTTATCGGTTCCGCGTCGCGACTACGCCTTGCTCTCTTCGTCGAAGATTTTCTGCGCGAGGTGGAACGCAGAATTCGCCGCCGGCACGCCGCAGTAGACCGCCGTTTGCAACAGCACTTCCTTGATCTCGTCTTGCGTGACGCCGTTGTTCTTCGCGGCGCGCAAGTGCAGTGCGAGTTCTTCGCTGCGGTTGAGCGCGACCATCATCGCGATCGTGATGAGGCTGCGCGTGTGACGCGGCAGGCCGTCGCGCGTCCAGATTTCGCCCCACGCATAGCGCGTGATGAAGTTCTGGAATTCGGTCGTCAGCTCGGTGCGGTTTGCAAGCGAGCGGTCGACGTGCGCGTCGGACAGCACCGCGCGGCGCACTTTCATCCCGGCTTCGTAACGTTCGTCGTCGGTCATCTTTATTCTCCGAGGAAGTCGAGGACGGCGCGCGTGTAGTCGTCGCGCTTTTCGATGTTCGACAGATGCGCCGCGTCCAGTTCGACGTAGCGCGAGCCGCCGATATAACCCGCGAGCTCGCGGCCCTGATCGGCCGTCGTCGACAGATCGTGCGTGCCCGCAATCACAAGCACGGGCAATGCGATGGTCTTCGCTTCGTCGCGCAGGTCGGCGTCGCGGATCGCCTCGCAGTTCGACGCGTAGCCGTCGCCGTTGGTGTGGCGAAACACGTCGCGGATATTCGCGAGTTCGAGCTGCTCACGCTCGATGAAGGGCGCGGTAAACCAGCGCGCGATCACGGCGTCGGTCAGCGCGGGCATGCCGCCCGGCTCGCGCGCTTTCGCGGCGCGCGGCGTCCACACGGCGTCCGAGCCGATCAGCGCGGCGGTGTTCGACAACACCACGCGCGAGAAGCGCTCCGGATGACGCGCCGCCAGCCCGATGCCGGTCAGCCCGCCCATCGACAGGCCGCAGTAGTTCGCGCGCTCGATTTTCAGATGATCCATCAGGCCGATCACGTCGCCGATCAGCTGATCGATCGTGTACGGGCCCGGCGGCACGTCCGAATGACCGTGGCCGCGCGTGTCGTAGCGCACGACGCGATAGCGCGCGGCGAACGCCTCGATGTTCGGCGTCCACATCGAGACATCGGCGCCGAGCGAATTCGACAGCACGAGCCACGGCGCGTTGTCGCCCGCCGTCGCGTCGATGCGATAGTGAATCCGTGTTCCGTTGACTTCGGCAAGAGGCATGTTTTTACCGCTCCTGTGTGTTCCTGCTTATTTCGAGTGAGCGTTCGCGATGGCGGCATCGACGAACGCCTGCGCCTGTCCGACGTAATTCGCCGGATCGAGCAGCGATTTCAGTTGATCCTGCGAAACATGACGCGTGACGGTTTCGTTCGAGCAGAGTTCGTCGAAGAGCGACGTACCGTTCGCCACCGACGCCTTCGACGCGCCTTCGACGAGCTTGTGCGCGTCGAGCCTGCCGATTGCGTCGCCGAGCGCGAGCATCACCGCTTCGCCGAGAATCAGTCCGTTGGTCACGTCGAGATTGCGTGCGAGCCGTTCGACATTGACTTCCATCGACGGAACGATGCCCACGATGTTCGACAACGCGCCCGCCGTCAGACGCGCGAGATCGGGCAGCGCTTCCCATTCGGCCTGCCAGCCGCCGAGCGCGCGCTCGTGCTCCTGGACCATGCCCGCGAAGATCGTCGCGACGAGATTCGGCGCGCGCGTCGCGGCGGTCAGAACGGACGCGCAGCCGACTGGATTGCGCTTGTGCGGCATCGTCGACGATCCGCCCTTGCCTGCGGCCGCCGGTTCGGCGACTTCTCCGAGCTCGGTCTGCATCATCAGCGAGACATCGCGCGCGATCTTGCCCAGCGTGCCCGTCAGCATGCCGAGAAACGACGCGGTTTCCGCGATGCGATCGCGCTGCGTGTGCCACGGCAACGCCGGAAGCGCCAGCTTCAGGTCCTGCGCAAGCGATGCCGCGACCGGCAAGGCCGTGTCGCGCAGACTCGCGAGCGTGCCCGCCGCGCCGCCGAATTGCAGCACGAGCGCGCGCGACCTCAGTTCGCCGAGGCGCTCGCGATGACGCGTCACTGCATCGAGCCATTGCGCGAACTTCAGGCCGAGCGTGATCGGCAGCGCCTGCTGAAGCCAGGTGCGGCCGATCATCGGCGTGTTTTTGTGGGCTTGCGCCTGCGTGGCGAGCGCATCGGAGAGCGAGCGCAGATCCGCATCGATCAGATCGAGAAACGCGCGCAATTGCAGCACGACGCCCGTATCGATGATGTCCTGACTCGTCGCGCCCCAATGCACGTACTTGGCTGCTTCGGCGTCGCGCGCCTTCACGACGGCCGTCAGTTGCTTGACGAGCGGAATCGCGAGATTGCCGCCCGCCGCGGCGCCGGTCATCAGCGCATCGGCGTCGATGTTATCGGCATCGCAGGCGGCGACGATCGCATCCACCGCGCCCGACGGAATCACGCCATGCCGCGCGGATGCGCGCGCGAGCGCGGCTTCGACATCGAGCATGGCCTGCACGGTCGCGCGCGGCGACCAGATCTCGTTCGCGGCGGCGTTGCCGCAAATGAGATCGGTCAAACGTCCGGTCGATGAAAACATGTGATCAGACGCGCTCGATGATCATCGCGATGCCTTGGCCGACGCCAATGCACATCGTGCAAAGCGCGTAACGTCCGCCCGTGCGATGCAACTGGTAGCTCGCGGTCGTGACGAGCCGCGCGCCGGACGCGCCCAGCGGATGGCCGAGCGCGATCGCACCGCCGTTCGGATTGACGCGGGGATCGTCATCGGCGACGCCGAGCATGCGCAGCGTCGCCAAGCCTTGGGACGCGAACGCTTCGTTCAGCTCGATCACGTCCATCTGGTCGATGGTCATGCCGAGACGCGCAAGCAGCTTCTGCGAGGCCGGACCCGGACCGATGCCCATCACGCGCGGCGGCACGCCGGCCGTGGCCAAGCCCAGAATGCGCGCGCGCGGCGTGAGGCCGTTGCGCTTCGCGCTTTCCTCGTCGGCTATCAGCATCGCGACCGCGCCGTCGTTCACGCCCGACGCGTTGCCCGCCGTCACCGAGCCGTCCGGACGCACGACGCCCTTCAGTTTCGCGAGCGCTTCGAGGCTCGTTTCGCGCGGATGCTCGTCCTTGTCGACGACGAGCGCATCGCCCTTTTTCTGCGGAATCGTCACCGCGACGATTTCCTGCGCCAGCGTGCCGTCCTTTTGCGCGCGCGCCGCCTTCTGCTGCGAGCGCAGCGCGAACGCGTCCTGATCGGCGCGGCTGATCTTGTAGTCGTCCGCGACGTTTTCGGCGGTTTCCGGCATCGAATCGACGCCGTACTGCTTCTTCATCAGCGGATTGATGAAGCGCCAGCCGATGGTCGTATCGTGGATTTCTGCGGAACGCGAGAACGCGCTCGTCGCCTTGCCCATCACGAACGGCGCGCGGCTCATGCTTTCGACGCCGCCCGCGATCATCAGGCTCGTCTCGCCCGCCTTGATCGCGCGGGCCGCGACGCCGATCGCGTCCATGCCCGAGCCGCACAGGCGATTGATCGTCGAGCCCGGCGTGCCGACCGGCAAACCGGCCAGCAGCGCCGACATGCGCGCGACGTTGCGGTTGTCTTCGCCCGCCTGATTCGCGCAGCCGTAGATCACTTCGTCGATGGCTTCCCAGTCCACTTCCTTGTTGCGCTCGACCAGCGCGCGCAGCGGCACGGCGCCGAGATCGTCGGCGCGCACGGAGGACAGCGAACCGCCGTAACGGCCGATCGGCGTGCGGATGGCATCACATACGAAAGCTTGTTTCATCTTCAATGTCTCCAGAATTCTCTCAGGCTGCTTCGGTCAGCGGCGCGTATTGCAGTGGCACCTGGGCCAGCTTCTGCAACTCTTCGAACGCCAGTCCGTCGACGATTTCGCGCACGACGAAGCCTTCCGGCGTCACGTCGAACACGGCGAGATCCGTGTACACGCGATTCACGCATGCGACGCCCGTCACCGGATACGTGCAGGCGTCGACCAGCTTGCTCTCGCCCCGCTTGGTGAGCAGTTCCATCATCACGTAGACCTGCTTCGCGCCGATCGCGAGATCCATCGCGCCGCCGACAGCCGGAATCGCGTCCGGCGCGCCGGTGTGCCAGTTCGCGAGATCGCCCGTCGCGGAAACCTGGAAGGCGCCGAGCACGCAGAAGTCGAGATGGCCGCCGCGCATCATCGCGAACGAATCGGCGTGATGGAAAAACGCGCCGCCGGTCAGCAACGTGACGTGCTGCTTGCCTGCGTTGATGAGTTCGTCGTCTTCCTCGCCTTTGGCGGGCGCCGGGCCCATGCCGAGCAGGCCGTTTTCGCTGTGCAGGAAGATCTCGCGGTCCGCCGCGAGATGATTGGCGACGAGCGTCGGCACGCCGATGCCCAGGTTCACGTATGCGCCTTCGGGAATGTCCGCGGCCACGCGCCTGGCCATTTCGTCACGAGTGAGTTTCTTCATGGCTTTTCGTCCTTCCTTAAGCGGCGAGTTCGGCTTGATGCACGGCTTGCGGTACTTCGACGACGCGCTGCACGAAAATGCCCGGCGTCACGATGTTTTCGGGGTCCAGCTCGCCGAGCGCGACGACCTTCGAGACCTGCACGATGGCCGTTTTCGCGGCGCTCGCCATGATCGGACCGAAGTTGCGCGCAGTTTTACGATAGACCAGATTGCCCCAGCGATCGCCCTTATATGCCTTTACGAGCGCGAAATCCGCGTGCAGCGGCGCTTCGAGCACGTAGTGCCGGCCGTCGATCACGCGCGTTTCCTTGCCTTCGGCGAGCTTCGTGCCGTAGCCCGTCGGCGTGAAAAATCCGCCGATGCCCGCGCCCGCCGCGCGGATGCGTTCCGCCAGATTGCCCTGCGGCACGAGTTCCAGCTCGATTTCGCCCGCGCGATAGAGCGCGTCGAACACATGCGAGTCCGTCTGACGCGGGAACGAGCAGATGATCTTGCGCACGCGCTTCGCCTTCAGCAGCGCGGCCAGTCCCGTGTCGCCGTTGCCGGCGTTGTTGTTGACGATCGTGAGCCCGCGCGCGCCCTGCTCGATGAGCGCGTCGATCAGCTCGGACGGCATGCCCGCCGTGCCGAAACCGCCGATCATGATGGTCGCGCCGTCGTGGACGTCGGCGACGGCCGAGGCGAGCGAATCGAAAATCTTGTTGATCATTGCCGTTCCTGTCTGTCTCGAACTGGGGTTTACCTGCTCGTCAGCACACTTGCGCTGAAATGTTCGTCATGCGAACATGGATTCGTTTAGCGAACATCGGCATGTTAGTCCCGCATTCGTTGTCGTGTCAACGAAGCATGCGCGAAGTGGGGGTTTTCACCGAGCTCGAACTTCGCCTCGACCGCCCGTTCGCGCTTTCATCACAGGCCTTATGAAGAATTCAGCCACGCTCAATCCGGATGCCGAGCCGCAAGACGCGCAGGCGCGCCCCGGCGATGCCTACGTGCAGTCGTTCGCGCGCGGGCTCGCTGTCATCCGCTCGTTCGATGCGAACCGCCCCGCGCAGACGCTGACGGATGTCGCGGCGGCCACCGGCCTTACGCGCGCCGGCGCGCGCCGCATCCTTCTGACGCTGCAGGCGCTCGGGTATGTCGAGGCCGACGGGCGTCTCTTTCAGTTGACGCCGAAGATTCTCGACCTCGGCTTCGCCTATCTGACGTCGATGCCCTTCTGGAATCTGGCCGAACCGGTAATGGAAGATCTCGTCGAGCAAGTGCACGAAAGCTGCTCGGCGGCCGTGCTGAACGGCGCGGAAATCGTCTATGTGCTGCGCGTGCCGACGCACAAGATCATCACGCAGAATTTGTCGATCGGCAGCCGTCTGCCTGCGTTCTGCACGTCGATGGGCCGCGTCCTGCTCGCCGCGCTCGACGAAGCGCGCCTCGACGAAGCGCTCGATGCGAGTTCGCTGGTCGCGCGCACGCCGCGCACGATCGTCGACAAGGGCGCGCTCAAGGAAGCCATCGCCGCGGTGCGCCGCCAGGGCTGGGCAATCGTCGATCAGGAACTGGAGGAAGGACTGATTTCGATGTCCGCGCCGATCCGCGACCGGCAAGGCCGCGTGATCGCGGCGCTGAACATCAGCGGCAACGCGCAGCGCAAGAACGCAAAGCAGATGGTGAAGGCGTTTCTCGAACCGCTGCAGGAAGCGGCGCAGCGCGTGTCGGACATGGTCGCGCGGCGCGGATGACGCCGTATCGACGCGAGGAGACGGCGGTTCCGAAATGAACGATCTCGATCTCAACCTGATTCCGTACCTCGTCGCCATCGAGGAGACGCGCAACGTGAGCCGCGCCGCCGAGCGGCTCGGGGTGAGTCAGCCGCGCGTGTCGACCGCGCTCGCACGTCTGCGCGAGTACTTCAACGATCCGCTCTTCGTGCGCACCTCGCGCGGCATGGAGCCGACGCCGCGCACCATCGCGCTCGTGCCCGCGGCGCGCGAGGCGCTGGCGCGCATCGAACGCGGCCTGCTCGACCGGCAGCACTTCGATCCTTCGACGAGCACGGAGACGTTTTCGATCGCGCTTTCCGATGTCGGCGAGATCGTCTTTCTGCCGCGCCTCTTGCAGGCCTTCGCGAAGGAAGCGCCGAACGCGAATCTGCGCTCGGTGTCGGCGTCGCATGGCGATGTGGAGCGCGGGCTTGAAGCCGGCGATATCGATCTGGCGGTCGGCTACTTTCCGGACTTGCGCGGCAACAACTTCTTTCAGCAGCGGCTTTTCTCGCACCGGTTCATCTGTCTGATGCGGCGCGATCATCCGTTCGCGAACCAGCCGCTCACGCTCGAACGCTTCATGGAATGCGGCCACGCGGTCGTGCGCGCGGAAGGCCGCAGCCAGGAAGTGCTGGAGAATTATCTCGACAAGGAACGCGTGCGCCGGCGCGCGGTGCTCGAAACGCCGCACTTCATGAGCCTGCCGTTCATCCTGTCGCGCACCGATCTGATCGCGACGGTGCCGCATGCGATCGGCTTCGCGTATGTCGCCGAGCATGCGTCGATCACGCTCGCCGAGCCGCCGCTCGCGTTGCCCCGCTTCGATCTGAAGCAGCACTGGCATCGCAAGTTTCACAACGATGCGCGCACGATGTGGCTGCGCGGCATCGTCGCTTCGCTCTTCAACGACGAGCTAGACGAGTGGCCGAAGTAATGCTCGACGTCGCCGGTCGATGCTCCACGCGCCCGGCCCCGCCGCCGCGATGAACAAATAGATGAACGACAGCAGCACGGCCGGCTCGCCCTGATTCAATAGCGGCAGCAGGAAGTTTCCTTTCGGCGCGTGCCCGATGAAGTACGCGAACGCCAGTTCGCCCGACAACACGAACGCCGCCGCCCGCGTGAACAGGCCGATCAGCACGAGCACGCCGCCGATCAATTCGATGACGCCCGCCACGCCGAGCAGCGAGACGAGCGGCAGACCGTCGAACATCGCGATGTGCGGAACATGGAACAGCTTCGCGCTCGCATGCGTGAGCAGCAGATACGAAGCGACGATGCGCAGCAGCGCGTGAGCGTAGCCGGCGAGCGCCGACGCGTTGGCCGCGGATGGTCGAGTGTGTGTCGCAGACATCGCAAAACTCCAGTGAAGGTAGGTTGCCTGCAGTTTAGGCAGACATCGTCGGTCGATAAATCCGGCTAACATTAGCGTTTTGTTTCCCGGCAGGAAATGATCGATGGATGCTCTCACCAGCTTGCGCGTGTTCCGCGAAGTCGTCGAGGCCGGCAGCTTCGTGAAGGCTGCTGAACGGCTCGACATTTCGACCGCGATGACGAGCAAGCACGTCGCCAATCTGGAGCGCCAGCTCGGCGTGCGTCTCCTGAACCGCACGACGCGTCACCTGAGTCTCACGGAAGCCGGCAACGTCTACTACGAGCAATGCAGCGAGGCGCTCGACATCCTGCAGGCCGCGCAAGCCGCCGTCGGCGTGCAGACGGCGGAGCCGCAAGGCGTGCTCAAGGTCACCGCGCCAGGCTGGTTCGCCAATCGCAACTTCGCGGATCTGCTTGTCGCGTATCAGGCGCGCTTTCCCGGCGTGCTCGTCGATCTGCGGCTGGAGAATCGCTTCGTCGATCTCGTCGAGGAAGGCTACGACATGGCGATTCGCGCCACGTCGGAGCCTTCGCCCTCGCTGATCGTCAGGCCGCTGTGCAAGATGCCGTTCGTGCTCGCGGGTTCGCGCGCGTATCTCGAACAGCACGGCAAGCTGCGTCATCCGGATGATGTCGCGCGTCATCGCTTCGTGTTGCCGACCTACACGAATATCGATTCCGTCACGTTGACGGGCCCGGACGGCGCGTTTACCGTGAAGAACCAGGCGGTGCTCAAGACCAACGATACGTCGATGGCGCTACAGCTCGTGCGCGCCGGACTCGGGCTCGCATACTTTCCGGCGTGGATCGTCGAGCCGGAATTGGCGTCGGGCTCGCTCGTGCGCGTGCTGCCGAGCTATTCGGCGTTCGCGCCGTCCGTGTATGCGGTGTACACGAGCCGCAAATTCATGACGACGAAGGTGCGGACGTTCATCGATTTCCTGTCGGAGTCGCTGGCCGATCGGCCAATCTGATTAGGATTACTCTTATTTTTGCGTCGAGACTTGCGTGTAATCATCGCGCTCGCTTCCGGAAGCGGGCGCTCCAGACGCAACATAAATCCATCTTGCGCGCCGCCGGGATCGTCCCTTCTACCCATACGCGAGGCGCGCGACATGCATTTTCCGTGGCTTCCCTTGATTTTTATCCTGAGTTTGCTGGGCGTGACGCTCTTCGTCTGCCGCACGTTGAATGCGAGCGAACGCGCTCTGAAGTGGAACGGCGCCTTGATCTTTCTGTGTCTGTGCGGCGCGGCCATGGTGCTGGACTTCACGTTGACGATGATCTTTGCGTCCGCCGGCTTCGATGAGCGCACGGCGTACGACACTTTCGGATCGCGCATCGCGTGGACGGAGCGCATCGCCACCTATCTGATTCCATGCGCGATTTCGTTGCTTCTGGCTTTGAGGTTCCGCAGGCGTCAGCGCTTCGCGCTGGAAGTCTCGCCTGAGCGGGCGTCGGCCGAGCGCGAGGATTCGGTGAAGATCCAGACGTCGCCGTACACGCAGTCGGAACTGACGCTCTGACGCATTGCGAGTGAATTTTGTGAGTGCAACAGCGAAATTGTTGGAAGCAGTTCTACTATTCGTTTCTCTCTGATATACTTTCGCTCTTTCGGGGCGTAGCGCAGCCTGGTAGCGTACCTGCATGGGGTGCAGGTGGTCGGAGGTTCAAATCCTCTCGCCCCGACCAGACACAAACCCGCGTCAGTTAAGGCTGGCGCGGGTTTTTTTAAGTGCTTGAATTTTAAGCATTCGCATGTCCGTATTAGAAGATTTCTAATATTCTTCGAGGCAAAAGCGACGCAAAGGCCTCTTGTGATGACGCGCACACGATAGCTCCTATGGCCAACATTCCTGCAATTTGCGAGCGCTGCGGCACCGTCTTCGCGCCGCATGGAATTGGAATGAGCGATGGAACCAAACACATCACAGTCATCGGTGGGACTGTGGATGGCTGCCCGAAGTGCGGCGGCGTTGGGCACTTTGTCGGCGGCACGTATGCCAGCGTGGAGACGGTACGCGAGGTAGTGCAGCTACTCACTGCTCCGGGAACGCGACGCGAGCAACTCGAACGAGTTGCGGAGATTTTGAAGAGTTCCGAGGTGAAGCCTCGGGGCGAGATCGAGGCACAGCTGAGCGAAGCAGGCCCAGTTGGAAAGCGCTTGGTGCAGTGGACAGAAAAGCATGGTGGGCTCGCAGGCTGGATAGGCGTAGTACTGACTGCCATCCAGCTGGTAGCGCCACTGTTTCAACATTCCGTTAGCGAAGCGGACGTCGAGCGCATCGTGAACGAGCGACTGCTTCAGGCTGTGCCTGCTCAACGAGAGCGCGCAGACACTTTCCCGGCCGCTCGCCCAATGAAGCTCCGGTCGCAGGAAACGCAGTCACAGAATTCGCCGTGCTCTTGTGGAAGCGGCAAGAAATTCAAACATTGTCACGGCAGAAAGCGCTGGCTTCTGTAGCTCTTTTTCAGCATCAGCCGGGAGGCGAAACGCGCTTCTGGTGCAAAAACTACCGGTATCGCAAAGAGCCCTGAACGGGAACTCCTGGGCGCAACGCTCACGCGACTTCGAACTGGGCGACCACGTAACGCCATGCCAGAGAACGGCTGTGCGTTCTGGGCACGGGAGACGGGTTCCGACGATGAAAAGCAATGTCGAGCGCCGCCCATCTTTCAGGACCCACAAAGCACCGCGATAATCGGCCCTTGATAGTGGCCCGCGGCGGCTGAAATTGCAGCTGATGAGATGGCCGGGAGGACGACATCGAGGACCATGTAGCGGTCCCACTGCCAAGGAAACCAGCCGACCGTCCAAGTGTCGACGTGCGTTTGCCCTGGCTTCTCCGCATCGATCTCAGCCTCCAATTTCTTGCGCGACCAGTACCAGACGACGACGGCGAGCGCGCCGACGCGGAAGTCGAACAACAGCCCAACTGGGACTTGAATAAAAAGCCCCTCAGCGCAATGCGATAGAGACATTCGCCAGCGCGCCGCGGCTATCCACGACATCAGTCTTTCCATCAAGCTCTTTCTCCCTTTCAGATTGAGCAGCCTTCGCGCTTCCATAAAAATTACAAGGCATTACAATTCGGGTGCGAAACACTCGGAATCACAATCGGAATTACATTGCCATGTCCGACACAACGAAACCTCGAATCCTTGTCTTGGGCAGTTGCGTGTCACGCGATGTGCTCAACTACACGGAGGCCGGCGAATTTGAGCTCGTTCGATATTTGGCGCGGACGTCAGTCGCAAGCTTATTCGCTAAGCAGCCGTTTGCCGACACTTTCAGCAAGCGCCTCGAATCGCCGTTCCAACGGCGGTTGGTCAATCTCGATATTACAAAGTCCGCGCGCCGGGAGATCGAGGCAATTGGTTCCGACTTTATCCTGATGGACCTTATTGATGAGCGGTTCGATCTCATCGAAGTCGGGTCAGGCCAGCTATGCACCGCGTCCTTGGAATTTTTAAAAAGCGGTGCGCTGAAGGAAATACCCTCCTTCAAAAGGATCGCTTCCGGATCTGACGAGTGGTTTCGCCGCTGGAAGAGCGGCTGGAATTCGCTCGTGAATATGCTTATCCAGCACGACAGGTTAAAAACTGTCCGCGTCAATATGGTGTTCTGGCAGAAGGAGACATCGGATGGCGCCACATTCCCGAACCAAACGAACGACCAAATCAACGCGGCGAATGATGCGCTCGCGACGATGTACGCCATCATGGCGAACGACCTCGCGCCGCATCAGTTCTTCGAGTACGAGGATGGATTGATGCAGTGCGCGTCAACGCATCGCTGGGGACCTGCTCCGTTTCACTACTCCGATGCGTTCTACCTTAAGGCCGCCGATAAACTTCGCGCGGCGACCCTTCACGCTCAACTAGCCTAACCACGACTGTCGGATTGTACGCGGGGATCTGCTTGCGCTTTTCCGCGAAAGAACGAGGCGACACCCAGAACCGCCGCGATCGTCAGCGTCATATCAGCCGACAACGTGACCGGCTGCACATGAAAGAGCGGCAGCACGAACAGCGAGCCCACGTAGAGGCCAAACATAAAGCCGATGAACGGACGCCACGTGTATGACGGCCAGTGATCAGCCTTCGCTTCAGCCTGCATCGTCTCGTTGACATCCCCGATTGCGCTCGATGCGGCTTCAATCTCCTTCTGTGCGGTCGCCGCGCTGATCTGCGCCATCGCTACCTTGAAGTCGTTGTCCGCCTTCTGAAGCGCCGCGATTGCGTCGGGCGACAGGCCCGCCTGAATCGCCTGCGTCACCTGGTCGGTCGTTCCATCCTCATGCCCGAGAACTGCGCCGCTCACCGCACGCAACGCGGCACCCGCCACCATCCCCGCAGGGCCGCCGACTACGGACAGCGCGGTCGCCAACGTCGGTGCAACGCCCCCGAGTATCGATTTCCAATCCATCACGCCCCCTTACGCATCATATCGGCCAGACGATTTGCCCGGACTTTCACTTGAGTAGCCCAAGCGGAATTCAACATCCCGTCAGCGGCCGCATCGAATTTTCCTTGGCGCATCGCAGCTAGCGTGTTGCGGAATCCGAGCAACTTCGTGATGCCCAGATTGAACGCCATGTTAGCGAGGACGCGCTGACGCACGTCGTTGAGATCGCTCCACCACGGCAGGCTGCGATCGAGGTCGCAGAACACGTCCGCCAGATCATCATCGAGCAGCGAGTTCACTTGGACGTCGTTTAGTGGACATTTCCAGCCGGTCGGCAACGGCTTCGCCTGCAGGTTGTGCCCTACGCCGACAGTCGGGATCCCCTTCGTGTCGTTGTAGGTTGAATAGCGCACGCCCTCGTCCCGCCGCAGCTCCGCGATCAACTTCTGTAGGTTTTCAGCTCTCATTGGCGCACCAGCTTGTCTCGCACAAGCACGTAAATTTGGAGAGTGGTGTAGATCAACGTCAGGATCATCACGACGTCAGCGATGTGAATGCCGCGGAGGTAGGCTCCGACAATCGAAACGGGCGGCGCAGTCTTCAAGACAGCGGATGCGGCATCTCTCATTGGGGTTCCAGAAATGAAAAAACCGCCCGAAGGCGGTTATAAGAAGAGCCTGGTGCAACCTCAGATTCGCATCAGGTTTTCGCAGAACATCGTCACGCTCAGCAGCTTTGAGGCGTTGCTATTAGTGACGGTTACGGTAAGCACGGCACCTGAGATCGAAGCCGCTACGCTGAAATTGCTCGCGTTATTGGTCGCCAGCTTGCTCAGTGGCGAGACCGTGCAGACAGGCGTGCCGCTTTCGTCCGAGATGAAGACATCGAACTTCACATAATCGTTTGCCGGCGTATCGCCGGACCGACACAGACAGCGGAAAGCGAAGGCCGTCATCGCGAATTGCGTCAACGCTTGATACGTCGTGAAAGCGAAATTGGCTGACGCGCCTGCGGCAATGTTGGTTTGCGTGACGGAGGGCAACTTGATGACGCCCTGGGCGATATTCATACCGGGCAGGTTCGTCTCCGTCTGAACACCGGTCCAGATGAAATCGTTGTTGTAGGCATTGACCCCTGCAGAGCTTCCCGACAACGAACAAGGAATGCCCCCCGTCACGTTATCGTGCAACTTCACACTTGAGCTTGCCTGCAACTGCGAGAAGTTGCAGAAGAAGCTGGGCGCACCCGACAGTCGATTCCCTGAGATCGTCCCTTTGGTGAAGTACTGATCGGTTTGAATTGCCTGTGTTCCTGATGTCGTGAACGTATTGTCCTTGAAGTCCACATTCATCGACCCGCTCACATACGTCGGGCCGAAGGTCATCACTTGTGCAGACCGAGCAGTGTTGTTCTGGAAGTAAGCCGTGGTGACCGGGCAAACTTCTGTCGCGTACTGAGCGCCCATTGCCGGTGCGGCGTTCTCGCTACTAGCCTTCAGGATGCCTCGCACCGAGTTCCCGTACACAGTCACTGAGGCCGAATCGTCAACCCAGATCGAAGCGTAGATCTCCACCGTCGATTCAAATGTGTTTCCGGAAACAGTCGCATTTGCGAGCGGGCAGTTCTCGATCTCGACCGCACCCCACGCGCTGCTTTCGTCGTAGTTGCCGATGACCCTGATGTCACGGCAGTCGCGAGTGAAGTTATAAGACGAGCAGTTCTGGCCGTTGTACGTCTCACACCCCATGACGAGACATCCATACACGGACTGGTGTTGGAAGTGCCCCGAATTCTGTCCTACCGGCGCGGTCGATTTACAGAAAAGGATCTTCGTGTTGTAGATCGGGTTCTGCAGGTGCTGCGCGTCTGCGTTCGGCACCGGATCGAGGATGCCGAGGAAGTCGACCGAATAGAAAAATCCGTTGAACGTGCAGTACTCGAACAGGAAGTCCCTGAGCGTAAGGGTCGTGCTGTAGACGATGAAGCACGCCGTCGAACTGCCATTTAGGGAGCCGGAGAATTGGCAGTCAAGATGCCGCGCCGTGAAGCCCGACTGTTTGATGAGGGTGACCTGCTGAACAAGCAGACCGCCATTCGGCGAGCGCGTGCCTTGCCAGGTGACATTCGGCGTATTCACGACAACGCCGTTCAGCACGAAACGTCCGCCTGCGACGCCCGCCGGCGCGGCCGAGAAGTACAGAGTGCCCCCGCCGGCTGCCGCGAGCGCGGCGGTCGCTTTGTTCACCGCGGCGGTATCGTCGGTGCTGCTATCGCCCTTTGCGCCGAACTGACGCACGTCGAGAGAACCATTGAACACCAGCTTCCACCGCCCGCCATCGGTCGCAACGATGATCGAGCCGCCGTTGTCCGCACTCGTCGTATCGCTCGCGTCGTACCGATACGCGCCGCCGCCTCCATCACCGGCCCCGTAGTAGCCGGTCACAAATGCGCGCTGGTAATACGTGTGATTCAGAGCACGCAGCGTTGCGATCGAATCCACGACCCTGCTCAAACCCGCCTTTATGAGATCACCGAAGATGCTACCGTCCGGCAGCGCCGACGAGCCGATGTGATCCCACACCATAGCCGACTCGTCGGTGCCGACCTGGAGCACCTTCCGGGCGTTGCTCGCCAGCAGTGGGATATGGACGGTCGCGGCGTCAGCATGCGCGGCGGCAGCCGAAGCGGCGGCGGACGCGCGGTCGCTTGCCGCCTGCGCTGCGCTGGCCGCTGCTGCCGCCGCAGAGGCAGCAGCGGCGTCACTCGAACCGCTCGAACCGCCTGCATTCTCAATGGCGATCTGCACTGTGGCGACGGTCTCTTGCAGCATCGGAAGCAAGAATTCGGTATGCCCGCCATTGAGCATGTCGCGGCCGGTGCTGCCGTCATCGGAATACGAATTTCCGGTAAGCGGGAAGGTAACTTGACTCATCGGATTTCCTCGAGCTCGTACGCGTTCGTGTGGTTGTTTAGGAAAGACAACTGCAGGGGATTGATCTGGCGCATACGCGCGAGAAAGGAATGACGAAGGAGATTGATCGGGTCATCGTGGTCGAATGCGAACATCAGTTCTTGATCGACCCCGGCCGCGCGCTGCATCTCGAATATGCGGCCGTACGCTTCGTCATCAGACAGAGCGTCGAAGGAGAATTTCTGCACTCGCCGCCCGGTCTTGCGATCGAAATACGGTGTGCCGTCAACCGCGCGATCCATCGTCGTGTCGAACTCCCAGCCGAGCGACGCGCCGTAGCTCGCGTTGATTTTTGGCGTCCACGCTTGCGACACGAACACCCGGCCAAATTCGAGGTACCCATCGAGGTTCGCTTCGTCGTCGAATTCGAAGCGGATATACCGTCCGAAGACTGGCGTCTTCGAGATGCACAAGATCAGCGCCGGATAGCTCTTCCGCTGATCTTCGGGAAGACGACCATCCCACCAGTTCGGATCTTCCCAGTCGAGCATCGACGGACTGTAGAGCCGAGGCCATGCCTGCCGCCAGACCGAGCCCGAGATCGGATCGCTGACATTCGAATCGAACAAGGTCGTCGCGAAGTCCGGAGTACGCGAGACGCGAACCCGATACCGCCCATTCAGAGACATGTTGTGCCGGACCATCGCGAACATGGAAAGCTTGCGCGGAATGCCGAGGTCTACATCGAATTGCGCATCGACCTTCAATGCCGTCGTGCTGCGCGCCACGCGCGACAGTCGAGCATCCTGTAAATTTGTAAGCGGCACCTGCCACGAACCACCGGACAGCGTTGCGACATCCGTCTGGTTCGGGAAGCCGAGCATGATTTTCGCCATCCACTATCCCCATAAAACGAGCGCTGCGCGCCCGTGCGCGAAGCCGCTGTTGATGCCGATCACGCGCAGTAACTTGCCCTGCAGCCCGAATCGCGGCGTGTCGAGCGCCACGACATCACCGAGATCAACCGCGCCCAGCTCGCTCACCGGAATGTCGACGTCGAGCGTAAGACGTCGCGTGCCGTACAAAGCAAGACGCCGCTGCGATTCCGCAACGGCGTCTGATTCACTGCTGAGCCCGGTATCGAAGCTCAATTCGTCTGCGTGGGGCCATGGCACCTTGATCGTCGCGTCATCCTGCACCGACGACCGGTATTCGAGCGCGAGCCACGCGGCGGTACGCGCAGCCGATCCAGCAACGTCGGTCTGGACGGTGTAATTGCGCGCGTAGTTGATCGTAACGCTCCAGGCCGGCACGCCTGCGTAGCGGATGCTCAGCGCCATCTGCGTCTCTTGCCCCCACGTCGCGCGCGGGCTTCCGGCTGGCGCCTCTAGTCGTCCCATCCGAAGACGACTGAGCCGGTCGAACCCGTACCAAGCGCCAATCGATCCGGCGACGAGATCCATAAGCTCTTGCGGCGTCGCGTCCGAGTCGGCCCAAACGCCCACCGTCGCGCCGTTCGTCGCATTCAGCGCGGCTGCGTCCGTCAGCGAAAGATCAGCGTCGGGGACCGCGGCATCGTGGGCGATCGCGAGCAAGATGTCCGCCGCGCGAACCGCAGAGCTGCTCGCGTCGCACGTCACCGTGCCAACCGGCGCGGCGCCGAGCCGGAAATACCCGGCGAAGCACCGAATCGAACCCGCTGCCGGTGCAGTCGCGAGCATATCGGCGACGCTCGCATAGTCCGTCGCGCGCGTCAGCGCCACGCCGTTGTCGTATGCGGCGCTCACCGTGCACGCGGCGTCGCTCACCTGGTAGATGAGCTTCGATGTGTTCACGCAGAGAGCCGAGACATTCTGTACGGCGCCATACACACGCGGCTTCACGCGATCCTTAAGATCGTCCTTCGTCCCCTCGATACCGTCTGGCAGCACGTTATTGCCGAGATACTTCGGACGGTTGCCGATCGTCAGATCGGCGAGGCGATCTTCGATCACTATCGAGACGCCGGAGTCTTGCACCGACACATCGGACAGAGTCCCGGTCATCACGACAGTCCACTCCGCATAGGGCGTTTCGACGTCGTCGCTCATCTTCACGACGAATCGTCGACCGGAGAACGCGTAGTCTGTCGCGAGGGCGTCTAGATGACCGTCCTCATTGACCAGAAGGACGTTGCCCACGGTCACTTTCGTTGCTCCGGATGTGGCCGCGCCGTCGAAGAGAAGCCTATCGAGCGTCGGCGGCGTCTTGATAACCGGATCGAAATAGACATTCGGCGGCATATCGTCAGGCCGGGTTGTGAAACCGGCTTCCGAGAAATACAGCGTTTTCACTGTCCCCGAGGGCAGGTGATACGCATCAGCTTCCATCGCAATGATCATGCTTGCCCTGGCCTCTTTTGCTGTTGTAGCAGCGCGGTTTGCTGATCCATCCGCTGCGCATCGTCCTTCGCCTGCGTGTCGGCCTGCTGCAGCCGCGCCGCAAGCAATTTCGCGATCACTTCAGTCTGCTTCGCGTTCTGCTCGCGCTGCGCCTTCAGCTCGGTCAGCAATGCGTCGGTATCGCGCTGCTGATAACGCGCAAGATCGACCGCTGGCACCGAAACCGACGCGCCGCTAAGCGCGGTATCGGCCTGCTTTGCTTCTGCTGCCGTAAGCACGCGCTCGCCTTGGTGAAGCTCGGCGATATAGCCGTCGAACGGCACCCGATACAGACCGCCTGCGTGCGAGCCGTCCACCGGCGTGCCGGTCTTATACGCTTCGAGCGCCTGCGCCAGCGTGATGACGGAATCGTTGATGTCGATGATCCCGGCGACCTGCTGCTTCATCAGGTCGAGCTGCTGATCCGCGTTTGACTTTGCGGCGTCGATGGAGTCCAACACGCTCGCCAGATCCGACTGGTACTGCGACGAGCTCGCGTTGTACGCCTTCGATGCGCTGAGGAAGTCTTGCGCCGCCTGCGTCAGGCCACCCTGCGCCGTCGTATCGCCCGCATTGGCCTTGGCGAGAAGATCCTGATAAGTCGCCTTCGCGCTGTTGTATTGCGTCTCCGGAGACAAATCGGCCAAATCGCCAGACACCAGCGACGCACGGAACGACACAAGCTGATCGCGGAACGTCGTGAGCGCTTGGGACTGCGTGTCGTAGGCCGTCTTGATGGCGGTTTCAGCCGCCGTCGCAACAGCATCGAACGCAGGAGCAAGGTTCAGGAGCGAGACGTATGCCTTCTGCCCCGCATCGGTCGACAAATCGAGCGACTCGACGAGATCCTTAAACTGATCGCGGGTGTTGATGCCCGTGTAGCCCAGCGCACTCATCTGGTCCGCAAGCGACTTCGCCTGGTCGACCACCTGCGTACCCGCATCCGTGAAGTGCTGATAGAAGTACGAGGTGCTCGAATTCAGCGAGTCGATACCGCCCGCGAGCTGGATGATGTTGTACTTAGCGTTGGTCGACGCATTCTTCAGGTTGTCGAAATCACTTCCGAGATTCTTGAACGAGTCGAACATCGACTTCAACGCGCTCAGCTCGTTGACAAGCGCAGTGATGTCCGTCGCCGACATCGTCGACGCATCGACACCGCTCAGCAAATCCGCATACGGCGTATCGAGATTCGCCTTCTTCAGCGAGGTGATGATCGAGCGCTGCAGCTGCAAGCTGAAGTCGTCCAAGACGGTGGCAGAGTCCTTGACGCCACTCAAATCCTGACGATCGGGGTACCAGTCCGATCCGTTCGTAAAACCAGCAGATACGAACGAATTTCCCTTGCTTGGGCTGATCTCGTAGCTCGCCTTGTATTGCCCAAGGCCCGAGATGTCGCCGCCGAGTTGGCTCGCCATCGACTGAATCGTCGAATACGTAGCGTTGATCTGCTGAGTGACCTGATCGGCTCCCGGATCGCCGCCGGACGGCCCGGCAAACTTCGTCGCTGTCGTACCATCCGACGTGTACGAAGCGCCGTAGCGCGTCTCGCCACCGCCAATCAGCGAGCCGAGCGCGGAGCCGAGCACCATGCCTGCGATTGCACCAATCGGTCCAGCAAGCGAGCCGAGCGACGCGCCGATGGTCGTGCCTGCCACAGCAGTCGATGCACCGAGCGCGAGACCGCCCATCGCGCCGAGCGAGCCGCCAAGGCTGGAATAGCCCTTGTTGCCGAACAGCGCGCCGCCGGCCAGGCCACCGAGCAGACCAGCACCGCCATACATCAGGCCAGCGCTCGACCCAAGCGTGCCGCCGAGTCCGAGACTTCCGCTGGTGCTGCCCGCTGTGAAGCCGTAAGCATTCGCGCCCAGCGACGCGCCGTAAGTGCCAGCGCTCGCCGCCACGTCGCCACCGATCGCACCGCTCAACCCGCCGAGCGTCGCCCCGCCGGCCGACAGCGCGCCAGAACTAGCGCCAGCGATGGCAGCAGATCCAAGCGCCGTCGACGCGCCGCCGTATCCCTGAATCCAGTTCACGACTGTGTCGTAGGCCTTCGACAGCTTCTGGTACGTGCCGTACGGGTTCTGCAGCAGGCTCGTCATCGGGCTGTTCGGATTCTGCTGCGCGTACGCTTGCGCGCCGCCCGGGTACATCATCGATGCCGCGCCACCCGCGATCGGCGAAATGATCGGCTGCAGTACGAGCGTCTTGAACATCGCCTTAAGCGAATCGACCAGTTGCTGCCCGAAGCTCTTGCCGCTGTTGAAGCCATTCATCAGCGCGTTGGTGATGCCCGACTCGATGGAGTTTGCGGCGCTCTTCCAGTCCTGCACGGCCTGATCTGCCGCCTTCTTCACCGCCTCCTTCTGATCGAGAATCGCCTGGTCGTCGGCGACGCCGTGCAGCGCTGCCGCAAGCTGCTTCGCCTTCGTGATCGCGTCATCCCACGGCTGCGTGTCCGCGAGATCGTTCTGCATCAGTGCGATCGCGCGGCCCTGCTCCAGCGCGGCCACCGTATCGTCCGCGCGCGACGCCTTTAGGGCATCGATCGCGGCCTTGCCCATACCGAAGGTGTCGATCTGATCCTTCAGCGACTGGTCCTGCTGATTAGCGGCGTCGATCTGCTTCTGCATCACATCGAGCTGCGACTGACCATACTTCTGCCAGAGCTCGTCTTCCTTCGCAGCCGATTCCGCGATCGCGTTGAAGAATTGCTCGGTCGCCTTCGATGCCTTCGCCTGATCCTGGCGGATCTGGTTATTGATCTGCGCTCGCTGCTGCGCGCTCAGCTTCTGATCGTTGAGACCCTTCGAGAGAACCGCCGCCTCCTTGTTGTAGGCGTCGATCTCATCGGTCGCGCGCTGCGCGATCAGGTCCCGCGACTGCTGATAGTAGGAGGCGATGCTGATGCCGCCACCCTTGAACAGCGTGTCGAGTTGCTTCTCCGCAGCAGTGACCGCCGCGATCTGCTCCGCGAGCGCATCCTTGATTGCCTGCACATCGCCGGTCAGCGCAGTCCGGTCGACAAGGCCAGCGCCACGCGTGCTGCTTTTCTTGTCCTTGTACTTGTCGTCGATCTTCGCTTCGTCCGCAAGCTGCTGATCCGCACTCAGACCGAGCGGCGTCGCGATCGTATCGATGTAGGTCTGGATCTCCTTTGCCCGCTTTTCAGCAGGCGTCGCAAACTGCGAATTCCACGTGTCATACGAACGCTTCGCGTCGATGACTTCCTGATTGTGGCGATCCGCCGCAGCTTTCTCCCGCGCCTTCGCCAGCGCGTCGTTGTAGCTGCCGATGGCCTTCTGCAGTTCGGCCTCGTCGCTGTCGTCCCACTGACCGATCGGCAGGCGCGCCGCCTTGTTCGCCTGCAGGCGTGCGACCACTTGGCCGGGCGTCGCGGTCGCGCCGAACGTGCCCACCGCCTCGATCGCTTCTGAGATCGCGTTTCGGATGTCGCGCCAGCCCTGCAGGATGATGCCTTCATTCTTGGCGATGTCCTGCGTGCGCTCTTCCATCGCCTTCGAGAAGGCTTCGACGGCGACTTGCGCGGCGCCCGTCGCGTCACCCTGCTTTTCGAGGGCCGTGATCTGGTCGTAGGTCGAGACCGTCAGGAAGTGATACTGCTCATTGAGCGTCTGGGCCGCCTTCGCGGGATCCTTGGCCAGCTGGCCGAACATCTCGACCATCTTATCGACGGATACGCCCATGTACGTCGCGGCGTCCGCCGTCGCCTGGCCGATCTGTCCGATTTCGTCCGCAGTCAGGCGACCAGTCGCTGCCAGCTTGGTGATAGCTTCGGTAGCGACATTGATGCTCGCTCCGCCGGCAGTCGCCTGCTGCGCCATGTCGCGAAGCCCGTCGACCGTCGTCCCGGCGTAGTCGCCGGTCATCACCAGCGCCCGGTTCATCTCGTCGAGCTGCGATTGCACATGGACGGTGGCGGCCACGAAGCCGCCAACAGCCGCGGCGACGCCGAGAATTGCGACGCCGGTCGGCGAAGCCACCTTGCCGAGCAAGTCCATCTGTTCCGCGAGCACCATCGCGCTCTGCTCGAATCGACCGAAGTTTCCGGTCGCGAGATCGTTCGCCAGGCGCAGCATCTCCGTGCGCGCCGCTTTCGTGTGCGTACCAAAGCCGTCCATCGCCTTCGCGCCGTCGTTTGCGCCGTTCGCGATTTCGGCGAGGCCTGCCTTACTGGCATTGATGTCGGCGAGCGACTTCTTGTAGTCGGCCATCGACACCTGACCAGACTTCATCGCTTTCTCAAGCGCGGCTTCTTGCTGCGCGAGATTGCGAAGCTGCACCGATGCCTTGTCCGCTTCGATACCGGCCAGCGTCTTCGAATACTGCTCCGCCGACACCTGGCCGTTCTTGAATGCGTCTTCGAGGATTGCCTGATCGGCCGCCAGCTTGCGCGCGGCGGCGTCGATCGGGTCGTAACGCCCGGTCAGCGAACTCAATTGCTGCGCAAGACGGTCCTCGTCCTTCCACAGCTGCGCCGTCGCGGCGTCGTACTGCTCGACAGTCACCTTGCCCTTCGCCATCAGCAGATCGAGGCGCTGGAACTGCTGATAAAGCGCGTCGAAGCTGGTGGTGCCCTGCGCGGCCGATGCGCGGAATTGATCCATCGCTTCATTGACCGCCGCAAGCTCACGCGTCGTCGACGACATCGCGGCGGTCTGCGCCGTCAGGTTCGAGCGCACCTGATCCGCCGACGCGCCGAGCGCGCCAACGCCACCCGCGCCCGTCGCGGCAGCGCTCGCGGTTGCGGTCATTGCCGCTTGCACTTCGCGCGAGCGCGCGACCATGTCGCTGATGCGCGCCGCGGCCTGCGCCTCCGTCTCACCGAATGCGTTCACCGCAGCCGACGCACTCACCGTCGACTCGCGCAGCGCCCGCAGGGCGGCCTGCTCGCGGTTGATCTGTTCAATGAACGGCGCAGCCGATTGCGAGATGCCGAGCTTCGCGGCTTGATACGCGAGCACTTCGGTCTTGGTCATTCCGAAGGTGGCGGCCTCGTCTTTGAGCGCCTGCGCCTCGCTTTGCAGCGTCTGCATGAACTTCTGCGCGGCCTTGTCGACGTTCGACATCGAGTCGGCAGCCGCGTCTTGCTTCGCGCGTGCGGCGTCCAGTTGCGCGAGATACGGACTGAGCGCATCGGTCGGGATGCCGCGCTGCGAGGCGAGCGCCTCATAGTAGGCGGAGCTCGACTTGCTCCCGGCCTCCATCGCCGCGGTCGTGCGCTGGATCGACTGGATCATGCTGCGCGTCGCGGCCTCGACCTTCGATGCCGAATTCGCGCCGCCGCTGCCGATCGAATCGACTGCCTTGCCTGCCGTATTGCCTTGCGTGACGACGGCTTGCGCCATCTCGCGCGCACTGTTCTTTACGTCTTCGAAGCCTTGGCGGGCTTCGGTCGCATCCACACTTACGCCCAGCTGGATTTTACGATCGTCAGTCGCCATGCTTTCTCACTCGCAAAGACCTGCATCGGCAGGCCAGAAAAGAAAAACCCGCCGAAGCGGGTTCGTGCTACTCCGCGCTTTCGCGCATAACGTCCAACGCGGCACGCTCCAGATGCCGCACGTCCTCGAAAAGCTGGTCGGACGCCGCCGCGTCGAGCCCCATGCGATCGATTACCGCGAGCACCGCGCAGTAATCGAGGCCAGTGGGGCCGGCCATGCCGCTCCGCCATTGCGTCGCGAGGCGGATGAACAGCATCACCGCCGCGTAGTTCTCGGGCCAGACGTCGGCCTCATCCTTTCGCAGGAGTTGGCCGATGTCGAACGGGTTTGCCGGGCCCTTGAGCGGCGGGCGGTAAAGGACGTCCGCCGCCTCGGTCAGTTTCCCAGGCGGCCCTGCGTGATGGCATCGCGGTAGGAGTCGATGATCGCGATCACTGCGGCCGGCAGTTCGTCGGCGAGCTGCTGCACGTTCTCGCGCGTGAACTCTTCATCGAGATTCCAGCCGTCGACGGCCTGCATGATGTAGTCGGCGTTGCCGCTGCCGATCTTTTCCCAGATCGCGGCGACCGAGAAATCGTCGCCCTCGGGACGCTCCGCTTTGGCCGCCGCCGCGATCTCGTCGATAAATGCGCCGAACTCCGTACGCGTGCGGTACTTGTACGAAACTTCGATCGACGCCTCGGCGCCGTCCAGCATCTTGAACTTGACGACGCGTTTGAAGCTTTGCGGACGCTGACCCAGTTTGATCTTCGGCATGATTTTTTATCCTCGAAATATTGGTATGGAAAGAACCCCGCCGGGCGAACCCGGCGAGGAAGGGCTGAAAGCCCGAGGAGACTCTTACGATGCGTAGCTCATCGCCTTGCCGAGCAGCGAGAACGAGGCCGTGACCGTGTTCACCTGGTTCGCGTTGAGCTGCGGGATTTCCGACACGGCGAGGTAGCCGTAGCCGTAGCTCGCGACGCCGCCCGACAGCGTCATCTTGAAAGCCACCGGCCGCAGCGAGCGCGAGATGTCTTTCATTTCCTGAAAATTCGCGTTCGACTCGTCGTGCGCAAGCGAAAGCGTGATGCCCGAGGCGTTGAAGCCCGTCGGGATGTTGACCGCGTTGCGGCGACCGAGCGGCGCGACGGTCGTGAACTTCGGGTCACCACCGCTCGTCGAGATGGTCAGGATCTGCGGGATCTCGATCCAGTTGCTGATGAGCTGCGCGCTGCCGACGCCGCCGCCCGGCGAATACCACTTCGTGTCGGAGGTGTTCAGGCTCTTGATGGCGAACGAATCCGTGGTCAACTGATCGACCACGAAGACGCTGTCGCCGGCGTCTTCCCAGCCGGAAGACAGCAGGATTTCATTGCCATCGACGAAGCCGTGCGCAGCCGACGTTGCAACGGCCGGATTCGCGTTCGACAGCGCGGTGATGGCTTTCGCGGACGCGAAGGTCTCACTGAAAAAGAACTTCGAACCTTCGGGGAAGCTGTAACCCATGTGGGGCTCCTTCAAATGAAAAAACCCGCACAAGGCGGGTATGTCGCGCCCTTGCGGGCAAAGAAAAGCCCGCGCAGTGCGGGCGTTTGGGTTTCGGTCCTATCGAGCGGACCAGATCGAGAAATCTTGCTGTTTTCCGTAGCGGTCAAGCTCTTCGTCGCTCGTCGAGATCTGTCCGGCCATCGGCTTCGCATTGAACACTTCGGCCGTGATTAAAGCAGCCTCGACTTGATTCGCGAGCGCATCCGCATCGGTGCGGCGATCGCACCACACATTCACCTGAATGAAGCCGTTCTCGACGTCGGCCACCTCTTTCGCGAGCGGGATTACGACATGGCCGCCGATTTGCTGATAGGTGACGTAAGGCCGCGCGGTGCCAAACGGCGCACGGTCCGGAAAGACACGCCCTGCGACGAGCGGAGACAGTAGCGCGACGATCTTTGTTCCGATGCTCATGCTTTGCCCCTGTTGATCCGCTCGAGCAATTCAGCCTCGGCAGCCTTCATCGCTTGCGGGAAGAGCGCCTGCGCAGGCCGCACGAACGGCCGCGCTGCGACGTGCTTTGGTTCCGGCAGCGGAGCCTTCTTGTTCGTGTACCACTTGCCGTCCTTGCCGAGGTAGACCGCGTACTTCTGGAAGTGGCCGTTCTCGACGAGCCAGCCATGCGGCGCTTTGCGATGGTTCCAGCTGACGTGATACGTCGCCCTCGCCGGGCCTGATTCGTCCTTGCTGTAGACCTGATAGATCGACTGCGCGAGATTGCCCGTCACGCGCCCAAGGCTCGCGACGTTAAGCATCACGGCGTCGTAGAGCACCTGTGCGGCTGCTTGCGCCGCCGGGCGCGCCGCCTCTTCGACTTCGTCGCCGAGTTGATCGAACAAGGCATCAACGCCCGCGAGGTTCGCCTTGATCGTGAGACTCACTTCGCCACCTCGCATACGAGATCTACGAAGCGCCGCCCGGCATAGTCGGGCATCACCGCGTTGATCTTGAACACGTCGCCGTTGTACAGGACGCGCATGCCTTCGGTGATGTCCGTTCGCCAACGAATTTGGACGACCGCCTGAACGACGCTTACCTCTGCGCCGCTTGCGATCTGAGCCTTGCCGGATTTCGTGCTCACGTTGCAGGGGACCTTGCTCGCGAAATCGGCCCAGTCCGTGAGCGGCTGCCCCGCTTCATCGAAACCCGACGCGCGCGCTTGAATCGTCGCGCGTCGATTGAAGTCTCCGATTCGCATCAGGCATACCCCATGACCCGGTACGGGTCGAGAAGCGAGTCCACATACGGCAACGCCTGCACCGTCACTCGATATGCGACAGACACCTCTTCGCGGTTCTCGAACAACGAGCCGACGCGCAGAAGCATCCACGTCTTGATGCCGTCTGGAACGTCCGTCGCAGTGCCGTAGCCTGCGGTGAAGCTGATCTTGACGGCGTTCGGACGATGCTCAGCTTTGGGCCAGTCCGCGCCCGGTGCGGGCGTCACGATGCCCGGCTCGCTGACCTCATCGACGAGATAGAGAGATGGGTCGAGCGTCTGACTGGATCCGCTCCCGTCGAAATACGTGATGCCGTCGACTGACTGAAGCCGCGGAAACGGCAGTTCGATTTTGCGTCCGCGAAAGCGGATCGAGAAGCTGCGATCGGTCATCCACGTAGACGGCAGATGATCGACCGGCCAATCGAAGATCGGTATGCCCAGGCACGCATTGGTCGGGAACGAGTCCAGATACAAGTCGTACTTTTGCGTCACAAACACGCGGCGACACACGTTTTCGGCGTGCACGCGCGCGGCGGTGATCAGGCTCTGAATCTTGGCATCCCAGGTGTCGTCGTCGAGATCGAGATTCAGGTGAAGCTTCGCCTCCTGAAGCGACACCGGTTCCTCGGCCGGCCCCTGCGTCATTCGGAGGCCCATGCGTTACTCCGTCGTCGTGGTTTCGGTCGCGGGGGCCGGCACTTCCTCGGTCACCGCCGCGGCAAGTTCGGCGGCAGCGTCCGGATCGTCCAACTCGACGACCTCGGCACCCTGTTGCGTTGCGTATTCCAGCGCGTCGGGATGCGCATCGACAGCGCCCGCATCGCCCAGCGCCTTGATGACCTTCTCCGGACCCTCGACGATCTGGCCGCACTTGATCCCGAGGCTGGGATTGTCGGCCAGCACGCGCGCCTGCGCGGTTTTTGCCTTTGCCATGTATCGCTCCTGTGGAAGCAAAAGCGGCGAGCAGAAGCCCGCCGCGCGATGGAGGATGACCGATTAGGTCGCCGAGTTCTGGTAGTACTTGACCGCGCCGCCGACGTCGATCAGGTTGCCACCGGTGCGCAAGAAGCCGACGAAGCCGACTTGACCGTTCAACGTGAACGCCGAGTCGGTCATGCGGAACAGCGTCAGATCCATCACGTCGCGGATGACGTACTTCGAGAACTGGCCGAAGAGGATCGATTTCGCGTTCGCAGCCATCACCGGCATGTGCTGGTTGATAGTGATCGGACGGCCCATCAGGCGATCAGGCGCGCCGCCTTCGATCATGGCGTTCGCTTCGTAGCCCGGGACGAAGATCGGGCGGCCTTGGCCGTCCTTGATCTTGCGAATCACGCGCAGCGACGAGTCGTGCATCATGTAGCCGACACCGGGCTGGCTGCGATACGCCGGATCGATCGAGTGTTCGAGATCGACGAGGTCATCGTAGACCACCGTCAGCGTCTGGCCGGTCGTGCCGACCTTGCCGGAGCCCGCAGCCGTCACGATGCCATTCGGCTGCGTCGCACCGTCACCAATCGTAAAGTGCTTGTTCTGAACGCGAGCCAGGCGCATCGCGAGAAGCGACTGGATGTACGCCTCGATGTCGATGAACGAATCCTGCACGAGCTCGAACGGCAGCGCGATCTTCTTCGACGAGTACTTGTACACGTTTAGCGCGAGGTTGCTGAACGTCGTGTCGAGGCCCGTCACGGCCGTGTTCTGGCCGACGATTTCGCCCTCTTCCGCCGTCGGATCGGTCGCCGGGAAGTTCATCGCCGCGCCCGTGCTCGTACGGATCGCGTGCGCGACTTGGCGCATGCCGCCGAACGCGCGCATCGCGATTTCGAGCGAACGCTGATACTCGGTCGCCACCGTGAAGCCGCCTTCCGTGGTGGTCGTCGTCGACATGGCGTTGCGGATGTCCGGCGTCTGACGCGCCAGCATGCGCGCGCGGTCGCTTTCGTCCATGTTCGAGATGCCGCCGGCCATGAACGCGCGCAGCGAGCGCGATTCGTCCGAGTGCGCGGCGGGAGTGCGCGTTGCGGCGTTCATCGCAGCGGCATGCTGCGCAGCCGGATCTTCTGCGGCGAGCTGCGCGCGGCGATTCTCGCGCGCGATGTCGGCGTCGATCGCTTCGATCTCGGCCAGGATGGCATCCATGCGCTCGGCTTCTGCAGCCGGCATGCGCTGGTCCGCCGGATAGCGGTTGTTGATCTCGTTGGCTTCCTTCGCCTTCGAGTTGCGCAGTTCACGCAGTTGTTGCAGCTTCATGTGACTCTCCGTGGAGTTGACCGCTCGCGCAGGTCGTGTGGACGAAAAAAAACCGCCCGTAGGCGGCCGTTCTCAGTTGCGCGAGGCGCGTCACTGATGATTGATGCGGTTCAGCATGCGCATGCGCTGTTGCTGACGCTCGCGGTGTTCGGCGGTGATGGCGTCGATCGGCTCGGGAGCGGGCGCTGCCGCCTTCGGCTTCGGGGCGTTTGCATATGCGCTCAGATCCCACGACGCTTGAGCCCTCGGCGCGTTTTCTGCGATGCGGTCAGCCAGGCCGACGTCGACGGCTTCCTGCGCCGTGTACCACGTCTCCGCGCTCATTGCGGCCTTCATCTCGTCGGCACTCTTGCCGCTGCGCTTCGCATACTGGCCAGCGATGACGCCGTCCGTCTTATCGAGCAGCGCCGCGGTCGATGTGAGGTCTTCCGCGTTGCCGATCGCGACAGTCCACGCGCAGTGGATCATGTACATGGCGCCGTCCGACATGACGACTTCCTCCGCCGCCGACGCGATCACCGTCGCCGCACTCGCTGCGACCCCGTCGATATGCGCGATGACCTTCGCGCCGGTGTCGCGGATGGCCGCGACGATCGCTTGCGCGGCAAATACATCGCCGCCCGGCGAATTGATGCGCAGATGGACCGTGCCGCTCTTGATTGCGCGGATCTCCGGGACCAGCGATTGCGCGGACACGCCACCCCACCATGCTGCGGTCTCGTCGTCAGCGACGATCGCGTCATAGATGTAGATCGTCGTCTCGTCGCCGCTGGTTTCGAGCGCGCGCGGTCGCGTCGGCTTGCGATTGCTCGCCAGCAACTGAATCAGCTTGCTCATGCTGCCCCTTCGTCAGGTTGGCCGGCCGGCTTCGGTGCCGTCTCGGTGGTGGTTTGCGTCACGCTTTCGGTCTGCGTGATGCCCTGGTTGATTGCGTCGCCGCCTTCAATCGGCGGCAGCATCTTGATGTGGCGCACTTCGTTCTGCGACATCCAGCCGGGCTCGCCCGCGCGGCCAAGCGCGATGCGCAGCGCCTCGTTCTCACTCTTCAGGTCTCCGCGCTCCATGCCGGAGACGTCGAACTCGACGAAGTACTTCTGCCGCACCGGCCAGAGCTTCCGGTTGAATTCCTGATTGAACTTCACCAGATCGCGCAGCAGCGTGAACTTCACGAAGCCACGGCTCATGTTCTCGACGCCGCTGCCCCAAGACGTCGTCTTCTCGGTCGATCCGACCATGAACGGCGGCACGCCTAGGATGCGGCAGATCTCTTCGAGGTCCCATTTGCTCGTTTCGAGGATCTGCGCATCGACGGGCGACATCGTCAGTTCCTTGATCTGCAGGCCGCCGGTGAGGATTGCGGGCAGGTGCGAATTTGCGACGCCGCCGTGTCGCTCGCCCCATGTGGCGCGCAACAGCTTCGCCTGCTCTTCCGTCATGTTGCCGGGCGTCGTCAGCGCGAAATCGGGCCGCGCTCCGTTCGAAAAGAAGCGCGCATTGTGCTCGGAGGCCGCGATCGCCGTGCCCACAGCCTGTCGAGCCGCGTACGTGATCGGGCTCGGGCTGCGGAGACCGTCGAATCCTAGGCTCGGGATATGGATCATGTCGGCGGGATGCACGACATAAGACGCACCGACCAGCGGCTGCACGCGGTACCAGAGATCCGCTTGACTATCGAGGAACGGATCAACGCGCAGAGGATGGTGCGCCTTGAAGCCCGTGATCGTGTTGCTGCGGAAGGACGGCCGTACGATCTCGGCGAAGCAATCCCCGTGGAAGAGCCGCGCCGCGACCATGTATTCCCAGAACACCGCCGCCGACACATTCGGCTCGGGCTGTTCGTTCAGCAGCCACCAGTACGGATGCTCAACGCGCTCGCGCCCGGTCGGCGTGCGCTGGTACGTCTGCATCGGGAGCGTCGAAATCGCGCCCGCGATCAATGCGACGCACGCATACACTGCCGAGACGCGCATCGCAGTCGCTTCGTTCACGACCGGCCCGGCGCTACTCACCGCGCCGCCGGCGAGAATGTTCGCCAGTTCCTGCACGGGTAGGCTCTGCTGCGTCTGATTGATGTTGCTGATGCGCCCGGTCGTCGCGGGCCCATGCTCGGCGCGCCAGGCGTTCAGCACGGCCGAGCCCGGGATCCGGGCCTTCGCCTGCGCCGCCTTGAATGCTTCGCTCATAGGATAACGATCCCCGGTTGTGGTGCTGCTTGCGGATTAAGGCTCATCAACGTGATGGCATTGAAAGACGCCATCAACGGGTCGATTTTTGCCGTCCCGCTAGCCTGTTTCGTGATGTTCACGGCGTTTCCAACTGGCACGATGCGCGCGTTTCCGACGCACCACGCCATCAGGCGCTGTCCACCGTGCACGAGGACGCCGCCGGCAAGCTTCCGCTCTGCCGTCTTGATCGCGCCCGACAGTTTCCAGCCCTGCGAGATACCGATGACCTTGTCTTCGGGAACGCCCGCGTCGGCCAGCGCGTCTAGCACGCCGCCGATGCCCGCCGGGTCAGCGCCGACCTTGTCGAGCAGGCCCGACGCCTCGATGTGGGCGACGATGTCGGCGACATCGCGCACGTCATCGCCGATCTGATCGACGACCGTCAAATCGCCCTCTTTCTCGAAGTCGCGCAAGGCCGGTGCGACCTCTTTGCGGCGTTCGAACACCGAGGGATGCGCCCAGGCGTGAGTCCAAAGCAGCCACTGCCCAGTGGCTTTCTCGCGCCCGACCACTGCGAAGCCAAGCAAGTCGTCAAGGCCGCCGCCGTCGATTCCGACGTCGATAACTTCGGACCGTGCGATGAGCTGCTCCAGCGTCAACTGCGGCATACGCGCCGACGCTTCCCAGAATTCAGATCCCGCCCACCGGTCCGATCGCAACGCGAGACCGATTTCGACGTTCGCGTGCTTCGCGAGGAAGCCACGGAACGATTCTTCGCTCTCCGTCTTCGCCTTCATGAACTCGCGCTCGAGGAACGCCTGATCGACGGAATACCCGAGATTCGGGTTCACCATGCCGAGGTTCTCGACGAGCAGGTGTTCTTTCCGCTCGACCATGTCGGTCGGGTGCTCGAAGATGATCGGGACGAACCGGTTATCGACGATCTTTCCATCCCGTACGTCGCGCGCGTACTGGAGCTTCTGGCGGAAGACGCCAGCAGGAGGATCGTCTGACTGCGTCGTCAGATAGATGACGAAGCCTTCGGGCCGCGAAGCCAGACCGCCGATTGCCTCACGCAGCATGTTTTCGGCATTCGCCTGCTTGCCGAACAGCCAGACTTCATCGATGAGTGTGCCGACGCTCTTCTTACCGGAAACCGTGTTCGAATCGGCAGCGACGACCTTCAACGTCGCGCCGCTCGTGCGGTGCGTGATCGTCTTGATGTGCGTCTGCACCTGGAAGAGATCGTCGAGCTCTTCCTCGTGCTTCACCATGTCACGACTCGGCGCGAAGCTGTTGTTCGCAACCTCGATCGTCGGCGCGAGAATCGAGTACTCCGCCGACATCCGCCAGTTGAGGATCATCGCGGTCATCATGATCCCGGCAGCAAGCGTCGACTTGCTGTTCTTCTTCGGGATACACACGAACCATTCGGTGATAAGCCGGCGGCCGCTGTCCGCGTCGTACGCACCGAAGATCGATGCAACCAGATCGAAGACCCACTGCGCCGAAGATTCGCCGAACGTCGGGCTGCCCGGCGCGTCGACGATCTTCAATTCCTTGAACACCGCGAGCGCCTGCGCGGCCATCTCGGGAAAGATCGGCGGCGGAATGATCGAGCGCCCCGTCTTGAGCCGTTCGGCCCAGTCTGGGCAAGCAGTCGACCATTCCATGCGCTATTTCCCATTGACGAGTTTCAGCGGCGGCGCCAGCCCGCCGAACTTGCTCGCGGCCCTCTTCGCCGCCTCCGTCTTGGCATCCTTCTTGCCGCCCTCGCCCAGCTTCTGGTGCATGAACGGCATCAGCGTCGTCGCGGCGGTGACGCGCACGCGGTGCTCGACGTCCTTGTCGTTCATCGCCGCGATCAGAAACTGCTTCGGATCCGAAAAGGTGAGCAGCTTGAGCAAATCGAACCCGGCCGCGATGGCGGCCCGAGTCATCGCCTCCTTTTCGCTCACCTCGTCGCCCTCTTCAGGCGGCGGCGGTGGTGGCGGCGGCGGCGGCACCTTGGCCCGGGCCTGTTTCGCGCGCGCCTGTTTGGCAGGGGCCTTCTTCCGATGCTTCGCGAGGTACGCGGCGACGTCCTTGTCTTTAACAAGGCGCGACCCTGCCTGCGAAGCGGTCGCCGCACTGTAGCCTGCCGCGATTGCCGCGTCCCTATTGGACTTGCCGGCTAGAACAGCATCGGCAAACGCCCGCTTCTTGCTGTTAAAGGCCATTAACAAAGTCCTCGAAAGGGGAAATTTTCTGCGCGTGCGGAACCGGTCGGTTTCCGCCGGCTCGACCGGCTAGACTTTCGACACCCCCCGGGGGCCTCGACGACCTACTCCACACGGCTCAGGACGGCCTACAACGGGCTGCTGCCGCGCCCCGCTCGCGTGCCAGCCTCAGCCGCTGTCTTCGCCTTGTGGCACGTGTCGCACAGCGGACGCAGGTTCGAGTCGTCGTTGCTGCCACCCTGTTCAAGCGGCACCGTGTGGTCTATCTGGTCGCGGCTCGGATCCCACACGCGGCCGCAGCTGGTGCACCGATAGCCATGCGTCAGCGCCACGCGCCGCCGGGTTGCCATCCATGCACGGCCGCGCACGCGCTCAGTCGTGCCTGCCTTGGCTTCGAGCACCGGGATTCGGTTTGATGTCAGCGATTGGACACGCGGCTTGAGCGTCGTCAGCCGGCGCGTCATTGGATCGTGATGCGCGTTGCGCGCTTGATCTTTGCTGCCAGCTTGACCTCGTCGGGCGCACGGCCGGCGAGCACACAGCAGGCGGAGAGCACACGCAGGTACGGCCTCAGCCACCACGCGAACGTCACGGCGAATTTCATTTGCATGGCTACTCCTGAGCGAAGAACGCTGACGCACCGTCGAGCGCGAGCGTCCATGCGTGCGTCATGCGCGCACAGGCGCAGAACCAGATGCTGATGCCTTCGAACACATCTTCGACATCGAACATGGCAGTCCCCGCAGGTTGCAACAAAGGAGTTTGCGACCTAGGCTCGTAGAGCCTATCGCGATGGGTCAGACTTCCGCACCAACAGGAAAGCAGCCGAAGCCATCGGAGTAGCCTGCCAAGTAGTCGAGCGACACATCGAGACCCTTCGCCAGCTTGATGACGTCCTCGAAGCGCTGCGTCTTCGCCGACTCCAGTTCCCATGCGGTGACCGTACAGCGAGGCAAGCCCGACGCTTCTGCGACTTGAGTCTGTGTCATGCCCATCTGCTCGCGCGCATTCTTCACCCGCCATGCGAACGTTCCCTGCGCCGGGTTCGTGCTCGTCTTGCGGATCGCCATGCTCGACTCCAATGCAAAAAGCCCGCGGCTTTTGGCTCGCGGGCTTCGTGTTCGCACCATTGGTACGGTATATGAAATAGCATGATATGGCGGTCTTTTCCGCCAGTCAAGAAGTCAAGCGACATGAGTCGCACAAACATGGCCGTGGTAGAACACATGACCGTGTTCGTGCGCGCCCGGTTAGACGACCTCCATCAGCATGCCGACCTCATCGAGGCGCGCGTAGAACGCGGTCAGCGCTGCCTTCTCGCCGTCCTTCAGATACCGATTGATCGCAGCCGCGTGGCGCTCTGCCGTGCGCAGCGAGAGGTCAGCGTCAGCGGCGGCCTCCTTGATCGTGATCTTTTCGCCGAAAAACTTCGAGATCACAGCCACACGGAACCGGCGGTTGGTGATCTCTGCGCTCACCTCTTTCAGGACGACATCCGCGAGCTGGCTGATCGCATCGCGATAGGCAGGGTTCATCTTCCAACCACTGCAGCATGCGTGCGTGCATGAGCAGCGCTCGCGCTTCGGCGCGCAGCGCGCCACCAGCATCAGGATGTGGGCGTTGTCCAACTTCTCCATCTCGGCCAGCACCATGCCCGACTGCGCCGCGCCGTCCAGACCGGAAAGGCCGCGACCGCTGCCGTACGGTCCGCGCTGCAGGATCTTTGCCATCGGCGACAGCGCGTACTGCTGATCGCTGAAGTTGCACGCGAAGACCATCGCTTCTTGTGCGCTCTTGAAAATCCCGTCGTGTTTGGCCGGCTGCATGTTGTTCCTTTGTTGTTCGTGGTGGTTTTTGTGCTGGGTTGCCGCTTTCACTGCTCGACTCGGAAGGAAAAGCCCCAGTGACAGAGCCATGCGATGAGCGTCTCGCGCAGGTCTGGCGAGCGCGGAAACGGAAATTGGATTTCGCCGTCGTCTTGCTCGATGCCGGTGAAGGGGCAGCCGACGAAGGCGACGAGGCGGTCCGATCCTTCCGTCCGGCGCGCCGCCGTGTCCTGCAGCTGCCGATCGACGTCGGAGGCCTCGATGTAGGCAAATGCGCTCATTGCTTCTGTGGGGCTGGTTGCGGTTGAGTCCAGTCACGGCGCTTCACGCCCATGACAGCGAAATACGGGTCGAAATTGGCGGGGATTGTGTTCATGCTGCCTCTCCCGCATCCTCATTCAAGCCCGGTTGCTTCGTGTGGTCGATCGTGATCGTCACTTCTGCTCTGACGTTCATGTTGGTGCTGCCCATCTGAGTGCGCACATGGCACTGCGCGCGTACGTGCTTCGCATCGATGTCGACGCCGGCCGCGTTCGCCACGTGCGAGGCGATAAGGCGCTCAAGCTCGCCGTCCTCGATCACTGCTCGATGCGTCGTCGTGTCCGTTCTGCTGCTGTGTACTTTGATCACGCTATCTCCCTCACATCCATTTCATCCATGCCGCTCGCGAGGAACGGCGCCAGTGTCTTGCGGTTGTCTGCGATCAGCGCCCTGGTGCGATACACGCCGGGCTCTATCCACCCGTCATCCCGGATCGGGATGCCCTCGCGCCGATCCTCTGGAATCCATGCATCCACCCAGACAAACGGCTGCATCGTGTTCTGCACCTTCGGGAGCGCCAGCCGGTACACCGCCGTCTCCAATGCGCTCGTGAGCCTGAATGGCTCCACGGCATACCGCCGCCCGTTGCGACCGCGTGGCGTGCGCCACCGCGTCTCGGACGGTATTCGAATCAAGCACCGCACCCTCTTCCTCCTTCAAACCCATCTTTGCGGCGCGCACCGGCTCCCAGCGCGCGAATCCGCGGTCCCACGTCGAGAACTTCACTTCGCGCGCCGCCTTTCCCTGGTCTATCCATGCATGGCACGCCGCGCAGCCCGGCACTGTGAATTCGTGCTTCGCCTTGAGGCCCATGCCCTTACCGTGCTGCGACTGGTTCGAATGGCACGGCACGACTGATTCGCGTCCGACGCACACACCGAACACGCGGAGATAGCAGTCTTCACCCGCGCACGCCGCCAGATACTTCGAGCCTTCGGCGACTGTCGGCTTCTTCACGCGCGCCTTCAGCTTCGAGCGCCGCAGCGCTGTCGCGCGATCGGCGAGCGGCCATGCCGAGCGCTTCATCGGCGTCTTGCTCACGAGCGGCTTGCTGCGCTTCATTGGTCGCCCTCCAGCAGTTCCGCGCCGGCGAATGCTTCGGCGACGGCGTCCGCGCCATCTCTTCCATGGCTGTCGCGCCAATAGCCGTCGTACAGATAGCCGCCGTCCGGATGAATCACGCGGATGTACCAAAGGCAGTCGGCGTCGTCGCGCTCGACCCAAACCAGATAGCCGCGCCAATATCCGCAGACGGCATCCGGCTCTTCCTCGAACTTCGTCGCGGCCGCACGCAAACGCTGAATCGGAGTGCGCTTGCTCATTGGTCGCATCCCTTGCCGATCGCGCCCGAATCGCCCGGCGCCGTGAACTGCTGCCAATGGATCCAGCCCTGCTCCGGGCAGTGGAAGCCCCAATGCCGATAGCGCGGGCCGGTGACGAAGATCGTCCAGCACTCGCCGTGCGTCAGCTCAATGCGGTGCGCAAAGGTGCCGAACAGGCGCAGCTTCCACTGGCCCGCGGTGCGCTCGGTACGAACGTTGATGCCGCCCGGCGCGATCGTGTGCTCGGTGTACGTGCCGAGCAGTAGGATCGACAGATTCGACCAAGGGTGATCGTGCAGCGCGCGGTCGTCGTCACTGCGCATGAAGCGATGCAGATAGACATTGAAGAAGCGGTTGCGCGGGATGACCCACCAGCGGAGCAAATACGGGTCGTCGTGCCCGCCGATTACGACGTCCGGCGCGCGGCGCGTGATGCGCGAGATGATCCATTTGCCGAGCTTCATGCAGCCACCTGTTGAATGAGGGTTGCGAAAGGGTTGATACGGCCCGCACGAACGCTTTCACGAAGGCGGCGCACTCGATCGTTCTCGCTATGCGTGCGCTTTGCAGGCTTCGGCGCGTCCTTCGCGTCGCCGAGCGCCCAGCGCGCTGCAATATGAGGAGCTATCCCGCTCCACCCGTCGATATGGAATCGCTTGCGGTTGTTGCGGATAACAAAGTTGACCGCTCCCACCGTCGTCCCGATTCGCAGCGCGATCGCTTTAGACGTCAGCGAGCCATCGTCGGAGAGCGTTGTTTCCACGGCCCGGAGAACCCATGAATACCCGGTACGCCCTGCTGTTCCGGCCTTCTTACCGGCAATTCCAAGTCGGATAGCCTCGGCGCGCGCCGAGTTGTAGTTCCGCTTCGGCAGAAGCTCGGCGACCTGGCACTTGATCGACCTTTTGCTTCGATAGATGCTCTTGAGGGTGTCGATCTCATTCGCCGACCAATCGTCAACGCTCGCCAGCCTGATGTGAAGCTTCGCTGCGTGCGCCTTCGCGGCGTCATACGTACGACCCGGCAATAGATTCATGTTTGCGGCGAGCGGGAGGCGGTTTCTGCTGATGCGGCGCAGTGCAAATTCCTCTTCTGCCGTCCAAAGACGCCCGCCCATCACGCTGCCTCCTTGAATGCATGCCCGGCATCGATGCGGCGATGCACATCGGCAAGCGCGTCGAGCACGACCTTCTTCGTCGCGACGTTCATCTGTTCGTCGTGAAGCGCGATCGCGGCTCGAATGTCGTTGATGGCGTCGCCGTCGAAGCCCCACCGGCCGCATGCGCGGGCACGATCGCGGGCGCGCACGGAGCCAGCCAGCGCTGCGCTCACCGTCGGCAGCATCGAGGCGCCGTATCCGCGCTCCGCCAACACTAGCGAGATGTTCAGGGCGCATACGACAGTCGACCAATGCTCTTCCGTCCCGCGCCCTTTCAGCATCTCGTCGAGCGCAACGTGGTATGCGATGCCGAGATCGGTCGTCTGCGCCTTGTCCATCGGAGTGCGCCGCTCGAGAACGTCGATGCCGATCGTGCGGTTGATAGCGCGTGGGCGGTACGCCTTGCGAGGTTTCTTGTTGCCTGCCATCACACTTCCTTGATCGTGATGTTGTGGACGGCGAGCATTTGCTTGCGCTTCTGCACGTATGTCCGGTTCTTCCGCGTCGCGACGGATTTCACGTCCTCGACGACCTTGTTTCCCGTCTCGACGTCGACATAGACGAAGTCGGCGACGTATTTCGATGCCCGCTCCCATTTCCCGTCGTCGCGCTTCTTGCGCTCGGTCAGGACGAACGGCACCTGAAGCTCCAGATCGCGGATGCGCCCCGCAGCCTTCAACTGGATCAGGTGAAACCAGCGCGAGCGCTCCTTTTCGCTGTCGAACTTGATGCCGTCGTGCTCGCACTTCGTGTTGCGGTACTTCGGGGCCTTCTTCGGCGCGCCGCCGATCGAAACCGGCTGGCGGATCAGCGACGGATCGAACGGGTCAGTCGGGTCGCTCGCGTCATCCAGCGCGCTCGACTGCGGCGGCACGCCAGTCTTTTCGTAGATCCGGCGCTGTGCGGTCGTCATCGTCGGACGGCTTTCGTCGCGCACGCGCGCGGTGCCGACCATCGTTGTGCCGGCCGGAACCACCATTGGCCACTGTTGGCGCTTAGCCATTCGCTTGATCCCCCTGATCGTCGTTGTAGAAGCGCCAGAGACGCTCGTATGCCTCGTCGCCGTACTTCGCCTCGCTCGTAAGGTCCTGATCGCGCCATTCGCCCGGGCCCGCCGCCTTAAACACGCGACGGCGATAGAAAACGGCGTTCTCGCCTTCTCGCTTCTCAACGCCCAGCTCGACACCGCGTGCGTCGATGCCCGGGCCGGTCGTGTGCCAGTCGCTGCGCACGCGCGCCGACGCGCCGCCGGTTTGCGCAACGCGCATGCGCCCGGTCGTGTCGCCGAAGCCTTTCGGGCTGATCAGGTAATCGAAGCCGGCATGCGGCGGGAGATCGACCTTGTCGCGCACGGCCGGGAAGTAGCGCGCCGCCGCTTCTGCATCGCCCTTCAGATGCGTCAGGAATGCGCGGATTGCGCCAGCGCGCGCTTCGACGAAGACAGCCTCGTCCACCTTTCCGATACGCTCCCCCAGCGCCCCGTTGAAGGCTCGGATCACGGCCAGTTCGGCGTCAGTGAATGCGGTCTGTACTTCGTCCATCCAGCCGCCAGCGTTCAGCCATGTAGCTGCGTGCGGGATGAAGCGCGGATTGGCCCATTGCTCCGAAGTCTTGGCCCGCTCCAGACCTGCCATCAGGTCGTTGAAGAGCTGCTCGTCCGGATTGCACTTAGCGAAGGCCTTCTCTGCATGGGTCTTCGACTTCTTGCGGGGGTATGCCGCCCAGAAAATCTCAAAGCGTTCGCGAAGCGAGCGCGAAAGGTTTTCTTTCTTTTGGGTATGTCTTTTGGAGTTGTCTTTTGTGGTTCCGGATTTCAGAACCGTAGAGTTCTGAACTTCAGAACCCTCCGTTACGGATTCCATAACCGTAGGGTTCTGGTTTTCAGAACCCCTTGACGGAAGTTCGACCCGCACGTGATCCGCCCACCGGGTGTAGAACTTGTTCAGTGAGAGCACGCGCGCATGGCGGCCCTCGCCTGCAAGCAAAACTCGCATTTCGATGAGTTGCGAAACTGCCAGCGACGCTTGCGGCTTCTTCATGCCCGTACGCACCATGATCTGGCTCAGCGCGAGTTGGTCCGACTGCTTGTTGAAGCCGTAGGTCATCCTCCAGACGGTCAGGATGACCTTGTACTGGTTCTGGCTGAACGGGGCCAAGGTGATGGCCTCCAGCAGCTCGTTAGCGATGCGCGTGTACCCTTCCTCGAGTTGAGGGGAACGGTACTCGGGCATGTGGATGACGTCGGCGAGCGCCATATCAGTTCACCGACACCGGCAGGCCAACGAGCCCTTCGCGGCAGCGGCGGCCCGGGCGCTTCGTCGTGCCGCGCTCGGCAAGGATCTCGTCCTTCACCATCTCGTTGACGCGGCCACAGACGGTCGGAACTTCGACGTTCGCGCGTGCGGCGATCTCTCGGCGCGTGAACGTCACGGTCTGGTCGTTGGCGAACACGTCGAGGATGCGGCGCTTCGCTTCGCTGCGATCCACGCTCAAGAGCGCGTCGATCTGGGTTTGGGAGGCTTGCATCGATGACCTCAGATGGTGTCGTGACCGCACGGCAGGAAGCCGTCGTCGGACTGGCGGACGCCGCACGCGATGCAGATCGGCGCGGGCTCGGCTTGCGCGCTGTTTTCCGCGCTCTCTTCGCGATCAAGGAGATCGCCGGCGCTGACGAGGTTCGGGAACGCTGCGAACATGTGACTGACCGGAAGCATCAGGCCACCTTCGACAACGTTGCGGGGCTGACTTCGCCACTCTTGACAATCTCTGCTTCGACGACGCGCATCATTCGCTGCTTCTCGCGAACGTCCTGAGCCAGGCTGCAATGCAGGCGCGGAAGCTCGCCCGGATCGATACCGTCGAGCAAGTCGGCCGCATCGGATTCGGTGCGGTGATTGGTGCGGACGATGAGCTGCATGAACTCGCGGGCGTCGAGATGCACGGCGGCGTCGTGGTGGCGGGCGCGCGCGACGCAGTCGATTTGCGCGAGGATCTCGTTCATCACCTGCACGCGCCGCTCGATTGGGAACGCGGCAAGGATGGAGTTCTCGAAGTTCACCGGCAGCAGGTTGTTGTCCTTCGACTCGTCGTCGAGCCAACGCCAGATCCGATCTGCGTGCTTCTTGGCCGTCACGTAGGCGTCGCCGCTGCACTCGAAGGTAATGCCGGTCGCTTTCGCGCCGCCGATGCGCTCATGCGCTTCGACGATCGCCACGGCTGCCGCCTCACGGCTCCAATCCAGTTCTTTGCGCCACGCGGCCACGTGGTCACGGATGATTGCGATTCGAGTTTTCTGCGAAGTGTTTCGCATGATTTTTCCGATGTGGCCCCGTAACATCGTTTCAAACAACAACAACAGCGCTAGCGGGGTAAAACAAAAATGAAAAACGTCTTGAGCCTGAGAGGCCATGCCGCCCTTAGTAGTCCTCAAGCAGACCGGTTGCAGCCGGCAGAAGAAGGACGGGCGGCTCTTACTTCGCTGCTTTTGCTGGTCCTGCTGAGTCCGCTTTCAGTCGGCGGATCTGCAGGACCGCTTTGTTACGCGCCTCATCAAGCGCCGACGCCGGCCATCCTTTCGCGATGAGTTCGAGAAGCAGCGCGCGAACTTCCTTCTGCTCGGCGGCCGTGAGCGCGACCGCCGGGACGTCGTCGTTTGCAGTTGCCATTACGCTGCCTCCGCCATTTCCTTGTTGCGGCGACGAGCGGCGCGCAGAACTGAGTTGCGCAGCTTCGTAAGCGCGATGAACGTCTCAGCTGACGGGCGCTTTCCGCGCCGCCCCGTCGTGATCTGAGACACGGTTGACTGGGACAAGCCGCTGCGCCGCTGTATTTCCATCTGCGTCAGGCCTGCCGCTATCAGTTCGTCGATGAGAGTTTTAGCGTCCATGCAGCGCATGTTAATGCATTTGCACTTACACGACAAGTGCTTTCGCAATGATTCCAAAGGCCAAAGGGTTAACCTCATCTATTACGATTGCACTATGAGAAACCTCTCTGAACGCCTCAAGGCATGCCGGGAAGAAGCCGGCCTATCACAAACCGAACTCGCCCGCCGCGCTGGCGTCAGCCAGTCGACAGTTGCTAATATCGAAAGCGGACGGAATCAAGGCAGTAAGCATTTAGTACCTATCGCAGAGGCGCTGGGGGTCCGTGTCGAATGGCTAAGCTCGGGCCGCGCTCCGAAAAGTCGATTCGATAAGGTCGAAGCCTCTCCCGAAGATCGATACAAGATCCCGGAAGAGAAGGGAAACGTGGCCGTCTGGAATGATGAGGGCGATCTGGACGACGAGAGTCGGGTCTGGATCGGCCGCTATGACTATCACTTTTCGGCGGGCGACGGTTTGATCCAGTGGGAAGTTAGGGAGAAGAAGGCGCTCCCTTTTAATGAATCGTTCTTCAAGGCAATTGGCGCGAAGCCGAAGGACTGCAAGCTGGTGACCGTGCGCGGCGACAGCATGGAGCCGTTTCTGTTCGACCGCGATGTCTTCATGATTGACGAGACGAAGACCGCCCTCCGAGATGGCAAGATCTACGCCGTGTATTTCGAGGACGAGCCGCTGGTTAAGCAGATCTTCAAGAAGCCCGGCGGGCGGCTCGTTCTGCACTCGTTCAACCCGGCCTACCCCGACATCGAGGTTACGCCTGCCGACATGGAGAACGTCCATATTGTCGGCGAGTGCGTGTACCGGTCTGGATCGGGCTTTACGTCGCACTGACAGCGCAAAACAAGAAATAAGGCACTTCGCCCAGTCGAGGCAACGGGGTACTGATGTCAACCGCAGATGAGTTGGAAAGATTAGCCGGTCTTAAAGCGCAGGGCCACCTCACAGAAGCCGAGTTCGTCGCAGAAAAGCGCAAGATCCTCGACCGACCGGAGGCAGTAACGAGCCCTGGCGAAGTTGGCTCTCGCCAAAAGCCTGGGATGGGTGCCGGTCTAAAGTTCATCCTATGGATCGTGGGTCTCGCTGCTGGCGGCTTCGTCGCTCTGCTCATTTTCGGCTTCATTCTTCAGCAAGACCCAGAAGTGCGTCAGAAGGGCCGTGACCGCGATGCGATCGCCGAGTGCTGGAAACAACAGGAAAGGAAGTCCTTTGATCCTGCGACGCAGCGATTCATTGCCGGCGCGTGCGAGAGCATGGAAGCCAAGTTCCGCCAGCGGTACAGTGCCGAGCCATAAATTCGCCGATTGAATCGTGACTAAGACCCGCCTAGGCGGGTTTTTTTACGCCTTTCCGGCCTACCTACGTTGTCAGGGCGCAACAATTACCCGTCGAAAAGAGGCACGTAAGTCGCCTTTTTCGCCAGATCGTTTCGTCCACGATTTGTTCCACCGTCTCCGCGCGAAAGCCGAATAAAGCAGCCGGATGAAAATATTGCGAATGCACTTGCGTGTTACTAGTGCATTCGTCATAATGCACTCGCTGCACTAGCGAATACGCGGTCGGCAAGTGCCCTCACTCGGGCGCTTTCCAGAGCGAGCAAGTGCCGTCGCACCGGCAACGCCGGACCGCTGATGCTCTTTATCCCTTCTAGATGATGAATAGGCGTGTAATCGCCCTGCCCATGGCCCGGACGGCAGAACGTAAAAGTCCCGGAAATGGAGGCCAGACGAGCCTCTACCGAAAGGCGCCCAGTGCTTGGTGGCGAGGTAACCAGCACCGCAGTTTTACCAGTGCGCCACAGGTTGACGCAGCGGTAAAACAAGGAGATCGATATGAATCGCGCAATGAATGACAACGCCCTGCTCCGCGACATTCCCCGCTTGCAGGACGCAAACAAGATGATCAAGGCAGTCGGCATCGCGGGCCTGTGTGGCATCGGAATCGCGTGCGTCTGGTTCCTCTGTGTCGCAGTCCCGGCAAAGGCTCTCTGGCAATGATGGCTCTTCTGAAGATCTGGGCAGTAATCCTCGTGGTCTGCGCCGTCTGGCTTCTTGCGAACGCAGAGATGGATTACCGCGCCGCCCGCCTCGAACGCTGCGCAGTCGTTCACTGCGCATAACGCGGTCCCGAAAATGCTCACCTTGAACGTTTATCAGATAGGAGTGCTTATTGGATGCGCTGCGATTCTGGCAGCAGTCGTACTTGAACGGGTCGAAGCGCGAGCGAACAAGCGACTGCGCGAGATTCAGCGACGCAAAAAACTGATCCGCTGGCCGCCCGGGCACTAAATTCCAACCACCAAGCGCGGCCGTCGCTATATCCGGCCCTGACTTGATGGCGTTGCACCTGACCGTGATGGGTAGCCCCTCCAAGGGCGACAGGCCTGCAGCGTCATCAATTCAGATCACGACAAAAAGCCCGAGGCAGACATGACCACCGAAGCAACCCTCACCCTTTCCGCTGATCAGCGAGAAGTCGCGCAACAGAAGATCCGCAGTATCAGCGGCGCTATCGGGACGATCTTCTCGATCATGAAAGAAGGCCGCGCACTGCCGGCGGAGCTGGCGACGAACGCCATCAAGGTCGCCGAATTCGATCTCTCCGATCTATGCAAGGCGCTCGGCATCGAGACGTTCAGTTCGAAGGAGCGCGAGGAACGCTACGCAAAGCTGCGTGCCGCGAACATGGAGATTCACGAGCTGAAAGCGCAACTCGGCGGCACCGTGACGCCCGAGGCAACGCAGGAATGTCTGAACAACATGGCCGACCGGCTTCGGAAGTGGTGGAAGCTGGAAGGTTGCGGTCATATCTCCGAGATCGATTTCGGCCAGTACGTGTGCAAGGTGAAGTTCTCGTGCTTGCTGATGAACCACTCATATTCCTTCTCCGATACGCCCGTTTCGGACAAGGCGAGCCGCAAGACATGGGTGCAAAGCCTTCAGGAGCGAGGCTTCGAGATCGTGCGCGACGATAACGAGAAGGAAGTTCTCGACAGCGAGAAAAGCCGTCAGGCCATCATCGACCTGTTCGCGCAGCGCCTTCCGTCCGCCGACGTCGTCAAGTTCGAAAACTTCTGCCGCCGTGATAAGAGCGGATTCGTCCTTCGCGGCGTCGAGATTTATATCCGCAGGATCGGCGAGATCCTCGCGCTTCCCGTCCCGAGCAAGGAGGAAGAGTGAACCTGCGCATCCTGAAGAAGCTCTCGAAGCGCGCGGCTCCCTTGCTTCCGATTCTCGGCGATTGCCGCGACCAGTTCCCCGCCGAGAAGCATGAGAACTACACGAGCGTCGGTGGACACGATTGGAAGCACTGGGAGCGCACGCGGTCGGTACACGACAAGCCATTCCCCGGAACGATCAAATATCGGCCGAAGCACGGCAAGGCGTGGGTCGCAATGCGTGAGCCAGTGCACCCTTTGAAGGGAACGCCGATGGTCGGTGAGATGAGCGGCTACTACGAGCCCGAATGGGACGAGCAGACGGCATGGGAAGCGCTGGAACGCATCGTCCTCGAACACTTCACCGACTGGGACGAGAACGGCCCGACGCTGCTCCGCGACCTCAGCACGACACGCCTGGTACTCGCAGCCGCGCGCGAGCTCGTGGCATCACAACAGAAGGAGGCAGCGTGAGCGAATCCACCACCGCAGCGCAGGACGGCAAGCCGCTCCAGCACGCATTCTCGAAGAAGCCTCGATTTACGAGCGAAGAAATCGAGGTCTATCGCCGCTATGAGTGCCCGACGTGCAAGGCCACGCACAAGCGCGAGTATCTCGCCGAGAGTTGCTGCGCGCCCGCCGTCGATGAGGTCTTCGTCTGCCCCGAGTGTGACGATGCTTACGACACCATCGATAGGGCCATCTCGTGCGAGGCCTCGCACGTCGACCTGACGACGAGCCCGCTCGCATTCAACCGCTGCCCGATGTGCACCGAAACCCACGATGACGTCGAGAACGCCGTGCATTGCTGCATGTGGAAGCGCATGGGCTTTGCCGAGCGTGACCAGCTGGTTCGCGACATCAGGCTTGGTCAGTACGACCCCGCCGTCTTCGAACTCCACTGAGGAAGCCATGAACGGACAACAGCAGGCCCCCGAAAAGCGCCAGGCGTGGAGCCGCAACGGCGAGGACTACACGTGCGATGACCTGCACGAACTGATCGACCTTGAAGACGATCTCGAAGCTGGTGACGTCGTCTTCGTTGGCGAAGTCAAAGCAATCGAAATGAAGCATCTTTGCGACGCTGACGACGTTATCGAGATGATGGGCGAGCGCGCATACGACGAAGCGGGGGAATGGGCTGACAACTATCCCGACGTGACGCCCGAGGCAAAGGCAGAGCTCGACGCCCTTCTTCTGGCTTGGATGGAAAAGCACGCGAAGCCGTCGTTCTACACGGTCGTGAATGCGCACGAGTACACCGTCACCGCGGAGGACTTGGAAGGCCGCACCGCATGAGGGCGCCCCCGGCGTTACTCGCGAGCGCGGCGACCGTGACTGCCGCGTGTCTCTCAGTCATGGCGGGATGGCAGCGAGGCGGATTTCTCGCCGAGCGCGTGCTCTGGATTGCGGTCGGCGTCGTACTCGTCGTCGCCGCTCACCTGCTTCCTGCCCTCTGTCGTCCGTATGGCTGGCGCATCCGTTTCATCGGCGCCGTGCTCTGGATCGGCTGCATGGCCGCCACCTGCTACGGGCACGCGGTCTTTTTCCTCCTTGCTCAGCAGCACGCTGGCGAGATCCGCGCGGCGGCGGTACCGGCAGTCGTGACGACCGGCCGTGACGCGGCAGTCATAGCAAGTGACCGCGCCTCAGTCGTCGCGCGACTGGCCCGCGTGACCGAGCGCAGATGCGCCGGCGACTGCCCCGCCCTGCGGATCGAGCGCACGACACTCGCCGCGCGGCTCGAAGCGCTCGACACAGAACTGAACGCAGCGCGACGACAGCAGGCCGCGGCGGATAGAGCGGCCGACGAGCGCGACGCGGCGCGACGTGACCCAGTAACGGGCGCGTCACGGGACGCCGATCTGCTCGCCGGACTGGCCTTCGCGGCAGTACTCGAAGCGGTCGCCTGCTTCTGCTGGCTGCTCGCGCTGCGTCCCGACGAATCGCCAGAAGCCAATACCGGCGCGGCAGTCACGCCAGTAACGGTCACGAGTCACGCGCCTCCGGAGGCGTTACCCGAGCCAGTCACGTCGCCAGTCATCGAACCCGCGCCGCCTGCCGACGCGGTCGTGATCGAAGCGCCCGACGAGGTCGCCCAAGTCATCGAAGCGATCGCCGCCGGCAAGCTCCGCGCGACCGTCAACGACATCAGAAAACACCTTGGCTGCTCGCAGGCGCGCGCTGCGGCAGTCAGGAAACAGGTCGCGGAAATGCGGCCGACATAGAACGAGAAAGCAAATGACGAATCCCGACTACGCCGATTTCCTCCGGCAGAAAATCAAGATGGCGAACTTCGACGGATTCCGCGTCGAGCCGTCGAACCTCCATACGTGCCTGTTCGACCATCAGCGCGACATCGTTCGCTGGGCTGTGCTCGGTGGGAACCGCGCCATATTCGCGAAGTTCGGCCTGGGCAAGTCGGTAATGCAGTGCGAATGGTTGCGACAGATCGTCGGCGCAGCAGGCGGCTACGGGCTAATAGTCTGCCCGCTTGGCGTTCGACAGGAGCTGATCCGCGACGCGAAGATGCTTGGCGTCGATTTGCGGTTTATCCGAAGCGCGGCCGAGATGGACTCGGCGCATGCCTTCTACGTGACGAACTACGAGACGGTGCGCGACGGCAAGCTGGACCCAGCGCTCTTCACGGCCGTCAGCCTCGACGAGGCGAGCGTGCTGCGCAGCTTCGGCAGCAAGACGTATCAGGAGTTCCTGCCACTATTTGACGGCGTTCGTTTCAAGCTGGTGAACACGGCGACGCCAAGTCCCAATCGCTTTAAGGAACTGATCCACTACGCGGGCTTCCTCGGCGTGATGGACACTGGCCAAGCGCTCACACGGTTCTTCCAGCGCGACAGCGAGAAGGCCGGAAACCTGACGCTCTACCCGCACAAGGAACAGGAGTTCTGGCTGTGGGTGTCCAGTTGGGCGGTCTTCATCCAATACCCGAGCGACCTCGGCTACAGCGACGAAGGCTACAACCTGCCGGATCTCGACGTCCGGTACCACGAAGTGCCGACCGACTACAGCAAGGCGGGCGCGGATCGCGACGGGCAGACGTTGATGTTTCAGGATCCGGCGCTGGGACTCAGCGCGGCAGCCGCTGAGAAGCGCGAGAGCATGCCGGCGCGCGTCGAGAAGGTGGCGGAGCTCGTCAACGAGTCGCCCGACGATCACTTCGTCATATGGCACGACCTCGAAAGCGAGCGGCATGCGATCCAAGAGGCGCTGCCCGAAGCGGTCAGCGTGTGGGGCAGTCAGGATCTGGAGCAGCGTGAGCAGCGCATCGTCGACTTCGGCAATGGCGCCTATCGACTCCTTTCCACGAAACCGGTCATCGCCGGCAGCGGCTGCAATTTTCAGCGCCATTGCCATCGCGAAATCTTCGCCGGCATCGGCTTCAAGTTCAACGACTTCATCCAGGCGATTCACCGCGTGCAGCGCTTTCAGCAGCCGCACCGCGTGCGAATCGACATCGTCTACAGCGAAGCGGAGCGCGAAGTACTGCGCACGCTGCAGCAGAAGTGGGCACAACACGAAGAGATGGTGCAGAAGATGACCGAAATCATCCGCAAATACGGGCTCAACCAACTGGCAATGCAAGACACGCTCGCGCGGTCCATTGGCATCGATCGGATCGAGGTCCGCGGCGACCGATTTACGGTTGCGAACAATGACTGCGTCGAAGAAGCGAAGCTGCAGCCGGAGAACCATATCGACCTGATCGTGACGTCGATCCCGTTCGCGAACCATTACGAGTACTCGCCGAGCTACAACGACTTCGGCCATACCGACGACAACGCACACTTCTGGTCGCAGATGGATTATTTGACGCGGGAGCTGCTCAGGATCCTTAAGCCGGGCCGCATCTACGCATGTCACGTGAAAGACCGCATTTTGTTCGGAAATGTCACTGGCGCCGGCGCGCCAACCGTCAGCCCATTCCACTGCGAAGCCATCATGCACGGCCGGAAGCACGGCTTCGACTACATGGGCTTGATTACGGTCGTTACGGATGTCGTGCGCGAGAACAATCAGACGTATCGCCTCGGCTGGTCGGAGCAATGCAAGGACGGCACGAAGATGGGCGTCGGCTCGCCGGAGTACGTCGTGCTGTTCCGCAAGCCGCAGTCTGATCGTTCCAAGGGATACGCAGATCAGCCGGTGCGGAAGTCGAAAGAGGAATACACCCGTGCGCACTGGCAAGTCGACGCCCACGCCTTCTGGCGCAGCAGCGGAAACCGACAGATCACTGCCGAAGAGCTCGCCGCGATGGGCCCGGATAAGCTGGCCAGCATCTTCACGAAATACAGCCTCGACACCGTCTACGACTACGACTTCCACGTGAAGATCGGCGAAGAACTTGAAGCGCGCGGCGCGCTGCCGTCGACGTTCATGAGTCTCGCGCCCGGGTCGCATCATCCGGACGTTTGGCATGACGTGACGCGCATGCTCACGCTCAACGGCGAACAGGCGAAGCGCGCGGTCGAGAAACATATCTGCCCGCTGCAATTTGACATCGTCGACCGACTGATTGACCGATACAGCAACCGAGACGAGCTCGTGTACGACCCGTTCTGCGGCCTCGGCACCGTGCCTTACCGAGCGATCCTCAAGGGCCGCCGCGGTGGCGGATCGGAGCTCAACCCGACCTACTTCATGGACCAGGTGCACTACCTCAAGTCAGCGGAGCGTGAGTTCTCGATGCCTTCCCTGTTCGACACGATCGAAGAAGCCGCCTGACCGCCCACCCGCCATATTGAGACACATCATGACCAAAGACGAAAAACAACTGATCGAATGGCTTCTTCGCGATCCGAACACGAATGAGCGCCTTGAATTTGCCGGTCCCCCTGAACCGCAAGGCTTCCTGACGCGCGTGAAGATGCGCAGCATCGAGGGCGACGAGTGGACGCTGGTTGCCGGGTTCCGTGAGGGATGGCTGACACCGCAAGAGCGGCTCGCCAATTTGCGCAAAGCGATGGCGGAAGAAAAGGAAGAAGTCGTCAATGAGGAACCGACGCTGTTCATGCTTCGCGAGATGGCATACGAGCTGAAGCTGGTTCCGCGTGGCGAGACGGTGCCGATGCAGTTCATGCAAGTTCTGCGCGAGCAATACAAGGCCGCTATGCGCGTTCAATTCATGGCGGGAGATCAACATGACTGACGAACAGATTGCAGAAATTGCGCTCTCCCACGGGCTCAATGACTACATCAATGAAGCGGACGCGATTGCTTTCGCCCGCGCACTTCTATCCGCGAGCATCGCCGACACAGCGGGGGCGAAGCCGGTGGCGCAATGGCAAACAAAACTGCGCGAACCGATCCTTCCTGAGTGCGATACATGGATCAACGTCAGCGAAGAAGGCGCACGCAAGGCTATCGAGAAATGGTCGCACGTCTACGAAGTGCGAGCGCTCGTTCTCGCCGCCCCTCCCGCGCCTTCGAGCGACACAGCGGGGGCGAAGGCGTGCGTGGCGCAAGAAAAATGCTCGTGGCCCGCTTGCCGCAGAGAATGCGTTATCGACAGTCGCGGACAAGTAAAGCCGGACGCCGCCCCTCCCGCGCCTTCGGTAGCCGATGCGGCGGGGGCGAGTGAGGCACTGCCCGAGAACATCGACTGGACGCGCGTCATGGCGCTGGCCGAGAAGCACGGCGATGGCTGGAGCGATGAAAAAGGCTGGTCGTTCCGCTGCGACGACGATCTTTTCAACTTCGCGGGCGAACTGGCAAAGGAGTCCGGCAATGACTGACGCACCGTTCAACAACTGCCAGTTCCGCGAGTGCGATCTACCCGGCCAGTGCCGCAGCGAAGGCAAGTGTCACCATCCGCGCGCAGCAGGCGCGAGTGAGGGGCAGGCGGAGCCGATCTATCAGACGTGCTTCATTCAGGGCCAGTGGCGTGACGTGGATCGATTCGAGTATGACCGCGCGAAGTCATTGCGCGACGATCTTGCGCGCATTGTCTATCCCGCAAGTTCGGGGCAAGCATCGCCTGCTGCGTCGAGCGATGCGCGGGACGCGGCGCGGTATCGCGAACTTCGGCATAACGGATTTGACAACTGCGATAACGAAAAACCTTATATCGCCGTGCATAAACAGGACGATTGGGGAAATTGGCACGACACACCGATTGTTGACGACGACGCAGATGACGCCATCGACGCCGCCATCGCCGCGCAGAGATGCGCAGACGGGAAGGAGAAACAGGGATGCTGACTGACGATGAGATTCTGTCGACGATCGCGGCCGTCTGCAACTTTGACCGAGCAGGCGTCGAGCGCTGGCGCAGTGAAGCGCTGATCATCGCCCGCGCGGTTGAGCGCGCAGTAACTGCGGCAGCGAAAACGCCTTCCGCACTGGCGCTCGAGGTGGCCGAAAGCTTGCACGACGCCAATCAGCCCGGCTGCATGGAAGGTCAGATTCGCCACCTGATGCAATGCGTCCGTGACGACATCGACGCCGCATACGGAGACAAGCAGAGCCATCGCACGACGCTTGCAGAGAGCCGCCTGAAGGTCCTAATCCGTCTCGCAATCAAGAACGAAGCCGCTGCTTCGCGCGATGATTCGAGTGGCGCTGCGCCGCCTTCGCTCGGTTAGAAATCACCCCTGCCGACACAGCGAAGATTGCTTCCGTCTTTCGGATTTGTCTCGACATAGCAAGTGTCGTGTGTCCACCGATCCCATACGACTGTCCCTACTTGCGCCAGCGGACTGTATCTCGTCATCCAAGCTGTGACGAAAAGAGCGATGGCTGCGAGAAAAACTGCCGCCCATGCTGGCGTAACGAATCGCATGCTGACCCCTAGTAAGAAATTTTTTGGCCGAATCCTAGCATGACGCAACACATAAACGAATTCCTGCGCGTCTCGCGCGAATACCTGGAGTGCCCATATGCATAGCCGATTGATGGAATTGGCCGACCTGAAGCGAGTCACCGGGAAGACGCGCTATTCGAAGCAGGCAGAGTGGTTCAAGACGACGTTTGGCGTGGACGTGCCGCGCGACGGCAACGGCGCGATTGTGATGACGTGGCAGACATTCGAAGCGCTCAGCGCGAAGCGCGCCGGCCTCGCGGGAGATGTGTCCGCAGCGGCTGCAAAGCCGCGTGTCTATCCCCTTCGTAAGGCTGCCGCATGATGGCGCGCCGCCGCGATCGCATCGACGGCCTGCCGAACCGCGTCTATCAGAAGGCAGGCTCGTTCTACTGGGTGCGGAAGGACAACAAGTGGCTGAAGCTGTGCCGCGCCGACGAGGGCGAGCGGCGCATGCTGGAGCGACTCATCGAAGAGAAGCGCAAGTTCGAGCCGTCCATCGGCTCGGGCAACATGCCGCGCCTCGTCGGAGAGTACATGGACAAGACGGCAGGCAAGTATGCCGAGACGTTCCGGGACGAGTGGACGCGCCGCGGCGAAGGCGTGCGCAGCTACTTCCGAGACTGGGACGTACAGCAGCTCGACGCGGCCGCCGTCGAAGAGTTCTTGACGACGAACTGGCCGGACAAGCTGCCGACGCAGCGCGCGATGAAGGCGTGGCTTTCGAAGTTCTGCGGCTGGGCCGTGCGCAAGCGCGAGATCGAGGTGAATCCGTGCCGCGAGGTCGAGGTGAAAAAGCCGAAGACGCGGAAGGTCTACATCCCCGACGCGGCATTCCTCGCGATCCGCGACGCGCTGATGCTCTCGAAGCCGCACCCGAACACTGGCAAGCGCGCAGCCGTCCCGACCGGCCCGATGATGCAGTGCTTCATCGATCTCTGCTATCTCACCGCGCAACGCTCTACCGAGATCCGCAATCTGCGCTGGTCGGTCGACGAGAGTAATCCGTTGGGCTGCAGCTACGTCGACCGCGAGAACGGCGTGATTCACTTCGTGCCGTCCAAGACGGAGGACTCCAGCGGCGAGATGGTCGATTGGCCGATCACGCCAGAAATCGACACCGTGCTCCAGCGCGCGAAGCTGCTCGAACCCGCGTTCGGGCAGACGTATGTCATCCGAGATAAGCGCGGCAACGCGAAAACGGATCAGTCGGTGCGCGACGCATGGGAAGGCGCAATGGAGCGCGTTGGCCTCGCGAAAGCGCCGTACACGATCAAGGACATCCGCGCGAAAGCACTCACCGATGCGAAGAAGGCCGGGTACGACATCGACGCCCTTCAGGCCGCCGCAGCGCACACCGATCGATCGACGACCGCGGGCTACATCAAGCAGCGCGAAGTGCCCGTTTCGACTATCCGCCTGGCCCTTCCCGCGCTAAAATCCGCCTGAAATTTTTCTAATATTTTGTGGCTGACTGGCCGCAGAGCCGCGCCAGAGCTTGCTCACTTCTTGAGCATTTCCTTAGAAAGCTGGTTTGCAACCCATTGAGCGTAAAGACTTAAATCGTCTGAACGTTGCTGCATGGGGTGCAGGTGGTCGGAGGTTCAAATCCTCTCGCCCCGACCAGAAATTGAAGGCTCTCCGGCTTCTGCCGGAGAGCCTTTTTTCTTGGCCCCTCGCGGGTCATCGATGACGCATCGCCCGCGTTTCTCCAAGGGCGTGCGCAGCTCGACTACCACCTCGCCGATGCAATGCTTAAAGTCGGCGCCGATGAAGAAGCGCTGACCAAAACGGCCGCGACGATGGGCATGACCGTCTGAAGCCATTCGTCATGGACGACACGCGCGCAAAAACGCGGCGCCGTCCGCCAATATTCAGACGTAAAAGCCCAAAAAACACTTGTGTGTCAGTAATTTAAGCCCTAATCTTAAGGTGACACATAAGGAACGGCGCCCATGCCTTTGTCTGTCCCAGCGTCCGCCAGAGCGCGGCGCAGCCGATGCGGCCAAACCTGCTCCGCCCTGCGCGCGGAAGTCGCGAGATGGTTCGGTCCGGGAAGCGGCGCGCGCGTCACGCGCTTCGGGCGCATCTATCCCGGCGGCAGCCGCTATGTCTCCGTTCGCGCGTCGAGACCAGGCCGATGCTTCGCGCTTTACTTCTTCCACCATGGCGTCGATGACTGGCGCATCTATCCGCCATGGGGCGTCGGACCGAGTATCGTCTATTGGTCGGTCAAGACCAAGTTGCCGGCCTCGCAAGCAGCCGGCCCGAAAAAACGCTTCCGCGTAGGCGTCAAGTCTTAACCGCGGGCAGGGTCTGTCCGGTCATCGACTCCTCGACGGCGGCTGGTACATCTTCGCTACATCGGCGGCCACGATGCCTTGCGACGCATCCGGTAATTACAGCGTGGGACGGACAAAAAAAATGCCGCGAGAACTCGCGGCATCGGGACTTTGAATCGGACGGCGTTCATTCGCCGAGAAGATCGATCACCTGAAGAATATCCTTGCGCAACTGCTCGACATCGACGCCCGGTTGAGCCTGCGCCGACACTTGCGTCTCGGCCATGTCCGCATCGTCGTCGATTGCACGTCCCTGCGAATCGAGCCGGTTACGCGCCCCGTTGATCGTGAAGCCCTGCTCGTACAGCAACTCGCGGATGCGCCGAATCAACAAGACTTCGTGATGCTGATAGTAGCGGCGATTGCCACGCCGCTTGACCGGCCTCAACTGCGTGAACTCCTGCTCCCAATAGCGCAGCACGTGAGGCTTGACGCCGCACAACTCGCTGACTTCGCCAATCGTGAAGTATCGCTTGGCGGGGATCGGAGGCAAGACGACTTTTTCCATCGTCGATCAACCATCGTTATAAGTGATGTCGATTGAAGCGCGGTGGCCAAGCAACGCGACGCGCGAGTCATTCGCGCGCCACCGGGAAATCAGCGAGTGAGATCGGTCTCCGCTCCCGTTTCGACCAGCGCCTTCAGCTTCTGACTTGCATGAAACGTGACGACCCGCCGCGCGGCGATAGGAATGGCCTCGCCCGTCTTCGGATTGCGGCCGGGACGCTGAGGCTTGTCGCGCAACTGGAAATTGCCGAAGCCGGAAAGCTTGACGCTCTCGCCGCTTTCCAGCGCATCGCGGATGACTTCGAAGAAGGCTTCGACCATGTCCTTGGCTTCGCGCTTGTTCAGACCGACATGGTCGAACAGCATCTCCGCCAACTCGGCTTTGGTGAGCGTCGGCGTATCGCCGGGCGCGCTCGAGGTCGGAATATCTCGGGTCATGGCGCTACGCTGCGCCGAAAGAAGGGCTTCGAAATCACTCGAGTTCATTTGGTTCATATCGGTAAAACGGCGCTTGCCATATTTAAGACTTGGCGATTAAGACGGAAAGGGCCAACTGAAGGCTATCCGCGCAACCGCGCGCCGTGTACTCGAGCCAGGCGATCCACCAGCGTTTTGATAGCCGTATCGACCGTTTCGTCCTGAAGCGTGCCGCCAGTATCTTGCAACGTTACACGGAAGGCAAGACTTTTCTCATGCGCTCCCAAGCCACCGGAAGTATTTGATTTTGGACGAAATTCATCGAAAAGGGCAACCTTCGTGACGTACCTGCACGCCGCTTCCGCGCGCGCGCTTTCGAGCTCGTCGAGCAGCGCCTGAACCGCCACGTTTTGATCCGCGACAATCGCGATATCGCGACGCACCGGCGGAAATTTCGACACTTCGGACGGCGCCGGCAATGCGCGATCCATCAACGCGTCGGCGTCGATTTCGAAGACGATCGGCGCGTTCGGCAGGTCGTACTTTTGCAGCCAGCGCGGATGCAGTTCGCCGATCCAGCCGACCGCGCGCCCCGCCACCTCGATGCGCGCGCTGCGTCCCGGATGCAACGCCGGATGCTCCGACTTAACGAAGCGCGGCACGACGGGCGCGAAGAGCGCTTCGACATCGCCCTTCACGTCGAAGAAGTCGACGTTGCGCGTGGCCACGCCCCACTGTTCCTCGACCACCGGACCATACGCGAGCCCGCCGATCATCTTCGGTTGCGCGAAGCCTTCGACCGTCAGTTCGCCCGCTTTAACCGTTGCGTCGCGATGGAACACGCGCCCCGCTTCGAACACGCGCACGCGGTCTGCGCGGCGATTCAGGTTATGACGCAGCACTTCGATCAGGCTGCCGAACATGGTCGAACGCATGACCGAGAGCTGGCTCGCGATCGGGTTCAGCAGCTTGATCGGATTATCGTTGCCGGCGAAGTCCTTCTCCCACTCGGCGTCGACGAAGCTGAAGTTCACCGTCTCCGAGTAGTCGCGCGCGGCGACTTCGTGGCGCAGCGTATGGATCGAGCGCTTCGTTTCGTTCGTGATGCGCATCTCGCTGCGCGCGACCGGCGGGCGCGCCGGAATCTTCTCGAAACCGTAGATGCGCGCGACTTCCTCGATCAGGTCTTCCTCGATCTCGATATCGAAGCGATACGGCGGCGGCGTGACCTTGAAGGTGTCGCCGTCGCGCTCGAACGCGAGGTTCAGACGCGTGAAGATCTGCGCGATCTCTTCCGCGCCGATCTCTACGCCGATGATCCGATGCGCGCGCGACACGCGCATCGACACCGGATTGCGATCCGGCACGTTCACGATCTGATCGTCGACCGGACCCGCTTCGCCGCCGCAGATGTCGAGGATCAGGCGCGAGATGCGTTCGATATGCTCGACGGTCGTCGAATAATCGACGCCGCGCTCGAAGCGATGCGCCGCATCGGTCGAGAAGTTGTACTTGCGCGCGCGGCCGCGGATCGCGTCCGGCCACCAGAACGCGGCTTCGAGATAGATGTTGGTGGTGTCGAGCGAGACGGCCGTGCTGTCGCCGCCCATGATGCCCGCGAGACTTTCGACGTGACGATCGTCGGCGATCACGCCGACGGTTTCATCGAGCTCGACGGTGTTGCCGTTCAGGAGCTTCAGCGACTCGCCCTTCTTGCCCCAGCGCACTTCGATCGCGCCGTGAATCTTGTCGAGATCGAACACGTGCGTCGGACGGCCGAGTTCGAGCATCACATAATTGGAGATGTCGACGAGCGCGGAGATGCTGCGCTGGCCCGCACGTTCCAGACGCTCGACCATCCATTGCGGCGTCTTCGCGCGGGCGTTCACGCCGCGAATCACGCGGCCCGAGAAGCGCCCGCACAGATCGGGCGCGAGCACCTTGACCGGCAGCTTTTCGTCGAGCTTCGTTTCGACGGCCGGCATGTCCGGTTGCTTGAGCGGCGCGCCGGTGATCGCTGCCGTCTCGCGCGCAACGCCGAACACCGACAGGCAGTCTGCCTTGTTCGGCGTGAGCTTGATTTCGAAGACGGTGTCGCCGAGATTGAGCGCCTCGCGGATGTCCTGGCCGACCTTCGCATCGGTCGGCAGGATCAAGAGACCGCTGTGATCGTCCGACAGCTTGAGCTCACGTGCGGAGCACAGCATGCCTTGACTGTCGACGCCGCGCAGCTTCGTCGGCTTGATCGCGAAGGGCTCGCCGCCCGCTTCGGCCGGCGGCAGCACGGCGCCGATCAGCGCGACCGGCACCTTGATGCCCGGCGACACGTTCGGCGCGCCGCACACGATATTGAGCGTCTCGCCCGTGCCCGCATCGACCTGACAGACGTTGAGCTTGTCGGCGTTCGGATGCTTGGCGACTTCGAGCACTTGGCCCACGACGATCTTCGTGGTCGGCGGCGCGACCGGGCGCAGGTCTTCGACTTCGAGGCCGGCCATCGTCAGCGCGTGCGCGAGTTCGTCGGTGGAGAGCTTGGGATCGACGAAACTGCGGAGCCAGGATTCTGGGAATTGCATGTGTGTCTACGTTCGAAATGTTTGGAGTCTCACGATCGCCGCTTATCGAGAAGCGATCGCCGCGGGCGCTAAGTGCTTTACGCGAACTGACGCAGGAAACGCAGATCGTTCTCGAAGAACAGACGCAGATCCTGCACCCCGTAGCGCAGCATCGTCAGGCGCTCGAGGCCGCTGCCGAACGCGAAGCCGATATAGCGCTCCGGATCGAGGCCCATGTTGCGGATGACGGTCGGATGCACCTGCCCCGAACCTGAGATTTCCAGCCATCTGCCCGCGTTCTTGCCGTGTTCGAACATCATGTCGATCTCGGCGGACGGCTCCGTGAACGGAAAATACGACGGACGGAAGCGCACGAGAATGTCGTCGCGCTCGAAGAACTTCTTCAGAAAATCGGTGTAGACGCCCTTCAGATCCGCAAAGCTGATGTTCTCTTCGATCCACAGGCCTTCGACCTGGTTAAACATCGGCGAATGAGTGGCGTCGCTGTCCACGCGATACGTGCGGCCCGGCACGATCACCTTGATCGGCGGCTTGTTCATGCGCGCGTAGCGCACCTGCATCGGGCTCGTATGCGTGCGAAGCAAAAGCGGACGGCCATCCGCGTCCTTGCCGTCGACGTAGAACGTGTCCTGCATCGAGCGCGCCGGATGGTTCTCCGGGCTGTTCAGCGCCGTGAAGTTGTACCAGTCGGTCTCGATTTCCGGACCGTCGGCGACATCGAAACCGATCGTGCGGAAGATTTGTTCGACGCGCTCCCACGTACGCATCACCGGATGCAGCGTGCCCGCACCCGCGCCGCGTCCCGGTAGCGTGACGTCGATGGCTTCCGACGCGAGACGCTGATTCAGCAGCGCGTCCGCCAGCGCCTGACGGCGCGCGTTCAGCGCGGCTTCAACCTGCTGCTTTGCCTGATTGATGCGCGCGCCTTCTGTCTTCTTCGCTTCCGGATCGAGCTTGCCCAATCCCTTCAGCAATTCGGTCAGCGCGCCGGACTTGCCGAGGAACCGTGCCTTCTCGTTTTCGAGCGTGGTGGTATCGGCGGCGTGTTCAAAGGCGCTTTTCGCGTCGGCGACAATCTGGTCCAGATCCATTGATCCCATCTTTTAGCGTCGAAATTCAATCTGAGGTTCGGTTTTGCTCATCCACGCTCCACGATGGGCATGAGATGCGCAAAACCGTCCGACCAACAAAAACGGGGCTCGGTGAGAGCCCCGTTTTCTGCCTTCGCGCCGCCGTCAACGTATTTCTACGATGCGGCGACGAGGAGGCGAACCACGCAGTACTAATTTCGCAATTAGGCTGCAACGGCGGCTTTCACCTGCTTCACGATCGCAGCAAAAGCAGCCTTGTCGAACACAGCCATGTCAGCCAGAACCTTGCGGTCGAGTTCGATCGAAGCCTTCTTCAGGCCGTTGATGAACACGCTGTAGGTCATGTCGTGCTGACGCACCGCCGCGTTGATACGCGTGATCCACAGTGCGCGGAACACACGCTTCTTGTTGCGGCGATCGCGGTAGGCGTACTGGCCTGCGCGCATGACCGCCTGCTTGGCGATGCGATAGACGTTATTGCGACGGCCGCGGTAACCCTTGGCCAGACGGATGATCTTCTTGTGACGGGCCCGTGCGGTAACCCCACGTTTTACTCGAGGCATGTTGCTCTCCTTAAGTTAGATGAGGTTAGGCGAACGGCAGCATTGCGCGGACGGAGTTCAGATCGGAATCATGAACGGCCGTGGCGCCACGCAGATGGCGTTTGTTCTTGGTGGTTTTCTTGGTAAGAATGTGGCGCTTAAAGGCCTGACCGCGCTTAACGGTACCGCCCGGACGCACCACGAAGCGCTTTGCAGCACTCTTCTTGGTCTTCATCTTCGGCATGAAACAACTCCAGTTTATTAGATGGTCATGGGTGTGCGGATGATCCGCCGATACTGCCCGCGAACCCCTTCCCGCCCTTCGAAACCCACGCTCCACTTGTGTGCGAACGGTTCGGTGAAGAACCGCCGCTTTTCATGACCGGCGTCACCGAAATGACGCCGGCCTGAAACCGCCGGCAATGCCGCGCCGACCGCCTTTCGACGGCGCGCGATCCATCGCCCTACTGCTGTTCGGTTACTTGCCCTTCTTCTTCGGGGCAAGCACCATGATCATCTGACGCCCTTCCATCTTCGGCATCTGCTCAACCTGGCCATATTCGTCCAGATCGGACTTCAGGCGCTCGAGCATACGCATGCCGATTTCCTGGTGCGCCATTTCGCGACCGCGGAAACGCAACGTGATTTTCGTCTTGTCGCCGTCTTCGAGGAAGCGCGTGAGGTTGCGCAGCTTGACGTTGTAGTCACCGTCATCCGTGCCGGGGCGGAATTTGACTTCCTTCACCTGCACGATCTTCTGCTTCAACTTCGCTTCGTGCTGCTTCTTCGCTTCCGAATACTTGAACTTGCCGTAATCCATCAAACGGCAGACAGGCGGCGAAGCCTGCGGCGCGATTTCGACGAGATCCACGTCGAGTTGCTCCGATTGACGGAACGCCTCGGCCAGTTTCACGATTCCGAGCGGCTCGTTGTCCACTCCGACCAAACGCACTTCCGGCGCGGTAATCTCACCGTTGATGCGATGTGACGACTTATCAGTAGCGATGTTACGTTTCCTCTAAAAATGAAAAAACAAGCCGCGCTGCGAGTGACTTACTTGAACGCCCGCACTTCCTGCTGCAGACGTTCGAGGAATGCGTCGACCGGCATCACGCCCAGATCGACACCGCCACGAGCACGCACGGCTACGGTTTGTGCATCACGCTCCTTGTCGCCGACGACCAGCAAATACGGCACCTTTTGCAGCGTGTGCTCGCGTATTTTATAGCTAATCTTCTCATTGCGCAAATCGGACTCTACTCTAAGCCCTTGTTTTTGCAACGATTGAGCCAGATTTCCGGCATATTCGGCCTGACTTTCAGCAATATTCAGCACAACGGCCTGGATCGGCGCGAGCCACGGCGGCATTGCGCCGGCATGATGCTCGATCAGAATGCCGAGGAAACGCTCCATTGATCCGACGATTGCGCGATGAAGCATCACCGGACGGCGGCGGCTGTTGTCTTCCGCCACGTACTCCGCGCCGAGACGCTCCGGCAGCACCATGTCGAGCTGCAGCGTGCCGCATTGCCACGAGCGGCCGAGCGCATCCTTGATGTGATACTCGATCTTCGGACCGTAAAACGCGCCCTCGCCCGCGAGCTCTTCCCACTGCAGGCCGCACGCGGTCAGCGCTTCGCGCAGGCCCTGCTCCGCGCGATCCCAGGTTTCATCGGTGCCGGCGCGCTGTTCCGGACGCAGCGACAGCTTGATGTCGATGTGATCGAAGCCGAAATCCTTATACACGCTCATCGCGAGCGTGTTGAACGCGATCGATTCCGCGATGAACTGATCTTCGGTACAGAAGATATGTGCATCGTCCTGAACGAAGCCCCGCACGCGCATCAGACCGTGCAGCGCGCCCGACGGCTCGTTGCGATGGCACGAACCGAACTCCGCGTAACGCAGCGGCAAGTCGCGGTACGAGCGCAAGCCGTGATTGAACACCTGGACGTGGCCCGGGCAGTTCATCGGCTTGATCGCGTAGTCGCGCTTTTCCGACTCGGTCGTGAACATGTTTTCACGATAGTTCTGCCAGTGCCCCGATGCTTCCCACAGCGAACGGTCCATCACCATGGGAGTCTTGATTTCGAGATAGCCGGCTTCGTTCACGCGGCGACGCATGTACTGCTCGACCTGCTGCCATAGCGACCAGCCCTTCGGATGCCAGAACACCATGCCCGGCGCTTCGTCCTGCAGATGGAACAGGTCGAGCTGCTTGCCGAGCTTTCGGTGATCGCGCTTCTCGGCTTCTTCCAGCATGTGGAGGTACTGCTCCTGGTCTTCCTTCTTGGTCCACGCGGTGCCGTAGATGCGCTGCAGTTGCTCGTTCTTCGAATCGCCGCGCCAGTACGCGCCCGCGACTTTCATCAGCTTGAAAACCTTGAGCTTGCCGGTGGACGGCACGTGCGGGCCTCGGCACAGGTCGATGAAATTGCCGTGCGCGTAAAGCCGGATCTCGTCGCTTTCCGGAATCGATTCGATGATCTCGGCCTTGTACGCCTCGCCGATGCTCTTGAAGTACTCGACGGCCTCGTTGCGCGAGACGACGCGGCGCGACACCGGCTCGTCCTTCTTCGCGAGCTCCTGCATGCGCTTCTCGATCTTTTCGAGATCTTCGGGCGTGAACGGACGGCTGTACGAGAAATCGTAGTAGAAGCCGTTGTCGATGACCGGCCCGATGGTTACTTGCGCCTCGGGGAACAGATCCTTCACGGCATAGGCCAGCAAGTGCGCGGTCGAGTGACGCACGACATCGACGCCTTCCGGGTCTTTGTCGGTGACGATCGCGAGCGACGAATCCTTGTCGATCAGAAACGAGGTGTCGACGAGTTCGCCGTTGAGCTTGCCGGCGAGCGCCGCCTTGGCGAGGCCCGCGCCGATCGATGCCGCAACTTCCGCGACGGTCACCGGGTGGTCGTATTGTCGGACCGACCCATCAGGCAAACGTACCGAAACCATATCGTTCTCCAAGACGCCGGCACATGCCGGGCGATTCGATTAAGCATTGCCACGCGATTTCGTTTTGAAAATCGCAAGACAAAAAAAATGCGGCCCCGCTATCGAGGGGCCGCATTCACTTTTCACACATACCGCGAAACAATTTGGCAGAAGGCGAATATGGTCCTCGACTAGCGTCGCTCCGAAGTTGTTTCGGTCAACGTTCGACGTGCCATGTTTTTTCGCCTTTTGCGCTGCGCGCTTCTTGCGGTTTGAAACCCCGCGAACCGAAGTCCGCTGGATTTCGTTTTCGTTGGTAGGCTCGATTGGACTCGAACCAACGACCCCCACCATGTCAAGGTGGTGCTCTAACCAGCTGAGCTACGAGCCTGAAAGAAGTGAGATTATATGGAGTGTTTCAGATGTTGGCAAGTGCTTATCTTCAGAAAAATCGAAAATATTCGCCAATCCGTTCAATCCCTTCTAAATGCTACGCGCGACGCGAAGCGCGAATCACGCCCTGCACTTCGCCGAGCAGCGTGCATGCGCGTTGAATCTGCGCTGCACTCGACACTTCCACGGTGAACTGCATATACGCGACATTCCTGCGGCTCTGGCTCTTCACGCCGATCACGTTGATCTTCTCGCGCGCGAACACTTCGGAGATGTCGCGCAGCAAGCCCTGGCGATCCGCCGATTCAACCGAAAGGTCCACCGGATAAACGGACGAGCCACGCCCGTTCATCACCTCGGCGGACCAAGTCGTGTGCAGCACGCGTTCGGGCGAGCGCTCGGCCATGCGCTTGAACGTCTCGCAATCGGTCCGGTGCACCGACATGCCTTTGCCGCGCGTGACGAATCCCGCGATCGGATCGGGTGGCGCCGGGCGGCAGCAACGCGCGAGTTGCGTGAGCAGCGCATCGACACCGACGACGAGCACGCCCGTCGACGCTCCGTGCGCCACGCTTTGCCCGCTGCTGCGCTTCTCGAACTGCTCGGGCGCTTCGGGTTCGGGCTCGGGCGGCGGCGCATCGGAGAGCGCCTGCTCGATGTTGCGCAGACTGAACTCGTCCTTCGCGACGAGTGCGTAAAGCTCCTCGGGCGCCTTGAAGCCGAGTTTGGCCGCGAGCTGTTCGAGACTGACCGATGTCTTTCCCTCGCGCTGCAAGGTCTTCTCGACGATGCTCCGTCCGGCCGCGATGTTCTCCGCCGCATCCGCCGCGAGGAACCACGAGCGCACTTTCTGCCGCGCGCGGGCGCTATGCAGATAGCCGAGCTGCGGATTGAGCCAGTCGCGCGACGGACCGCCCTCCTTCACCGCGACGATCTCGACCGTCTGTCCGTTTTGCAGCGGCGTGTTGAGCGGCACCATCGCGCCATCGACGCGAGCGCCCCGACAACGATGTCCGAGCTCGCTGTGCAGGTGATATGCGAAATCGACGGCTGTCGCGCCTTGCGGCAACGCGATCACGCGCGCCTGCGGCGTCAGCACGTAGATATGGTCGTCGTCGAGCGTCGCGTCGCGCAGATGCTGCCAGCCGGGATGCTCGCCTTCGACGTCGTCCTTCCACGCGAGAAGCTGACGCAACCATGCGATCTTCTCGTCGTATTTCTCGCTCGCGGTCACCTGCCCCGCATAGCCACGCGCGCCCGCTTCCTTGTACCGCCAGTGCGCGGCCACGCCGTACTCGGCGAACTGATGCATCTCGTACGTGCGAATCTGGACTTCGAATGCGCGCCCGTCGTCGCCGATCACGACCGTATGCAGCGACTTGTAGCCGTTGGGCTTGGGACGCGAGATGTAATCGTCGAACTCACGCGGCACCGGCTGCCACAGGTTGTGCACGATGCCGAGCACGGTGTAGCAATCCTTGATGTCGCCGACGATCACGCGAAATGCGCGCACGTCGTTCAGTTCGGCGAAATCCAGCTGCTTGCCGCGCATCTTCTTCCAAATGCTGTAGATGTGCTTCGGCCGTCCGCTGACGTCCGCCTTGATGTGCGCGGTTTCCAGTTCCTTCTGCAGACGAGCGATGGCCTCGGTCACATAGGTCTCGCGCTCGACGCGCTTCTCGTCGAGCAGCTTCGCGATGCGTTTGTACGTGACCGGATCTTCGAAGCGAAACGACAGGTCTTCGAGTTCCCACTTCAGTTGCCAGATGCCGAGCCGGTTGGCGAGCGGCGCGTAAATCTCCAGCGTCTCGCGCGGCACGTCGGGCGACGGTTCGATCTTGTGCGCGGCGTAGTAGCGCAGCGTCTGCACGCGCGAGGCGAGCCGGATCAGCACCACGCGAATGTCCTGCGCGAACGCAAGCAACATCTTGCGCAACGCTTCGACCTGCGCACGGCGCGCGGCCTGCGCGTCGCGCGTGTTTTCAGGCAGTTCCGCGAGCGTCGCGCGCGAGCTGACCGAACCAAGCCGCAACAGCTTGCGCACATCGCCGACGAGCCGCTGCACTTCCGGGCCGAAGCGCTCCGCGATCACCTTCTCCGGATCGTCGAGATGCGGCGCCAGCACGAAGAGCGCCGCGGCGGCGACCGCGTGCGAATCGACGTTGAGCGTCTGCATGATGCGCGCGGTGCCGGCAGCGTGGTCCGCGAGCAGTTCGCCCGTCGAGACGCGCGCGTCCTTCGCGTGCTCGCGCACGAACGCGAGCGCGTCGTCGATGGACGGCTCGGGCAACGTTTCGGTGGGGACGGCGGTCTCGGTCATTCGGGCGATGCCAATACTTCAGACGACTCGATTCAGTTGCGCTGTGCGGCGATCACGACGATTTCCACGAGGCACGCCGGATTGGCGAGCTTCGCCTCGACGGTGGCGCGGGGCGGCGTGTTGCCTTCCGCGACCCACGAGTCCCACACGGCGTTCATGCCGGGGAAATGGATCATGTCCGAGATATAGATCTGCACCGACAGCAAGTGCGACTTGTCGCTGTTCGCCTCTTCGAGCAGGCGGTCGATGTGACCGAGCACTTCGCGCGTCTGACCGGTGATGTCCTGGTCCGTGTCCTCGGCGATCTGGCCCGCGAGATACACCGTGCCGTTGTGGATCGCGGTTTCGGAAAGGCGCGGCCCGACGTGATGACGAATGACTGCCATTGTTTGTTCCTGATCGGTGATGGTGAGAAAAGAAGCGCAAGCGGCGCGCAAGCACCTTATGTTCAGTCCAACATTATGCCCCGCTCGCGTCCTCGCCGAGAAAGAACCCCCTGGCGATGGCGATTTGATCTTCGACAAGAAAGGCCGGCGCGTGACCCGCGCCCGGGATCTCGGCGCTCGTCACGGCCTGACCTTTCTCGACCATTTGCGCGACCGTCTCGCGCGACAGCAAATCCGAGCTCTCGCCGCGCACGACGAGCACCGGCGTCCTGATCGACGCGAGCGAGCGCCAAAGAAACGCCTCGCCGGCCGCATTCTGCTCATCGGTGGCCGACGTGAACGGCGTCGCGATGCCCGGGTCGTAGCGAAAGCCCCACGCACCGTCGCGCTCGTGCAGGAGCGGCGTGTTGATGCCCGCCCACTCCTCGTCGGTCAACGGCCCGAACGACGACGCGAGCGCCGCCGCGTGCCGCACGCCTTCGTCGAGCGATGCGAAACGCGCCGGCTTGCCGAGATACTCGCCGATACGCTGCAGCGCGACCGGTTCGATATGCGGCCCGACATCGTTGAGCAGCATCTTTCGGATCGGCGTGTTCGGCAAGCCGCCGAGCGCCATGCCGATGAGACCGCCCATCGACGTGCCGAACCAGTCCACCGTCTCGACGTTCAACCGCGCGATCAGCGTGACCACGTCCGCGACATACTGCGGCACGCCGTAGTAACGCGGATCCGCGAGCCAGTCGGACAGTCCTCGCCCGACCACGTCCGGACACACCACGCGATAGTCCCGCGCGAACGCTTGCGCGAGCTTGTCGAAGTCGCGTCCCGAGCGCGTCAGGCCGTGCACGCACAGCAGCACGCGCGGATTGGCCGGATCGCCCCACTCCGTATAGGCGATGCGATGCAGACCCGCCGGGCTCGCGCATTGCACGAAGCGCTGGCGCGGCTCGCTCAGATCGGAATGCACGGCTTCGGCGACGATGGATGCGGTCATGGAGAGGTCCTCGTGGAAGTGTCGAAACGATTGTAAAGCGCATCTCACCGGATCGAGCGGGCCTATGCCGAACGGACGACCCCTTCCCGCGTGCACAGATGCGGGCGAAACCCGCAAAAGCAAAGCGGGCGAAGCTCCGAAAGCTTCGCCCGCCCGTGTTCGCGCTCACGCCGAGAGAACCGGCGTTCGTGTCACGCCGCTATCACTTCACGCTCGTGACATCGAGCGGCGCGCCCGTCTTCTTCTGAATTTCCTCGACCGTCACGCCGTCGGCCAGCTCGACGAGCTTGAGGCCATTGTCGGTGACGTCGATCACGCCGAGATCGGTGATGATGCGATCCACGACGCCCACGCCCGTCAGCGGCAGCGAGCACTCTTCGAGGATCTTGTGCTGGTCGCCCTTCGCGACGTGTTCCATCAGCACGACGACTTTCTTCACGCCGGCGACGAGGTCCATCGCGCCGCCCATGCCCTTGATCATCTTGCCGGGGATCATCCAGTTGGCCAGATCGCCCTTCTTGCTGATCTGCATTGCGCCGAGGATCGCCAGGTTGATGTGGCCGCCGCGGATCATCGCGAACGAATCCGCCGACGAAAAGATCGACGAGCCCGGCAGCGTCGTCACGGTCTGCTTGCCGGCGTTGATGAGATCGGCGTCGACTTCGTCTTCATACGGCGACGGCCCGATGCCGAGCAGACCGTTTTCCGACTGCAGCCACACTTCCATGCCGTCCGGAACGTGATTGGCGACGAGCGTCGGCAAGCCGATACCCAGGTTCACGTAGAAGCCGTCCTGCAGTTCCTGCGCCGCGCGCGCGGCCATCTGGTCACGAGTCCAAGCCATGATTACTCTCCTTTCGCGCGGACGATGCGCTGTTCGATGCGCTTTTCCGGCTGCGCATTCAGCACGAGGCGCTGCACGTAGATGCCGGGCAGATGGATCGCGTCCGGATCGAGTTCGCCCGTCTCGACGATTTCTTCCACTTCGGCCACGGTGATCTTGCCGGCCATCGCGCACATCGGGTTGAAGTTGCGCGCGGTGCGCCGGAAGATCAGGTTGCCGGATTTATCGGCCTTCCATGCCTTGACGAGACCGACGTCTGCCGTGAGCGAATGCTCGAGCACGTAATGGTTCTCGCCGAACTGGCGCGTTTCCTTGCCTTCCGCGATCACCGTGCCGAAACCGGTGTTCGTGAAGAACGCCGGAATGCCCGCGCCGCCCGCGCGCAGCTTCTCGGCGAGCGTGCCCTGCGGCGTAAATTCGAGCTCGAGTTCGCCGGCGAGGTATTGGCGCTCGAACTCCTTGTTTTCGCCGACGTACGACGAAATCATCTTCTTGATCTGGCGCGTCTCGAGCAAGAGACCGAGGCCAAAGCCGTCGACGCCCGCGTTATTGCTGATGCAGGTGATGCCCTTGACGCCCGTATCGCGCAGCGCGGCGATGAGCGCTTCGGGAATGCCGCACAGCCCGAAACCGCCGACGGCGAACGTCTGCCCGTCCTTGACGATGTCCTCGAGCGCGGCTTTCGCGCTGGGATAGACCTTGTTCATCTGTGTGTCCCTTCCATGTTGAAACCAACTGAAAATCGGTTTTTTGATGCCGCCGATGCACTGTTCGAGCGCATCGCGCGGCCTTTTGACGTGGCACAAGCGTACTTTGTGCCGATGATCCGGCACAATACGCAAAAATACATAAGTCTTTGCCCGCGCGCGTTGGTTCCCGGCGCTTTTCGCCGCGAAACGCAAGGCGCCGCGCGCCCGATCTCACATGCGTGCACTGGATTATCTAACCGCGTTTCAACTTGCGCCCGTCGGGCTCGTGCTTTCGCGCGAGCGCACCATCGAAGACTGCAACGAGCAGCTTTGCGCGATCTTCGGTTCCACGCACGAGGCGCTCATCGGCAAGTCGTTCGAGGTGCTGTATCCCTCGCCGGACGAGTTCGCGCGCATCGGCGAGCGCATCGCCGCGCATATCAGCAAGGAAGGCACGTACAGCGACGACCGCATCATGAAGCGCAAGAACGGCGAACTGTTCTGGTGTCACGTCACCGGCCGCGCGCTCGACCGGACCGCGCCTCACGCGGCGGGCGTCTGGACATTCGAGGACTTGAGCGCGACGCGGCGGGTCGCGATCGAATTGACACCGCGCGAGCGCGAGATCGCCGCGCAGCTCGTGACGGGCAAGACGAGCAAGCAGATCGGTCGCGTGCTCGATATCAGCCCGCGGACGGTTGATATCTACCGCGCGCGGCTCATGAGAAAGTACGACACGGGCAATGCGACCGAACTGCTGCAACGGCTGCTCGGCACCTGACCTGCGCGCTTTACGGCGCGACGGGCGCGGCGGTCTCGATGATCTGCCGCAACATGTCCGGCAGCGGCACGGACTTGCCCGCCGCGTAGTCGATCCAGACGATTTTCGCTGCGCCGCGCGCATACAGTGCGGCGGGTTCATCGGCGCGATACAGCTCGAAGCGCGTATCGAGACTGCTGCGCCCCGGCTTGCCGACGGACATGCGCCCGATCACGTCGCCGGGATACTGAAGCTGCTTCAGAAACTCCATCGACGCGTTTACGATCACCGGCCCTTGCCCGTCGCCATTGCCGCCGACGAGACCGATCTCTTCGAACCACGAGATACGCACCTGCTCCATGTAGCGGAAATAGACGGTGTTATTGACATGCCCGAAGGCGTCCATGTCGCCCCAGCGGATCGGCATGGAAAGTTCGAAGACGGTGTGGAAATCGTTATGCGTGGTCATTGCGTGCGCTAAAAAGTTCAAAGCGAAAAACCGTCGTCCGCCGAGATGACCGAGCCGTTCATGAACTGCGATTCGTCGGCGGCGAGCAGCAGCAAAAGACCGTCGAGATCGTTTGGCGAGCCCACGCGGCGGCGCGGCAGCAACGAAATGAGCTTTTGCCCCTGCTCGGTCTTCCAGTGGTGGTGGTTGATCTCGGTATCGATATAACCCGGGCAGATCGCGTTGACGTTGATGCCGTGTCGGCCCCATTCGAGCGCCATCGCCTTTGTCATCTGCACGACGGCGGCCTTGCTCATCGAGTAGAGGCCGATCTGCGGAAACACCCGCAAGCCTGCCACCGACGCCACGTTGATGATGCGATAGGCCGGCTTGGCCGCGCTGTTGCTGTTGCCGCGCATGATCATGCGCTTGGCGACCTCTTGCGCGACGAAAAACGCGCCGCGCACGTTCGTGCCGAACACGAATTCGTAGTCCGCGGGCGTCACTTCCGTCAGCTTTTGCGTGGTCGACACGCCCGAGTTATTCACGAGGATGTCGATGGTACCCGCTTCGGTCTCCGCATGCGCGATCGCCGCTTTGATGCTCTGGTAATCGGTGACGTCGAGCGAAACGACGTGCGCTGCGCCGCCCGACGCCTCGATTTCGGCGCGCAGCTCCTTCAGGCGCTCCGTGCGCCGGCTGGCGAGCACCACTTTGGCGCCCGCCTGCGACAGCACTTGCGCGAAACGCTTGCCCAAACCGCTGGACGCGCCGGTAATCAGCGCGACCTTGCCTTCCAGGTTGATCGAACGGCCCATTGTGCTTCCCTTTTTATGGTTGGCTCAGCCCGGGCAGGCACGCGGCGCGCCGATGCGGGCAATAAGCGTCAACACCGATAGCGCGGGTGTCGTGAATAATAGTACGATCGTGCTAAATTAGCGAGCTTTGGTTGCGGCCCGCTTCACCTTCCCTGAAAATACGCGATCCCGAAAGGGCATTCTAACGGCACATAGGAGCATTGATGACCCCGGCGAGCCTCATCGAGCAATACGGTCCCCGCGAATCGATGGAATACGACGTCGTGATCGTCGGCGGCGGACCAGCCGGTTTGTCGGCGGCCATCCGGTTGAAGCAACTGGCGGAAGAAAAAGGCGTCGAAATCGGCGTGTGCGTCCTGGAGAAAGGCTCCGAGATCGGCGCGCACATCCTGTCCGGCGCGGTCATGGATCCGCGCGGCCTGTCCGAGCTCATTCCCGACTGGAAGGAAAAAGGCGCGCCGCTCGACGTCGAAGTGACCGAAGACCGGTTCCTGTTCCTGTCGCAAAACGACGCGAAGCAGGTGCCGAACTGGCTTCTCCCCGACAATTTCAAGAATCACGGCAATTACGTCATATCGCTCGCCAACGTCACGCGCTGGCTCGGCCAGCAGGCCGAGGCCGTGGGCGTCGAGATCTTCCCGGGCTTTCCGGCCGCCGAAGTCTTGTATGCGGACGACGGCTCGGTGCGCGGCGTCGTCACCGGCAACATGGGTGTCGGCAAGGACGGCGAGCCGACGGAGAATTTTCAGCTCGGCATGGAACTGCACGCGAAATACACGCTTTTCTGCGAAGGCGCGCGCGGGCATCTGGGCCGTCAGCTCATCGAGAAATTCAAGCTCAACAAGAATGCCGATCCGCAGGTGTACGGCATCGGCATCAAGGAATTGTGGGAAATCGACCCGGTCAAGCACAAGCCCGGTCTCGTGATCCACACGGCCGGCTGGCCGCTGGAACCCGACACCTACGGCGGTTCGTTCCTCTACCACATGGACAACAATCAGGTGGTGGTCGGCTTCGTCGTCGGGCTCGGGTATTCGAATCCGTATCTGTCGCCATTCGAGGAATTCCAGCGCTACAAGACGCATCCGTCGATCCGCGCGTTCCTCGAAGGCGGCAAGCGCATTTCCTACGGCGCGCGCGCGATCACCGCCGGCGGCCTGATGTCGCTGCCGAAGCTCGCGTTTCCGGGCGGCGCGCTCGCGGGCGACGACGCGGGTTTTCTCAACGCATCGCGCATCAAGGGCAGCCACGCGGCGATCAAGTCCGGCAAGATGGCCGCCGAAGCCGCGTTCGAAGCCGTTCAGGCGGGCCGCCAGAACGACGAACTCACGGCCTATCCCGAAGCGTTCGACAGTTCGTGGCTCAAGACCGAACTCTACCGCGCGCGCAACTTCAAGCAGTGGATGAGCAAGGGTCTGTACCTCGGCACGTTCATGGTCGGTCTGGAGCAAAAGGTGATGGGCGGCAACGTGCCGTGGACGCTGCATCATCAGCACTGGGATCACGAGATGCTGAAGCCGGCGTCGCAATGCAAGCCGATCGTCTATCCGAAGCCGGACGGCAAGCTCACGTTCGACCGTCTCTCGTCGGTGTTCATCTCGAACACGAACCACGAAGAGAATCAGCCCCCGCATCTGACGCTCAAGGATCCGAGCGTGCCGGTCAACGTGAACCTGCGCACGTATGCCGGTCCTGAAAGCCGCTACTGCCCCGCCGCCGTGTACGAGTTCGTCAAGTCGGACGACGGCAACGAGCGCCTGCAGATCAATGCGCAGAACTGCGTGCATTGCAAGACCTGCGACATCAAGGACCCGACGCAGAACATCGTCTGGGTTACGCCGGAAGGCGGCGGCGGGCCGAACTATCCGAACATGTGAGGTCTGAAACGACAAAGGGCGCCAAATCGGCGCCCTTTTCTTTTATTTCGACGGCGCTTGAGCCGCGATCTTCGGCGTTCCGACGGCCACATCGCCGCATTGCGCACGATGCCGCAGCGCGTGATCCATCAGCACCAGCGCGAGCAGCGCTTCGGCGATCGGCGTCGCGCGGATGCCGACGCACGGATCGTGACGGCCGAAGGTCTCGACCGTTGCACTGGCGCCGTCCTTGTCGATCGACTGACGCGGCGTGCGGATGCTCGACGTCGGCTTGATGGCGATCGACACCGTGATGTCCTGCCCGCTCGAAATGCCGCCGAGGATGCCGCCCGCATTGTTCGTCGCGAAGCCTTCGGGCGTCATTTCGTCGCCGTGCTGCGAGCCGCGTTGCGCGACGCTCGCGAAGCCCGCGCCGATCTCGACGGCCTTCACGGCGTTCAGGCCCATCATCGCGTGGGCGATATCGGCGTCCAGGCGATCGTAAAGCGGCTCGCCGAGACCGACCGGCACGCCCGTCGCGACGACTTCGATGCGCGCACCGACCGAATCGCCGTCGCGACGCAGGTTGTCCATGTATTCCTCGAGCTGCGGCACGATTGCTTCGTTCGCCGAGAAAAACGGATTCTCGGGCACGTGGCGCCAGTCGACGAACGGAATGTCGATTTCCCCGAGCGCGCTCATGCGGCCGTGCGTTTCGAGACCGAACTTCTCACGCAACCACTTCTTCGCAACCGCGCCGGCGGCGACGGTCGGCGCGGTCAGACGCGCCGATGACCGGCCACCGCCGCGATAGTCGCGCACGCCGTACTTCTGCCAATAGGTGTAGTCCGCGTGACCGGGACGGAAGGTCTGCGCGATGTTGCCGTAGTCCTTGCTGCGCTGATCGGTATTGCGGATCAGGAGCGCGATCGGCGTGCCGGTCGTCACGCCCTCGAACACGCCGGAAAGAATCTCGACCTGATCCGCTTCCTGCCGCTGCGTCACGTGACGCGACGTGCCGGGGCGGCGCCGGTCGAGTTCGATCTGAATATCGGCTTCGCTGAGCGCCATGCCCGGCGGGCAACCATCGATCACGCAGCCGATCGCCGGACCGTGCGACTCGCCGAAATTCGTGACGGTGAAGAGCGTGCCAAGGGTATTGCCGGACATGAGCGTCGACCTGAAAAAAAGTGTCGGGGAAACCGCTATTATGCCAGCGCCGTCTACCGCCGCGCGCCGCGCAAGACCGACACGGCTTCCTGCAGATGCGCGGGCGTCGCGTCCTCTGGCGCGATCGGTTCGCCGACCGCGAGCGTCAGCCGCGTCATCGCCCCACGCTGGATCGGACGCGGCCATTGCGCATCTTCGTGGCGCGAGAACACGCTGCCCCACAGACCGCGCAGCGCCATCGGCACGACGGGCGCCGGATGGCGCCGCAGAATCTCCGAGATGCCGTGCCGGAACGGATTGATATCCCCCGTGCGCGTCAGCTTGCCTTCGGGAAAGATGCAGACGAGATCGCCGTCATCCAAAGCCCGCGTGCAGGCGGCGTACGCGCGTTCGAGCATGTCGGCGTCTTCGTGTGCGGGCGCGATCGGAATCGCCTTCACATGCCGGAACATCCAGCCGACGAACGGCGTGCGAAAGATGCGGTGATCCATCACGAAGCGAATCGGCCGCGGACTTTCGGCCATGATGACGACCGCATCGACGAAGCTCACGTGATTGCACACGAGCACGGCCGCGCCATGCGCCGGGATGCGCTCGGCGTCGACGAGACGGATCCGATAGAACGTGTGCACCAGAATCCACGCGATGAAGCGCAGCAAAAACTCCGGCACCAGCGAATAGATATAGACCGCGACGACGACATTGAGCAGCGCGGTCGTCAGAAAGAGTCCCGGAATGCCGACGCCCAACGACGTAAGCGCGAGCGCCATCAGCGCCGACACGATCATGAAAAACGAATTGAGGATGTTGTTCGCCGCGATGATGCGCGCGCGATGAGTCGGCTGACTGCGCGCCTGGATCAGCGCGTAGAGCGGCACGCTGTAGAAGCCGCCGAACATGGCGAGCAGAAAGAGGTCCGCGAGAATGCGCCAGTGCGGCAGCGTCATCAGGAATTCGCCGACGTTGAGCAGATGCCCGGCCGGCGCGATGCGATGGCTCGCGAAGAACAAATCGATCGCGAACACGCTGATGCCGATCGAGCCGAGCGGCACGAGCCCGATCTCGACGCGCCGCTTCGAAAGCCGCTCGCAGAGTAGCGATCCCGTGCCGATGCCGATGGAAAACGTCGCGAGAAGGATGGTCACGACGTCGGGATCGGCGGAAAGCACGTCCTTCGCGAAATTGAAGAACGATGTGAGAAAGGTTGCGCCGACGAACCACAGCCACGAAATGCCGAGCAGGCTCAGAAACACCGTGCGGTCCTGCTTCGCGAGCTTCAAATTGCGCCATGTCTCCGAGACCGGATTCCAGTTGATGCGCAAGTCCGGCTGCGATGCGTCCGACTTCGGCACGAACGCCGACGCCACGCGCCCGATGACAGCGAACGCGATGCACGCGATCGCGAGGAGCATCGCGCCGTGTTCCGACGCGCCCGCCGCCGCCCCGCCGATGATCGTGCCGATCAGGATCGCGACGAAGGTGCCCATCTCGACGAGTCCGTTGCCGCCGACGAGTTCATGCGAATCGAGATGCTGCGGCAGATACGCGTATTTGACGGGGCCGAAGACGGTCGAATGCACGCCCATCAAAAACGTGCACGCGTAAAGCAGCGGCGCGCTGTGCAGCAGAAAACCCGCGCCGCCGATCAGCATCACGACGATCTCGAAGCTCTTCACGAGCCGCGCGAGCACGGCCTTGTCGTACTTGTCGGCGATCTGGCCGGACGTCGCGGAGAACAGCAAGAACGGCACGATGAAAATCGCGGAAATGAGAAACGCGGCGGTCTTCGGATCGACGCCGGAGAAGCGCGCGGCCTGAAACGTCACGAGCGACGTGAAGCCGACCTTGAAGACGTTGTCGTTCATTGCGCCGAGGAACTGCGTCCAGAAGAACGGCGCGAAACGGCGCTCGCGCAACAGGCGAAACTGCCCGTCGCCTTCGGCTTGGGAACGTCGGGAAGCGCGCGGCGAGGCGCGCAGCGGTTTGTCACTCATGTCTTGCGCAATAGTTGAGTTCGGCGTTGATCGCGCAATGTCCGCGGTCGAATCCGAATGGAAGGGAAACCGGGCGAAATGCTAACCCTCCCACTTGGGCCAGACGTAAAAAAGCGCGCCATGAGGGCGCGCTTCGGTGGATCCGATGCACGCGAAGCGCGACGCCTCGCGACATCGACATGCTCAGCGTGCTTCTTCCTGCTGCTCCGGCCAGTCGCGGATATACGCCTTCAGCATGCGATTTTCGAAACCCTGCTCTTCGACGACCGCCTTGGCGACGTCATAAAACGAGATGACGCCCATCAACTGACGCTTTTCCATGACCGGCAGATAGCGCACGTGATGTTCGAGCATCATGCGGCGCACTTCGTTTACGTCCGTTTCGGGCGTGCAGGTGAGCGGATGGTCGTCCATGACCTTGCGGATGGTCGTCGCGCCGACCGAGCCGCCATTGTTGTGCAACGTCAGGATGATTTCGCGGAAAGTCAGCATGCCGACCAGATCGCCGTACTCCATGACGACGAGCGAGCCGATATCGTGCGCGGCCATCGTGTCGATTGCGTCGGAGAGCGGCGTGTCCGGTGTCACGGTGAACAGCGTGTTGCCCTTAACTTTCAGAATGTCGCTGACTCGCATGACTGTCTCCTAGCGAAATGCCTGTTCGATTGGCCGAACGATGATGAAACCATAGGCCGATGCTATCGGAAAGGCCCGCAAAAGGAAAGCGAACGGGACGACGGTTCGCCCGCATTGGCCGAACGGACAAGGCTTTGCGCGATCGAAGGCCGCGCGTTCGCCCTAGGTTTGGGCGCGCGCATCCGATGTTAGGATGATTGACCCTCATTTTCGCCGCACGCCGGCCGTCTCGCGCGCCGGCCGCCTATGATGCCAGCCAACCGTTTCGACACGCTCGCGCTGCACGCGGGCGCCGCGCCCGATCCCGTCACCGGCGCGCGCGCGACGCCGATTTATCAGACGACGTCGTTCACCTTTCGCGACAGCGATCACGCCGCCGCGCTCTTCAATATGGAGCGCTCGGGGCACGTGTACTCGCGCATCTCGAATCCGACCGTCGCGGTGTTCGAGGAGCGCGTCGCGGCGCTCGAAGGCGGCGTCGGCGCCATCGGCACGGCAAGCGGCCAGGCCGCGCTGCATCTCGCGATCGCGACGCTGATGGGCGCGGGCTCGCACATCGTCGCGTCCAGCGCGCTCTACGGCGGCTCGCACAATCTGCTGCATTACACGCTGCGGCGCTTCGGCATCGAGACGACATTCGTGAAGCCGCACGATCTCGATGCATGGCGCGCGGCGGCACGGCCGAACACGCGGCTTTTCTTCGGCGAAACGCTCGGCAATCCGGGGCTCGACGTGCTCGACATTGCGGGCGTCGCGGAAATCGCGCACGAGCACGCCGTGCCGCTGCTCGTCGATTCCACGTTCACGACGCCGTATCTGCTGCGTCCGTTCGAGCACGGCGCGGATCTCGTCTATCACTCCGCGACCAAGTTTCTCGGCGGACATGGGACGACGATCGGCGGCGTGCTCGTCGACGGCGGCACGTTCGATTTCACCGCGAGCGGACGCTTCCCCGAGTTCACCGAGCCTTACGACGGCTTTCACGGCATGGTGTTCGCCGAAGAGAGCACCGTCGCGCCGTTCCTGTTGCGCGCGCGGCGCGAAGGCTTGCGCGATTTCGGCGCGTGTCTGCATCCGCAGGCGGCGTGGCAACTGCTGCAAGGCATCGAAACCTTGCCGCTACGCATGGATCGGCATGTCGCGAATACGCGCAAGGTGATCGAGTTCCTGCTGAGTTCGCCGGCAGTGGAAGGCGTGGCCTATCCCGAACTGCCGACGCATCGCGATCACGCGCTCGCCGGACGTCTCTTGCCGCGCGGCGCCGGCGCGGTCTTCAGCTTCGATCTGAAGGGCGGCGTGCCGGCGGCGCGCAAGTTCATCGAAACGCTCACGCTGTTTTCGCATCTCGCGAACGTCGGCGATGCGCGCTCGCTCGTGATTCATCCCGCATCGACGACGCACTTCCGCATGGATGCCGCCGCGCTCGAAGCTGCGGGCATCGGGCCGGGGCGCATCCGTCTGTCGATCGGACTGGAAGATCCCGACGATCTCATCGACGATCTCAAGCGCGCGCTGAAAGCCGCGCAGAAAGCGGCAGAAAGCGCTCCGGACGCGAGCGCCGCCGCGCCGCTCGGGAGCCGCGCATGATCCTCGACGTCCACGGCCGCGCGGCCTATGCCTACACCGGCGGCAAGCCTTTCGACGCGACGCGCCCCGCCGTCGTGTTCATTCACGGCGCGGAACACGATCACAGCGTCTGGGCCTTGCAGACGCGCTATTTCGCGCATCACGGTTTCGGCGTGCTGGCGCTCGATCTGCCGAGTCACGGAAGAAGCGCCGGTCCCGCGCTTTCGACCATCGGCGAGTTCGCCGACTGGGTCATCGCCGTGCTCGACGCGGCCGGCGTGCAGCAAGCGCTCTTCGTCGGCCACAGCATGGGCTCGCTGATCGCACTCGATGCCGCTGGCCGCTATCCCGACCGCGCGGCGGGTCTCGCCCTGCTCGCGACGGCCGCGCCGATGGCCGTCTCCGATACGCTGCTCGACGCCGCACGCGAGCACGAGCCCGAAGCCATCGCGATGGTCAACCAATGGTCGCATTCGACGATCGCCGCGAAGCCGTCGAGTCCCGCGCCGGGCTTCTGGCTGCAAGGCGTGAATCAGCGGCTCATGGAACGCGTGAGCCTGCGCGGCGAAGCGCTGCTTTTTCACACCGATTTCAGCGCCTGCAACACCTACGCCGACGCGCTCGAACGCGCGGCCGCCGTGCGTTGCCCGGTGTGCATCGTGAGCGGCAAGCGCGACCTGATGACGCCGCCGCGCGCTGCCCGTCCGCTCGTCGATGCCTTCAGGAAAGCCGGCGCGTCCTTGAAGACCGTGGAACTCGATGCGGGCCACGCGATCATGACCGAGCAGCCCGACGCGACGCTCGATGCGCTGTTCGCTTTCGCGCTCGCGTGCGCCAGCGCGAAAGCGCCGTCGGCCTGAAAACGCGCGTGCGGCGGGCCGCGCAAGCCCGCCGTGGCTGCTTGCATGGCGCGACTGGCAGTCGCAGAATGATTCTTGCTGGCTAATCTTCAGACACCGGCACGCATCATCAGGGAGGCCGTCATGGCGCACACCGCACATGGTGAACATTTCGCGAATTTCGCCGAGTTTTATCCCTATTACCTCGAAGAGCATCGCAACCTGGTGTCGCGCAGGCTGCACTTCATCGGATCGCTGGGCGTGATCGGCTGTCTCGCGATGGCGATCGCAACCGGCGACTGGCTCTGGCTGCCCGCGGCCGTCGTCTGCGGTTACGGCTTCGCGTGGATCGGCCATTTCTTTTTCGAGAAGAACCGCCCCGCGACGTTTCGCCACCCGATCTACAGCCTGATGGGCGACTGGGTGATGTTCAAGGACATCTGCGTCGGCAGAATCTCGCTTTGATATGCGTCGAACGAAGGCTCAGGCCGGCTGCTCCGGCATGGACGAGCGCGGCACCTCGCGCAGACGCGCGCTCGTCAGCGCAGACGCGCGTGCCGCGATCAGCGAGCCGAGCGTGATTTCCAGCTTCTCGTTATCCAGCGCGTTCATCAGCGCGCCGCAGTCGACCTGCGCCGCATCCAGCTTCAGTTGATATTCGAGTTCCGCGCGATCGATCACGAACTGCTCGAAGAGCATCGTCACCGTGATCTGATTCGGATTGGCGATCAGCACATAACGCGGCATGCGCGAATCCTCCAGCCTGCCGATCCAGCCGAGCGCGTCGAGCCGCGCGATCAGCCTCGTCGACGTATCGAGATCGCAGCGCGCCAGGGTCGAAAGCTGCAAGGACGTGTAGCCGGGCTTGCCCTCGTCCCGCGCCTCGACGAGCCGCGCGAGGATCTCGAGTGCATCGAGCAGATCGCTACCCGGAAAATCGCGCCGATGATATTGCCCCGTGCGAATCGCAGGCAGCGCGGATGTGACCATCGCGCCGATGAGCGCGAACATCCAGCACAGATACACCCACAGCAGAAAGACCGGCAGCGCCGCGAACGCGCCGTAGACGGCGGTGTAGGTCGGAATGCGCCGTACGTAATAGCCGAAGCCGCGCTTGCCGAGTTCGAACGCGACGGCCGCGATCAGCCCGCCGACGATCGCATCGCGCCATTCGACCTTGCAGTTCGGCATATAGACGTAGATGAACGTGAAGGCGAGCGCCGTCAGCGGCAGCGAGACGCCTGTGAGCGCCCATTCGACGATCGGCGGCATCAGGTTGTGCGAGCCCGCGAACGCGACCGAATGCGCGAACACGTACGAGGAGATCGACAGGCTGCAGCCGAAGAGAATCGGCCCGAGCGTGATGATCGACCAGTAGACGAGCACGCGCTGCGCGATCGGGCGCGCCTTCTTCACGCGCCAGATCACGTTGAACGCGGACTCGACCGTCATCATCGTCATGACGGAGGTCACGAACAGAATGATCATGCCGACGGTCGTCAGCCCCTTCGCCTTCGACGCGAACTGGTTCAGATACTTGAAGATCTGATCGTTGATCTGCGGCGGCATCAGGTGCACCGCGAGGAAGTCCTGAAGCGACGCCTGGAAGGAGCCGAAGATCGGGAACGCGGTGAAGAGCGCGAACGCGACCGTGGCGAGCGGCACGAGCGACAACACGCTCGTGAACGTGAGGCTGCCCGCCACTTGCGCGACGCGGTCTTCGCCGATGCGCCGCGCGACAAAACTGGCGAGACGCCTGACCGCCGCGAGATCGATAAAAACGTGCTGCAAACGCGTTCTCCCGTCATGGCGTCCCGCGTGCAAAGCCGCTTCTCGCCACGAAAATCACCCAATACCTATAATAGCCGTTCACTAAAAAAGCCTTATGAACGACATCCTCGTGCTTTACTACAGCCGCCACGGCGCGACGCGCGAGCTCGCACTCGCAATCGCGCAGGGCGTCGATAGCGTGGCCGGCATGCAGGCGCGTGTGCGAACCGTGCCGCCGGTTTCCACGGTCTGCGAAGCGACCCAGCCCGACATTCCCGCCGACGGACCGCCCTACGCCGAATTGCGCGATCTCGAAGAATGCGCCGGCCTCGCGCTCGGCTCGCCTACGCGCTTCGGCAACATGGCCGCGCCGCTCAAGTACTTCCTCGACGGCACCACGCCGCAATGGCTGTCCGGCGCGCTTTCGGGCAAGCCTGCCAGCGTGTTCACGTCCACCGGCAGCCTGCACGGCGGCCAGGAAAGCACGCTTCTTTCGATGATGCTGCCGCTGCTGCACCACGGCATGATGATCGTCGGCATCCCGTACACCGAATCGCGGCTCACCACGACGCAAAGCGGCGGCACGCCCTACGGCGCGTCTCATCACGCCCGCGCGGGCGGCGACGAAAATCAGCGGCACGGCATTTCCGCCGACGAGAAGGCGCTCGCAATCGCGCTCGGCGCACGGCTCTCACGCACCGCGCTCAATCTCGTGCGCGGCGCCCGTTCCGCATGACCACGCCGATCTCCACAGCACGTCCCAACGGCGCGCTCGCATCGGGCGCGCTTGCGAGCCTCGTGGCGCTCGTCGTGCTCGCGCTCGTCTGGGAGCTCTGGCTCGCGCCGCTGCGTCCGGGCGCATGGGCGCTTGCGCTGAAGGCGCTACCGCTCGCGTGCGCGCTGCCGGGCGTCGCGCGCAAAAATCTCTACACGCTGCAATGGGCGTCGATGCTCGTGCTGCTGTATTTCGCCGAAGGCATCGTGCGCGGCATGACCGATGCGCGCCTCCCCGCGTCGCTCGCCTGGCTGGAAGCAGCGCTCGCCCTCGCGTTCTTCGTCTGCGCGCTCGCGTACGTCGCGCCCTTCAAACGCGCGGCCCGGTTGAACGCTCGTGCGGAAAAAATCTGAAACGTTCGCTTTTTTCGCCCGCGTTCTGCCCGGACGTGATGCTTTGTAGCATGAAACCTCACCGTGCGCGCGTGCCTATGCCATTCGGACGAGGGTCGCGCGCCGCTCGCTTGCGCGATACTGTGCACTACGCTCTACCGGATCCTTTGCCCATCTGCCCATGACCGCCACTCAAGCTTTCATCGCCGCGTGCGCCGACATTCTCGGTGCATCGCATGTCCTGACCGACGCCTACGATACCGAGCCGTACCTCATCGACTGGCGCAAGCGCTATCGCGGCACTGCGTGCGCCGTGCTGCTGCCCGCCGATACCGCGCAGGTCGCGGCCGTGGTCCGGATCGCTCGCGAGCATCGCGTCGCGATCGTGCCGCAGGGCGGCAACACCGGTCTCGCAGGCGGCGCAACGCCAGATTCGAGCGGGGCGCAAGCCGTCATCAGCCTGAAGCGGCTCAATCGCGTGCGCGGCGTCGATCCGCATAACAACACGATCACCGTCGAAGCGGGCGTCGTGCTCGCCGAAATCCAGGCGCGCGCCGAAGAAGCGCAACGGCTGTTCCCGTTGAGTCTCGCCGCCGAAGGCAGCTGCACCATCGGCGGCAATCTCTCGACGAACGCGGGCGGCACTGGTGTGCTGCGCTATGGCAACACTCGCGAGCTGTGTCTCGGCCTCGAAGTCGTGACGCCGCAGGGCGAAATCTGGGACGGCCTGCGCGGGCTGCGCAAGGACAACACCGGCTACGATCTGCGCGATCTCTTCATCGGGGCGGAAGGCACGCTAGGCATCATCACGGCGGCGGTCGTGAAGCTGCATCCCGCGCCGGTCGCGAAGGTCACGGCGCTGGCCGGGCTCGCTTCGCCGCATGCCGCGCTCGACTTTCTCTCGCTGGCGCAGCATCACGCGGGCGCGCTTCTGACCGGCTTCGAGCTGATGTCCGATTTCTCGATGCGCCTCGTCGGCAAGCATTTCCCGCAACTGCGCTATCCGTTCGGCGAACCGCACGCGCAAACCGTGCTGCTCGAACTTTCCGACAGCGAAAGCGACGAGCACGCCCGCGCCCTCTTCGAGCGGCTGATGGAAGAAGCGCTCGAGAAGGGCATCGTGGAAGATGCCGTCGTCGCGGAAAACCTCGCGCAGTCGCAGGCTTTCTGGGATCTGCGCGAGCATATTCCGCTCGCGCAGGCCGAGGAAGGTCTGAACATCAAACATGACATCGCCGTGCCCATTTCGAGCATCGGGCGGTTCATCGAGGAAACCGATGCGATCATCGCGAAGACAGTGCCCGGCGTGCGCATGGTGACGTTCGGCCATCTCGGCGACGGCAACCTGCACTACAACGTGCAGGCGCCCGAAGGGGTCGACCCAAAGCGCTTCCTCGGCGAATTCCAGACGCCGATCAACGCGCTCGTGTATGACCAGGTGCACCGGCACCGCGGCAGCATCAGCGCGGAGCACGGCATCGGCCAGTTGAAGGTGGATGAAGCGATGCACTACAAGTCGCCGGTCGAAGTCCGTCTCATGCAGACGATCAAGGCCGCGCTCGATCCGGACAACCTGATGAATCCCGGCAAGGTCGTGCGCTGGAACGCGACGCTCGCGAAGGAGAACATCGCATGAAGATTCGCGTGCTGTCGGACCTGCATCTCGAATGCGACGAGCCGCTGGCGATTCCGTATGCAGAGGCCGATCTCGTCGTGCTGGCTGGCGACATTCACAACCACGCCGAAGGTTTGCGCTGGGCCGCGGAAAATTTCGATTCCGACGTGCCCGTCGTCTACGTGCCCGGCAATCACGAATACTACGACGCCGAGTTCGGCGCGATGGAAGCGGCAATGCAGGACGCCGCGCGCAGCGTCGACAACGTGCACTATCTGAACAACGCGTCGCTGGTGGATCGGCGCGGCGCGTGGCGCGTGCTTGGCACGACGCTGTGGACCGACTTCGCGCTGTTCGGCTCCGGCGATGCGCAAATCGAAAACGCCAAGGCCGCGTGCACGAAAGTGATGCTCGACTATAAGGGCCTCATTCAACTCGCGTGGCCCGAGCCGGACGGCGAACCGCGCGAATTCGCACCGGACGATTCCCTCGCGCTGCACGAACAGTCGCGCGCATGGCTCGAGAGCGAACTCGCGAAGCCGTTCGCAGGGCAAACGATCGTCGTCACGCACCACGCGCCGATGCGCCAGAGCCTCGCGCCGCGTTACGCGGAAGATCTCGTGTCCGCGGGCTTCGTGAATCATCTGCCGTCGCTCGCGCGCGCGCCCGCGTCGTTGTGGATTCACGGCCACACGCATACGTCGTTCGATTACGAGGTGGACGGCACGCGCGTCGTGTGCAATCCGCGCGGCTACTTCAGCCGCCGCGAGCAACGGTGGGAGAATCCGGATTTCGCGTGGGACAAGGTCGTCGAAATTTGAAACGTCGCGGACTTTGCGGAGGAACGCCATGTGCGGCCGAATCAGCCAGTACCGACTGCCGATGCATTACGCGCAGCGTCTGCATCTGAGAAATCCGTTCGTGCTGGTCGATGCCGCCGACAGGCGTCCCGGCTATAACCTGTCGCCCGGCACGCATCCGCTCGCCGTCTATCCCGACGAAACCATCCGCGCGGTGCATTGGGGCTATTGCCCGCCGTGGGCGATTCAGAAGAAGCTGCCGCAGACCATCAACGCGCGCGTCGAGACGGCGGCGACGAGCGCGTATTTCAAGCATTTATGGAAGAAGGCGCGCATTCTCGTGCCGGCCGATGGCTGGTTCGAATGGCGTATCGAGCCACGCCCGGGAGACCCCGCCGCGAAGCCTTTCAAGCAGCCCTACTTCATTCAGCGCGCGGACGGCGAGCCGATGTACCTCGCCGCGCTGACGAGCATCATGCGCGACGACGACGCTGCCGCGCCCGGCGCGGGCTTCGTCATCGTGACGGCGGCGGCGGACGAAGGACTCGTCGACGTGCATGACCGGCGTCCGCTCGTGTTCGCGCCGGCAAACGCGCGCCGCTGGCTCGATCCGGACGCGTCGCCCGACGATCTCGCGGCGCTCGTCAAGTCGGACGGCGTGCCGGCGTCGCACTTCGTCTGGCACCGCGTATCGGCCGATGTGAATCGCGCGACCAATGATGAGCCGCGACTCATCGAGCCGCTCGAAGCCTCGCTGTGAAGGCTGTGTGAAGTTCGTTTAGCGCCGCGGCCGATCGTCGTCGATACGGATCGGCACCAGGCGCCGCTTCGCCTCGCGCTCCGACTGCGCGCGCATGGCGTTGAACAGATCGCGCGACGCCGGAACGGCGATCAGGACGAGAAGCGCGGCGAGTGCGAGCAAAAGAGGCGTACTCATGTGACTTATCCCGGTCAAAGATGCGTGAGAACCAGTGCAGAAAGCATCAAGCTGCGGACAAATCGTGAGTAAGCAAGTGTTGCGCCGCGGCTTTTTTCGTAACTGAACGCAGCTTCATCCGTGTTCAGGCGACGACGAATTCCTTGAGCGATTCCGCGTCGGCCGCGAGCGTGTCGGGCAGCGCCTCGCGCAGGAACTCGACCCACGTGCGGATCTTGGCATCGAGATACTGCCGCGACGGATAGAGCGCGTACACGTTCAACTCCTGCATCGTGTATTGCGGCAGCACGCGCACGAGCGTGCCCGCGCGCAAGCCCGGCAGCGCGGACGACGTCGGCAGCACGCCAATGCCCATGCTTTCGCGGATCGCGGCGACCATCGCCTCGGCGACGTTGACCGTGAACGTGGACGGCCCGAGACTCACCGTCTCCTGACCGTTCGGGCCGTCGAAAACCCAGCGGTCGGCCGGAAACACCGGCGTCATCAGATGCAGGCAGGTATGGCGCACGAGATCGGAGAGCACGTGCGGCGCGCCGTTCTTCTCGATGTACGCCGGCGACGCGCACGCGATGCTGTACACCGAGCCGAGACGCGCCGACACGAGACCCGAATCCGGCAGATCGGAAGCGAGCACGATCGACACGTCGTAGCCTTCGTCGAGCAGATCGGGCACGCGCTGCGCGAGCGTCAGATCGACCTGCACCGAAGGATGCCGCTGCTGATAGCGCGAGATCATCGGCACGACGTAGTGCTGGCCGAAGCTCGTCATCGAATGGACCTTGAGCTTGCCGGACGGACGCGCGTGCGCATCGCCGGCCTCGGCTTCCGCCTGATCGACATAGGCAAGGATTTGCTCGCAGCGTTGCAGATAGCGCTCGCCCGCTTCGGTGAGCGCGATGCGCCGCGTCGTCCGGTTCAGCAAGCGCGCGCGCAAGTGCGCCTCGAGGTCGGATACGGCGCGCGATGCGTAAGCCGTCGTCGTATTCAGATGCTGCGCGGCCGCGGTGAAGCTGCCCGCTTCCACGACCCGCACAAATACGCGCATGTTCTGAAGCGTGTCCATGCCGCTAATTCCGTCTTAAAAATCGTTCGTGACTCGGATTGTTACACGCGTAACAACAACGATTATCACATCCATCGTAAAAATGCTTTGCATCATTACGGGTTATTCGACAATCTGCGCAAAAATATAATCGCTTCTTGGCATCTAATTCATTTTAGGAGTGAATCGTGCGGGGACGACTGTCCAGAAGCGCTGCAGGCGCGGCCGTTCTTGCAGCACTATTAACAATCGGTGGATGCGCAAGCACGGGCAAAATCGCGCCGCAGGATTCCCTCACGGACGCGGCGACGCTCGATGCCGGCAGCGCCATTCGCGCCGCCAACGCAGACGCCCAATGGCCCGCCGAGCAATGGTGGCGCGCCTATCGCGACCCGCAACTCGACGCGTGGATCGCACGCGCGACCGCCGGCAGCCCCACGCTCGCGATGGCCGCGGCGCGCGTGCGCGAAGCGCAGCAACAGGCGGGCGTCGCGCACTCCGAGTTGCTGCCGCACGTCGACGGCTCGATGAGCATCGCTCGCAAGAACTGGCCCAACAACGATTTCTACGGCCCGGGCACGTACGCCGACACGACCACCTGGGACAACACCGCGGGCCTGTCGCTGTCGTACAACCTCGATCTCTGGCATCGCGACGACAACAACGCCGAGCGCGCGCTGGACGTCGCACACGTTCGCGCCGCCGATGCCCGCGCCGCGCAACTCGAACTCGAAACGAACGTCGTGCGCGCGTACATCGGCTTTTCGCAGTCGTTCGCGCTGCTCGATATCGCGGAGCAGACGCTCGCGCAGCAGGAGCGCATCGCGGATCTCGCGCGGCGACGTTTGAAAGGCGGTCTCGGCACGCAGCTCGAAGTCAGCCAGGCCGAAGCGCCCTTGCCCGAGTACGAACGTCAGGTCGATGTCTACAAGGAAGAGATCCAACTGGCGCGCAACCAGTTGGCGGCGCTCGCTGGCGACGGCCCCGGCGCGGGCGAAGCGCTCACGCGTCCCGACCTGTCGCTCGCCACGCCGCTCCCCCTGCCCTCCGCGCTGCCGGCGGAACTCGTCGGACATCGGCCGGATATCGTCGCGGCGCGCTGGATGGTGGCCGCGCAAGCGCGTGGCATCGATGTCGCGAAGGCCGGGTTCTATCCGAACATCAATCTCGCTGCGTCGCTGACGCAGGCGTTCGCGGGCGGCGCGCTGCTCTCGTTCCTGACGCGCGACGCATCCGGCTACAGCTTCGGCCCCGCGATCTCGCTGCCGATCTTCGAAGGCGGACGCCTGCGCGCGCAGCTCGGCGCGGCATCGGCGCAATACGATCAGGCCGTCGATCATTACAACGCGACGCTCGTCGCCGCGCTCAAGGACATCGCCGATCAGGTCGTGCGCGTGCATTCGCTCGATACGCAGCTCGAAGCGTCGGGCCGCTCCGTCGCCGCCGCGCGCAAGAACTACGATCTCGCGAACGAAGGCTACAAGCGCGGCCTCACCGATTATCTGAACGTGCTGATCGCGCAGACGCAATTGCTCAAGGCGCAGGACGGCGAGGCGCGCGTGCGCGCGCAACGCCTCGCGTCCTACGCGACGTTGACGTCGGCGCTCGGCGGCGGCATCGACGATCCGTCGAACGGGCCGCAGCAGACCGCGCTCGCGCCGTCGAAGCATATCGGGCCGTTCAGCAAGGCACGGGATTGAGCATGTCGACGCCCGCTTCTCTCATCGGACGACAGCCGCTCAAGGAGGTCGTGCTCGACTGGGCGCGCACCGACGGCCTCGCGTGGATCTACATCTTCAAGGCGGTGCTCGCTGCGCTGCTGTCGCTGTGGATCGCGATGCGCCTCGACATGGCGCAGCCGCGCACCGCGATGACCACCGTGTTCGTCGTGATGCAGCCGCAAAGCGGCATGGTGCTCGCAAAGAGCTTCTATCGTTTCTGCGGAACGATGGTCGGTCTCGTCGTGATGATGATCTTCATCAGCCTGTTCTCTCAGCAGCCGGTGCTGTTCCTCTCGGCGACGGCGCTGTGGGTCGGCGTCTGCACGGCGGGCGCGGCGCGCAATCGCAACTTCCGCTCGTACGGCTTCGTGCTCGCCGGTTACACGGCCGCGCTGATCGGCATTCCGGCGGCGCAGCATCCGGAGGCCGCGTATCTGTCGGCGCTCACGCGCGTCGGCGAAGTGACGCTCGGCATCGTGTGTTCCGGCGCGGTGAGCGCGCTCGTCTTTCCGCAGCACGCGGGCGAGCAGGTTCGCACGACGGTGCGCCGCCGCTTCGCGCAGTTCGTCGATTACGTGTGCCGCGCGCTGTCGGGCAACATGGAACGCGCGCAGATCGAGCGAACCAATCTCGCGTTCGTGTCGGATATCGTCGGCTTCGAGGCCGCGCGCAGCGTCGCCGTGTTCGAGAATCCCGAATCGCGGATGCGCGGCGGGCGGCTCGCACGTCTCAACAGCGAGTTCATGAGCGCGTCGACGCGCTTTCACGCGCTGCATCAGTTGATGAACCGGCTGCGCGAGAACGCATCGGCGACGACGATCGCCGCGCTGGAGCCATTCTTTCGCGAAGTGCCGCCGCTCTTCTCGGTATCGGGCGAACCGGTGAAAAACGCCGCCGATGCCGCGCACGCCGCCGCGCAACTGCGCGACTACAAGGCCGCATTGCCCCGGCGCGTGCGCGCGACGCGTGCCGCGCTCGAAGCGGATCCGGACTTCGCGCAACTGGAGTTCGATACCGCGACGGAACTGCTGTATCGCTTCGTCGACGACATGCTCGCCTATGCCGAAACGTATGCGTCGCTGAGCTCGCCGTCGCACGAACGCGAGCGCTGGATCGCGCGCTACGTGCCGAAGACGAACCTGCTCGCCGCGGCGATTTCGGGCCTGCGCGGCGCGATCGTGATGTTCGTCCTGTCCGCGTTCTGGATCGCGACGGCGTGGCCGAGCGGCGGCACGATGGTGCTCAACGCGGCGGCCGTGTGCGCGCTCGCGTCGTCGTCGCCGCGTCCGACGCTCATGTCCGCGCAAATGGCGCTCGGCACGATGCTCGCGGCCGTCGCCGGGATGATCGTCGTGTTCGGCGTGTTTCCGCATATCGAGGGCTTCGCGATGATGTGCGCCGCGCTCGCGCCCGCGCTTTTGCTCGGCGCGTATCTGAGCACGCGGCGCGCGCTCGCCGGCGTGGGCATCGGCTATTGCATCTTCTTCTGCTTTCTCGCGGGGCCGGACAATCTCGTGCACTACGATCCGACCGGCTACATGAACGATGCCCTCGCGCTCGTGCTGTCGATGATCGTCGCGGCGGTCGCCTTCGCCGTCCTGCTGCCGACCGATGCGCCGTGGCTGCGGCGTCTCCTGCTCGGCGATCTGCGGCGCGAAGTCGTGAGCGCGCGCCATGGACGTCTCACGCGTCTCACGACGCACTTCGAAAGCCGCACGCGCGATCTGCTCGCGCAAATCAACGCGCTCGCGACCGGACGTCCCGACTTGCAGCGCGATGCGTTGCAATGGCTCTTCGCCGTGCTCGAATTCGGCAACGCGGTGATCGATCTGCGACGCGAGATCGCAGGGCTGTCGAACGCGCCGCAGTACGCGGCGTCGATGCCGTGGCGCCGCTCGATCGACGCGACGCTCGACGCCATCGCGCGCCTTTTCGATCGCCCGAATGCGCAGCGCTTCGACGCCACGCTCGCCGCGACCGAACGCGCGATCGACGATACGCGGGATGTGCTCGCGCGGTTCGATCTGCCGCGCGAGGAAAAGCATCGGCTGCAGCGCATCGCCAGTCATCTTCATTTTGTCCGGACCGCGCTGCTCGATCACGAATCGCCGTTCGCGCCCTTCGTGCACGGTGCGCCGGTTCGGAAACACACGCCAGAAGGAGCGGACCATGTTCCCGCGTAACGTCGCGATCCTCGAAGCCTATGTGCCGACGATCCTGCTGCTCTTCATCGCCGGCGCGATGATCACATGGGTCGTCGACCGCGCGCTCGCGCTGACGGGCCTTTATCGCGTGGTCTGGCATCCGGCGCTGTTTCGCGCGAGTCTGCTCGTCTGCATTTGCGGGACGCTCGGGCTCATCGCGTATCGCTGAATCGACATCACCTTCATACAAGCTGAAAAAGAGTTCGCATCATGATTCTCAGGAAAATCATCGGGCTGGTTTTGACGATCGCCATTTTCGCGGTCGCGCTCGTCATCGGGCGCGTGCTGTGGGTGCATTACATGGACGAGCCGTGGACGCGCGATGGCCGCGTGCGCGCGGATGTCGTCAACGTGGCGCCGGACGTGTCGGGCGCGGTCGTGCAGTTGCCGGTTCGTGACAATCAGTTCGTGAAGAAGGGCGATCTGCTGATGGAGATCGATCCGTCGCATTACCGGATCGCGGTCGAGCAGGCGCAGGCGAACGTCACCGCGCGCGCGGCCGAATTGCGCATGCGCCGTGCGGACGCCGCGCGCCGCGCCGACATGGACAGCCTCGTCGTATCGAAGGAAGCGCGCGAAAACGCGATGCAGACCGCATCGACCGCCGAAGCGCAGTTGCAGCAGGCGCAGGCCGCGCTCGATGCCGCGAAGCTCAACCTCGAACGCACCAAAGTGTTCTCGCCGGTCGACGGCTACGTCACCAACCTGAACGTGTTTCGCGGCGACTACGCGACGGCGGGCGCCGCCAAGCTCGCGATCGTCGACAGTCATTCATTCTGGGTCTATGGATACTTCGAGGAAACGAAGCTGCCGCATGTGCGTATCGGCGACAAGGCATCGATTCGCCTGATGAGCGGCGGCGAGCTGAAGGGGCACGTCGAGAGCATTTCGCGCGGCATCTATGATCGCGACAATCCGCAAAGCCGCGAGCTGCTCGCCGACGTGAACCCGACGTTCAACTGGGTGCGGCTCGCGCAGCGCGTGCCGGTGCGCGTGCATATCGATGAAGTGCCGGATGGGGTGCTGCTGAGTGCGGGGACGACGGCGACGGTGATCGTCACGCCGTCGATGTGACCTAAAAAAAGCCCGCTCCCGGGACCACTCCCGAAGCGGGCTTCTCACATCCGGCAAACCGAAGCCTTACTTCAACACCACCTTCACATCGAAATACTTCTGCGCGAAGCGATCGATCGTCCCGTCGTCCTTCAGCTCCTTCAGCGCGCGATTGAGCGCATCTTTGAGCGCCTTGTCGTTCTTGCGCACGCCGAAGCCGACGCCCGAACCCAGCAGCTTGTCATCCGCCACGGCCGGGCCAGCGAACGCGAAGCCCGCGCCCTGCGGCTGCTTCAGAAAGCCCTTCGACGCCGCTTCGGCATCCTGGAACGCCGCATCGAGACGGCCCGACGCCAGATCGGCATAAATCTGGTCCTGCGCCTGATACGACTCGACATCGATGCCCGCCGTCGCCCACTTCGCCTTCGCGTAGGTTTCCTGGATCGAGCCCTGGAGCACGCCGACGCGTTTGCCCTTCAAACCCTCGACCGTGGGCTGAATCGCGCTGCCCTTCTTCGCGATCAGCTGATTCGGGATCGTGTAGATCGGATCGGTGAAGTCGATGGCGAGCTTGCGCTTGTCGGTGATCGTCATGTCCGAGTTGATGCCGTCGAACTTGCGCGCCTGCAACGCGGGAATGAGACCGTCGAACGAATTCTCGACCCACACGCACTTCATCTTCAGCTTCGCGCACACCGCGTTGCCGATGTCGATATCGAAGCCCTGCAGCTCGCCGCTCGGCGACTTCGATTCGAACGGGGCGTAAGACGCTTCGACGCCGAAGCGCAGTTGCTTCATGTCATCGGCCGCTTGCGCGTTCGACGCGACGACGGCGGCGCCCAGCACCGCCAGCGCGGCGAGCTTGCGACCGATCAGATGCGATTTCTTCAACTTCCATCTCCTTCCATTGCGGTTCGATACAGGTGTGATGATCCGACACCGGGGCGCGATTGTAGCGCGCACCCGCGGTGCGTCGGATAACAGCGGGAAGTGAATCGATGAACCGTTGCCGGTCAATCGAGAGAGGCGAGCGTCGAATCGGTCGTATCGACGACCATCAAGCCGGCGCGCAGGCCCGGCTTGACCTTCGGATTCGGAAACACGATGCGCTCTTCGTCGTGCGACACGCGATAACGATAATCGCCGTCGCGCGCGAGCTCGGTGCCGGCGGCGAACGCGGTGAAGTTGGGCACGTCGCTCGCCACGTTCAGCACGAATTGCTCGCTCTGCTTGTCGATTTGCGCGACGACCGTGAACACGCGCAGCGGCGCGCTTTCCTTCGCCGCCTCGCCCGCAATCAGGCGACGCAACGCCGCATCCGATGCGGCAAAACGCGCGAGATCGTTCTGACCGAACGGGCGCACCTTGCCGAGTTCGAGCGTGCAGGCGAGCGCGCCCGCGTGCTGCGCCGTGAAGTGCGTGAACGTGTTGCCCTTCTCGCGATGCAGGAGCACCGCCTGCAGACGCGCATCGCGCAGCCAGTCGAACATCGCGCGGGCGAGCGGCGCGCCGGTGTGCGGCAGTAACGCGAACTGCTCGAACACCGACGCGCGAATCGCCGTATGCATGTCGATGTGCCATTTCCGATGCGTGACGCCATCGAAGAACTTCAACGCGGCGTCTTCCAGTTCAGCGGCGCGCGGTGCTTCGCGGCTGTCGCGCAAATCCGCATGACGGCCGCTGAACAGGCGATTCAGGTCGTCGTCGAGATAGCGGTCGGCGGCACGCATCGCGTCGATGTTGCCGAGGATCACGAGCATGCGCGCGACGAGCGGCGCGCGGCCGTTCGCGATATCCGCGACAAGCGAGCACAGCATTTCGATCGGCGCGGTTTCGTCGCCGTGAATGCCCGCCGACGCGAGCACGCTATGCGTCGGTTCTGTCGCGGGTTCCAGCAGCAACACGCCCTCGCCCTGCCAGGTCCAGCGCACGCCCGAAGGCGCGACGCCCTGTGCGACGGAAGGGCGCCCGCCGTTGAGCGTGAAGGCGAGGAAGTCTTCGAGCAAGGACGAATCAGCGCTGAAAGTCATAGACGGCACCAAGTCCGAGGATGGTCGTCAGTTCGTCGAGCGCGCCGCGCGATTCGGCGAGCAGTTTCGGATCGGCGAGATCGGCGGGCGCGAGGCGATCGCGGTAATGCCTGTCGATCCACGCGTCGAGTTGCGTGAAAAGCGCGTCGTTCATCCACACGCGCGGGTTCACCGCGGCGCGCTCGGCGTCGTTCAGCACGACGCGCAGACGCAAACAAGCCGGCCCGCCGCCGTTCTTCATGCTTTCGCGCAGATCGAAGACGAGCACTTCGTCGATCGGCGTCTTGCGGCCGCCGAGGGAATCGAGATACGCCGCCACGCGCGCGTTCTCGCGGCATTCCTGCGGCACGACGAGCACTTGCCTGCCGTCCTCGCGCGACAACAACTGGCTATTGAAGAGATACGACGAAACCGCATCCTCGACGCTCACTTCGCTGTCCGGCACTTCGAGCGCGTGAAACGGCGTGCCTTGCGCGCCGAGCTTCTCACGTAGCTCGTCGTAGACCTTGTGCTGATCGACGAACGCGCGCTCATGGCAAAAGAGCGTCGTGCGATTGCCGACCGCGATGACGTCGTTGTGGAACACGCCCGCATCGATCACATCGGGCGATTGCTGCGCGAACACGGTCGCATCGGCGGATAAACCGTGCAGGCGCGCGACCGCGCGGCTCGCTTCGAGCGTCTGACGCGCGGGATAGCGCTGCGGCTGCGAACCCTGGCCGTACTCGCTGCGCCCGTACACGAAGAACTCGACGCCCTTCTCGCCGTACTCGCGCGCAAAACGCGTATGGTTCGCCGCGCCTTCGTCGCCGAGCGCGGGCGTGCCGGGCAGCGCGTGATGAATGCGAAAGCGCGCTTCGTCGGCGAAGATCGCGCCAAGCGAGCGGCGCGTTTCGCCATGCTCGATCGCGCGATGCAGCTTGGCCGCGAGATTCGCCGGCGTGAAGTGGACGCGCCCGTCTTCCGTATCCGCGGACGGACTCACGGTCGCCGCATTCGCGGTCCACATCGCCGATGCGGAGCTCGCCGCCGCCAGCAGTTCCGGCGCTTCACGCGCGGCGCGGGCGATCACGCTGGCGTCGTCGCCGGAAAAGCCGACGGCGCGCAACAGCCTGATCGACGGGCGTTCGAGCGGCGGCAACACGCCCTGCCGAAAGCCGAGATCGGCGAGCCGCTTCATCTTGCGCAAGCCCTGCTTCGCGGCGGCCTTCGGATTGGCCACCGACTTCTCGTTGTTGCGCGACGCGACGTTGCCGAACGAGAGTCCCGCGTAGTTGTGCGTCGGGCCGACGAGCCCGTCGAAGTTCGCTTCGGTTGCAAGCATGTTCATTTCCGCCGCTTAGAACGTAAGTCCCGGCGATACGCTCGCCGGCATTTGCAATTGCGCGCTTTCCACCGACGCCATCGGATACGAGCAATAGTCCGCCGCGTAGTACGCGCTCGGCCGCTGATTGCCCGAACGTCCGATGCCGCCGAACGGCGCCGCCGACGATGCGCCGTTGGTCGGCCGGTTCCAGTTGACGATGCCCGCGCGGATCGTGCGCTGGAAATGCTTCCACGCGGATTCGTCGTCGGCGAGCAGGCCCGCGGACAAGCCGTAAGCGGTGTCGTTCGCGCGCTCGATGGCTTCGTCGAACGTCTTGTAGCGCGTGACCTGCACCATCGGGCCGAAGTGCTCTTCGTCGGGGACGTCGCGCGCGTTCGTCACGTCCAGGATCGCGGGCGAGACAAAGCCGAGATGCGCCGCGCGCTGCTTCATTTCGAGCGCGGGCTTCGCGCCGGCTTCGATCAGACGCGTCTGCGCATCGACGAGACGCGCCGCCGCGCGCGCCGAGATCACGGCGCCCATGTACGGCTGCGGCTCATCGTCGTATTTCCCGACGCGAATGTTCGCGCTCACTTCGATGAAGCGCTGCATGAAGCGCTCGCCGACGGCATCGTCGGGGACGAAGAGACGGCGTGCGCAGGTGCAGCGCTGGCCCGCCGACAGAAACGCCGATTGAATCGCGTGATGCACGGCGGCATCGACATCCTCGACGTTCGCGACGACGAGCGGATTGTTGCCGCCCATCTCCAGTGCGAGCACGATTTCGGGACGTCCGCCGAACTGCTTGTGCAAGAGCGTGCCGGTATCCGAGCTGCCGGTGAAGAAAAGCCCGTCGATCTGCCGATGATTCGCAAGCGCGACGCCCGTGTCCTTTTCGCCTTGCACGAGATTGAGCACGCCTTCGGGCAAGCCAGCCTGAATCCACAGCGCGACGGTTGCGGCCGCGACGCCGGGCGCGAGTTCGGACGGCTTGAACACGACCGTATTGCCCGCGATGAGCGCCGGCACGATATGTCCGTTCGGCAGATGCCCCGGAAAGTTGTACGGCCCGAACACGGCGACGACGCCATGCGGACGATGCCGCAGCACCGCGACGCCATCGGCCATCGGCGCGCGCTTTTCGCCGGTGCGCTCGTGATACGCCTGCACGGAGATATCGACCTTCGCGGCCATCGACGCCACTTCCGTGCGCGCTTCCCACAGCGGCTTGCCGGTTTCGCGGCCGATCGCGTTTGCGAGCGCTTCCTTGTTCTCGTTGAGCAAGGCGGCGAAGCGTTTGGCGACCGCGACGCGCTCGTCGAACGACAGCGCCGACCACGACGCGAACGCGCGCCGCGCCGACGACACCGCGCGATCCACGTCTTGCGCGGATGCGCTCTTGCCCTGCCACACGGTTTGATCGGTGCCGGGATTGCGCGATGCAAACGCCGCGCCCTTGCCGTCCTGCCACTCACCGCCGATATACAACTGGTTCGAAATATCCATGTCGTGTCTCATTTACTTGGCGCGCGGATGAGAAGTCAGCACGCGCACCTGATCGCCTTCCTTCACGCGCAACGCCGCGGCTTCTTCCGCCGTCAGCAGGAACGCGCCGTCCTCGATCGCGCCCGTCGTCGCGCCGCAGCGGAAATCTTCGAGCAAGGTGTTCGATACGAGGCTTTTGGCATCGCTGCCCGTGTCGCTTCGATCGCCGATACGCACGCGCGCGATCACGCTCTCGCGCACCGTGCGCAAGTCCGCGATGTGGCATTCGAGCACCGGACCGGCATCGAAGATATCGACGTGATTCTCGTAACGCAGCCCTTCCGCCTCGAGCATCTTGCGTGCGGGCGCGGTGTCCCTGTGCGTGACGCCGACCGCCTGTTGCGCGGTCTCCGGCAGCAAGTCCAGATACACCGGATAGCGCGGCATCAGTTCGGCGACGAACGACTTCTTGCCGTGCGAGCTCAGGTAATCCGCTTCGTTGAAATCGATCTGATAGAAATGCGAGCCGACCGCGTTCCAGAACGGCGACTCGCCGTTTTCGTCGAAGTGGCCGCGCAATTCCGCGCACAAACGCTGCGGAAAGCGATCCGCGAACTGCGCGATGAACATGAAGCGCGAGCGCGACAACAGGCCGCCCACGCCCGCCGTGCGATAGCGCGGGCTGAGAAAGAGCGAACAGACTTCCGCATAACCCGTCAGATCGTGCGAGATATTGAGCAGCGACATGCGTGTCCACACGCGCATGTCCTGGCTCGCGTGCACGACCGTCGATACGCGATAGTTGTAGAACGGCTGCTCCAGCCCGACTTCCGTTTCGATGCCGCACACGCCCGCGACATCGCCGGTCGCGGTGTCTTCCATCACGAAGAAATAGCCTGCTTCGAAGGCTTGCGCTTCACCGGTCAGCGTGCGGCGCGCGCGTTCGACGCGTGCCGCGAGCGCGCCGCGATCCGGCTTGAACGTGGTGAGGCCCGGGCCCGTTTCCTGGGCGAGCGCGACGAGCGCGTCGACATCGCCCGGCTGCGTGCATCGCACGACGATCATTGCAATTCTCCCGATGCCTGATGCAACGGCACGCAACGCACCGTGTCCTTGTCTTCGACGCCGAGCGCATCGCGCGCCTGTGCGGTCAATTCGGCGCCGTCCGCGCGCGTGCCCGCGAGTCCCGCGACGATGCAACGGAACGCATGCGCGCCGCCCGCCGCGACGAGATACGGCGCGCCGCTTTCGACGGCGGCATCGCGCACGGCGCGCAATTCGCCCGAACTCGCCGACGCGCTTTTGTCGACGGCGATCGTCAGCACCGGACCGGCATCGAAAATATCGACGTAACGATCCGGCTCGAAGCCTTCCTCGAGATGAATGTCGTAGGCGAGCAGCGTGCTTTCGTTCGGCTCGCCGAGCACGCGCTGCGCATCGCCGGGCAGCAGCGGCACATAGAGCGGATAGCTCGGCATCACTTCCGCGATGAACGTGCGGCTGCGTCCGCCCGATTCCGATTCGACCTGTTCGAAGTCGCGGCCGAAGAACTTGCGTCCGACCGCGTCCCAGAACGGCGACGCGCCTGATTCGTCGGTGACGCCCAGCATCAGCGAGAAGACTTCGCTGGAGAAGCGCTTGCGATTCGCCGCGATGTAAATCATGCGTGCGCGCGACAAGAGATGCGCGGCCGCTTCGTTCGCTTCGTCGCGCAACGACGGATCGATATAAAAGCCCGTCAGACGGCTCTTGCCCGTCAGTTCGTGCGACATCGTGAGCGCGTGGATTTTTCGGTTTACCTTGAGTTCGCGCGAGGCGTGAATCAGCGCATCGTTGCGAAACGCGTAGAACGGCTCGGAATACCCCGCCGACGCGACGATGCTCGACGTGCCGAGCAACTTGCCTGTCTGCGAGTCTTCGAGCACGAAGAGATAGAACTCCTCGCCGGGAAATTCCACTTCGGCGCGAAACGAGTCTTCCGAGAGCGCGACGCGCGTTTCGAGCGCGCGCCGGTCGCGCGGCAACGAGTGCAGCACGGGCAGCGCGGCGCGCGCCATGCGTTCGAGCTCGTCGAGATCGGAGAGTCTTGCGGGGCGGACGAAGAGCATCATCGGATTCCGTTGGTCACTTGACCGCAACCGTGCCGACGACCTGCTCGATCGCCTTTTCGATGCGCGCGAAGCCTTCGTCGAGATCGGCCATCGGCATGATGAGCGACGGCGCGAAGCGCAGCACGTTCGGCCCCGCGATCAGCATGATGACGCCGTTCGCGGCCGCCGCGTTGAGTACGTCCTTCGCGCGGTCTTTGTAGCTGTCGTTCAGTTCGGCGCCGATCAGCAGGCCGCGTCCGCGTATCTCGCTGAACATGCCGAAGCGCTCGTTGATGCGCTCCAGATGCGCCTTGATCGCTTTGCTGCGTTCGGCGACACCTTCGAGCAGCTTCGGATCGCTGATGAGTTCGACGACTTTCTCCGCGATCGACGCGCCGAGCGGATTGCCGCCGTAAGTCGTGCCGTGCACGCCGACCTTGAAGTGCGCGGCGATGTCGTTCGTGGTCAGCATCACGCCGATCGGAAAGCCGTTGCCCAGCGCCTTCGCGCTCGTCAGGATGTCCGGCGTCACGCCGTACTGCATGTACGCGTAAAACGTGCCGGTGCGGCCGACGCCGGTCTGCACTTCATCGAAAATCAGCAGCGCGCCGTGCTTGTCGCAGGCTTCGCGCAAGCCCTTCAAAAACGCGGGATCGGCGGGCAGCACGCCGCCTTCGCCTTGCACCGGCTCGACGATGACCGCGCACGTCTTCGGCCCGATGGCTTCCAGCGCCTTCGGCAAATCGTTGTACGGCAGATGACGGATGCCCGCCGGCTGCGGACCGAAGCCTTCCGCATACTTCGGCTGTCCGCCGACGCTCACCGTGAAGAACGTGCGCCCGTGGAACGACTGGGTGAACGAGATGATTTCGATCTTGTCGTCGCCGTGATTGTCGATTGCGTAACGGCGCGCGAGCTTCAGCGCCGCTTCGTTGGCTTCCGCGCCCGAATTCGCGAAGAACGCGCGGTCGGCGAAGGTGAGATCGGTCAGGCGTTTCGCGAGGCGCAACACCGGCGCGTTCGTGTAACCGTTGCCGATGTGCCAGAGCTTCTCGCCCTGCTCGTGCAGTACTTTCAGCAGTTCCGGATGACCGTGGCCCAGCGCCGTCACCGCGATACCGCCGGCGAAATCGACATAATCGCGGCCTTCGGTGTCCCAGACGCGCGAGCCGCGGCCCCGGTCGGGCACGAAATTGGCCGGCGCGAACACCGGAACCATTACTTCGTCGAACGTACCGCGATTCACATTGATGTCGGTCATGAGCCACTCCTCGGTTTGAGCATTACGTCGATATTAGGCAATCGCCCGCGTTCCGTCTTGCGCGTTCGCGACATGCTTCGATGAGCTTTTCCGCAGATACCGTGCAGCTTCTATGCCGCGCCGGGCGGCTCGATCAGCGCGCCGCCGCGCGGTTCGTCGATCGCGCCGCCGCGCTGCTTTTCGATCCAGTTACGGCGCTCCTCGCGCGGCGTCACGCCGAAACGGTCGCGATACGCATTGGAAAAATGCGCCGCCGATGAAAACCCGCACGCGAGACTGATCTGCACCACCGATTTGCTCGTGCGCTGCAGTTGCGTGCGCGCCTTCGTGAGACGCAGATTGAGGTAATACTTCGACGGCATCGCGCCGAGATACTGACGAAAAAGCCGCTCCAGCTGCCGGCGCGAAATGCCGACGAGATTCGCGATTTCATCGGTGGCGAGCGGGTCTTCGATATTCGCTTCCATCAGTTGAAGCGCGTCGTTCAGGCGCGGATGCCGCTCGCCCGGCGCCGTGACGAACGGAATGCGCTGACGCTCCGTGCCCGCGCGCAAGGTGCCGATGCCGAGCGAATCCGCGATGCGCTCCGCGAGGTCCGGGCCGTGATCGCGCGCGATCATCGCGAGCATGAAATCGATGGCCGCTTGCCCGCCGGAACAAGTAGCGCGATCGCGGTCGATTTCGAAAATCTGCTGGCTGACGATCGCGCGCTCGAACTGCTCGGTGAACTGCTGATACGTTTCCCAGTTCACCGCGACGCGATATTGCGAAAGCTGCCCGGCCATCGCGAGCCACCATACGCCGTGATGAATGCCGGAAACGAGCGGCGTACGCGGCGCGACGCGCGCGAGGCTCGCGAGAAAGAGCCGGTAATCGGCGAACTGCTGATAGCGCTCCGACACGACGATGAGCCAGTCGCAACGCACGGCGTCGTTGAACGCGCAATCGGCGGGAAGCTGTGCGCCGCCCGAAAGCGGCACCGGACGGCCGTCCCACGAACAGATGCGCCATTCGTAGAGACGATGCCCGTCGATTTCATTGGCGAGCGAAAGACTGTCGATGATCGGCCCAATGCCGCTCATCGACACCGGCGGCAGCGCGACGATCGCAACTTGCAGCGTCACGTTACTTGAGGCTGCCCGACAGGAACTGGCGCAGACGCTCGCTCTTCGGCGCGCTCAGCACTTCGGACGGCGCGCCCTCTTCTTCCGTGCGTCCCTGATGCAGGAACATGACGTGATTCGACACGTTGCGCGCGAAGCCCATTTCATGCGTAACGACGATCATCGTGCGGCCTTCTTCGGCGAGACGCTGCATCACCTTCAGCACTTCGCCGACGAGCTCGGGATCGAGCGCGGACGTGGGTTCGTCGAAGAGCATGACATCCGGATGCATCGCGAGCGCGCGCGCAATCGCGACGCGCTGCTGCTGACCGCCCGACAGATGCGACGGATACTGCTTCTCGACGCGCGGCGGCAGGCCCACTTTCTCGAGATATTCGCGCGCACGATCCTCGGCTTCCTTCTTCGATATGCCGAGCACATGCAGCGGCGCTTCCATCACGTTCTCGATGGCCGTCATGTGCGACCACAGGTTGAAGTGCTGGAAGACCATCGCGAGCTTCGTGCGTACGCGCTGCAACTGCTTGTGATCCGCGACTTCGAGATTGCCGGATTTATCGGTCTTGGTGCGAACGGCTTCGCCATCGACGATGATCTGCCCCGCGTTCGGCCGCTCCAGGAAGTTGATGCAGCGCAGAAACGTGCTCTTGCCCGAGCCGCTCGCGCCGATGATGCTGATCACATCGCCCGCTTTGGCCGCGAGCGAGACGCCCTTCAGCACTTCGTTGTCGCCGTAGCGCTTGTGAATGTCCTCGGCGACGAGCTTGGTCGCGACGTCTTTGGCGGTTGGCTGCAACGCTTTCTCCTCGGGTGATGACAGGGTGTGACGCATGGCTTCGAATTTTACCGCTCGTTAATGACGCACAGCGCGCACCGCGCCCGCCGGCCGCAGATACGCGAGCCAGCGCCGCTCGGCGCGCCGGAATGCCGCGACCAGCGCGAACGAGATCGCGACATACAGCAGCGCCGCGATGCCGAACGATTCGAACGACTGATAGGTAGCCGAATTCGCATCGCGCGCGACCTTCAGGATGTCCGGCACGGTCGCGGTGAAGGCGACGGTCGTCGCGTGCAGCATCAGGATCACTTCGTTGCTGTACAAAGGCAAGGCGCGCCGCAGCGCGGACGGCAGGATGATGCGGCGATACATCGTGAAGGTGCTCATGCCGTATGCGCGCGCCGCTTCCACTTCGCCGTGCGCGATGCCGCGAATCGCGCCGGCGAAGATTTCGGTGGTATAGGCGCAGGTGTTGAGCGCGAACGCGAGGATCGCGCAATTGAAGCCGCTTTTGAAAAACGCTTCGAGCAGGGACTGCGTGCGCACGAATTCCAGGCTGTACATGCCGGTGTAGAGCAGCAGCAGTTGCACGTAAAGCGGCGTGCCGCGAAACACGTACGTGTAGAGGCGCACGGGCGTCGAAAGCCAGCGGTTGCGCGATACGCGCGCGCAGGCGAGCGGCACCGCCGCGCAGAAGCCGAGCGCGATCGACGCCGCGAGCAGCCACAACGTGACGACGAGGCCCGACGCGCGCATGCCGTCGGAATACAGGAACGGACGCCACCATTCGGCGAAGATCTGGATCATGGCTTTTTGCTCGCTGGCAGGAGTCAGAGTTCGGCGTGCCGCACGCCGATCGAATAGCGGCGCTCGAGCGCCATCAACACGAGGTTCGATGCGCTCGTGATCGCGAGATAGATCAGCGCCGCGATCAGGATGAAGAAGAACATGTTGAACGTGCTCTTGCCCGCGTCCTGCGCCGCCTTGACGACATCCGCGAGACCGATGATCGACACGAGCGCCGTCGCCTTCACGAGCACCTGCCAGTTGTTGCCGATGCCCGGCAGCGCGAAACGCATCATCTGCGGAAAGAGAATGCGGCCGAACACGCGCATGCCGCTCATGCCGTACGCACTGCCCGCTTCGAGTTGCCCGCGCGGCACCGCCAGAAACGCGCCGCGAAACGTCTCGGTGAAATACGCGCCGTAGATGAAGCCGAGCGTGAGCACGCCGGCCGTGAACGGATCGATGTCGAACTGACTCCAGCCGAAGGCATCGGTGACATTGTTGATCGCGATCTGAATGCTGTAGAAGAGCAGCAGCATCAACACGAGGTCGGGAACCGAGCGGATGAGCGTCGTGTATGCGGTCGCGACGGCGCGCAAAGGCGCGTGACGCGAAAGTTTCGCGGATGCGCCGGCCAAGCCGAGCAGCACCGATACCGCGAGAGACAGCACCGCGAGCGCGAGCGTCTCTTTGGCGCCCGCCCAGAGGAGCGGGCCGAAGCCGTACAGGATCAAGAGTCGCCTCCATCGTCTTCGTTGAAAGAAGCGGAGCGCGACTACGAGCGCTCCGGCGATTGGCGGCGATACTCGCAAGCGAAAATTAATCGCTCAATTGTGATGAAACGTCTTTGCTGCGATGCAGCACGACGACGCGGTGAGCCGTCACGCGGCCACGGGCCCGCCGCGCAACGCTGTTCGCACGCGACAGACAGGAAAACCCCGATGCGCGCGGAATCCGGAAATTGCGGTTTTCAGGTCGCATTTTCGATAGACCGCGCGCCCGTCGATCACGCCATTTACGCGCGCGCGACGTCCCGCACGCGTTGCGCGACCTGCCCGTTCGCCACGGCGATCTCCGGGCTGTCCTGCAGCAAAGGCAGGAATTGTTCGGCGAATGCCGGGTCGCGCGTGCCGGCGCTGAACATGTCGATGACGGCTTGCGCGTGCGCGATGCGCGCGTCGGCGGTGGCTTCCTCGTCGTCGAGGACGTCGTCGATGGCGGCGATGAGCGTCGAGAACGGCGTAAGCCAACGATACGCCGATCCGTTGATCACGATCTGCAGGAATTCGCCCGGCGACGTCGGCCCGAACTCGGCCTCGTGGCGCGCGCGCAAATGCGCAAGCACGCTGCGATGAAGCACGAGCAGCGGATGCCGCACGTCGCGCAGGAAAGCGGTGGCGGTCGGGTCGTTCATCGGAGTGGTCATGATCGGGCCTCGTCAGGAAACATCGTAGATAAGGACGAATCGAGGCCGATCAAGCGGCGCGCGTCTTGCCCGCGTAGCGGATGAATTCCGCGGCCGTGAGCGGCGCTGAAAACAGCCAGCCCTGCCCGAACCGCGCGCCGCGCGCGAGCAGATACGCAGCCTGTTCCTCACGCTCGATGCCTTCGGCGATCACCTGCACGTCGAGCGTCGCGGCCATGTCGATGATGTGCGACGCGACGCTGCTCGACGCCGCGTCCTGCCCGACGGTATCGACGAACGACTTGTCGATCTTCAGGCCGTCGATGCGAAAGTTTTGCAAGTGCGAGAGGCTCGAATAACCGGTGCCGAAATCGTCGAGATAGACGGCATGGCCCGCTTCGCGAAACGCGCCGATGACTTCCTTGGCGGCATCGGCGTCGAGAAAGCTGCGCTCGGTGGCCTCGATGTGAATCTGCTCCGGCCGCACGCCCTGCTGCGCGATCGCGGGGCCGAGCACGTCGAGAAAGCGATGCGTGGTGAGATCCGGCGCGGACAGATTCACCGACACGTAGTACTCCGGGTAGCGCTTAAGAAAGTCGCCGAGTTCGAGCAGGATCGTGTCGAGCACCTGATCGGTGATCGCCTGGATCAGCCCCTGATGCTCCGCGAGCGGGATGAAATGATCGGGCCGCACGATGCGATCGTGATACTTCCAGCGCACGAGCGCCTCCGCGCCGACGCAGCGCCGCGTGGCGAGATCGACGATCGGCTGATACGCGACGATGAACTGATGCCGCCGCACCGCATCGCTCAACTGGCCGCGCGGCGAGAGCCGTCGCACGAAGAAGAACGCCGCCCAGCTCGCGAGCGCGAGCCCGACCACGACGCCGCCGAGCAGCCAGCCCCACGGCAGCGTGCGCAGGCGCTGGCGCAGCGTCTGATGCGGCGCGCTCACGACGACCGCGAGCGGCATCGACACGGAACGGCGCACGACGTACGGCGAGTCGTCGCGCACGGGCGGCTCGGTGCGATAGACGGCGAGGATCGCGTTGGCGTCGGTGGCGGGCGTGGTCGCGATCACGCGGCTCACTTCCGTGTTGATGACGGCGACGCCGCTCGCGACCTCGTCGTTCGCGTCGAGCGTGTCGACGTAAAGCGATGGATCGGCGGCGACGTAGAAGCCGTTGCGCCCCATCACGAGCGAAGACTTGCCGCCCGGCAGACGTGACAGCCCGTACCACGCCATCACGCCGTCGCGCGAGCGCCAGTCGGGCGGCGGCAGCGTGAGGCCGTCGAGCACGCCCGCCGACACCGCGCCCAGGAGCGACGAACATTGCCAGCGGCCGTCGCGATCGTAAGCGCCGGCGTCGCGCACCTGCTCGTGCGTGAGCGCGATGCGTCGCAACTCCTGCAGATACGGCGTCGAACACGGCACGGCCGCCACTTTGCCGATTTCCCCGAGCGCGCCCGACAGCCGCCGCGTGACATCTTCGGCGCGAAAGAGCGCGGCGGCCGCGACCGTGTTCAGGCGCGCGGTCTCGTCATGCCGCTGACTGCGCTGCGCGAACAAAAAGCCGATCCCCGCCGGCGCCAGCGCCGCGATTCCCACGATGACGATCAGAAGCGCCGCCAGCGCCCCACGTTGAATTTTGTTCATTGCGTCTTATGGACCGCGGCGCAAAGACTGTCGCGCGCGCGTTGTGTATTTCCTGTCCGACGTGGCCGGCGTGCGTTGCGCCGCGCCCGAGTCTCGGACAAACGACTTAGTGTAGGGGTCGCGCATCGCTCGATTCAACGTTTTCTTTGCCCGAAAACGCTGCCTTTTGGTGGTCTTCCGCACGGCCCGCGCAAGCTTTTTTTGCCGCCGATGCACCGTGCGAAAATGGCCAGACCAGAAACCGCGTTTTCCTTGCATCGAACGACAGACATGGCCTCCGACGTTTCCTCCCGACCGCTCGTGCGCGACGCCGCGCAAGGCGACTTCGACGCCATCGCGCGCATTTACTCGCACTACGTCGAAAACGCGCTCGCGACTTTCGAAGAGATCGCGCCGTCGGTCGACGACATGCGCGCGCGTCACGCGGCCATCGCGGCGGCGGGCTTGCCGTATCTCGTCGCGGAGCGGGACGGACGGCTGGCGGGCTATGCGTATGCGTCGGCATACCGGCCGCGCTCGGCTTACCGGCATACGATCGAAGATTCGGTCTACGTCGCCGATGGTTTCGGTCGCCGCGGCGTCGGCGTCGCGCTGCTCACGGCGCTCATCGAACGATGCGAGCGCGGACCGTGGCGGCAGATGATCGCGGTGATCGGCAACAGCGGCAACGCCGGCTCGATCGCGCTGCATGCGCGGCTCGGGTTCGAACATGTCGGCGTGCTGCGCGACGTCGGCTTCAAGCACGGACGATGGGTCGATACAGTGCTCATGCAGCGCGCGCTGAAAGACGGCTCGGACGTGGCGGCATGACCGGCCGCGTCGAGCGGCTATGATTCGATATTTGCCTCCCGCGCGTTTTCCGCTTTGCCAACGTACACTCTCGCCGCTTCCGTCAGCGCTGAAATCGACATCCGCAAGAGCCGCTTCATCGCGCTCGCGATACCCGTCGCGGATCGCGACGAAGCCATGCGCGAGCTCGAGCGCCTGCGCGCCGAGCATCCGGGCGCGACGCATGTCTGCTGGGCGCTGCTCGCGGGCGGCCAGTCGGGCATGTCCGACGACGGCGAGCCTTCCGGCACCGCCGGACGGCCGATTCTCGAAGTGCTGCGGCATCACGAAGTCGATGGCGTGCTGGCCGCGGTCGTGCGCTATTACGGCGGCATCAAGCTCGGCGCGGGCGGCCTCGTGCGCGCCTACACCGATGCGATCGCAAGCGCGATGCAGTTGGCCGAGCGCGTCGAGCGCATCGAGCGCGGGCTGATCGGCATCGACATCGACTATGCCGACGAAGCGCGCGTGCGCCGATGGATCGAGCAGCACGACGCCGAACTCGTGCAAAGCGAATATGGGATGACCGTGCGCCTCGTCGTGCGGATGGCCGCGATCGCGCGCGAGCCGGCCGTCGCCGAATTGCGCGATCTCACCAACGGCCGCGCGAACGTCGAGGTACAGGCGTGAATGACGACGAGCCGCGCGCCTTCGCGATGGTCATCGAGCCTGCCGGACACTTCGTCGCGGTGAAAGGCGGCGAGACGCTGCTCGAAGCCGCGCTGCGGGCGAATCTGTCGCTGCCGCGATCGTGCCGCAACGGCACCTGCCGTGCGTGCATCTGCCGGATCGTCGAAGGCGAGATCGCGTATCGCGTGGAATGGCCGGGACTCACCGCGGAGGAAAAAGCCGAACGCTGGATTCTGCCGTGCGTCGCGCTCGCCCTGTCCGACGTGACGATCGAGCAGCCGGACGCGCGCCGAGCCGAGCCCGATCGAAGGCCTCCTCGCTCGCGCGGATTCTGAGCGCGGGTATTCCGGGATTGTCGTCTCGATTCAACGACCTACGATGTGATTCCCGAGTCCGCATATGCATGCTTTCGTACAAAGTGCGTGCAGGGTCACGCTCAAAAAGTGTACAATTGCGTTTTGCCCTAAATTCTGGCAGGGCCAGATCAACCGAGATTTCAATGACTAAAGTACTGTTGAAAGAGAACGAGCCTTTCGACGTCGCCATGCGTCGTTTTCGCCGTACCGTCGAACGCACGGGCCTGATTCAAGAGCTCAAGTCGCGCATGGCTTATGAAAAGCCCACCACCGAGCGCAAGCGCAAGAAAGCTGCTGCTGTCGCTCGTCTGCGCAAGCAGATCCGTCGCGCGCAACTGCCGAAGAAGTTCTATTGATCGACGCAGGGCATCGCGCCCTCGTCTGCTTAGGCAAGATCGGCATCGCAACCTGAGATCGATCGGGTCGCGGTTTCACGCGCAGGTCGCGTGAAAGCTCGCGGATTCGCCCACTATCGTAGCGCCCCAATCGATTAAAGCTGGCAAGATCGCACAAAGCCTGCATGAGCACAAAGCTCATGCAGGCTTTTCGTGCTTGGGAAGGAAATTTTCGGTCGGATGAGCGGTCGCGCTTTTTCGCTGCCGGACCTGCGCCATTGAGAACGAAGAAGAAACGAACGCACAAAAGCGAAGAGCCCGGCTGAACCGGGCTCTTCGCTTTTTGAAACTGGTTGCGGGGGTAGGATTTGAACCTACGACCTTCGGGTTATGAGCCCGACGAGCTGCCAGACTGCTCCACCCCGCGTCTGAAGAATTAAATTATAGACCGAAGCATTCCCCGAAGTCAAACGTTGTTTGTACTCAACGTTGCTGCCGGCGTCGCGCGTTCGTTCGCGGCGGCGTTGACGGCCTGCTCCACCGCCTGCTGATGCGCCCGCGACAGTCTGCCGAGCACCGGCAGGAGCGCCATGGCGACCGCCGCGCCGCCCGCGGCCAGCCAGCCGAGCCCGAAAAAGAGATGCGTATAGAGCGGCAGCGATTGCACCGGTTCGAGGTTGCCGGACGGCATGCGCGCAAAATTGGCGACGACGCTGCCGAGATACTGCGACACGCCCGTCGCGACGAAATACGCGCCCATCATGAAGCCGCTCATGCGCGCCGGGACGTAGCGCGCGATCATCGCGAGGCCGAGGCCCGACACGAGCAGTTCGCCGAGCGAATAGAGACCGTAGCCCGCCACCATGAACCACGACGACACACGCCCATCCACCGCGTAATGCCCGCTCAGACCGAACACGAAGAATCCGATCGCCACGACGACGAAGCCGAGCGCGTACTTCAAGGCCACCGACATGCCGCGGCCGCGCTGCGCCTGTCGCGTGTAGAGGAACGCGAGAATCGGGCTCAGAAGCATGATCCAGATCGGGTTGAGCGCCTGAAACTGCGCCGCGCTCCACGTGAACAGCTCTGCGTTGCCGATCGAGAACGACGGATCGACGTTGCGCAGCGCGAACAGCGTGAGCGATGTCGACATCTGCTGGTAAAACACGAAGAAGAGAATGACCTGCAACGTGAGGATCAGCGCGGCGACGAGGCCCGCGCGCTCGCTGCGGTCGCACTTGATCAACATGTAGCCGAAGATCGCCAGAATGGCCACGCCCGCCGCGTAGACACACGCGACCGCCACGGTCTTGTGCTGCAGGATGAATACGGTCGATGCCGCCAGCGCGATGCTCCCCGCCGCCACCGCGAACGCGTGCTTCCAGCGAATCGGCTGGTCGTCCGGAGCGGAACCGATGTGCGCGAGCGTGCGGCGCATCACCGCGAAATTCAGCAGGCCGAGCACCATGCCGCCGCAGCACACGGCGAACGCCGCGTGCCAGCCCCAGTGATCCTTGATCCACGGCGTCGCGAGCATCGAAAACGTCGAGCCGATATTGACCGCCATGTAATAGATCGTGAACGCGCTGTCGATGCGCGCGTCATCGCCCTCGTAGATGCGGCGCACGAGATTCGCCGCGTTGGACTTGAAGAGCCCGTTGCCGACGACGATCACGCCGAGGGACGCATACATGAAGCCGAGCGTGTCGACCGGAAGCGCGAGCATCAGATAGCCGAGCGCCAGCACGAAAGCGCCCGCGGTCATGGTGCGGCGCGCGCCGAGTATCTTGTCGCCGATCCAGCCGCCGATCGACGGCGCCGAAAACACGAGCGCGGTGAACGCGCCCCAGGTGAGGTTGGCGTGCTCATCGGCGAAACCGATCTTGTCGACCATGAACAGCACGAGCAGCGCAGCCATGCCGTAATAGCCGAAGCGCTCCCACATTTCGATCAGAAAGACGGTCGTGAACGAGCGCGTCTGCGAGGCGCGGGACGAGTGAGTTAGCATCGGAAAAAATCCTTCAAACGGCGTAAGCGAATCGGCGCATTTCGAGATACCGATTGCACGTAATGACGAAACGAGCGAATAGTCCGCGAAATGATCAGATGAATAGCTGGGCGATTATCCGCGGTAAACACGCGATTATCGCAAATCGGAGACATTCGATTGCTATCGAATCCTGAATCAGCGGCGCACGCGCGGCGTTCGCTTTCCTCGACGCGCGAGGCAAGGAAGTTTCGGGTAATCGGCAAAATGCGGGCGCGCGACGTTTCGTCGCCGCTTTCTCGCATGGCGGGTAAATCAAGCGAAACGCAAAGTTCTCGGATTCTGCGATTGGCGTAATTTGTCGCGAGAATTAATGCGCGGTTATCGACTATGACTCAATGTAATAATTCGCGCGATTAAATCGATCCCGAAAGTCGCTGAATCAGGTCGCGGGCCGCCGCACGAACGCGAGCATCACGCCGAAGCCGATCATCAGCGCCCCGCTCACGCGATTGAACCATGTGAAACCGCGCGCGCCGCGCGAAAGCGAGCCAAGGCGCGCGCCCAGCGCGGCGTAAATAAAGATCGCCACCAGTTCGAGCAGCAGGAACGTCGCGCCGAGAATGGCGAAGCTCGTCGCGTACGCGCTGCGATCGACGAATTGCGGGAAGAAGGCCGTGAATACGAGGATCGCCTTCGGATTGCCCGCCGCGACCCAGAATTCCTGTTTGGTAAGCCGCGCGAGATTCATCGGACCGCGCGCCGCGCCCTCCTCCTTGACGACGAGCGAAGGTCCGGAGCGGATCAGCTTCACGCCGATCCACACGAGGTACGCCGCGCCGGCGAACTTGATCGCCGTGAAGAGCGTCTGCGATGCGAGCAAAAGCGCGCCGAGCCCGAGCCCGGCGATGGCGATCATGATCGCGAAAGCGACGATCCGCCCGAACGACGCCAGCACCGACGCGCGAACGCCATCGCGCGCGCCGTTCGACAGCGACAGCACGTTGTTCGGCCCGAAGGCCATGTTGATGGCGAAGCACGCGGGCAGGAACAGCGAGAAAGTCTGGAGCGACATGGGACACCTGCGGATCGGCGCAAAACAAACCGCAAAATTAGCACGCGCGCGACGCCCGCAGAATGGTCAGAAACGATGACGGATGCCCGTGCTCAACATCAGCTGATTGCGGCCGCTCGACGGATCGTTGGTGTTGATCACCGCCGGCGCGCCCGACGAAGCGCGCTGATAGATCGACTCCAGATACACGTCCGTGCGCTTGGAGAGCAGATAGTCCACCTGCAGCGCGCCCTCGTGCCAGTGCGCGCCGCCGCCGTTGGTGTACACGTACATTCCGGAGATCTGAATCGCCGGCGTCAGCTTGTAGATGCCGTTGATCTCGTAATTGTTGAGCGCGAGCGATGGCATCAGCTCGCCGGTGTCGGCATCGGTGACGCCGGAATTGATCGCGCGGGAAAATGCGCCGCCCAACGTGAATTCGCCGATCTCGTAGCTCATGCCGACGCCGAACGTGTTCTGCCGCTGCACGTTGGCGTTGAATATCGTGTTGCCCGGGCCGGGCAGCGCGAGCGAATCGTATGCGCCGCTCGTCGTGTTGCCGCGCCCGTTGTTGTGCAGATAGGCGGCGCCCGCGTTGAAGGAGCCCGCCGAATAGTTGGCCCCGACGCTGTACGCGCGATTGTCCGAAAATCCGCCCGCTTGATTCGAGAACGCGTAGAGACCGCCGAAACTCAGGCCGCCATAGTTTCCACTGGTGTATTTGACGGAGTTCGCCGCGAGGAACGAGTTGTTCGCATTGTCGTTGTCGAGCAGATGCGCGAACGCCGTGCCGCCCGTGTTGCCGGTCAGCGTGAAGGTCTGGAAGTAATCGTGGATCGAGTCGTATTGATGGCCGAAGGTGAGCGTGCCGAGCGTATCGGTGCCGATGCCGACATACATCGGATGATCGTTCAGCCCCTCGCCCGTCGCGACGGACAAGCCGCGCTCGAGCCGGAAGATCGCGCGCGCGCCGCCACCGAGATCCTCGGTGCCTTGCAGTCCCCAGTAACTGCCGTCGATGGTGCCGCTCGTCAGGCGATATTGCGAGTGGCCGCCGACGTTGTTCGTATAAGCGATGCCCGCGTCGAGTTCACCGTAGAGCTGCACCGAGCTCTGAGCCCACGACGCCGCAGGCAAGCCGATGAAGGTCGCGCAAGCCGCGATGCAGCAAGTCAGCGAGCGATTGTTGCGCGCGGCAAGGTGATCGGACTCGGAGATCGACGACGCAGCTCGGGATGCTTTGCGGCGATTCGGCATGGCAGGCTCCGATGATTCTTGTTTGAGATCGATTGTCAATTTTGTGAAGAAGCTTGTCAGTCAAAAGAAGATGCCGGATCGCATCTGTGTCCAGGAACCAACGAACGACCGTATTCCCCGCTCGCTCCTGTGGCGGGAATGGCGCGTTTTGGCGTAGCCGGCGCCCCGCCGCGCTTGTCGATAGAATCGGACGACTTCAGCCAACCCGACCACGCTCATGTCCGAACCGATTCGCGTCATCCTCACCGGCCACACCCGCGGACTCGGCGCCGCGCTCGCTTCGCTGCTGCTCGAGCAAGGCGCGCAAGTGCTCGCGATTTCCCGAAAGCGCAACGACGAACTCGCCGCGCGCCATCCCGGTCAGTTGCACGAAGTCGAGCTCGATCTCGCCGATCTCCCGAAGCTCACCGAATGGCTGTCGGGCGACGCCCTGTCGCGCTTCGTGTCCGGCGCGCAACGCGTGGTGCTCGTCAACAACGCGGGCCTGCTCGCGCCGGTCGGCAGTCTCGCGGATCAGAAGCCGGCCGACGTCGCGCGCGCGGTCAGTGTGAACGTCGCCGCACCGCTGATGCTTGCGTCGGCGGTGGCGCAGGCGGCCGGGCCGTCGATCGACACACGCATCGTGCATATTTCGAGCGGCGCGGCGCGCAACGCTTACCCCGGCTGGAGCATCTACTGCGCGACCAAGGCGGCGCTCGATCATCACGCGCGCGCGGTCGCGCTCGACGGCAATCGCGCGCTGCGCATCTGCAGCGTCGCGCCGGGCGTCGTCGACACCGACATGCAGGCCGAAATCCGCGGCACCGCGCTCGAACGCTTCCCGATGCGCGAGCGCTTCGACGCGCTCAAGCGCGACGGCCATCTCGCAACGCCCGAGGCGTCGGCGCGCAAGGTCGTCGATTATCTCCTGAGCGACGCATTCGGCGACACCCCGACGGCGGACGTCCGCGATTTGTAATGATTCCGCAAGTCAGGCCGCTTCGACCGATGCGCGCACCGCGTCGAGCGCCTGACGCGACAGCGCATCGGCGCGGGCGTTGCGCGCACGCGGAATCCACTGCAGACGCACATCGCCGATCTGCGCGATGAGCGAGCGCACGCGCGCGGCGTGATGCGCGAGCGAGCGGATGCCGGCGTTCTCCGATGCGCTGACGTCGTCGATGACGACGCGGCTGTCGCCGTAGATCACCACTTCCGCTGCACCTTCGCGCAGCGCCGCTTCGAGAACCGCGATCAGCGCGAGATATTCCGCCGCGCTGCTGTCGCCGATGCCCGCGGCGATGCTGATCTCGACCGTCTCCCCGAGCGGACCGACGAGCACCCCTCCCATTCCCAGCCGCCCGGGATTCGGCAGCGCGGAGCCGTCGAACCAGCCGCGCCATCCTGTCGCTTCGGGCTCGGTCCTACGCGGCCTGCTCCGTTCGGCGCGCCGGGCGTCGCGTGAGCGCAGCGCATCGGCGTTTCGGATTTGCTCGGCGCGGCGCGCATCGACGAAATCTCGCAAGGATTGCTCGCCCGCCGCCTTCTGCAACGTCCTGACGAGCGCCGCGTGCTCGGTGAGCGCCGCGCCTTTGGCGAGACGGCGGCTCTGCATGCGCTCCTTCTTGTAGGCGACGGCCAGCAATTCCTCGAAAGCGATCATGGGCAGCGGACGGAATGAACGAATTCCGAGCTTAGCAGAGCGCGATGACACGCCATGGGTACGGCCGTTGCTCACCATAACGTGTCTCACGATGGTCAAAGGAGCGGATCATGAGTCAATCGATGGAACCGGCTTCCGCGGGCGCGAAGATCGTCGGCAAGGGCGCGGCGACGGCCGCCGGCCCCGGACCCGATGTCATGGCGGCGAGCACGCTCGACGGCAATTCGGTAAGAAGCAGCGACGGCCAGGATGTCGGATCGCTGAAGGAAATCATGCTCGACGTGACGAGCGGACGGATCGCTTATGCGGTGCTGTCGAGCGGCGGCTTTCTGGGCATCGGCGACAAACTGCTCGCTGTGCCGTGGAGCGCACTCACGCTCGATACGGACAACCACTGCTTCCGGATCGACGCGACGGCCGAGCAGGTGCGCAACTCGCCGGGCTTCGACAAGGATTCCTGGCCTTCGATGGCGGATCGCGTCTGGGCGAGCACCGTGCATCAGCACTACGGACGCGAGCCGTACTGGTCGAGCGACCGGACGAGCGACGTCGGCCCGGGCGGCGCGATCCCGCCCGGCGGCGTGGATGCGCCCGAAGCGGGCGGCGTGAAGCTATAGCAAAGGGGAATCGCCGCCGATGGGCGGCGTTTAAGACGCGCGGCGCGCGGTCAGTCGAGCGGCCGCTCTCCAACCTGAATGTTGACGCCTTCGGTTTCGCCCATCAGCGCGCGCAGGACATCGCCTGCGAAATCCTCGATGGCGAAGTGCCATTCGAGCGAGCCGACCGGGAAGTCGTTGGGGCTGCACTTGCCTTGTGCACGGCGAATCGCACCGACCGAGAGGCTCAGCGCGCGAGCGTGCTGAAAGTGCGGATCGTCCGAGTCGAGGAACGGGAATTGGTCTTTATCCATGACATCCTTAACGGTCCCCGCCGACGAAACTTTAGGCCTGCTACGAGCGCGCAATCGTTTGCGTACGTTCGAGTTTGAAGACACCATGCAGCCTTATCGAAATATTGCCGGCAATTCGGGCGTCGAAGCATTCGACATCCTGCACGACGGCATCAAAGTGCGCTTCGTCAACGGCGGGACATACCTGTATGACTATCGCGTGCCCGGTCGCGCGCGCGTCGAGGAAATGAAGCAACTGGCCCGCGCCGGACGCGGGCTCAGCACATACATTGCGAAGTTCGGTGGGGAGTATGCCGAAAGAATCGACTAGCTGCCCGAAGGGGCGATTCTACGCGAGATCGGGAAGTTTTCTTCGGACGATTGAATGTGGCGTCATCGAACGACAGGCAGATTCGGCACGTTCTCGTTGACCGCCGTGTTGAGTTGGTGAAGCTGGCGCTGCAGTTTGTTGAGTTGCGCCTGCGCCGCGGCGCGCCGTCCTTCGAGTTGCGCCAGCTCCTTGCGAATTTCCTGCTGCTTGAGCGCAACCTCCTGATCGTGCCGCCCGCCTCGCTGCAAATCGACGCGCACGCGCTCGATCTGCGCGTCCGATTCCGCGGTGAGACGTTCGATCTGCTCGTTCTGCGCTTCGAGATGCGCGCGCCGCATTTCGGCGTCGGCAAGCCGCATCGCCTGTTCGACGAAATGACGGAACGCGATTCCGCCGCGCCGAGGTCGCCGGCCTTGAGCACGCGCCAGACCGCATCCTCATGATGGAGCACGGCGTAATAGATCAGATCGCGCGGATAAAACAGCAGGGTCGCGGAATAGGCGAAGCTCTGAAACGTGCGAAACGTCGAGAGCGCGCCTTGCTGAACGAGCCATTCGACTTCCGCGAGATGCGCGGCCTGCACGGCTTCCTTGCCGGATTGCTGGGTGGCGGGAACGACCCCGGGCCGCAGCGGCGTGACGCGCGTCGAAAGCTGAACCGGGACGGACTCCCCCTCGGACAGGTCTTCGGCGTGGATCTCCGGCGCGGTGAAGCCGCGTGGAATGTTGGCTTTTTGACGCACGAGAAACGATGGTGCGTTGTCGAGCAAGCTCCCTCTTCTGCTCAGCAGGCTTTTCACGATGGCTCCCTGGCCAGTCTTTTCCAGCACTGGCCGTCATGCATTGAGGTTGGTTTAAATTCGGTACCGCGACACGCGTTATTCGATTCGAATGAATACCGGCGCAACCATTCTGCATGACGAACGGAATCTGCTTTCTTTCGCTCGAATAAGCTATCGGATCAAGTATAGGCGAGACGTCCGGCGATTCAAACGATGCAGAAAATGCCGCCGACGCAGTGCGCGGATTCCGTGAGAAAGAGGATAAAAATGTAACGCGATGAAAAAATCGGAATGCGCCGAATGCAACGATCGAAAATCAAGAGTGGCGATAAAACGCTTGCGTCCCGTTCATCCTCATCCTGGCGATTTGAGCGGAGCGCGCTTTCGACATCAAGGCGACCATACGCATGATCCTGATGCCCTGAAGACCGCACGCAATGCCCGGCGTCTCAGCGACGCGCGACTCGAGCGAACCCATGACGCCATGCAGATTGACGACAGGCGTCGGCAAGTCGGGCATGCCGATCTGCGTCGCGGGCCTGTGCAGCGGCGCGTGCGTCAGTGCGGCTTCGCGCCGATCGTCCGCGAAGAAATCTGACAGAACCTCTGGCGTTTCGACATGAGGCGCGCCTTCGTTTCGATTCTGAAAAAATTCGTCAATCGATTCCAAATAACGAACCGGCGTTTCTTCGACACGCCGTGCAATCGCCGCGCAGCGTTGCAGTTTCCAGTTTTCGCGCTGACTGACTGCCGCGATCGAATCCGCGATACGCGCGCGCATTTCCGCTTCGCGACGCGCAATCAATGCGTTCAGCATGTGCGCTTCCTCGCCCGACTCCTCGGGCAATTGATCGCGCCATTTCAATAATTCGCTCAGTGCGATGATCGACATGAAGTACTCCGTGGCGTGCAGACTTTCGAACGGGAAACAGGCAATTCGATATTGTTTGGATCGCGAATTGTAATAGACCCGCGCCCTGGATCGCCTGTCAAATATCCTATCCGTTTATCGGCCATTTAGCGTCGCTTAAGACATAAATAAGGACAGTCCTAATCGCGGCGCACGCGGCACGTTCGATGCTGACGGTTCTGTAAGCGGCGCGCCTGGCGCCGGCTCAAGGAGACAGATATGAAAACCACTACCGCGATCGCTGGCGCGCTCCTCGCGCTCGCCAGCACCAGCGCGCTTTCGCAGGAAATGTCGCGCGATCAGTTGATGCAGCGTCAGCAGCAGATGCAGCCGGGCAAGAATGAACCGATGCCCGCCCCGCGCACGGGCGACTCGTCGCAAGGCGGCGTGCAGTCCGGCACCTCCGGCGGCGGCACGCTGATGCAGCAGCGCGAGCAAGGGATGTCGCCGGCTCAGCCGGGTGACTCCAAATCGACCGGGACGATCAAGCAGTAACTTCCGAACGTTCGTCCACGACGCCGGCCTTGCGCCGGCGTTGTCGTTTCGGGATCGCGCGCTCGCATCGGTTGGATATGGCTCGAAGTAAGGATCGCTTCCTTAGTCATACGAACGTCACTTGCCGCTCGTAATAATGCGCGGGCAATTCCATCGAAAGGAGACGTTCATGGTTCGAGCGCGTGCATGTGCCTTGTCGTTCGGTTTTTTAGCGTTGACCATCGCGGGTTCGTCCGCGTGGGCGAGCGTCGATCTCATCGCGATCGGTCAGTTGAGCGGCAATGCCGTCGATCGCTCGAAGGCGACGGCCGCGCCGCTCGAAAACGGCGCGCCGGGCAATCTGCTCGGCGGGCTCGGCTCCGGACTCGCGTATGCCGGCTGCGACACGTTTCTCGCCGTGCCCGATCGCGGCCCGAACGCGATCTCGTACAACAAGGCCATCGACGACACCGCGTCGTACATCAACCGTTTCCAGACGCTGATCCTGCGCCTCCAAGCCGGCGGGAAAGGCGGCACGTTGCCCTACACGCTCGATCCGACACTCGTCGACACGACGCTCCTCCATACGCGCGAGCCGCTCGTGTACGGCGACGGCGCCGCGGCGAACGTCGGCAACGGCGCGCCCGCGTTCAACGCGAAGAAGCACACGCACTACTTCACCGGCCGCTCCGACAACTTCGCGCCGACGCGGCCGTCGACGTATCCGCGCGACGCGCGCTTCGATCCGGAAAGCATCCGCGTGGCGCGCGACGGCGCGAGCGTCTTCATCTCCGACGAATACGGCCCGTACATCTATCGCTTCGACCGGCAGAGCGGCGAGCGCATCGCGGCGTACGCGGTGCCGGCGTCGTTCGCGGTGACGGCGCTCTCGCCCGTCGGCAGCGACGAGATCGGCGCGAACGCGTCGGGCCGCGTCGCGAACAAAGGCATGGAAGGCCTCGCGATCTCGCCGGACGGCGACGCGCTCTTCGGCGCGATGCAAAGTCCGCTGCTGCAGGACGGCGGCACCAATGGCGCGTACACGCGCATCCTGCGCATCGATCTGCGCACCGGCAAGTCGACGCAGTTCGCCTATCCGCTCACCAACATGGGCACGGCCGACAAACCGAACTATCCGACGATCAGCGATATCGTCGCCGTGAACGACCACGAGCTTCTGCTCGACGAGCGCGACGGCAAGGGCCTCGGCGACGATTCGAGCGCGGCCGTCAAGCGCGTGTATCACGTCGATATTTCGGGCGCGCAGGACGTGAGCCAGACGAGCGGCGCGAGCGGCCTCGCGCCTTTCGCGCTGCAGAAGACGCTGTTCCTCGATGTCGTCAAGGCGCTGAACGCGCACGGCATCGCGTCGACCGACATTCCGGCGAAGCTCGAAAGCCTCGCGTTCGGGCCGGACGTGCGCGTCGGCGGCGCGCTCAAGCACACCTTGTTCATCGCGAACGACAACGACTTCGTCGGCACCGTGACGGACACGAACCATCCGGACGGCATCGATAATCCGAACCAGTTCTTCGTCTTCGCGATCGACGATGCCGATCTGCCGGGCTATGTCGCGCAACGTCTCGACGACAAGGCTTGCCGCTCCCGCCACGACGACGATCACGGCCATCGCGGTCATGACGATTGACGCGGCCCCTTCGCGCGCTTATCCACAGTTTCGGTGGACAAGCGTGTAGATAAGTCGAGGGCCGCGCGTCTATCCCGTTGATGCGACACGCGTTTCGCGGATGCGTCCGGCGAACGCGCGCCTCCTTAAACCGTATATACTGTTTTCTCCACATACGACGGGAGAGAACGGGATGAGCACACCGCAAGTCAAGGCGCCGACGAAGAAGGCGTTTCATTTCCCCAAGGGCGCAACGGAAGCCGCGCCCGCTCCCGCGAAGCGCGGGGCCAAGGCCAGCAAGAAGACGGCTAAACCCGCAGAGCAGACCAAGGCCGCGGCCACGACGCCGAAGACCGCGAAGAAGCCGGCCGCGAAAGCGCCCGTCGCAAAGAAAGCCGGGAAGACGCCGACAGTCGAAGCCGCTGCCGCGAAGAAAACGGAGAAGACCGTCGCGAGCCAGCCGAACGCCGACGCGAAAGCCCGCCGCGTGAAGAAGGAAAAAGTCGTGCGCGACAGCTTCACGATGCCCAAGTCCGACTACGCGAAGATCGCCGCGCTCAAGGAGAAGTGCCAGAAGAACGGCGTGCGCGTGAAGAAGAGCGAACTGCTGCGGGCCGCGCTCGCGATGCTCGACGCCGCGCCCGAGAAACGCCTCGTCGAAGCGATCAAGGCGCTCGAAACGGTCAAGACCGGCCGCCCGGCGAACGCCTGAACGTCACGCACTCAGAAGAGATTTCTGAACGCCCAGTAGAGACCGGCGGCGAGCGCGATCGACGCCGGCAACGTCAGCACCCACGCGAGCACGAGGCTGCGCACGGTGTTCCATTGCAGCCCCGAGCCGTTGGCGGCCATCGTTCCGGCGACGCCCGAAGACAGCACGTGCGTCGTCGAGACCGGCAGGCCGTAGGCATCCGCCGCACCGATGGTCAGCATCGCGATCAACTCCGCCGACGCGCCCTGCCCGTACGTCAGATGCTGCTTGCCGATCTTCTCGCCCACGGTCACGACGATGCGCTTCCAGCCGACCATCGTGCCGAGCCCGAGCGCGATCGCCACCGCGACCTTCACCCACGTCGGGATAAACTTCGTCGCGTGATCGAGCTGCTTCTTGTAGTTGTCGATCACGGCGCGGTCCGCGGGCGCGAACGCGGGCGCGTTCGCCTTCTCCATCAGGCGGATCGCTTCGGACGCGAGATACATGTTGTTGCGCACGTTATCGACAAGGTTCCGTGGCACCGCCGCGAGCGATCCGGACGCGCCGACCTGGTTCGCGATGATGTCGGTCAGTTGCTTCAGCGCGGGCAGCGTCGCGGGCGAAAGCTGGCGCGTACGCACGTAGGATTGAACGTCTTCGCGTGCATCGGCGAATGGTGGCGCATCGTTCAGATATTTCGCGAAGCTCGCCGATGCCTCGTGCGCCACGGCTACGAAGTTCTGCGTTTCGGCGGGGCTCACCGCCTTGTTGAGCGCGTAGGCAGTCGGCACCGTGCCGATCAGAATCAGCATGATGAGACCCATGCCTTTCTGCCCGTCGTTCGAGCCGTGCGCGAAAGATACGCCCGTGCACGTCAGAATCAGCAGTGCGCGAATCCAGAACGGCGGCGAATGATTTTTCTTCGGTTCCTTATAGAGCGCCGGCACGCGCACGAGCGCCTTCAGCAAAAGCAAGAGCAGTCCCGCGCAGATGAAGCCGACGATCGGCGAGAACAGCAGCGACTTGCCGACGCCCGCCGCCTGCGACCAGTCGACGCCGCTCGTGCCGTTCGGCCCGCGCAATAGCTGATTCATGAGACCGACGCCGATGATCGAGCCGATCAGCGTATGCGAGCTCGACGACGGCAGGCCGAAATACCACGTCGCGAGGTTCCAGATGATCGCGGCGATGAGCAACGCGAAGACCATCGCGAAGCCTGCGCTGCTGCCGACCTGGAGTATCAGCTCGACGGGCAGCAGTTGCAGGATGCCGAACGCGACCGCGCCGCTCGAAACCAGCACGCCGATGAAATTCCACGTCCCGGACCAGACCACCGCGAGGTTCGGCGTCAGCGAGTGCGTGTAGATGACGGTCGCGACCGCGTTGGCGGTGTCGTGGAAGCCGTTGACGAACTCGAATCCGAGCGCGATCAGCAGCGCGACGGCGAGCAGGAAATAAGGCAGTGCGGAACTCAGCCGGACGGATTCGAGATCGTTAGCCAGATGCAATCCGACATAACCGATACCGCCGAGAAGTATGAGACCGAAAACGATGAGACCGGTCCGGCGCGTGCGTTCGCTCACGCCGCCCTGCTGAGGAAATGCGATATCCGGCATGGTTGCCTCGCGTTCACCGTAGCGGAGCAAAGATACGGTCCGTCGACCTTTCCGACTGTGAATCTTTTGTGTCAACAGTTCATGTAAAACTTTCGCTGCGCGCATGCTGACGCGCGTACCCCTCCTTTCGCCCATGTCCGCATGCAAAGCGCGCTCCCCGCGTCATGCGGGTTTTGCGCTCGCGGAAGCATCGGCATCCTGAACGCATCGGAGTCGCTCACGTGACGCCGTTCGCCATCGATATCCGCAAAGGGGGCTGCCATGTACTTCGGGACACTCGTCGCCCGGTCGCGCGACGATCAGGAAAATGCGACCTGGCAGCGCGACATGGATGCATCGCGCGTCGTCACGGCCGGCCGTTGCCGCGCGTTCTGGCGTTGGCTCGCACGATGCTTCGCGTGAGCGGAAACATCCGAAAGTAAAGGATCGTCGCGCACCCGAGGTAATAGGATTCGTCCGAGCGTTTCCAAGCGCCGGAGCGGCTTAAATGCAGGCCTTCCGTTATTACAAGAGGCTTTTCAAGATGAATGACCTGCATATTTCCGTCGATCCGAACGGCCACGCGACGCTCTCGCAGTCGGTGCAGATCAGCGAACATTGCAACAACCGCGCGCGACTGCTGACGTCGCTCGTGAACATCGTCGCTGCGCCGGGTGGCTTCGAGCACTTCTGCGCTTATCCCGAAGCGATGCGGCGCGACATCCTGAATTTGCTGCGCTCGGTGGCAGAGGAGCAATTGCCGCTTATCGCCGCACTCGAGGAGCACGCGACGAAGGCCGGTTATGAGCGAGGTGCTCAGGCGGCGCGCGAAGTGCTCATTCAGGAACAGCAGGCGGCGAACTCCGCGCTGCACTACGACGCCGAGAATCACGCCGCTCAGATGATTCTCACGCACTGAGCTTGCAACGCGATGCCCCGTGTCTTACGCGGGGCGTTTCTTTCTCGGCGGATCGGCCGCCGCGCGCAACCGTCCAAAGTCCGTTGCACCGCCGCAAAGCAAGAAGGCGACGCGCGAAGCGGCGGCACAATCCGCAGTCACCACGACGGAAACGGATCGAATTGCAGCGTTTGCCGGCAAGCCGGTGCATCGTTGAACGATTGCCGCTTACATAACGCGATTAATCCGATTTCTTTCCTGGCCGCATCGTCTATCCTTCTGAATGTCGTAAGAGATGGGCTGCATGGGCCGCTGCGCCCTGCCATGTGCGAGAGTTCATCGAGCATTATTAGAGGCGCAACCGTACCAGCGCTCATGACTCTTACGACAACTCTTCTCGCTCCCCTCCACTTGTTGTCCGCATGCTCGACGCTCGATCGATTGCGCGCCGCCATGTTCAATCAGTTATCCGAATCTATGATGTCGAAACGCGAGGAAAAGGACGAAGCTTCCTCATTTTCGATTTGAACCACTTGAGATTCGAAACAACGACGGGCCGCGTTTCGGATTTTTTCGGCATACGGGCCTTTTACAGCGCCCGCGTCAATTCTGAGAACAAAAAAGAAAAGCCCTTGAAAATCAAGGGCTTGAGGTTCTGGCGGAGAGAGGGGGATTCGAACCCCCGATAGGTTTTACCCTATACACGCTTTCCAGGCGTGCGACTTAAACCACTCATCCATCTCTCCGGAAGACCGCGATTATACCAAGTTCCCGCGCCTGCGCCAGCCCCTACGGATGGCGAATGTAATCGACGAGCGCGCGCGTGTACGCATCCGGCTTCCGGTCGAACAGACTCACAACGATCGCCACCGCGAATCCGGCCGGCACCCCAAACACGCCCGAGCTGATCGGCTCGATGCCGAACCAGCGCGGCCCGGCGAAACCCGTCAACTGCACGAAGAACGGATACGTCGACACGATGTAATACACGCAGACGACGAGCCCCGCGATCATGCCCGCGACGACGCCGCGCTGCGTCGTGCGCTTCCAGAACACGCCGAGTACGAGCGCCGGAAAGAGACTCGACGCTGCAAGCGAAAACGCCGCGCCGACCAGAAACAGAATGTTGCCCGCATTCAGCGACGCCACATACGACGCGAGCAGCGCCACGCCGAGCAACAGAATCTTCGAGATCGTCACGCGCCGCTGGCTCGTCGCGCGGCGATCGACCATGCAGTAATACACGTCGTGCGAGAGCGCATTCGCGATCGTCAGCAGGAGTCCGTCCGCCGTCGACAAAGCCGCCGCGAGCGCGCCGGCGGCAATCAGCCCGGAAATCACATACGGCAATCCCGCGATTTCAGGCGCCGCCAGCACGACCATGTCCGGCTGCATCTGAATGCCGGCCCAGCGCACGATGCCGTCGCCGTTCACATCGCCGATGCGGATCAGATACGGCTCCACGCGCCGCCATTGCGTGACCCACTGCGGCAGATCGGCAAAGCGATGCCCGACGAGCCCCGTCAATATTTCATGCTTGATGAGCACCGCGAGCACCGGCACCGTCAAATAGAACAACGCGACGAAGAACAGCGTCCAGCCGACCGAGCGCCGCGCCGACGACACCGACGTCGTCGTGTTGTAGCGCGTGAGGATGTGCGGCAGGCTCGCCGTGCCGATCGACAGGCACAGGAGCAGCGACAGAAAGTTGATCTGATGCACGCGCGGGCTCTCGTCACCGGCCGAGCCGGGAGCGAACGCTTCGGCCATCGGCACGGGCGCGGCGACGCGCTCGATCAACGCATCGCGTTCGCGCGACCATTTGGCATGCGCATCGGCGGCATCGCGTGGAAAAGCCGCGAGTTCGCGCTCGCGCTCGTTGATCTCGCGCAGCGGCCCGTTGTGCCGGCGCAGTTCCGCGATCTCCGCGGCGAGGCGCGCGTGCTCGGCATGGAACGACTGCGGCAGCGCGTCGATGCGTTGCTGAATCAGCGCGGCCTGCCGCTGATAATCGGCGCGCACGCGCGCTTCGTCGGGCGACACGGCGACCGCGCGTTCGAGCGATTCGACGCGCTCCATCACGCGCCCGTAGTTGAATTGCGGGAACCACCCGAGCCCTTCGCGATGCGCGATCATCGACACGGGAATCAGCATCGCGCTGATGAGGATGATGTATTGCGCGACCTGCGTCCACGTCACCGCGCGCATGCCGCCGAGAAACGAGCACACGAGAATGCCCGCGAGACCGCAGAAGATGCCGATCGAAAACTCGATGCCGATGAACCTCGACGCGATCAGCCCGATGCCCTGGATCTGCGCGACGAGATAGACGAACGAACAGAGAATCGCCGCGAACGCCGCGAGCCCGCGCACGAGGTTGCTGGAGAAGCGCGTGCCGAGAAAATCCGGAATCGTGTAGCGCGCGAGTTTGCGCACGTACGGCGCGAGCAGGAACGCGACGAGGCAATAGCCGCCGGTCCAACCCATCACGTACGCGAGGCCGTCGTAACCACTTGCGTAGATCGACCCGGCTAGCCCGATGAACGATGCCGCCGAAAGCCAGTCGGCGGCCGTCGCCATGCCGTTGAACGCGGACGGCACGCGCCGTCCTGCCACGTAGTATTCGACGAGATCCGACGTGCGCGACAAAAGACCGATCACCGCGTACACCGCGATGGGCACGAACAGGAACACATAGCCGATCCACGTTCCCGGCCCCGTCGTGCGCTCGATGCGCTCCATCAGAAAGATGAACAGCAGGAAGCCGACCGTATAGAGCGCGTAGGAGAGGATCAGCCGGTTCGTGAGCTTCATGCGGCGTCGCCCTGTTCGGCGCGGGCGGCGCGGGCAAGACGCGCATCGGCCATCTGCATCAGCACGATATAGATGAGGATCAGCGCGATGTAGACGAGAATCGCGCCCTGCGCGCCGAAATAGAACGGCAGCGGAAAGCCGGCGACGCGGGCATGTTGGAAGCGTTGCGCGAAGAGCGGCAGGCCGAAGGAGACGACGAAGCCGATGGTCATCAGCACGCCGATCAGCGCGATATTGAAGCGCCAGTAGCGCCGATGCGCGCGCGCCATCGCCGCCGATACGGGCGGCGGCGAGGCAGGCGTCGGGTTGGAAGAATCGGACATGCGGTTTTTTAACAAAACCGCATGTCATCGGCAATAAGGATCGACCGCTGCCGCGCGAGGCAGCGGTCGCGGACGATCAGCGCGCTTCGCCGAGCTGATCCAGAATCGCGGGATTTTCCAGCGTGGAGACGTCCTGCGTGATCTCCTCGCCCTTCGCGAGCGAGCGCAAGAGCCGCCGCATGATCTTGCCGGAGCGCGTCTTCGGCAGGTTCTCGCCGAAACGGATGTCCTTCGGCTTCGCGATCGGACCGATTTCCTTGCCGACCCAGTTGCGCAGTTCGGTGGCGATCTGCTTCGCTTCGTCGCCTTCCGGGCGCGCGCGCTTCAGCACGACGAACGCGACCACGGCTTCACCCGTCGTATCGTCCGGACGGCCGACGACCGCGGCTTCCGCGACGATCGGATTCGCGACCAGCGCCGACTCGATTTCCATCGTGCCGAGGCGGTGGCCGGAGACGTTCAGCACGTCGTCGATGCGGCCCATGATCGTGAAGTAGCCGGTTTCCTTGTCGCGCACCGCGCCGTCGCCGGCGAGATACAGCTTGCCGCCGAGTTCTTCCGGGAAATAGCTCGTCTGATAGCGCTTGGGGTCGCCCCAGACGTTGCGCAGCATCGACGGCCACGGGCGCTTCACGACCAGAATGCCGCCTTGCCCGTTCGGCACGTCCTGGCCGGTTTCATCGACGATCGCGGCCATGATGCCCGGCAGCGGCAGCGTGCAGGAACCCGGCACGAGCGGCGTCGCGCCCGGCAGCGGCGTGATCATGTGGCCGCCGGTTTCGGTCTGCCACCACGTATCGACGATCGGACATTGCCCACGGCCGACGTTCTCGTGATACCACATCCACGCTTCCGGATTGATCGGTTCGCCGACCGTGCCGAGGATGCGCAGCGTCGACAGATCGAAGCTCTTCGGATGAACCTTCGCGTCCGCTTCCGATGCCTTGATGAGCGAGCGGATCGCCGTGGGCGCCGTGTAGAAGATCGTGACCTTGTGGCGCGCGATCATCTCCCAGAAGCGCCCCGCGTGCGGATACGTCGGCACGCCTTCGAACATGACCTGCGTCGCGCCGATGGCGAGCGGCCCGTACGCGATATAGCTATGCCCCGTGATCCAGCCGATATCCGCCGTGCACCAGAAGATGTCGCCCGGCTTCATGTCGAAGGTCCACTTCATGGTCTGCGCGGCCCACAGCAGCGTGCCGGCCGTGCTGTGCTGCACGCCCTTCGGCTTGCCCGTCGAGCCGGACGTGTAAAGGATGAAAAGCGGATGCTCCGCGCTCACCCATTCCGGCTCGCACTTCGCCGATTCGTTCTCGACGATTTCATGCAGCCACGCGTCGCGGCCTTCGGTCCATGCGACCTTGCCGCCCGTGCGCCGATACACGATGACGTCCTTCACCTTCTCGCAGCCGCCCGCGGCGAGCGCTTCATCGGCGATGCTTTTCAGCGGCAGCGCCTTGCCGCCGCGCATCTGTTCGTCGGCGGTGATGAGCGCCACCGCGCCGACATCGACGAGACGTTCGTTGAGCGACTTCGACGAGAAGCCGCCGAACACGACCGAATGCGTCGCGCCGATACGCACGCACGCCTGCATCGCGACGACGCCTTCCACCGACATCGGCAGATAGATCACGACGCGGTCGCCCTTTTTCACGCCGCGCTTCTTGAGCGCATTGGCGAGACGCGAGACGCGGTCCAGCAGATCCTGATAGGTGACGTTGGTGACGGTGCCGTCGTCGGCTTCGAAGATGATCGCGTTGTCGTTGCCGCGGCCCGCTTCCACATGACGGTCGAGACAGTTGTACGACGCGTTGAGCTCGCCGTCCTCGAACCACTTGTAGAAAGGCGCCTTCGATTCGTCCAGCACCTGCGTGAAGGGCTTGTGCCACGTGAGCGTCTCGCGCGCGATGCGCGCCCAGAAGCCTTCGTAGTCACGTTCCGCTTCCGCTACAAGCGCCTTGTAGGCGTCCATGCCGGAGATTGCCGCACCCGCGCTTGCCTTGGCTGACGGCGGGAACACACGTTTTTCCTGAAGAACCGATTCGATCGCAGACATCGACAACCTCTCCTGATGGTGATTCCGAAATCCGGCGGCGCGCGCATCGCTGAATGGGTTGCGCGCGCCGCATGTTTATGAGGTTCGAAAGCGGAGAACGCGCGGCGTTCCTGGCTTCGACCTTGTCTCCTTTCTACCGTACCGGAGCGGCACGGAACAATGTCACGGCACATTCGCATGCCGGCGACATCCTGCATTGAATTCAAGATAAGCCGCTCAACTTACCCGCTTCTTACGTGGCCGGGCCAACAGGCACGGGGTATACACGGAGTCCGCGCGGCTTCTACAATGCGTCCCCACAATCGTAACTGAACTCCCAGCGCGGTATCCAGCTTGAATCGCTACGCCCTTCTTTTGATTGCAGCGATGCTGCTCGTCGGAAGCAACGTCGGCATCGGCAAATCGATCGTCGCATTCGTTCCCGTTCCGCTCTTCGCGCTGCTGCGCTTCGTGATCGCGCTCGCGGTGCTCTGGCCGCTTCTGCGCTGGTCGAAGATGAAGCGCGTCGAGCGCGGTGAATGGCTCAACCTTTTCCTGCAGGCATTCTTCGGCACGTTCGGCTTCACCTTGCTGATGTTGAACGGCGTCGCGCGCACGAGCGCCGTCGCGGCGGGCGTCATCACGAGCACCATTCCGGCCGTGGTCGCGCTCTTCGCGTGGATCTTGCTCAAGGAGAAGCCGGGTCCGCGCGCGCTCGCGTCGATCGGACTGGCGATCGCGGGCGTGCTCGTCATCAACGTCGCGCAGGCCGGGGATGCGGGCGCGAGCTCCCTGCCCGGCAATCTGATGGTGCTCGGCGCCGTGTGCTGCGAATCGCTCTATGTGATCCTCTCGCGCCGTCTCACGCAGACGCTGCCCGCCATCGACATCTGCGCGTACACGCACGCGATCGGCCTGTTGCTCATGCTCCCGCTCGGCGCAACATCGCTCGCGCACTTCGACTGGACGAGCGTCGCCTGGAACACGTGGGCGCTCGTCCTGTGGTACGGGCTTTCGGCGAGCATCTTCTCGTTCTGGCTGTGGATGAAGGGCATCCGTCACGTGGACGGCAGTCTCGCCGGCGTCTTCTGCGCCGTGCTGCCGGTCGCGGCGGCGCTCTACGGCATCGCCTTTCTCGACGAACGTCCGACGCTCGCGCACGGCATCGCGCTCGCGTGCGTCGTGACGGGCATCGTGCTCGCAAGCTTGAAGGCGCGCGCCCGGGCTTCCGTTTCGGGCGAAACCGGCGCCTAGAACGGGTTCAGCGGATTCTGAAAGCATTTGGGAAGTCCGCGCGACGACACGCTACAATAGCGGGCTTCCCGACACCGCGAATGCGCCAATACCCGCCGCTCGCCGGCGGATTGCCAACGCTCCGCACGCACTTTGCACGTTCCGGTTCGTCATATTCGCCAGTCATCATTCCGGTTCGACCCGCCCCGACTGAAAAGCCGCCCATGTCCGCTCCCAAGCATTCTCCCGCCTCGCCCAAGCAGCCCGGCTCGATGAAACTGCTGCCGAAAGTCATCTTCATGAGCCGCTGGCTCCAGGTGCCGCTCTATCTGGGCCTGATCGTCGCGCAAGCCGTGTACGTCGTCCTGTTTCTGAAGGAAGTCTGGCATCTCGTCACGCACGCGATGACGCTCGACGAAACCAATATCATGCTCGTCGTGCTCGGCCTGATCGACGTGGTGATGATCTCGAATCTGCTCATCATGGTGATCGTCGGCGGATACGAGACGTTCGTGTCGAAGCTCGGCGTGGAAGGCCATCCCGACGAGCCCGAGTGGCTCGATCACGTCAACGCGGGCGTGCTGAAGGTGAAGCTGTCGATGGCGCTCATCAGCATCTCGTCGATCCATCTGCTGAAAACCTTCATCAACCCCGACCAGCACACGTTTCACACCGTGTTGTGGCAGGTGATCATCCACGTCGCGTTCCTCGTTTCCGCGCTCATCATGGCGTATGTCGACCGGCTGACCACGCATACGCATCCGCGCCATTTCCACGACGAGTCCTTTGCGCCGCCGAAAAACGCAGTCGAGTGAAGCGTCCTTCAGAACGCCCGCAGGAAAAAATTCAGTCCCCCAGAGCCCAAAGCCATGACAGTCATCAAGCAGGAAGACCTGATTCAGAGCATCGCTGATTCGCTGCAGTACATCAGCTACTACCATCCGCTCGACTATATCCAGGCGCTCGGCCGCGCCTACGAGCTGGAAGAAAGCCCGGCCGCGAAGGACGCGATCGCGCAGATCCTGACCAACAGCCGCATGTGCGCGGAAGGCAAGCGTCCGATCTGCCAGGACACGGGCATCGTCACGGTGTTCGTGAAGGTCGGCATGGACGTGCGCTGGGACGGCGCGACGATGTCGGTCACCGACATGATCAACGAAGGCGTGCGCCGCGGTTATCTGAACCCGGACAACGTATTGCGCGCATCGATCGTGAGCCCGCCCGAAGGCGGCCGCAAGAACACGAAGGACAACACGCCGGCCGTGATCCACTACGAGATCGTGCCGGGCGACAAGGTCGACGTTCAGGTCGCGGCCAAGGGCGGCGGCTCGGAAAACAAGTCGAAGTTCGCGATGCTGAATCCGTCCGATTCGATCGTCGACTGGATTCTCAAGACCGTCCCGACGATGGGCGCGGGCTGGTGTCCGCCGGGCATGCTCGGCATCGGCATCGGCGGCACGGCCGAAAAGGCGATGGTCATGGCGAAGGAATCGCTGATGGACCCGATCGACATTCAGGATGTCATCGCGCGCGGCCCGCAGGACTGGATCGAAGAACTGCGCGTGGAACTGCACGAGAAGGTGAACGCGCTCGGCATCGGCGCGCAAGGTCTCGGCGGTCTTTCGACCGTGCTCGACGTGAAAATCATGGCCGCGCCGACGCACGCGGCATCGAAGCCGGTCGCGATCATCCCGAATTGCGCGGCGACGCGCCACGCGCACTTCACGCTCGACGGCTCGGGCGCGGCGAAGCTCGAAGCCCCGCCGCTCGACGCATGGCCGAAGGTCACATGGCAGCCGAACACGGAGACGAGCAAGCGCGTCGACCTGAACACGTTGACGCCGGAAGAAGTCGCATCGTGGAAGCCGGGCCAGACGCTGCTCTTGTCGGGCAAGATGCTGACGGGCCGCGACGCCGCGCACAAGCGCATTGCCGACATGCTGGCGAAGGGCGAGAAGCTGCCGGTCGATTTCACCAATCGCGTGATCTATTACGTCGGCCCGGTCGATCCGGTTCGCGACGAAGCGGTCGGTCCGGCTGGCCCGACCACTGCCACGCGCATGGACAAGTTCACCGAGATGATGCTCGCGCAAACCGGCCTCATCTCGATGATCGGCAAGGCCGAGCGCGGCCCGGTCGCGATCGAGGCGATCAAGAACCACAAGGCGGCGTATCTGATGGCGGTCGGCGGCGCGGCGTATCTCGTGTCGAAGGCGATCCGCGAGGCGAAGGTGCTCGCGTTCGAAGACCTCGGCATGGAAGCGATCTACGAGTTCGACGTGCAGGACATGCCCGTGACGGTGGCAGTCGATTCGAGCGGCACGTCGGTTCACAAGACGGGCCCGGCCGAATGGCAGGCGAAAATCGGCAAGATTCCGGTCGCGACGGCTTGATCGCCGCTTAATGGCGGTTTATCACCGTGACTGAACGACGAGAGCCGGGCGATGCGCCCGGCTCTTTTCTTTGAACCGCCGCCAGTCGAGAAGCGTTTTCATTCTCAGTTTCGTCTGAAACAAAAAATTTCTACCTAACCTTGGCATCGGCACACTCAAGGTTTATCTTTCCAACAGCCCCACGTTACGAACAGGAAACAAAATCATGCAAGGCGACGCGAAAGTCATCGAATATCTAAACGCGCAGTTGAAAAACGAACTGACCGCGATCAACCAATACTTCCTGCACGCGCGGATGTACCAGCACTGGGGCCTCGAAAAGCTCAACAAGCACGAATACGACGAATCCATCGGTGAGATGAAGCACGCCGACTGGCTCATTCAGCGCGTGTTCATGCTCGACGGCCTGCCGAACCTGCAAGACCTGCACAAGCTGCTGATCGGCGAAGAGACCAAGGAAATCCTCGAATGTGACCTGAAGCTCGAGCAGATTTCCCAGTCGACCTGCAAGGAAGCCATCGCGTATTGCGAGTCGGTGCGTGATTTCGTCTCGCGCGAAATCTTCGAAAAGATCCTGCACGACACCGAAGAGCACATCGACTGGCTGGAAACGCAGCTGGATCTGATCGACAAGGTCGGCATCCAGAATTACCAGCAGACCATGATGGGCGATCACGAATAATCGGATGTCCCGCGTAGCGCCCTTCCCGATGCCGAACGAGCGTGCCGCGTCTGACGCGAGCGCGCCGGTCGGCATTTTCGATTCCGGCCTCGGCGGATTGTCGGTGCTGCGCGCCGTGCGCGCGATTCTGCCGCACGAGCGTCTGATCTACGTCGCCGATTCACTGCATGCGCCCTACGGCGAACGCGACGACGATTTCATCGTCGACCGCACGATGGCAATCGGCGAGTGGCTCGTCGGTCAGGGCGCGAAGGCGCTCGTCGTCGCGTGCAACACGGCCACCGCGCAGTCGATCGCGCTCGTGCGCGAGCGTCTGCCGATTCCGCTCGTCGGCGTGGAACCGGGCGTGAAGCCGGCGGCGGCGGTCTCGAAGTCGCGCGTGGTCGGAGTGCTGGCGACCGCCGTCACGCTGCGCTCTGCGCGCTTTCAGTCGCTGCTCGACCGCTACGCCGGCGACTGCCGCTTCATCTGTCAGGCGGGGCATGGGCTGGTGCAGGCTGTCGAGCGCTGCGACACCTCGTCGCCCGCGCTGATGGCGCTGCTCGAACGCTATATCGCGCCGATGCTCGATGCCGGCGCCGACACGCTCGTGCTCGGCTGCACGCACTACCCTTTTCTTGATCGCGCAATCCGCGACATCGCGGGCGAGCGGCTGCAGATCGTCGACACGAGCGTCGCCATCGCGCGGCAGCTCGATCGTCTGCTCGACGCGCACGCGCTCAAAAATCTCGGCGCGCCGTCCGACGATATGCCGCGCTTCTGCTCCACCGCCGACGGCGAATCGCAGCGTCAACTCGCCGCCGCGCTCCTTCAGCTCGATGCCAAAGTCGAGCACGTCGACATCCCCTCGCGCCGAACGCGCCTCGCCGAACCCGACATCGTCTGAGGGTTTCTCACGCGCGTTGGCAGTTCCATCGCGCGCTTTGCCCCGTCAGACAAGGCTCCTAGCAATAAACCCGCTAACTTTCGCCCTCTGTTACAAAAAACACGGTCCTGCGCTTGCAAAGGCGGCAATACCGAATGATAATAATTCGCATTAACGCTAACTATTGCGAACGATCATGATTGTCTGCGTCTGCAAATCAGTGTCCGACCGAAAGATTCGAAGCGCCATCGCCGAAGGGGTGGACTCCTTTGATGAACTGCAGTTCGAACTCGGCGTCGCGCTGTGCTGCGGCAAGTGTGAAGAAAGCGTTCGCGACGTAATGGCACAAAGCGGCGTCTGCGCGTCGCGATGCGGCGTTCAGCAGCGCGAGCACGTTGCGCCGCTGACGTTCTACGAGCGCCAGGCTGCCTGAAGCAATTCGCGCGGCGTCGCCGCGCTCAACCGGCGACGCCGATGCTCCGGATGCGCCGCCCAGTCGTTTTATCGCCTCCAGCAAGCCAGGTTACCTTCGTATTTCCGGTCACTTTCAGCCAGCCGCGCAACCCTTACCCCTGGAGGGAAAGATGGAATTGCTGATTGGTTTTGTGACTACCCTGTTCATCTCCCTGCTGATTTTCCGAAAATGACGTCGTCTGGTTTCTTCCGCACCGTGCCTGTGCGCTCGTTGGACAGCGAACTCGAAGGCAGCGTTATCAGCAAGCATTCACGCAGCATCACAAGCAGCCAATAACGATGCAGTCCCCGACCACTTCTCCCGCCGCATTCCAGACCGCGCCGACAGCAAATGCGAATCCGCGCGTGATCGCGGCGTGCGTCGCCGTCGTCGCCATTCACGCTGCGTTGCTGGGCGTCGCGCTGACGATGAAGAACGAGCCGCCGCCCCGCCCGATCGAAGCCAAATCCATCACCGCGCAACTGATCAGCGAGACACCGCAGCCCGCGCCGCAGCCGGTCGCCGTCGAAACGCCGCCGCCGCCCAAGCCCGTGCCGCAGCCCGTTCCGAAGCCGCAGCCCAAGCCGAAGGTGAAACCGAAAGTCGAGCCGAAGCCGACGCCGATGCCGGTCACGGAAGCGCCTTCGCAGATCGCCGCGCCCGCGCCGGAACCCACGCCGCCCGCTCCGGCTCAGCCTGCGCCGCCGCCGGCCGCGCCCGCGATCGGCAAGCCGAGCATGGATCTCGCCGCGCCGAAGAACGTCGCGCACCTGAGTTGCAACATCGCGCAGCCCGACTATCCGGCGATGTCCAAGCGCCGCGGCGAAACGGGCACGGCCGTCATCCGTCTGACGGTAGGCCTGTCGGGCAAGATCGAAAACGTCACGCTGCAAAAGAGCAGCGGCTCGTCGCGCCTCGATGACGCGGCGCTCGACGCGGTGCGCGGCAGCGCGTGCAGCCCTTACAAGGAAAATGGCGAAGCGATTCGTGCTAGCGCCACGGTGCCATTCGTTTTCAGTCTGAACGACTGATCGTTTATTTTTAGATACAAGGAAGGAAACAGGAATGGAAAACTACGGGATTGCGCACGTCTGGGCGCAAGGCGACTTCGTGACGCGGGGCATCGCGCTCGCGCTCGTCATCATGTCGGTGCTTTCGTGGACGGTGATCGTCGTGAAGGCGTGGAACGTCGTGCGCCTGAAGCGCCTCACCAAGAACGCCGAACAGGCGTTCTGGCACTCCGACGACTTCAACGACGGCATCAAGAAGCTCGGCAGCCAGTCGTCGAGCCCGGCGGACAACCCGTTTCTCGCGCTCGCGCTCGCCGGCCAGGAAGCCGCCGACCATCATCATCAGACGCAGCCGCATCTGCACGACCGCATGGACGTGTCCGACTGGATCACGCGCTGCCTGAAAGACGTCATGGACGAAGGCGTCGGCCGCATGCAGGCGGGCCTCGCGATCCTCGCGTCGATCGGTTCCACGTCGCCGTTCGTCGGCCTCTTCGGTACGGTCTGGGGCATCTATCACGCGCTCTTGACCATCGGCGCGACGGGACAGACGTCGATCGATCAGGTCGCCGGTCCGGTCGGCGAATCGCTCATCATGACGGCGTTCGGCCTGTTCGTCGCGATTCCCGCCGTGCTCGGCTATAACGCGCTGACCCGCGCGAACAAGGGCATCGTCACGAAGCTGAACCGCTTCGCGCACGGCCTGCACGCGTTCTTCGTCACGGGCTCGAAGCTCTCGTCGACCAAGCGCGCGACGAACGCCGCGTCGGACAACCTGCGTCTCGCGACGCGCGCGTCGTAAGCCGGGGAGGTCCGCATCATGGCCATGAGCCCTTTCGCCGGAGACGAAGACGACGGCATGATGAGCGAGATCAACATGACGCCGCTCGTCGACGTCATGCTGGTTCTGCTGATCATCTTCCTCGTCACGATTCCGGCCATGCATCACGCGGTCAAGATCGACCTGCCGCACGCGAGCAGCCAGCCGCAGGACGAAAAGCCCGCGCACGTGAACATCGCGATCAAGGCTGACGGCACCACGCTCTGGGACGATCAGCCGATCGACGAAGCGGCGCTCAACGCGCGCATCGCGCAGGCGGCGCAGCAGAACCCGCAGCCGGAGATTCATCTGCGCGCCGATCGTCAGGTGGCGTACGAAAAGGTCGCCGATCTGATGTCGGCGGCGCAGGCAGGCGGATTGACGAAGATCGGTTTCGTCACCGAGCCGAAGAGCGGCAAGTAACAGCTCGACGCGCCCTCTTCCGGGCGCACAAAGTAAAAGGCCTTCATCGTCGGATGAAGGCCTTTTTTCGTGCGCGCTCGGCGCATTCGGGTGAGGCGGTCACTTTGGGTTCGAATAGCCAGAACCGGAAGTTCCGTCGCATGCAGCAGCCGTGGTCGACACGGACAGTGCAATCAACCCTATCAGGCTAACTATCAGAGCAGCCGTCAGTTTTCGCATAAGGAGCTCCTTAGCGAAGGAGGCTTCAATATACCGCCACAAATTGTGACGATCAATTGAATCTGTCCATCGCAAGCGCGCGCTTCAATGCCATAAACCAATGACAAACGCCGATGCGGTCAAACTGTTTCCCGTTCCGGCTGTTCGTGAACAGGACATTCTCCCGGAAAGCGCTGGCCGCTACCGATCGACTCGACGAGAAAATCGACGAATGCGCGGACGGCCGGGACCATGCCCTGACGCGACAAAAACACCGCGTAGAGTTGCGGCGACGGAAACGTCCAGCCGGGCATCACCGGCGATAGCTGCCCGGAGCGCAGCGGCGCGCCGTACATCATCTCGGGCAGCGCCGCGATGCCGACGCCGCGCATGACGGCCTCGCGGATCATCGACAGATCGGCTGTGACGAGGCGCGGCTCGTGCTCGAACTCATGGCGCGTGCCGTCCGGCGCGATCAGGCGGTAGACGTGGCGGCCGTCCGCCGACGGCGTGTCGATCGTGTCGTACTGGGCGAGTTCGGCGGGTGTCATCGGCGGCGCATTCGACTTCAGCAGCGATGGCGCCGCGACCAGCATCTGCTCCGTGCGCCACAGCGGCCGCGCGACGACGTTCGAGCTCGCGGGCGGCTCCGAGCGCACGCGCAGCGCGACATCGACGGCATCCTCGAACAGATCGACGACACGGTTCGTCACGCGCATGACGACGCGCACTTCCGGATAGCGGTGCATGAAATCCGGCATCACGGCGGACAGGAACGTCTGCGCGATCGTGACCGGAACGCTCACGCGCACCGTGCCGCGCGGCGAATCGCGCAGGCTTTGCACGACGTTGACGGCCGCCTGTGCCTCGGCGAGCATCGCCTGACAATGCTGATAGAAAAGCTGCCCGGCCTCGGTCAGCGCGAGCTTGCGCGTCGAGCGCTGCAACAGACGCACGCCGAGCGACGCTTCCAGCTCCGACACGCGCCGCGACAGCCGCGACTTCGAGATGCCGAGCACGCGCTCGGCGGCGGAAAACCCGCCGTGCTCGACGACGTGCGAGAAGTACATCAGATCGTTCAGGTCATGCGAGTCGGCTTTCATGAGTCGCCCGGTGGACTTGGAAGAGATGAAGATCGACGCGGTTCGTTATCCCCAGCGGGACAATCCATTGCGCCGCGACGGCTTTTACCGCGAAATGCGGCCCATATAATAGCTCTGTGTTTCAAAATTATCGCTATTCCCCTCTTTTCCGTATTCCCGACGCGAGGCAATAATGTCCACCAGCCGCAGCATCGAACGCATCATTCCGGCGACCCGCACTGTCGAAGGCGGCGGATTCGTCGTGCATCGCCCTTTCCCGACCCGTCTTCTGATGGATTTCGATCCGTTCCTCCTTCTCGACGAGATGGGCCCAGCCGACTACGCACCCGGCGAGGCTAAAGGCGCGCCGGACCATCCGCATCGCGGCTTCGAAACCGTCACGTACATGCTCGAAGGCGAGTTCGGTCACAAGGATTCGGCCGGGCATTCCGGCACGCTGCGTCCCGGCGACGTGCAATGGATGACCGCGGGCGCGGGCGTCGTGCATAGCGAGATGCCCGCCGAGGAATTCACGCAACGCGGCGGCCGCGTGCACGGCCTGCAGCTTTGGGTCAACCTGCCGCAGCGCGACAAGATGATCGCGCCGCACTATCAGGAGATTCCGTCCGTGCAGATTCCCGTCGCGACGAGCGAGGACGGCAAGGTCAGCGTGAAGGTCATCGCGGGCGAGGCGCTCGGCGTGAAGGCCGCGATCGAGACGCGCACGCCGATTCTGTATCAGCACTTTTCGCTCAAGCCGGGCGCGAAGATCGAACTCGCGGTGCCGCGCGATTACCGCGTGTTCGCCTATCCGCTGTCGGGCACCGCGCTGTACGGTCCGCAAAGCCAGCCGGTGCGCGCGCAGCAGATGGTGATTTTCCGCGACGACAGCGATACGATCGCGCTCGCCGCCGGCGATGAGCCCGTCGAGCTGCTGCTGATCGGCGGCGTGCCGCTGAAGGAGCCGGTCGTGCGCTACGGCCCGTTCGTGATGAACACCGAGGACGAGATCCGCCAGGCCGTGATCGACTATCAGGCGGGCCGGATGGGCGCCATCGCGCATTGATAATCACAGCGAAAACCGCGAAACGGTGCGGCACGAACGGACACATTGCGTCACAATGACCGTTCTTGCCGCGCCGTTTCGCCTTTGTCGTCAATCTTGCAGTCTCAACTTCAACCAGGAGCACGCATGGCCGGACCTTCCGTGACCGCCAGCATCGGCAACATCGACTATCAGGTCCGTCTCGGCGACGGGACGCATTCGTGGGTCGCGGACGAGCCGGCGGCCATCGGCGGCGGCGATACCGGACCGGAACCCGCGTCGCTGCTGCTCGCGAGCCTCGGCGCATGCACGTCGATCACGTTGAAGATGTACGCGAAGCGCAAGGAGTGGCCGCTCGAAGGCGTACACGTCGAGTTGTCGATGACAAGCACCGCCGACGGCACGAACATCGACCGGCGCATCGCGCTCACGGGCGCGCTGTCCGATGAGCAGCGGGAACGGCTCTTGCAAATTGCCAATGCGTGCCCGATGCACAAGGTCCTGTCCGGCGCGATTCGCATCGAATCCGGACTCGCGCCGCAGTGACGCATCGCGGGCACCACGAACGTCCAAGGGAAACGTCGTCTTGAATTTCGAACACCTGATCCAGATCAACGATCCGCTCAATCCGCTTCTCGAATCGCTGACGCGCGAGCAGCTCTGGGAAGGCCTCGTCCTGCGCGCCGAGCAGCCGCAACTATTCGTGATCGGCCTGGATAGCTGCGACATCCTCGCGCGCGATGGCGACACGATGGAACGCGAACTCCACTACGGCCAGGCGACCGTGCGCGACCGCGTGACGCTCACGCCCGGCACCAGCGTGCGCTACGACATTCTGCCGACCGCCGATTACGTCGGCGGCTCGCTCACGATGGCGATCGAGCAGCCCGATGCGGTCCAGCTCTTCCTGCGCTTCACTTACGCCACGACGCTGCCCGAGAACGAAAACGCCACGCCCGATGAGCGTCAGACGCAGGAAATCGTGAAGTCGGCGTACCGCGAGTCGGACATCGACACCGTGCGGCTCATTCGCCAGTTCGCGCACGGCCGCAGGGACGAGAGTCCGCTGCATTGAGCCTCTGACGGATGCGGTGGCGAATGTTTCGCGGCCGCATCGAGACTGGCTATCGAAAGAGGCGCTTCAATCGGAAAGTCTAGTTGCAAATAGGAATAGTTATCATTTACAATAGACCCATCGAATCAACGAACGCACATTTTCCGACATGACCGATACGCCGCGATCCTCCACGCTCAGCCTGCGCCGCCCGGCTGTCCGCGACGCCGCGATCACCCGCCCGAAAGCGACGACCGTGACCACGGTTCATGTCGCGCACGCGGGGGACAGTACCGGCGAGCGATCGCTGAAAAGCGACGCGCTGCTGCAGGGACGCAGTCACGTGAGCATCGTGCATAACGGAGAGACGTACCAATTGCGTGCGACGCGTTTGGGCAAACTGATCCTGACGAAATGACGCGCAGGCAAGAACAGCCGTAGTACCGGGTATTGTGGGGACCACCTCGCCAAGAGGTGTTTGGCCTTAGCCAGCGAGGACGACTTGCACGCGAGAAATTAGACCCCTTCGTGCAAACACCAGCCAGTCGTCGATAGCAAGCGAAGCCGCTTTTTTTTGGTTCCTGCTTGGGTCACGATGCGCGCCGACGAGCGCTGCATCCGAAAACAGAATGGCACGTCTTCGTTACGAGGACGTGCCATTTTTATTGCGCGAATGCTTCAGACGTTCTCGATGCCGAGCGCCGCGATGCCCGCCTTCGCGATCTGCGCATCCTGATCCGATTTCACGCCCGACACGCCGACGGCACCGACGATGTCCGTGCCCACGAAGATCGGCACGCCGCCTTCGAGCATTGCGGTCATCGGCGCGGAGAGGAACGCCGTGCGGCCCTGCTTGATGGTGTCTTCGTAGACCTTGGTTTCGCGACGGCCGAGCACGGCGGTGCGCGCCTTGCCCGTCGCCATTTCGGCGGTGCTCGCGCCTGCGCCGTCGAGACGATGCAGATGCAGCAGATGTCCGCCATCGTCGACGATCGCAATCGTCACGTTCCAGTTGTGTTCTCTCGCATGCGTCTCGGCGGCCGCGGCCATCGTCTTGACGTCTTCGTCGGTCAGTACGGGTTTGGTTCTCACTTCTCGCTCTCGTTGCCGCGCTTGACGGCGTGGACGGTTTATCGGCTGAAGCCCCAGAACATCAGGTACCACGCGCTGTCCGCAACGGCCAGCGCAGCGACAAACCATACCATCGCAAGAAGGCGCGGAACAAGTGACGATGCATGGCGCCCCGTCACGCGCCACGCAAGCCACGCGCTCCAGAGATTCGCGGCCGCGAGCAAGCCGAGCCGCAGACCCGGCACCCACCACAACGGTAGATGCTCGGCGCGCAGCAGCGATACCGTCGTCGCGGACAGGCCCAGGAACACGCCGACGCCCGCAATCGGGATCAGGGCGAGCGTCAGGTGATGCAGGCGCGTCGCGTTCATCTTGCCGAGCATGCGCGTGCCGATGGCGAGCAGCCCGAGCAGCGCCGTGCCGTACACGAGCCCAGTCGCGACGATATAGCCGATGACCATGGTGCCGTCGAGCCACGAGAAGACGTCGTTCTGTTCCGGGTAATGCGTGAACAGGAACCACGGCGCGTTGGTGTCGAGCGGCCAGAGGATGTCGTGATCGATCAGCCAGGCGGCGAGAAATTGCTTCAGATCGACGAACCAGGTGCTCACGGTCCAGTGGAACGCGCCGATCGCGATGCCGAGCAGGCCGTACAGAATGAGCGCGGTGTCCCACGGATTCGCGGCCTTGTCGCCGAGCTTCACGACTTCCTCGGACGGCGAGCGCCATGTGAGCGCGATGGCGTCGCGATGGCCGCTGCATCGGCCACACATGTGGCAGTCCTGTGCGCCCTTCATGTTGCGCAGCGGGACGAGCGGCGCGCAGTTGATCGGAATCACGCGATGGCCGTGCTCGCCCTTCGTGTACGAACGGCGCCACGCTTCTTCGTCGACCTTGTAGTGAAACGGCGCGAGGCGCGCGAGCAGCGAGAACACGCCGTTGACCGGGCACAGATACTTGCACCACACGCGCTTCTCGCGGCCATACAGCACGCCGATGATCATCGCGCCGACGGTCGAGCCGCCGAGCACGAGCAGCACCGCCTTCGGATACTGATAGACGCTGACCATCTGCCCGTAGATCGTCGTGAGCCCGAATGCGACGAACGGCCAGCCGCCCCAGCGCATCCAGCGCGGAATCGCCCAGCCGCGGCCGAACTTGCTCGCGAACTCCGACAGCGCGCCTTCGGGACACAACACGCCGCACCAGACGCGCCCGAGCATGACCATCGACAGCAGCACGAATGGCCACCAGATGCCCCAGAACACGAACTGCGCGGCGAGCGTGAGATTGCTCCACAGATGCGCGGCGCCGTCCGGCAGCGGCATCACGGCGGGAACGATGATCAGAAATGCATACACGGCAACGACGACCCACTGAATCATGCGGATCGTGCTGCCGTGACGTTGCATCCAGTGGCCGGCTTGTTGAAGCCGGCCCGGTCTACGCATTACGGAACTCATGCTGGACGGCTTGCCGCCTTTTGTTTTTGCGCCATCTGGGTGTTCGAACGGCGCAGCAGAAGATAGATGACGACCCAGTACACCGCATACGCGACGAGATTCATGCCCGCGGGATGCGCGCGATAACCGGTGAGCGTAGCAACGAGCGATCCGAACGTACTCGAATCATCGAGCAGCCACGACGTGTTCCACACCTGATTGACGATGACCGGCAGCACTTCCATGTCGATCAGCTTGTCGACGCCCGTTTCGAAGAGGCCGGCCGCCAGGAACAGCAGCATGATTTCGGTGACGCGAAAGAACGAGCGCCACGAGAAGATCTTGCCGCCGAGTTGCAGGATATAGAACGTCAGCAGCGCGAGACCGAAGCCGAGAATGATCGCGATGTACTGCGACGCGTCGACGTGCCCCGACTGACCGAAGCCGACGCCGTAGAGAAACACGGCCGTCTCGCTGCCTTCGCGCGCGATCGCCAGCGCGACGAGCAGGGCGATGCCCCACCAGTGTCCGTCCTGCGTGCTCTTTTGCAGCGATGTTTCCATGTCGCGCTTGAGCGTGCGTCCGTGGCGCTTCATCCACAGGACCATCTGCACGATCAGCACGCAGGCGATCAGCACCATCGCGGTCTGGAAGTAATCCTGTGCATCGCCCGACAGCACTTCCGTGAAGCCGATGAGCGCGGCGCCCAGTGCCACCGCCGCAAGCAGGCCGATGACAACGCCGGCCCACAGATAAGGCAGGCCCCGGCGCGCCTGATGATCGCCGTTCTTCAGCCACGCGTAGAGAATGCCGACGACGAGCAACGCCTCGACGCTCTCTCGCCACACGATGAAAAGTACCTGCCCCATACCCGACCTCCAGCAATTCCACTTCAAGCGGCCGCGCGCGGTGCGAACATCGCGCGGCACATTCCGTTACTTCGCGACGATCACGCCTTGCGCGGACTGATGAAAATCGTCGAAGAACTTGTATTCACCCGGATCCAGCGGTGCGATCACCACGAACGAATCCGCCCCCGGCGCGAGCACTTTTTCCTTGCGCAACTGCACGCTTTCGAACTCGGCGGCGCCCTTGCCGACGTTATGCACTTCGATCTTGATGCGCTGCCCCGCCGGCACTTCGATGCGCGCCGGATTGAGCTTGCCGTCGTTCATTTCGAGCTTGAACGTCGGCAGGTCGGCGGCGTGCGCCATGTTCATCCCGGCAAAGGCAAACGCGGACATCGCGAGCGCGGCCACCTGATTTTTCAGCTTCATGCGTACTTCCTGAGAGTGAATGCGCCCGGTCCGGGATGCCGGGCGCCACGGACGATCAGTAACCGCCCTTCTTTCCGATGCCCGCGAACGGGAAGTCGTACTCGATCGTGAACGGCTTGAACCACGGACCGACGCCCGTTTCCTTGTCGGTGTGACGGCCGAACGCCATGTGGCCTTCCTGCGACGGCGGCGAAATATGCAGCTTCAGGTGATACTTGCCCGGCCCGAAGAGCTTGACGTTGTCGCCGTAGTGCGGGCCGTCGCTCGCGACCATCGGCATCAGGTCGCCCTTGATGGTCTGCGTCGTGCCGACCTTCGTGAGTTCATACGTGACTTGCAGATACGGCATCCAGTCGCCTTCGGCGAAACCGGTCGGGTTGTTCTTGACCGCGTGGATATCCGCCTCCAGGTGGATATCCGAATCCGACGCCTTGCGCATCATGCCTTCCGGCGACATCGTGATCGGCTGCAGATACACGGCGCCCGTTTCCATGCCCGCCTCGATGTGCTGCTTGCCGATCGGATATTCGGCTGCCGACGCTGCCATCACCGCCGTGAGACCTGCGGCGGCGACAAGGCCGCGCATCAACGTTGAACCCATCAGAAAACTCCTTGTTGTTATCGATTGGCACGCGTGCCACGCGAGCCTTGCCACTGAGATACCGGAGCGCCGCTCGGTCGGCGGCGTTAGCACAACTCTGTGAACGTTAATACGAACCATTCTCAATGTTCGTCAGTTTAGCATCGTTCGATTCCCGCAACAATTTGAGCGAGCTTACAGACCTAGGCGCAGTAAGGCTTTTCGCCGAATCGCACGATCGCGGCGGGATAAAAAAAGGCGCGGCGAACCGTCCGATTCGCCGCGCCTTTCGAATTAAGCCTTGAAAATCACTTACATATTGCTTACTTACCGCCGATTCCGCTCATGTGATCGCCCACGTTCGCCCCGAACACGCGCTGCCGCAGGAGCGCCAATTGGTCGCGGGTCTGCGCCGCTTTTTCGAATTCGAGATTCTTGGCGTGATCCATCATCTGCTTCTCGAGGCGCTTGATTTCCTTCGCGATCTGCTTCTCGGACATGTCTTCGAACTTCGCGCGGGCCTGCGCTTCCTTCAGCTCGGCGCGGGCGTCGTCGGCGTTGTAGACGCCATCGATGATGTCCTTGATGCGCTTCTCCACCCCGCGCGGCGTAATGCCCATCTTCTCGTTGTGCGCCATCTGCTTGGCGCGGCGCCGCTCGGTTTCGCCGATGGCGCGCTTCATCGAGTCGGTCATGTTGTCGGCGTAGAGAATCGCCTTGCCGTTCACATTACGCGCCGCGCGCCCGATGGTCTGGATCAGCGAGCGCTCGGCGCGCAGGAAGCCTTCCTTGTCGGCGTCGAGGATCGCGACGAGCGAGACTTCGGGAATATCGAGACCCTCGCGCAGCAAGTTGATGCCGACGAGCACGTCGAATGTGCCGAGCCGCAGATCGCGGATGATTTCCACGCGCTCGACCGTGTCGATATCGCTGTGCAGATAACGCACCTTCACGCCGTGATCGGCGAGAAACTCGGTCAGCTGCTCGGCCATGCGCTTGGTCAGCGTCGTGACGAGCACGCGCTCCTGCACCGCCACGCGCGCGTTGATTTCCGAGAGCACGTCGTCGACCTGCGAGCGCGCCGGACGCACTTCGATTTCCGGATCGACGAGACCCGTCGGCCGCACGAGCTGCTCGGCCACCTGCCCTGCCTTCTGCTGCTCGTAGTCGGCGGGCGTCGCGGAAACGAAGATCGCCTGGCGCATCTTGCGCTCGAACTCGTTGAACTTGAGCGGCCGGTTATCGAGCGCGGACGGCATCCGGAAACCGTAGTCGACGAGATTTTCCTTGCGCGCGCGGTCGCCGTTGTACATGCCGTTCAACTGGCCGATCAATACGTGCGACTCGTCGAGCAACATCAGCGCATCGGGCGGCAGATAGTCGACGAGCGTCGGCGGCGGCTCGCCAGGCGCCGCGCCCGAGAAGTGCCGCGAGTAGTTCTCGATGCCCTTGCAGAAACCGAGCTCCTGCAGCATTTCCAGATCGAAGCGCGTGCGCTGCTCCAGCCGCTGTGCTTCGACGAGCTTGCCCTCGCTGTGGAAGAATTCGAGCCGCTCGCGCAATTCGAGCTTGATGGTTTCGATCGCGCGCATGACGGTGTCGCGCGGCGTCACGTAATGCGACGACGGGTACACGGTGAAGCGCGGAATCTTGTTGCGCACGCGTCCGGTGAGCGGATCGAAGAGCATCATCGATTCGATTTCGTCGTCGAAGAGCTCGACGCGCACCGCCATTTCCGCGTGCTCGGCCGGAAAGATATCGATGGTGTCGCCGCGCACGCGAAACGAACCGCGCTGAAAATCGGCTTCGTTGCGCGTGTACTGCATCGCGATCAGGCGCGCGATGACGTCGCGCTGGCCGAGCTTGTCACCCGTGCGCAGCGTGAGAATCATCTTGTGATATTCGGACGGATTGCCGATACCGTAAATCGCGGACACCGTCGCGACGATCACCACGTCGCGCCGTTCGAGCAGGCTTTTCGTGGCCGAAAGCCGCATCTGCTCGATGTGCTCGTTGATCGACGAGTCCTTCTCGATGAAGAGATCGCGCTGCGGCACGTACGCTTCCGGCTGGTAATAGTCGTAGTACGAGACGAAATACTCGACGGCGTTGCGCGGAAAGAACTCGCGGAATTCCGCGTAGAGCTGCGCGGCGAGCGTCTTGTTCGGCGCGAAGACGATCGCCGGACGGCCGAGCCGCGCGATGACGTTCGCCATCGTGAAGGTCTTGCCCGAGCCGGTCACGCCGAGCAGCGTCTGAAACGAGAGACCGTCCTCGACGCCTTCGACGAGCTTCGCGATGGCATCGGGCTGATCGCCCGCGGGCGGATACGGCTGATACAACTGAAACGGCGAGCCTTCGAACGTGACGAACTTCGATTCGTCCAGTTCTTCCGGGGAGGCGATGAGAGTGTCGGACATGAGAAATCGAGAAAGTCAGCGCCTGAGGCAAACAATCATTCTAGCGTCGTACGCGATGCGCGCGCTCGCCTGGACGTGACCGGGATGTGGAAGCGTAGTCTCCATCAGATTGGGCATGGTTCGCCGATCTCAAGCGCACCGGCTCACGCCCTTTTTTATCGCGCGCTTTTGGCGTGTTCGCGGAATTAAGGGCCAAAAAGCACGCGCATTCGCGCCATATTCGGCCGAAAAGCCGCGCCGGATTCGCTACAATGTGCGACTGGGCTCGCCGGCATGATGCCGTCGTCGCCACGCTTCCCCGCCGCACGTCTTTCCTCCACTGCCGATAGATCATGTCTCTTTTCTCTGCCGTCGAACTCGCTCCCCGCGACCCGATCCTGGGCCTCAACGAAGCCTTCAACGCCGATACGCGCACGACCAAAGTCAATCTGGGCGTCGGTGTGTACACGAACGAAGAAGGCAAGATTCCGCTCCTGCGCGCCGTGCGCGAAGCCGAGAAAGCGCGCGTCGATGCCGCGCTGCCGCGCGGTTATCTGCCGATCGACGGCATCGCCGCCTACGACGCCGCCGTGCAGAAGCTGCTCCTCGGCAACGATTCGCCGCTGATCGCCGCGGGCCGCGTCGTGACGGCGCAGGCGCTTGGCGGCACGGGCGCGCTCAAGATCGGCGCGGACTTTTTGAAGCGCCTGAACCCGAACGCAGTCGTCGCGATCAGCGATCCGAGCTGGGAAAACCATCGCGCGCTCTTCGAAGGCGCCGGTTTCGAAGTGGTCCACTACCCGTACTACGAAGCCTCCACGCACGGCGTGAACTTCCACGGCATGCTCGCCGCGCTGAACAGCTACGCGGCGGGCACCGTCGTCGTGCTGCACGCGTGCTGCCATAACCCGACGGGCGTCGATCTGTCGGACGAGCAGTGGAAGCAGATCGTCGAAGTCGTGAAGGCGAAGAACCTCGTGCCGTTCCTCGATATGGCGTATCAAGGCTTCGCGGAGAACATCGACGCGGACTCCGCCGCCGTGCGTCTCTTCGCGGCATCGGAACTGAACGTGTTTGTGTCGTCGTCGTTCTCGAAGTCGTTCTCGCTGTACGGCGAGCGCGTCGGCGCACTGTCGATCATCACGACGAGCAAGGAAGAATCGGCACGCGTGCTCTCGCAACTGAAGCGCGTGATCCGCACGAACTATTCGAACCCGCCGACGCACGGCGGCTCGATCGTCGCGGCCGTGCTGGCGTCGCCGGAACTGCGCGCGACCTGGGAGCAGGAGCTGGGCGAAATGCGCGATCGTATCCGCGCAATGCGCAACGGTCTCGTCGAGCGACTGAAGGCGAGCGGCGTCGATCGGGACTTCTCGTTCGTCAACAAGCAGCGCGGCATGTTCTCGTACTCGGGTCTGACGGCTGCGCAAGTCGATCGTCTGCGTGAAGAATTCGGCATCTACGCCGTGAGCACGGGCCGCATCTGCGTGGCCGCGCTGAACACGCGCAACCTCGACGCCGTCGCGAACGCGGTCGCCGCCGTGCTCAAGTAAGCAGTTCGGCCGCGTCCAAATGAAAATGGCGCCCTTTGCGGGCGCCATTTTTTGTGTGCGTCGAAAACCGGCGAATCAGAGCGTCTTTTCCGCCGAGACGGCAGCGGGTTGTGCGTCTTCGTCGTCGACGAAGCCGAGCGAAATCGCGCGCGCCAGTTCTGCGCTCACGCCCGCCACGCTGGTTTCTTCATGGCGCATTGCCGCGCCGCTGCCCTCGCCGGCGTGCATGCAGAACGCGAGCGCGATCGGAAGCAGGATGGCGACGGGCCAGTAGGTCGATATTGTCTTTCTCATGGGACTGCCTTTGGTCGATGTGTCGCAGCGGGCATCGGATCAAGGGAACCCACTGATGGACATTTCGAATTTTACGGACTTGTCCCGACCTTAAAAAGCCGTTGAAAAGCAAAGGATTGTTGCGCCCGGGACAACAAGCCGTTTTGATGAACGTCGCGACCGCTCGCGCCTTTATGACAGCTTGCCGTCATAAAGGCTTACAAAGTTGTTCGCGACATCCACGCGCCGATGATGTCTTATTCAGTAATGGTTCTACAGAATTTCCCACGATCATGAAATCCGCAGTCGCTGGTGTCTTGCTTGCTTCGTCTGCCGCACTTCTCGGTGGTTGCGCGGCGTATCCCGATGCGTCGGCCTATGGCGGCGGCTACCCTGCTGTCTACGACGACCCGGGCTACGGATACTACGGTGGCCCGCCGCCGGGCGTCGTCGTAGGCGGCGGTTACTACTCCGGGCCGGGCCCGATTTACTACGGTCCGCCTAACCGATATTGGGACGATGGTCCCGGCTGGCGTCGTCCGCCGCCGGGCGGATGGCGCGGCGGGCATCCGCCGCGCGACCGGGGTCCGGGCGGCCCGCCTCCGCAGGCGGGCGGCGGACATCCGAACGGTCCGCCACCGCAAGCAGGCGGCGGCCGTCCTCCGGCAGCGCAGCCCCCGCAAGCAGGCAACTCGCCGGCGCCTCAGTCCGTGGGCGGTCGGCCGCCGGGACCGAATCGCGCCCCGCCACCATCCGCGAATGGCGGTGGGGGCAATTCGCAGGGCGGCAATTCGCGCGGCTTCCTGGGACGGTACGGCGGATAAAAGCGCTTCGACGACAAAGGCCGCGCCCGATCGAAAGATCCGGCGCGGCCTTGTTTTATCCGAGATGCGAATGCTGCGCCTTGTACAGCTCCCGGAATGTGCGCCCGACTGGCGCGGGCATGTCGCGCGTGTCGGTCCATCCTGCGCCGAACGGCAGTCGTGAAATCGTCTTCTTGTTGCCGCCGATGCGTTCGAGCACGCGCACCGCGAGCTTCGTGAAAAGGGCATAGGCGAGCGGCCGCTTCGCGAGATAGCCCCACGCCGCGAGCGCGGCGCGCTCGTTCCACGGACGCAGCCGACGCTCCATCTGCTTCTCGCGTAGCTTGCGCAGCAGATCCGACAACGGAATGCCGACCGGACAAACACTGTTGCACTCGCCGCAAAGCGTTGCGGCTTGCGGCAGATCGAGCGCCTTGTCGATGCCGACATAAGCCGGCGTCAGCACCGAGCCCATCGGTCCCGGATACACCCATCCATACGCATGTCCGCCGATCTTCTGATAGACCGGGCAATGATTCATGCACGCGCCGCAGCGGATACAGCGCAGCATCTCCTGAAACTCGCCGCCGATAAGCCCGGTGCGGCCGCCATCGACGAGCACGAAGTACATATGATCGGGCCCGTCCGTCTCGTCGGCCGCGCGCGGTCCGGTCAAGAGCGAAAAGTAATTCGAGATCGTCTGACCGGTCGCCGAGCGCGGCAGGAGGCGCATCGCGGTCGCGAGATCTTCGAGCGTCGGCAGCACTTTTTCGATGCCCGTCACCACGACATGCACGCGGGGCATCACGGTGCACATGCCTTCGTTGCCCTCGTTCGTGACGACCGCCACCGACCCCGTCTCCGCGATCAGGAAATTGCCGCCCGTCACGCCCATGTCCGCCGACATGAAATGCGGCCGCAACACTTCCCGCGCCTCGCGCGTCATCTCCGGGATGTCGGTGAGGCGTGGCTTGTTGTGCGTCTTCGCGAAGAGATCCGCGATCTGCTCCTTATCCTTATGCACGACCGGCGCGATGATATGGCTCGGCGGCTCGTTGTCGTTGATCTGCAGGATGTATTCGCCGAGATCGGTCTCGATCGACTGCACGCCCATCTCGCCGAGCACGCGATTCAACTGCATCTCTTCCGAGACCATCGACTTGGTCTTGATGACCTTCTTCACATCGTGTTTGCGCGCGATGTCCGCGACGAGCTTCGCCGCGGCCTGCGTCGTTTCGGCGTAAAGCACGGTCGCGCCGCGACGCGTCGCCTCGCGCTCGAAGGTTTCGAGCCACACGTCGAGATTCTCGAGCGCGCGATTGCGGCGCTCCTTCAACGCGGCGCGCGTTGCCTCGAAGTCGATGTCGCGCACCGCGCTCGCACGCGCGCTGACGAACTTGGTCGAGAGCTTGGTGAGATTCTGCTGCAGGCGCTCGTCGGCGAGCTTGCTTCCCGCGCGCGCCTTGAAGTGCATCGTCTGGACTTGCATCCGTTTGTCTCCTTCAGGCGCGACGCGCCGCGTCGCCCGCGAGCACTTGCGCGATATGCAGCACGCGCGTCGACGTATCGCCGGTGCGGCGCAGGCGCCCTTCGATGTTCAGCATGCAGCCGAGGTCGCCGAGCACGACGGTATCCGCGCCGCTCGCCTTGATGTTCGCGCATTTCTCATCGACGATCGCCGTCGAAATGTCGCCGTACTTCACCGCGAAGGTGCCGCCGAAGCCGCAGCAATGCTCGCATCCGGCCATCTCGGTCACGGGCACGCCTGCCTGGGCGAGCAGCTCGCGCGGCTGCGATTTCACGCCGAGTTCGCGCAGACCCGAGCAGGAATCGTGATACGTCACCATGCCGTCGAACACGCCCGGCTCCATGCGCGCCTTCGCGACGTTCACGAGAAAATCGGTCAGTTCGAACACGCGCGGCTGAAGGCGCGCGAAGCGGCTCATCAATTGCGGATCGTCGCGAAAGAGATCGCCGTAGTGCGCGCGGATCATGCCGCCGCACGAACCGGACGGCACCACGACATAGTCGAACTGCTCGAATTCGCGCAGCGTTTTTTCGGCGAGATCGCGGGCGAGCGGCCGATCGCCCGAGTTGTAGGCAGGCTGGCCGCAACAGGTCTGCGACGGCGGCACGACGACTTCGAAACCCGCCTGCTCGATCAGCTTGATGACCGAGAAGCCGATTTCCGGGCGCATCATGTCGATGAGACATGTCACGAATAATCCGACTCGCATTGGGGCGTTTCCTGTTTGTGGAATGATGTGAACGCAGCGCCGATTATCCTTGATAAGTCCCGCGCGACGGGCTTCTCGCTGGCCATCGACGTCATCTGAGAGCGCATTGTTTTGGCGAAGCGTTCGCTTTTTTCACATTATGAGATACAATCCCCATTCCGCTGTTTGACGCATCAACCGATTTTTCACGATGAGCGATACGAACCCGGAATCCAAAACCTCCATTCAGGTGATCGAGCGCATGATGCGTCTTCTCGACGCCCTCGCCGATCACACTGACCCCGTCAGCCTGAAAGAACTCGCCCAGAGCACCGATCTGCACCCATCCACGGCGCATCGCATTCTGAACGACATGGTGCTATGCCGGCTCGTGGACCGGTCGGACCCCGGCACGTATCGCCTCGGCATGCGCTTGCTGGAGCTCGGCAATCTCGTCAAGGCGCGTCTTTCGGTGCGTGAAGCCGCGATGCCGCCGATGCGCGAGTTGCATCGGCAGACCGGGCAGACCGTCAATCTTTCCGTGCGGCAAGGCGACGAGATCGTCTATATCGAGCGCGCGTACTCGGAGCGCTCGGGCATGCAGGTCGTGCGTGCGATCGGCGGCCGCGCGCCGTTGCATCTGACGTCGGTCGGAAAGCTGTTTCTCGCCGCCGACGAAGCCGCGCGCGTACGCGCGTATGCGATGCGAACCGGTCTCTCCGGCCACACGCAGAACAGCATCACCGATCTCTCGAAACTCGAGCGCGAACTGTCGCTGGTGCGCCAGCAGGCGTGCGCGCGCGACAACGAGGAACTCGAACTCGGCGTGCGCTGTATCGCGGCGGGCATTTACGACGATACGGGACGCCTCGTCGCCGGCTTGTCGCTGTCCGCGCCCGCCGATCGTCTGCAGGACGCCTGGCTGAAACAATTGAGCCACACGGCGCTCGAGATCTCGCAATCGCTGGGATATCACCCGGAAGAGGCAGCTTCCGACGCGCAACAACACGCGCATCGCTGATTTCTTCGCCGCATGTCAAAACGGGATTCGTCTTTCGACGAATCCCGTTTGCTTTTGCATCAGCGAAGATCAGGCGCTCAAGGATTTGCGCCGCTGCCCATGTCCGCGCTCATGATATGCGGCTCGCCGAGCGTGTCGAGATACGAACGCAGACGGCCCGCGTCGGCGAAGCGCGAATACTTGCCGTACGAATCGAGCAGCACGATGACGACCGGACGGCCGTTGACGGTTGCCTGCATCACGAGGCACTCGCCCGCTTCGTTGATGAAGCCCGTCTTCTGCAAGCCGATGTCCCACGAAGCATTGCGGATCAGCGCGTTCGTGCTGTTGTAGGCGAGATTGCGCTTGCCGGTGAAGACGTCGTAGCTGCGGTCGGTCGAGAACTTGCGGATCAGCGGATATTGATACGCCGCGTTGACCATCTTCACGAGGTCGCGCGCGCTCGACACGTTCTGGCTCGTGAGTCCCGTGGAATTCTCGAAGTGCGTGTCGACCATGCCGAGCGACTTGGCCTTCGCGTTCATCGCGGCGATGAACGCCGGACGGCCGCCCGGGTAATAGCGCGAGAGTGCCGCCGCCGCGCGATTTTCCGACGCCATCAGCGCGATGTGCAGCATGTCTTCGCGATTCAGTTGAGATCCGACCGCGAGGCGCGAACCCGTGAACTTCTCGTAGTCGCGGTCTTCGTCGGTGACGGTGATTTCATCGGTCAGCGGCATGTGCGAATCGAGCACGACCATCGCGGTCATCAGCTTCGTGATCGATGCGATCGGCACGACGGCGCGCGAGTTCTTGTCGAAGAGCGTCTCGGACGTGTTCTGGTCGACGACGTAAGCCACGCTCGAACGCAGCGCGAGGCTGTCGGGGGTATCGTGCAGGCCGAACGCCTGACCAACCGACGTCGCGCGCGGCTGGAACGCAACCGCGTGCACCGCGGCGCGTCGCGAATGCGCTTCCATGCGATACGACGCGCGACGCTTGCGCGATGCGCGCGGCGCGTCATCGTCGTCATCGGCCGCGGCGACTTTCGCCGCTTTCGCGGGCTTCGGCGCTTTCAGCGTGGTCTTGGCGACGCGCGCGGGCTTTTCAGCCTTGGCGGTGGATTTCTTTGCGGTTTTGGTTTGGGTGGCGGTCTTCGCGAGGGCTTCAGCCGGAGCCGCTGCGAAGGACGTCGCTACTGCGATGGAGACGGCGATGGACAATGCCGAGCGCACTGCCACGCCATGCACCACCTTCAACGACGAAAACATTTCGGTTTTCATTAGTGTTCTGTTGGGCGGCTGGAGGGTACCGCCAAGTGTAGTGAAGCTACGAAATTTAAGCAATATTAAGCACTTATCGGCACTCGTTAAACCGAGTTGTAAGCCGTGATTGCGTATTGCTGAACAAAAAACCGCCTCGATCGGAAAAAACGATCGGCCCGGCGAAATAGTGCTGCCCAAAACGCGCTTTGCTACACCGCGACAAACGCACTATCGGCAAAACTTTCCACGACTTTAGTGAAACGTGAGGATCGGATCAGACAAAACGCAGAGATACGAACGGGAGTCAGCACCAACGGAGCGCACAGACGATCACGAGACAACTCGGACAGCCGAAATGTTAACGTTTCTTCAACAATTTGGTGTACGGCGACATCCTAAAAATAAGACGACCTTCAGAAATATCTCGCTTCCGCATTGCCGCAGAAGCCGCGCTGTCCGCGTCGCCGGAACATCAAAGTTTCATCGAGCCGTGCTTTGATCGTGTTGAACATGCGGCCCGATGCGTGTCGGAAGCCATGCCCAGCTTGAGTGCATAGGGTTTCCACGGACGTTTATTTCGACCACGCAATCGGCATGTAAGTTGTTGTTTAACATACGGTTTCTGCCTATTGTGCGGCGCACAAAAAGTGCTTGACATCCATCGGAATATCTCTAAAATGGGTCTCATGTTGCGACGCACCAATCGCAGTTGCACCTAGCCGGCAGGTATATCGCGCCGGATCTACCCAAACCACGACCCGCGTTGATGGGTCTGCCATCAGGAGCCTGAGATGACGCTGTTGACCCCCGAGCAAATCGCCGCTGCACAGAAAGCCAACTTCGACACGCTGTTCGGCCTCACGAACAAGGCGTTCGAAGGCGTTGAGAAGCTCGTCGAACTGAACCTGCAAGTTGTGAAGTCCACGCTGGCCGAAAGCCAGGAAAACGCACAGCGCGCGCTGTCGGTGAAGGACGCGCAGGAACTGCTCGCCCTGCAAGCCAGCCTGACCCAGCCGGTCGCGGAAAAGGTGCTGTCGTACGGCCGTCACCTGTATGAAATCGCGTCGGCCACGCAAGCCGAATTCGCCCGCGTCGCGGAAGCGCAGTACGAAGAACAGAACCGCAAGGTCCAAACGCTCGTCGACAACGTCGCGAAGAACGCACCGGCCGGTTCGGAAACCGCCGTCGCCGTCATGAAGTCGGCCATCACCGCCGCCAACACGACGTACGAAACGGTTCACAAGGCAACGAAGCAAGCTGTCGAAATTGCTGAAAGCAACTTCAACGCTGCCGCTACGGCTGCGACGAAGGCCGCTACGCAAGCGACCGAGCAAGCTGCCCGCGCCACCAAGAAGTCGGTTGCGTAAGTTTGCCGCCGGGCCCCTGCCCGGCCGATGCAGCAAGAATCACGAAGAACCCGGCCATCGCGCCGGGTTTTTTGTCGCCTATTGCTCGTGAATCCCACAAACAAAAAGGCGCGCTCCGGTCAAGGAGCGCGCCTTTCTTCTGTAACTGCGGACGCTTACTTCTTGCGCTGCGGCGGCAAGTCCGTGCACACGCCTTCGTACAACTCGGCGGCCATGCCGACCGATTCGCCGAGCGTCGGGTGCGGGTGGATCGTCTTGCCGATGTCGGTCGCATCCGCGCCCATCTCGATCGCGAGACACACTTCGCTGATGAGATCGCCCGCATTCAGACCGACGATGCCGCCGCCGATCACGCGATGCGTCTCTTCATCGAAGATGAGCTTGGTGAAACCTTCGTCGCGGCCGTTGGCGATCGCGCGGCCCGACGCGGCCCACGGGAACACCGCCTTGCCGAACTTGATGCCTTCGGCCTTGCACTGCTCTTCCGTCTTGCCGGCCCACGCCACTTCCGGATCCGTATAAGCGACGGACGGAATCTGCAGCGCGTCGAAATACGCCTTCTCGCCGTGCGCCGCTTCCGCCGCGACGTGGCCTTCGTGCACGGCCTTGTGCGCGAGCATCGGCTGGCCGACGAGATCGCCGATCGCGAAGATGTGCGGCACGTTGGTACGCATCTGCTTGTCGACGTTGATGAAGCCGCGATCCGTCACCGCGACGCCCGCCTTGTCCGCGCCGATCTTGCCGCCGTTCGGGCTGCGGCCGACCGCGAGCAGCACGAGGTCGTAGCGCTGCGGCTCGGCCGGCGCCTTCTCGCCTTCGAACGTCACATAGATGCCGTCTTCCTTGGCTTCCGCCTTGGTCGTCTTGGTCTTGAGCATCACGTTCGTGAAGCGCTTGGAATTGAACTTCTCCCAGACTTTCACGAGATCGCGGTCCGCGCCGAGCATCAGGCCGTCGAGCATTTCGACGACGTCGATGTCCGCGCCGAGCGTCGAATACACCGTCGCCATTTCCAGCCCGATGATGCCGCCGCCCACCACCAGCATGCGCTTCGGAAGCTGGCGCAGTTCGAGCGCGCCGGTCGAATCGACGACACGCGGATCGTCCGGGAAGAACGGCAGCTTCACCGCCTGCGAACCCGCCGCGATGATCGCCTGCTTGAACTTGACGACCTTCTTGCCGTCCGCGCCGTTCACTTCCATGTGATTCGGATCGACGAACGCGCCGACGCCCGTCACGACCTGGACCTTGCGCGCCTTCGCCATGCCCGCGAGACCGCCGGTCAGCTTCTTGACGACGCCTTCCTTGAAGCCGCGAAGTTTGTCGAGATCGACCTTCGGCTCGCCGAAACTGATGCCGTGCGCCGCGAGCTCGGCCGCTTCGTCGATGACGAGCGCCGTGTGCAGCAACGCCTTCGACGGAATGCAGCCGACGTTCAGACACACGCCGCCGAGCGTCGAATAACGCTCGACGAGCACGGTCTTCATGCCGAGATCGGCGGAACGGAATGCCGCCGAATAACCGCCGGGACCGGCGCCGAGCACGAGCATGTCGCATTCGACATCGGCCGCGCCGGCGTAGCTGCCTGCTTGCGGCGCGGGCGTCGGCGCGGCTGCCGGCGCCGCTTTCTGGGGCGAGGGAGCAGGCGCCGCAGCGGACGCGCCGCCTTCGAGCGTCAGAACCAGCGTGCCTTCCGACACGTTGTCGCCGACCTTCACCTTCACTTCCTTGACCGTGCCGGCGGCAGGCGACGGCACGTCCATCGTCGCCTTGTCGGATTCGAGCGTGATGAGCGACTGCTCCTTCTCGACCGTATCGCCCGGCTTCACATGCACTTCGATGACGGGAATGTCCTTGAAGTCGCCGATATCCGGCACCTTCACGTCCTGCACGCCGCCGCCCGAAGCCGCAGCCGGTGCGGGCGCAGCGGCGGGAGCCGGAGCCGGAGCCGGAGCCGGCGATGGCGCGGCCGCAGCGCCGGCGGTTTCGATCATCGCGATGACCGAGCCCTGGCTCACCTTGTCGCCCTGCTTGACCTTCACTTCCTTGATGGTCCCCGCGACATCCGCGGGCACTTCCATCGTGGCCTTGTCGGTTTCGAGCGTGATGACGCCCTGTTCCTTTTCGATGACGTCGCCGGCTTTGATATTGACTTCGATGACATCGACATCGGAGAAGTCGCCGATGTCGGGTACTTTTAGTTCGACGAGACTCATGTTGTCCCCTAAGAGATATGCGGATGGAACCTCGGACGAACGTCCGAGGTTCCGCCGTCGGCCAGATCAGCAGATCAGAGAATGACGCGACGGAAATCGCCCAGAATCGCCGACAGATAAGCGTTGAAGCGCGCCGCGGCCGCGCCGTCGATGACGCGATGGTCATACGACAGCGACATCGGCAGCGTGAGGCGCGGCACGAACTGCTTGCCGTCCCACACGGGCTTCTGATAGCCGCGCGACAGACCGAGGATCGCGACTTCGGGCGCGTTGATGATCGGCGTGAAGTGCGTCCCGCCGATGCCGCCCAGCGACGAGATCGAGAAGCAGCCGCCCTGCATCTGATCGGGCTTCAGCTTGCCCTCGCGCGCGAGCTTCGACAGTTCCGCCATTTCCTTGGCGATATCGACGAGGCCCTTCTTGTCCGCGTCGCGGATCACCGGAACGACGAGGCCGTTCGGCGTATCGGCCGCGAAACCGATGTGGTAGTACTGCTTGAAGACGAGGTTGTCGCCGTCGAGGCTCGCGTTGAAGTCCGGGAACTTCTTCAGCGCCGAGACCACGGCCTTGATGACGAACGCGAGCATCGTGAACTTCACGCCCGATTTCTCGTGCTCCTTGTTGAGCTTCACGCGCAATTCTTCGAGCTCGGTGATGTCGGCTTCGTCGTTGTTCGTGACGTGCGGGATCATCACCCAGTTGCGATGCAGGTTCGCGCCCGAGATCTTCTTGATGCGCGAGAGCGGCTTCGGCTCGACCGGACCGAACTTCGTGAAGTCGATCTTCGGCCACGGCAACAGGCCGAGTTCGCCGCCGCCACCGCCAGCCGGCGCCGCAGCCGCAGGCGCCGCGCCCTGTCCCGACATCACGCCCTTCACGAACGCGGTGATGTCCTGCTGCGTGATGCGGTTCTTCGGCCCGGTGCCGCGCACGCGCGACACATCGACGCCCAGTTCCCGCGCGAACTTGCGCACCGACGGCGACGCGTGGCTCGACGTGCGCGAGCCGTCGCCGGCGGGAATGACAGGCGCCTGCGCGAGCGCGGACGGCGCTTCCTTCGGCGCGGGCGCGGGCTTCGCGGGCGCATCCGAGGGCACTTCCTTCGGTGCCGCCGGCGCGGGCGTGGGCGCCGGTGCGGCCGCGCCGCCTGCGCCGCCTTCCAGCACGACGATGAGCGAGCCTTCCGACACGTTATCGCCGACCTTGACCTTCACTTCCTTCACGACGCCCGCTGCCGAGCTCGGCACGTCCATCGTGGCCTTGTCGGATTCGAGCGTGACGAGCGACTGCTCGGGTTCGACCGTATCACCCACCTTGACCAGCACCTCGATCACGGGGATGTCCTTGAAATCGCCGATGTCCGGCACTTTGACTTCGATCGCTTGACTCATTATTAGTGTCTCCTGGGTCGCACGCGGGCCTCCTTCCGCTTCGGAAAGAGGCCGCGTCACAACGCACGGGGGCGATGCCTTTAGACGGTCATCGGGTTGGGTTTGGACGGGTCGAGGTTGTACTTCTTGATCGCCTCGGCGACGACCTTGCGCTCGATCGTGCCTTCGTCGGCCAGCGCGTTGAGCGCAGCCAGCGTCACCCAGTAGCGGTCGACTTCGAAGAAGTGGCGCAGCGCTTCGCGCGTATCCGAGCGGCCATAGCCGTCGGTGCCGAGCACCACGAACTTCTGCGGGACATAGCCGCGAATCTGGTCGACGAGCGCGCGGATGTAATCCGTCGATGCGATCACCGGGCCCTTCGCGTCCTTCAGCAGCGCCGTGACGTGCGGCAGCTTCTTCTCTTCGGTCGGATGCAGCAGGTTCCAGCGCTCGCACGCCTGACCGTCGCGGGCCAGTTCGGTGAAGCTCGGCACGCTCCACAGATCGGCGCTGACGCCCCAGTCGTCCTTCAACAGTTGAGCCGCGGCGATGACTTCGTTGAAGATCGTGCCCGCGCCCATCAACTGAACGTGCGCCTTGGCCGGCGCATCGGCCTTCTTGAAGGCGTACATGCCCTTGATGATGTCCGAAGCCACGGCATCGCCTTGCGGGATCGCCGGATGCTCGTAGTTCTCGTTCATCACGGTGATGTAGTAGTACACGTCTTCCTGGTCCGCGACCATGCGGCGCAGGCCGTCCTGCATGATGACGGCGAGTTCGTAACCGAACGTCGGGTCATAGCTCACGCAGTTCGGAATCGATGCCGCCCACAGCAGCGAGTGGCCGTCTTCGTGCTGCAGCCCTTCGCCGTTCAGCGTCGTGCGGCCAGCGGTGCCGCCCAGCAGGAATCCGCGCGAACGCATGTCGCCCGCGGCCCACGCCAGATCGCCGATGCGCTGGAAGCCGAACATCGAGTAGAAGATGTAGAACGGGATCATGATCTCGCCGTGCGTCGAGTACGACGTCGCGGCCGCGATCCAGTCACACATGCCACCCGCTTCGTTGATGCCTTCCTGCAGGATCTGCCCCGTCTCCGATTCCTTGTAGAACATCAGCTGGTCGGAGTCTTCCGGGATGTACTTCTGGCCGTCCTGATTCCAGATGCCGATCTGGCGGAAGAGGCCTTCCATGCCGAACGTGCGCGACTCGTCCGGGACGATCGGCACGATGCGCTTGCCGAGCGCCTTGTCCTTCAGCAGGATGTTGAGGATCCGCACGAACGCCATCGTCGTGGAGATTTCGCGGCCTTCGCCCGTGCCCTTCAAGAGCGGCTCGAACGCGGACAGCGCCGGCACCGGCAGCGATTCGGCCTTCTCGCGGCGCGTCGGCAGATAGCCGCCCAGGTCCATGCGCTTCTGGCGCATGTATTCGAGTTCCTTCGAGCCTTCCTCGAACGTGAGATACGGCACGTCGGCGATCTGCTCGTCGGTAAGCGGCAGACGGAATTGGTCGCGGAATTTCTTCAGCGTGTCGATCGGCAGCTTCTTCTGCTGGTGCGTGATGTTCATCGCCTGACCATGCTCGCCCATGCCATAGCCCTTGATGGTCTTGGCGAGGATGACGGTCGGCGCGCCCTTCGTCTTGGTCGCTGCGTCGAAGGCCGCGTAGATCTTGTGCGGATCGTGGCCGCCGCGGTTCAGGTTCCAGATGTCGTCATCGGACCAGTCGGCGACGAGCGCCTTGAGTTCCGGCGTGTTGAAGAAGTGCTCGCGCACGAACGCGCCCGACTCCGACTTGTACGTCTGGTACTCGCCGTCGACGACTTCCATCATGCGGCGCATCAGCGCGCCGGTCTTGTCGCGTGCAAAGAGCGCGTCCCAGCGGCTGCCCCAGATGACCTTGATGACGTTCCAGCCGGCGCCGCGGAATTCGCTTTCGAGTTCCTGAATGATCTTGCCGTTGCCGCGCACCGGGCCGTCCAGTCGCTGCAGATTGCAGTTGATGACGAACACGAGGTTGTCCAGACGCTCGCGGCCGGCCATGCCGATCGCGCCGAGCGATTCCGGCTCGTCCGTTTCGCCGTCGCCGAGGAACGCCCAGACCTTGCGGCCTTCGGTCTTCGCCATGCCGCGCGCGGCCATGTACTTCATGAAGCGCGCCTGATAGATCGCCATGATCGGGCCGAGGCCCATCGACACGGTCGGGAATTGCCAGAAATCCGGCATCAGCCACGGATGCGGATACGACGAGATGCCCTCGCCGCCCACTTCCTGGCGGAAGTTGTTCAGTTGCTTCTCGGTCAGGCGGCCGAGCAGGAACGCGCGCGAATAGACGCCCGGCGACGAGTGGCCCTGCACGAAGACGAGGTCGCCGCCGTGATCTTTCGAAGGCGCGTGCCAGAAGTGATTGAAGCCGACGTCGTAGAGCGTCGCGGCCGATGCGAACGAAGCGATGTGACCGCCGACGTTCGTGTCCTTGCCCGCGCGCAGCACCATCGCGATGGCGTTCCAGCGGGTGTACGAGCGGATGCGGTGTTCGATGTCCTGATCGCCCGGAATCTTCGCCTGCGAAGCGACGGGGATCGTGTTGATGTACGGCGTGTTCGCCGAAAACGGCAGGTGCTCGCCATGCACGCGAGCGAATTCGATCTGTTTCTCGATCAGGTAGTGCGCGCGATCAGGACCGACCGCGGAAATCACGCCGTCGAGCGCATCGAGCCACTCGGCGGTTTCCTGAGGATCGTCGTCCTTGGCGTTGGCGACATATTTGAGAACTTCGTCGGGTACAGCGGACATGCTCGTCTCCTGATGTGAGGAACACTCGATGAGAACCGCCGGCGCACGCCCGCAACACACGCGGAAAAGCGGGCACTGGCCGCGTGCCGGCAATTCTAAAGAGGGTCCAGACCATGACGCAAGGAATTTTTCAAATCATGAGAGCTAATCTCACCATGCGAAAAATTGCTGCAACGCACCGTCCGATAAGACTTTTTTGTTCAGATGTTTCTCCTCCTTTTCCTGCAACTGAGCACGCTTTACCGTCTTTTTACGCCATTTAACAATCAGGTGGTGCGTTACAATCGCTCCATGTTGACCGAACGGCTGATCAAACGCTCGGCGAGGTCCGCGCGCAAGCCGACCGACGCCTCGCCCTCCCGCTGGCACCACGGACCGTGGTGGTCGAACTCCTATTTACTCACGCCGCTCATTTCGATCCTGGTGTTTCTGATCGTGATGAGTCTGATTCTCTGGAGCCTGAACCGGCGCGAGCAACAGCAGCAGGAAGACACGCTTTATCGCAACGTCGCGTGGGCTCAGCAACAAATTCGCCTGTCGATGACCGGTGCGCAGGAGCAGATCCAGGCGCTCGCGCGCGACATCGCGACCGGGCACGGCGATCCGCAAACCTTCCAGACATCGTCCACCGACATCATGCAGGGGCATCCTGAGATCCTCTACATGAACTGGTACACGAGCGAGCATAAGCCGCGCTGGCCGAATACGCCGCTGCCCGTGCTCGGATCGCGCCTCGCCAAGCCGAACGACACGCAGATGGACGAGGCCGTGCAGGCCGCCTTCGACGAAGCGCGCACCACCCGCCGCCAAGTCTACTCGCCGTTGCTGTACGACGATCTCGGCAACGGCTACATCACGCTGCAGACGCCGGTTTTCCGCGACCGCGAATTCCTCGGCTCGATCGCGGCCGTGTTCTCGATCGAAGGCATACTGAAGCACGACATTCCGAGCGAATTGTCGGCGAAATACAAGATTTCCATCACCGATCTGAACAACCGCGAGCTCGCGACCACATCGAGCCGCCCGCGCCTGCCGCGCGACATGTTCTACGACCTGCCGCTCGACCCGCCCGGACAAGGCCTGTCGGTGCGCGTGTACTCGTATCCGCAGCTCACGAACTTCACCAACAACACGCTCGTCTGGCTCGTCGCCGGTTTGTCGTGCTTCGTGCTGTGGAGTCTCTGGAGTCTGTGGAAGCACACGCGCCAGCGCTTCGAGGCGCAGCAGGCGCTCTACGCCGAGGCGTTCTTCCGTCGCGCGATGGAAAACTCCGTGCTGATCGGCATGCGCGTGCTCGACATGCACGGCCGCATCACGCACGTGAATCCGGCGTTCTGCCGGATGACGGGCTGGGACGAAAGCGATCTCGTCGGCAAGAACGCGCCGTTCCCGTACTGGCCGCGCGACGCGTATCCGGAGATGCAGCGCCAGCTCGACATGACGCTGCGCGGCAAAGCGCCCTCTTCCGGTTTCGAACTGCGTGTGCGCCGAAAAGACGGGTCATTTTTCCACGCGCGACTCTATGTCTCGCCGCTCATCGACAGTTCCGGCCGTCAGACGGGCTGGATGTCGTCGATGACGGACATCACCGAACCGAAACGCGCGCGTGAGGAACTCGCCGCCGCGCACGAGCGCTTCACCACCGTCCTCGAAAGTCTCGACGCCGCCGTCTCCGTGCTCGCCGCCGACGAAGCCGAACTGCTGTTCGCGAACCGCTATTACCGGCATCTGTTCGGCATTCGTCCGGATGGCCATCTGGAACTCGCGGGCGCGGCGTTCGACGGCGGTTCGCAGAGTTCGTCCGACACCATCGACATGGTCGACACCTACGCGGGCCTGCCCGCCACCGCCCTCACGGAAAGCTCGGCGGACGCGCAGGAGGTCTACGTCGAAGGCATTCAGAAGTGGTTCGAGGTGCGCCGCCAGTACATTCAGTGGGTCGACGGCCATCTCGCGCAGATGCAGATCGCCACCGACATCACGCAGAGGAAGCAGGCGCAGGAACTCGCGCATCAGCAGGAAGAAAAGCTCCAGTTCACGAGCCGCCTGATGACGATGGGCGAAATGGCGTCGTCGCTCGCGCACGAGTTGAATCAGCCGCTCGCCGCGATCAACAACTATTGCTCGGGCTGCGTCGCGCTCGTGAAATCCGGCCGCATGACGCAGGAAACGCTGCTTCCGGTGCTCGAAAAAACGGCGCAGCAGGCCGTGCGCGCGGGCATGATCATCAAGCGCATCCGCGAGTTCGTGAAGCGCAGCGAACCGAAGCGCCAGGCGGCGCGCGTCGCGGATATCGTCGCGGACGCGGTCGGTCTCGCCGAGATCGAGGCGCGCAAACGCAAGATCCGCATCGTCACCGAAATCCGTTCGCGGATGCCCGTCATTTACGTCGACCCGGTTTTGATCGAACAAGTGTTGGTCAACCTGTTGAAAAACGCGGCCGAGGCGATGCATGATGCGAAACCACACGCCGTCGATCCGGTGATACGCGTAGTCGTGCAGCGCATGGACGGCGGCTTCGTGTGCATCAGCGTGGTCGACCAGGGTCCGGGCGTGGACGAAGCAACCGCCGAGCGTCTCTTCGAGCCGTTCTACAGCACCAAGTCCGACGGCATGGGCATGGGGTTGAACATCTGCCGTTCGATCATCGAGTCGCATCGCGGGCGCCTTTGGGTGGTCAACAACGTCGAAGCGGACGGCCACGTGACCGGCGCGACTTTCCACTGCAGCCTGCCGATCGGCGAAGTGGAAGGCGGCTCGGGCACGGGCGGCACGGATGCGCAGGACGAACATACGAGACAACAAACAGTTACGGGAGAACTATGAGCACAGTCACCACTCAGGAAACCGTCTTCGTCGTCGACGATGACGAAGCCGTACGTGATTCCTTGCGCTGGCTGCTCGAAGCAAACGGCTATCGCGTTCAGTGTTTCTCCAGCGCGGAATCGTTCCTCGACGTCTACCTGCCGATCGCCCATTCCGGCGCGATTTCCTGCCTGATCCTCGACGTGCGCATGGCCGGCATGACGGGGCTCGAACTGCAGGAGAAGCTCATCGCCGAGAACTCGCTCTTGCCGATCATCTTCGTGACGGGGCACGGCGACGTCCCGATGGCCGTCTCGACCATGAAGAAGGGCGCGATGGACTTCATCGAGAAGCCGTTCGACGAAGCCGAACTGCGCAAGCTCGTCGAGCGCATGCTCGAAAAGGCGCGCAGCGAGAGCACCAGCGTGCAGCAGCAGCGCGCGGCCGCAGAGCGCTTGGGCAAGCTGACGGCGCGCGAGCATCAGGTGCTAGAACGCATCATCGCCGGGCGGCTGAACAAGCAGATCGCCGACGATCTCGGCATCAGCATCAAGACGGTCGAAGCGCATCGCGCGAACATCATGGAGAAGCTTTCCGTGAACACGGTGGCCGATCTGCTGCGTCTCGCGCTGTCGAACAAGCCGCAGCAATAAGCGCTTCGGCTCTCCCCTTCGCGGCCGGCATCGTCATGCCGGCCGCGCGTTTATCGGCGCGCTCGCGAGCGAATGCGCCCGAATCTCCTTCCCGCCAAAGTTCGTTGAACGCCGAACTGAAAAGTGATATTGGCTGAATCACGCCGGATCACTACCCGATTTCCTCGCTTCAATCCCGGCTACGCGCAACGATCTCGCAACGTCTCGCACGGGGGGATTCGATGTCGAAACGAATGGGTGTCATTGGTTCGCAAATCGGCACGGCAAGAGCGATCGCGTTCGCCGTCACGCTCGCCGCGATGCCGCTTTTCGCCGCGCATCCGCTCGACGCGCAAGCGCAGAACGCCGCGCCGGCCGGCCAGAAACTCACGAACCAGCAACTCGACGCGCTGACCGCGCCGGTCGCGCTCTATCCGGATGCGCTGCTCGCGCAAGTGCTGATGGCGTCGACGTATCCGTCGCAGATTACCGAAGCGGCCGACTGGTCGAAGGCGAATCCGAACGTCAAGGGCGACGACGCCGTGAAAGCCGTGCAGACGCAGCCATGGGACCCGAGCGTGCAGTCGCTCGTCGCTTTCCCGCAGGCGCTCGCGACGATGGCCTCCAAGATCGACTGGGTGACGCAGCTCGGCAACGCGTTCATCGCGCAGCCGAGCGACGTGATGGACTCCGTTCAGCGTCTGCGGCGCGCGGCGCAAAGCGCGGGCAATCTGAAGACGAACGAGCAGCAGAAAGTCACGAGCGCGCCCGCGCCGGCGGGCAGTACGACCACCAGCACTACGGTGATCCAGATCGAGCCCGCCAATCCGCAAGTCGTCTACGTGCCGACCTACAACCCGACGGTCGTGTACGGGACGTGGCCATATCCCGCGTATCCGCCGGTCTATGTGCCGCCGCCTCCGGGATATGCGATCGGGTCGGCGTTCATGACCGGCATGGCGTTCGCAACAGGCGTCGCGGTCGTGAATTCGCTGTGGGGCAACTGCAACTGGGGGCACGGCGATGTCAACGTCAACGTGAATCGCTACAACAACATCAACACGGCCAACCGCATCAATGCGAACAGCAATAACGTGCGCTGGAACCGCAACGATCCGCAGTTCAACCGGACGAACGTCGCCGCGAACCGCCAGAACCTGAACAACGCCAATCTCGGCGCGAACGGCAACCAGTTCCGGGGCCGCGAGGATGCGCGCGCGCAAGCCGCGCAGACCTTGCAGCAGCGCACCGGCCAGAACCTCAACGAATCGGCGAGCCAGCGCGCGCAGAGCATCCGGGAGGGCGGCGGACCGAACGCGCGCACGACGAGCGATCTTCGTCAGCGCTCGCAGGACGTAAATCGCGACAACGCGCTGCGCGGCGCGGGCGACGGCAACGGCGCGCGCCAGGACATGCAGCGCGGACAGGCGAGCCGGCAGTCGTTCAATCAGTCGCATGAGCGCGCCGGCGCGGGTGGCGGCGGTGTTCAGCGTCAGGCGGGCGGTGGCGGTGGCGGTGGTTTGGGCGCGGGCGGAGGCGGCGTGCAACGTGGCGGCGGCGGATTTCAAGGCGGCGGTGGCGGATTCCACGGCGGTGGCGGAGGCGGCGGCGGGTTCCATCGAGGCGGCGGCGGAGGCTTCCGCCGTTGATGATCAATTCCATCGTCAAACGCCGCGAATGCGGCGAACGCCAGATCCAGGAGCCCGACATGAAACCATTCGCCTCATCGAAGAAGCTCGTCCTGCGCGCGTTCGCGGTCGCGTCGCTCGTGCTCGGCGCGTCGCTCGCGCACGCGCAGGCCGTTTATCCGACGCCCGAAGCGGCGGCGCAAGCGTTCACCGACGCCATTGCCACCAACGACGAAGCCGCGCTCGCCAAAGTGCTCGGCAAGGACCATCGCCGATATGTGCCCGAAGGCAGCATCGGCCGGGAGGATATCTACGCGTACCTCGGCGCGTGGGCGCAGCAGCATCGCATCGTCGAGGATGCGCAAACGGTCGACGGACATCCTTCAGCGCGCATCGAAGCGGGCACGGACGGCTGGACGCTGCCGATTCCGCTCGTCAAGGTCGCGAACGGCTGGCGCTTCGACATGCGCGCCGCGCGCGACGAGCTGCTGACGAGGCGCATCGGGCGCAACGAGCGATCGGCGATGCAGGTCGCGCTCGCGGTCGTCGCCGCGCAGGACGACTTTCGCAAGACGGCGGGGCGCTACGCCGACCGCTTCGTGAGCACGCCCGGCAAGCACGACGGCCTTTACTGGGACACGGCGCCGGGCGAGCCGGAAAGCCCGCTCGGTCCGCTCGCCGAGACGATGCCGAACAAGCCGACCGACAAGGACGGCTACTACGGCTATCACTACCGCATTCTGACGTCGCAAGGCTCGAACGCACCGGGCGGCGCGAAGAACTATCTTCAGGACGGACGGCTGACGCAGGGTTTCGGCGTCATCGCGACGCCCGCGCGCTACGGCCAGACGGGCGTGATGACGTTCATGGTCAATCAGGACGGACAGATCTACGAGAAGGATCTGGGCCCGGCTTCCGCAAGCAAGGCGGCGGCGATCAAGTCGTTCAACCCGGATTCGTCGTGGAAGGTGGTGACGCCCTGAGCGGGCGCGGGGTGGCGCGCGGCTCAGGGCGAGAGGACTATTGTTTCGTCAACTGGCCGTAGGCATAACGAAGTTCGTTCAGGTTATGCACGTTGTACAGAACCGTTCGGCGATAACCATTGCTGCCGGTGATCGGCACGAACAGAATGGCCGCGTTGCCGGTATAGGTCGTGCCGGCGGGCACCGAGCAGGAAGTGGCGGGCGCCACGCTCATCGTCACGGCGTACATGTTGCGATTGCTGCCGGGCGTCGCCAGCAACATTTTTCCGCTGACGTCGCAACCGCTTAGTTTGCCTGTGAAAGAGCCGTCGTCGGCGATCGTCAGCGACGTCGACGATTGCGTCCAGGTGCCCGCGACGCTCTGCTGCGTGACACTCAATGCGTTCGCTGCATCGTAGTTCGACGAGAACTCCGTGGTCGCTCCATTCGCGACGTAGCTCCCGCTGAAAGTGTTTCGCGGCGAGTAGGTTCCGCTTCCCGAGCTCGTCGGATACGCGAACAGCATGTTGTTGAAAGACAGACCGGAGGTCAGCGTCCAGGCCTGCGGCGAGTATGAGATGACGCCATAGAGTGCGCTGGTCACGATCGACCCAATCGCATTGAGCGACGAGATATTGCCGTCCGGATCGACTAGCGCGATGGTGCGGTTCGTCAGCGAATTCGTCGTCCAGATTCCTTCGGCGTTCGTTCCTGTTTGCGCCGTCGATCCTGCTTGCGGATTCGCGAGGCTCGGCAGTGCTTCCCCCACCGTTGCCGGCGAAGACGCCGCAGCAGGCGCGCTGGCGCTGGTCGGCAAATCTGTCGAAGGGACCGTCGACGACGCCGCGCTGGCCGGTGCGGCCGCGGCGGGCGCGCTGGCGGGCTGACGGTTCTCATCCGCGCCGCCGGAGCCTCCGCCACCGCAGGCGGAAAGCAAAACGACACTGCTAAACGTCAATGATATGACTGCACATTTTCCGAAAGACATTCTTGATTTTCTCCTGCAAGCATCGGTAAATAACGCGGCAGGGAGTATCCCGGAAGAACGGTGGTTTACTGGTAAGCGGCAAGTAATTTGACAAGCGCTGGGCGAAGACTCATCGGCACGCAGCGGATCCGAGATTCTGGTTTCACGTCGGTGACCCGCCGAGACTCCCGAGCGCGCCCGGCGGTATAATTTCGCCCTTCCCAAGGGCGCATTTGCCGCACAGCGGCCAAGCAAGCGCCCAGCACCTTGCGCGAGCGCCGCGCACCGTCGCCGATCAGAGCGGCGGGCACGGCGTCGGCTTCACGCCCTCGCGCGCCCTCGCCCATCCTCGATCCGATTCGCCATGACCGCCCAACTCATCGACGGCAACGCCCTATCCAAGACCCTTCGCGCCGATGTCGCCCGGCGCGCCGCCGCCCTCTCCGCCCGTGGACACAAGCCGGGCCTGGCCGTCGTGCTCGTCGGCGACAATCCGGCGAGCGAAGTCTACGTGCGCAACAAGGTGAAGGCCTGCCAGGACAACGGCCTGCACTCGGTGATGGACCGTTTCCCCGCGACGCTCGCCGAAAACGAACTGCTCGCGCACATCGAAAAGCTCAACGCCGATGCGTCGATCCACGGCATCCTCGTGCAACTGCCGCTGCCCGCCCACATCGACAGCCACAAGGTCATCGAGGCGATCGCGCCGGAAAAGGACGTCGACGGTTTTCACGTCGCCAATGCCGGCGCGCTTCTGACCGGCAAGCCGCTCTTTCGCCCGTGCACGCCCTACGGCGTGATGAAGATGTTCGAAGCGCACGGCATCGACCTGAAAGGCGCGAACGCCGTCGTGATCGGGCGCTCGAACATCGTCGGCAAGCCGATGGCGCTGCTCCTGCTCGAAGCGGGCGCGACCGTCACGATCTGCCACAGCAAGACGCGCGACCTCGCCAAACATACGCGCGACGCCGATGTGATCGTCGCCGCGGTCGGCCGCCGCGACATCCTCACGGCGGACATGGTGAAGCCGGGCGCGACGGTCATCGACGTCGGCATGAACCGCAACGACGAAGGCAAGCTGTGCGGCGACGTCGATTTCGCGGGCGTGAAGGAAGTGGCGGGCTATATCACGCCGGTGCCGGGCGGCGTCGGCCCGATGACCATCACGATGCTGCTCGTCAACACGATCGAAGCGGCCGAGCGCGCGGCGCAGGCTTGAGCGGCGCGGGGCGGCCGCGGGTTGTAGGGGAATGCCGGGCATTGCCTTAATCGGCCCCTTAAAAACAAACGATTGGAATTTGCCGCGCCCGCCCCAATAATCTCCGAACGAGCCGGCGCGGGGCGCGACACCCGTGCGGCGTCATCCAACATCAGCACGGGAGAGCCATGAGCGATACCACGTCAGCCATCACGTCCGAAGCGGCAGCGGCCAATCCGCTGCTCGACTTCTCCGATCTTCCGCGTTTCGGCGAGATTCAGCCGGCGCACGTCACGCCCGCGCTCGATGTGCTCCTTGCCAATGCCAAGGCCGCCGTCGACCGTGCAAGCGCGCCCGAGACGCCTGCGACGTGGAAAGACGTCGTCGAGGCCGTCGAGCAGGAATCGGAAAAATTGTCGCGCGCGTGGGGCATCGTCGGCCATCTGAACGCCGTCGCCGATACGCCCGAACTGCGCGCCGCCCACGCTGAAAACCTGCCGCGCGTGACCGAATTCTCGGCGAGCGTCGGACAGAATCTCGCGCTCTACGAAAAGTACAAGGCGATCGCCGCCGGTACCGAATTCGCGGGCTTGTCGGCCGAGCGCAAAAAAATCCTCGAAAACTCGCTGCGCGATTTCCGTCTCTCGGGCGCCGAATTACCCGAAGACCGCAAGCCGCGTTTCGCGCAGTTGCAGGAAGAACAGGCGGCGCTGTCGAAGGCGTTTTCGGATCACGTCCTCGATTCGACCAACGCCTATGCGTACATCGTCACGCAGAAGAGCGATCTCGCCGGTCTGCCCGACGACGTGATCGAAGCCGCCCGCGAAGCCGCGCAACGCGACGGCAAGGACGGCTGGAAGTTCACGCTGCATTTCCCGTCGTATTTCCCGGTGCTGCAGTATTCGGAGCATCGTCCGATGCGCGAGGCGATGTATCGCGCGTACGTCACGCGCGCGTCCGAACTCGGCGCGACCTATGGCAACGGCAAGGCCGAATGGGACAACACGGCGAACGTCGTCGAGCATCTGAAGCTGCGCGAGGAAGAAGCGAAGACGCTCGGTTATCAGAACTTCGCGGAAGTGTCGCTCGCGCCGAAGATGGCGGAATCGCCCGCGCAGGTCATCGCGTTCCTCGAAGACTTGGCGAAGCGCGCCCGCCCCTACGCCGAAAACGACTGGATGGAACTGCGCGCGTTCGCCGCGACCGAGCTCGGCATGCCCGAGTTGCAGCCGTGGGACATCGCGTACGCGGCGGAGAAGCTGCGTCAGAAGCGCTATTCGTTCTCGGAAAACGAAGTGAAGCAGTACTTCCCGCAAGAAGCCGTGTTGAAGGGCCTCTTCAAGGTGACGGAGACGCTCTTCAACGTGTCGATCCGCCGCGACGAAGCCGCCGTGTGGAATCCGGACGTGCGCTTTTTCCGCGTCGAGAACAAGGACGGCACGCTCGTCGCGCAGTTCTATCTCGACCTCTACGCGCGCGAAGGCAAGCGCGGCGGCGCATGGATGGACGACGCGCGCTCGCGTCACAAGCGCGGCGAAGGCGGCGTGCAGACGCCGGTTGCTTATCTCACCTGCAACTTTTCGGCGCCGGTGGGCGGCAAACCCGCATGCTTCACGCACGATGAAGTCATCACGCTGTTCCACGAATTCGGGCATGGGCTGCATCACATGCTGACGCGCATCGACGAACTGGGCGTGTCGGGCATCAACGGCGTGGAGTGGGATGCGGTCGAACTGCCGTCGCAGTTCATGGAGAATTTCTGCTGGGAATGGGACGTGTTGACCGACATGTCCGCGCACGTCGAAACCGGCGCGCCGCTGCCGCGCGAACTGTTCGACAAGATGCTCGCCGCGAAGAACTTCCAGAGCGGTTTGGGCACGCTGCGCCAGATCGTCTTTTCGATGTTCGATATGGTGCTGCACACGTCCTACGATCCGGCCAACGCGACGCAGAACGTCAACGATCTCGCACGCGCGATCAACGAGAAGTTCCATGTGATCCCGCAGGCGCCCTTCTCGCGCTGGCCGAATACGTTCAGCCATATTTTCGCGGGCGGGTATGCGGCGGGGTATTACAGCTACAAGTGGGCGGAAGTTTTATCCGCCGATGCGTACGCCGCGTTCGAGGAAGCCGCGAAGGCCGGAAGCGGTTCGGTGCTCGATGCGACCACGGGTACGCGTTATCGTCGCGAGATTCTGGAAGTCGGCGGCAGTCGTCCGGCGATGGAATCGTTCAAGGCGTTCCGTGGGCGCGAGCCGGATATCGACGCGTTGTTGAGGCATAACGGGATGTCGGGCGCGACGGTGCATTGACGTCTCCTGCCGATTGATGCGAAAACCCGGTCCGCGAGGACCGGGTTTTTTTTATCGCCTCTCAATCCTGAAATCCACCTCCCCCGGCCTTCCTTCCAGCGCCAGCGTCGCACGCACGGCCGGACTCCGGCTCACCACCTTCCCGCGCCTGACAACAACCGTTCGCGCCGCCCGCAGCCGAATAGCTTCGACAGGATCGCGCGCATCCAGCACCACGCAATCCGCGTTGCAGCCCACTTCGATGCCATACCCTTCGAGCCCGAGAATCCGCGCAGGATTTTTCGTGACCGCATCGAAGCACGCGCGCATCGCGTCGACGCCCGTCATCTGCGCGACGTGCAAGCCCATGTGCGCGACGTCGAGCATGTCGCCCGAACCCAGGCTGTACCACGGATCCATCACGCAGTCGTGCCCGAACGCGACCGTGATGCCCGCCGCCATCAGTTCCGGCACGCGCGTCATGCCGCGCCGCTTCGGGTAAGTATCGGAGCGCCCCTGCAACGTGATGTTGATGAGAGGATTCGCGATTGCATTCACGCCCGCCTCGCGCATCAGCGGAATAAGCTTGCTGACGTAGTAGTTGTCCATCGAATGCATCGACGTGAGATGCGAGCCGGTGACGCGTCCATGCAAGCCGAGCCGATGCGTCTCCGCAGCGAGCGTTTCGATGTGGCGCGACATCGGATCGTCGGACTCGTCGCAGTGCATGTCCACGCGCAAGCCCTGCTCCGCCGCGTATTCGCACAGCAGTTTCACCGATGCCGCGCCGTCCGCCATCGTGCGCTCGAAGTGCGGAATGCCGCCGACGACATCGACGCCCATCGCGATCGCGCGCTTCAGATTGTCGAACGCGCCCGGGCTGCGCAACACGCCGTCCTGCGGAAACGCGACAAGTTGCAGATCGAGATACGGCTTCACGCGCCGTTTCACTTCGACGAGCGCTTCGACGGCCAGAAGCCGCGGATCGCACACATCGACGTGAGAACGGATCGCGAGCAATCCGCGCGCGACGGCCCAGTCGCAGTACTGCAGCGCGCGCTCGACGAGCGCTTCCTGCGTGAGATCCGGCTTCAATTCACCCCATAGCGCGATGCCTTCGAGCAGCGTGCCGGACGCATTCACGCGCGGCAGGCCGTAGGAAAGCGTCGCGTCCATATGGAAGTGCGCGTCGACGAAAGGCGCGGTGACGAGCGAGCCGTTCGCATCGATTTCCTCGCGCGCGGTGGCCGCAAGATGCCGCTCGATCGCGGCGATGCGCCCCGCCTCCATGCCGATGTCGACGAGTTCGCGCGAGTGAGCGAGCGCCGCGCGGCGAATGATCAAATCCATGTGCGAAACCTCCGTGCCGGGCTGTTCGTCCGATTGTATCGGGACATAAAAGCCGTGCGGAGGCGCGATTCAACCCGTCAATCGATGACGGCCGACGATCGCGAAACTGAGCGGCAGCGAACCGCGCGGCATCGTGCGTTCCGTCGTGCGCTCCGTCTCGTGCGCAAGCGGATGCGCGTCGAATACGCCGAGGCGATTGCCGCTGTGCAAACCGCGTCGCGCGAGATGCGGCATGCGATGACGCACGCGCGCGCCGCCGGGAAAACATATCGCGTAGCTGTCGAAGCGCCCGCCGTCTTCGGTGCGCTCGATCCAGCCGACGCCCGCCGCGACGCCGCTTTCATCGACGGCGGCGGCGATCGCGTGAATCGACGGATCGTCGAACGGATCGGCGCGCGAATCGTCGATACCCGAAGGGGAAAACAGCGCGAGCCACACGCCTTGGCGCGCGGCATAGGCGAGCTTTGCGGCGATGAATCGACAGTCGAGCGCGGCATCGCCCTTCCGCGATTCGAGCGCGATGACGGCGACACGAAACGATGCGGCATCCAAGTGGAACTCCCGATGTGACGAGTGAGTATCCTCATTGAAGCGCTCGGCAATCGATAAGTAAAATGAATGTTTCGACGTGTTCGATCGCCAAATGGAATTAAAACTCCTGCGCTCCTTTCTCACCATCGCCGAATTGCGTCATTTCGGCCGTGCCGCCGAAGCGCTGTACTTGAGCCAGCCTGCGCTCAGCAAGCAGATTGCGTCGCTCGAAGAAAGCCTCGGCGCGCGCCTCTTCGAACGCGGACGCCACGGCGCGGATCTGACGACGTTCGGCGCGGGCTTCATCGGCGATGCGCAAGCGCTCGTGCGCGACGCCGACGCCGTGCTGGCCCGCGCACGCGAAGCCGCGAGCGGCGCGCGCGGATTTCTGCGCGTCGGCTTGTGCCTGTCGACGCTCACGCATGTGCCGAAGCTGATCGCCGAATTCGGCGCGCTGAATCCGGACGTGAGCATCACGCTGCACGATCTCTCGTCGCACGAACAGACGCGCCGCATCCTCGCGAACAAGCTCGATGTCGGATTCATGCGGATGCCCGCGAGCGCCGGGCTTTCCGGCTTCACCGTGCTCGATGAAACGCTCGCGCTCGCCGTGCCCGAGCACACGCGCTACAAGTGTCTGCCCGCGAATCTGAACGAACTGAACGAACCGGGATTCATCGCGCTGTCGCGTGGGCGCGGGCCGGGGCTTGCTGCGCAGATCGATCGCTGGTGCGCGGAGCACGATTTCGCGCCGCGCGTGATTCAGGAAGCGGACGATATCCAGTCCGTGCTCGCATCGGTGGCGGGCGGCGTGGGCGCGGCGTTCCTGCCATCGCGCGCGCAGTACTTGCTGCGCGATGCGCGCGTGCTGACATTGCGCGATCGAGCGGCGCGCTGGCGCGTCGGACTTGCATGGCAAGACGAACGCGACGACACCGTCACGCGCCGCTTCGTCGCGTTCATGAAGGCGCGCGTGAAAGCGCTGAAGGCGCGCGCTACGCTCGACGCGTGAGCTTGGCGCGCAGCATCGCTTTGACGTCGGGCCATTCGTCGTCGATGATCGAAAAGCGCACCGAATTGCGCTTGCGGCCATCGGGCATGATGCGCTCGTGCCGCACGATGCCTTCCTGTTTCGCGCCGACGCCGAGTATCGCCGCGCGCGATTTCGCATTGAGCTCGTCGGTGGTGAACTGCACGCGCACGCAACGCATTGCTTCGAACGCGTGCGCGAGCAGCAGAAACTTCGCTTCCGTGTTGATGCCCGTTCGCTGCGTCGATGCCGCGAGCCACGTATGTCCGATTTCGAGCTTGCGGTTCACGCGGTCGATCTTCCAGTAACGCGTGCTGCCGACGACGCGCGCATCGCTGGCGCGCACGATCACGAACGGCATCACGGTGCCGGCATCGCGGCCCGCGAGTGCGGTGTCGATATAACGATCGATGGTGTCTTCGTTCGGCACGACCGTCACGCTCAGATTCCAGAGTTCGCCGTCGGCGGCTGCATCGAGCAAGGCGGCGCGATCCTCGCGTTGCAGCGGACGAAGCTGCACGCGCTCGCCGTTCAAAGTCGGTTGGCTCATCGTTGGTTTTCAGTTTGCTCGTGAGCCGACATCATAATTCGCCGCGTCAGACATCGTCCGTTCCCGGCGCGGCCGCCTTCGAGTCGACATCCTCGTCGGGCGGCAATTCTTCGGGCGGCGCATCGTTGGCCGGCAGCGTGAACCAGAATCGTGCGCCGAGAATGCGCCCGTTCGCGTCCGCGCGATTCTCGACGCCGATGTGCCCGCCATGCGCCTCGACGATCGCGCGGCAGATGGCGAGACCGAGCCCGATGCCCGGTTGCGCCGATTCCTTCTCGCCGCGCGTGAACTTGTCGAAGAGACGGTTCTGCATGCCGGCCGGCACGCCCGGCCCTTCATCGTCGATGCACACGCGCACGAAGCGCGCATCGCCGTCGTGCGCGAGCGCGGCGCCGATGCGGATCGGCGTCGCGGGCGGCGTGTATTTCGCGGCGTTTTCCAGCAGGTTGGCGAAGAGACGCTCCATCAGCACGGCGTCGAGTTGCAGCAACGGCAAGTTCGCCGGCACGCGCGTCTGTACGGGACGCCCGGCGAGCACGCGGCGCGAACTCGCGAGCGCGGCGCCCACGGTTTCTTCGAGCATCGACCATTGACGATTCAGCCGGATCGCGCCCGCCTGCAGACGCGCCATGTCGAGCAGATTGATCACGAGGCCGCTCATGCGCAGCGCTTCTTCGTGGATCGCGTGCACGAGTTCCTGCGATGCCTCGCTCTGGCCGCCTGCTTCCCGCGCCTCTTCCTCCAGCACCGAAGCGAAGCCGACGATCGACGTGAGCGGCGTGCGCAGATCGTGCGATATCGCGGATAAAAGCGAGTTGCGCAGGCGCTCCGATTCCATGTTGACGAGCGCGTCCTGCGCGATTTCGACGTAATGCACGCGTTCCAGCGCAAGCGCGATCTGCGACGCGAACGTTTCGATCATGCGGCGCTGCTCGGGCACCGCGAGTTCGGCTTCGCGCCCGGTCACGAGCGCGAGCACGCCGCGCGTGCGCATCGGCGCCTTGAGCGGGAGATAAAGCGCCTGGCTCGCGGGCAAGGTCTCGGTGCCGCGTCCCGCCGGTTTCTGCTGGTCATAGACCCATTGCGCGATGTCGAGATCGAGACGCGCGGCATCGAGCGTCACATCGGGATTCGGTTCGTCCACTTTCTGCCGCACTTTCTCGGCGGCGTCGGGCAGGAGCATCGCGACCTTCGCCTGAAACACTTCCGCGACGTGGCGCGTGCCGATCTCGATGATCTGCTCGGTCATCAACGCGGCGCCGAGTTCCTTGGTCATCGCGTACATCGCGCCCGTGCGCCGCTCGCGTTGCGATGCGATGCGCGCCTCGCGCCGCAGGCTCGACGTCAGATGACTGATCGTGAGCGAGGTCAGCAGCATGACGAGGAACGTGAGCAGATACTGCGTGTCCGTCACGGAGAAAGACAGCTCGGGCGGCACGAAGAAGAAGTCGAACGCGGCGACCGACAGAAACGACAGCATCACGCCGGGACCGCGCCCGAGCCGCACGGCCGCGAAGATCACGCCGAGCAGATACAGCATCACGAGATTCGTGATTGCGAACTGACGGGCGGCGAGTATGTCGGCGACGAGCGTGATGCCGCCGCCGATCGCGAACGCATGAAGATAGGCGCGCGGCGGCGAGTGCGCGCCGTCGCGCCAGGTGCCGAAGGCTTGCGTGATCCTGCGGCGTGGCTCGTCGCGTGTGCCGGTCGACACGAGCGTCACGTCGATATCGGATCCTTGCCGGATGATGCGCTCGCTCACCGGCCGAGCGATGAGACGCCGCCATTCGCCGCTCGCCGACGCGCCCGCCACGAGCTTCGACACGTTGCGCATGTGCGCGTAGTCGATGAGCGTCGCGGCGGCATCGGCGCCATCGAGCGTGACGGTTTCCGCGCCGAGTTCGGAGGCGAGCTTGAGCGCGTCGAGCGTGCGGCGGCGCTGATCGTCGGAGAGGCGCTGCAGCTTCGGCGTCTCGACGTACACCGCGAGCCAGTCGGCCTTGAGCGCCGTGGCGAGCCGCGCGGCCGCGCGCACGAGCGTCGCGCTTTCCGGTCCCGGGCCGATGCACGCGATGAGCCGTTCGCGCGCGCGCCAGATGCGTTCGATCGACTGATCGGCGCGGTATTCGCGCATTTGCGCGTCGACGCGATCGGCCGTGCGGCGCAAGGCGAGTTCGCGCAGCGCGATCAGATTGCCCTTGCGAAAAAAGTTGCGCACGGCGTGCTCGGCCTGCGCCGGCAGGTAGACCTTGCCTTCGCGCAGACGGTCGAGCAGTTCTTCGGGCGGCAGGTCGACGAGCGTGACTTCATCGGCGAGGTCGAAGATGCGATCGGGCACGGTCTCCCAGACGCGAATGCCGGTGATGCGCCCGACGATGTCGTTGAGGCTTTCGAGGTGCTGGACGTTGACGGTCGTATAGACGTCGATGCCCGCGTCGAGCAGTTCTTGCACGTCTTGCCAGCGCTTCATGTGGCGCGAGCCGTGCACGTTCGAGTGCGCGAGTTCGTCGACGAGGATGAGTTGCGGTTTTCGGGCGAGCGCGGCGTCGAGGTCGAATTCGGCGAGCAGACGGCCGCGGTGTTCGATGCGCGCGGGCGGCAGCGTTTCGAGGCCTTCGACCAGTGCGAGGGTTTCCTTGCGGCCATGCGTTTCGACCAGGCCGACGACTACTTCCACGCCTTCATCGCGGCGGCGGCGTGCGGCCTGCAACATCGCGAAGGTCTTGCCTACGCCCGCCGATGCGCCGAAGAAAATCTTCAGTCTGCCGCGCTCGCGTTTTTCTTCCTCGCGGTGGAGTTTGTCGAGGAGTTCTTCTGGGGTTGGGCGGGGCATGGTTTTTTTTGGGGTTCTTGCTGGCGCTTGTTGTGGTGGTTCGCTTGCGATTTCGCTGGATCCCGTTTTCGTGTCGGTCTGTTAGCACTGCCCCTGTGCGGGGCGGCACTCACTTTCTTTGCTGCTGCAAAGAAAGTAAGCAAAGAAAGCAGCTCCCGATACGCCCGCGGTCACACGCAATTTGGGTAGTCCTCTCGTCCATCGTGGGCTGCCTAAAGAGTGCCCTCAAACACCTAATCGGGCTTGGCTCGCGCACGGTCTGTCACATCGCACCACACACCAAACTGGTTCAGCACCATATAGCTCCAGCCCGCTTCGCGGCCGACCGGTCAATCGGGTCTGCGCGTGCTTCTCTACTAACGTCTCCATCTCACCGCAAGTGCCGCACGTTGGTTTCCCTTGCATACCCGGCGGCAGCGCGTAGCGCTGTGCCGAAGCTCTTTCGTGCTGAACCAGTGTCCTTGGAAAACTAGCTCGTCAGACCGTGCGCGATCCAAGCCCCGTTAGTCCTTTGAGGGCACTCTTTAGGCGAGTGCCACCTTGGACGAGAGTACTACCCAAATTGCGTGTGACCGCGGGCGGTGACGAGCTGCTTTCTTTGGTTACTTGTATATTGAATCTGGCGTCCGGAAGCTGATCTCTCCCGTTCGCTCGAAGCGGTAGC
>NZ_JALQDV010000002.1:0-91540 GCF_023631045.1 Caballeronia sp. AZ7_KS35 | reverse complement strand
CCCAAAACCATGATCCTTACCAACTCAACCCTTGACGCTCAATACAGTTGCTTTCTTTGCAGCAGCAAAGAAAGTGACTGCCGCCCCGCACAGGGGCAGTGCTGATAGACCGACACGAAAACGGGATCCGGCGAAACCAAGCCAAGCGCCCCCAACTACTCCCCATCCAACGCAAGATTCAATTTAAGCACATTCACCCGAGACTCTCCGAGCACTCCAAACTGCCTCCCGCTAGTAGCTTGAGCGACAAGCGCTTCAACGCGAGCCACCGACATCCCCCGCGCCTTCGCGACCCGCGAAACCTGATACGCCGCAGCCGCCGGACTGATTTCCGGATCGAGCCCGCTCCCGGACGAAGTCACCAGATCGACGGGAACAGCCGCCTCATTCCCCGGATCGGCATCGTGCAAGGCGGCAATGCGCGCTTTGATCTCATCGGCGAGCGCCGGATTGGTCGGCCCGAAATTGGAGCCACTAGAACTCCCCGCGTTATAAGGATTCGGCGCAGTAGCCGACAAACGCCCCCAGAAATACCGAGGCGCATCGAACTGCTGCCCGATGATCTCCGAGCCCACGAGACGCCCATCGCGCTCGATCAAACTCCCATTCGCCTGATGCGAAAACGCCGCCTGTCCGATCGCGGTGACGACCGCCGGATACACCACGCCCGTCACGACAGTCAACGCGACGAACAACACCAGCATGGGGCGCAACAGATTCTTCATGATGTTCAACTCCAGCCAAGAGCGGTAATGACCATATCGATGAGCTTGATGAACGGAAACGGCAACACGATGCCGCCCAGCCCGTAAATCAGCAGGTTCCGTCGCAACAACGACGCGGCGCCCAAAGCGCGATACTTCACGCCCTTCAACGCGAGCGGAATCAGAAACACGATGATGAGCGCATTGAAGATCACCGCCGACAGAATCGCCGACGATGGCGACGCCAGATGCATCACGTCCAGCACGCGCAACTGCGGATACGTCGTCGCAAACGCGGCCGGGATGATCGCGAAGTACTTGGCGACGTCGTTGGCGATGGAAAACGTCGTCAGCGAGCCGCGCGTCATCAGCATCTGCTTGCCAATCTCCACGATCTCGATGAGCTTCGTCGGGTTCGAATCGAGATCGACCATGTTGCCCGCTTCCTTCGCGGCCTGCGTGCCCGTGTTCATCGCCACCGCGACGTCGGCCTGCGCGAGCGCGGGCGCATCGTTGGTGCCGTCGCCCGTCATCGCGACGAGACGCCCCTCGGACTGATGCGCGCGGATCGTCGCCAGCTTCGCTTCCGGCGTCGCTTCGGCGAGAAAGTCGTCGACGCCCGCTTCCGCCGCGATGGCAGCAGCCGTCAGCCGGTTGTCGCCCGTCACCATCACCGTCTTGATGCCCATCTTGCGCAGCTCCGCGAAGCGCTCCTTGATGCCGCCCTTCACGATGTCCTTCAGCTCGATCACGCCCAGCGCGCGCGTCGTATCGTTCACGCGCTCGGCCACCACGAGCGGCGTGCTGCCGCGCCGCGCGACTTCATCGACGGCATGCTGCACTTCCTGCGGAAAACGTCCGCCGCGTTCTTCGACGTAACGCTTCAACGCATCGGCGGAACCCTTGCGGATCTCGCGATTCGGCAGATCCACGCCGCTCATGCGCGTCTGCGCGCTGAACGCGAGAAAGGTCGCGTGCAACGTCGCCATGTCGCGCTCGCGGATATTGAAGCGCTGCTTCGCCAGCACGACGATGCTGCGGCCTTCCGGCGTTTCATCGGCGAGCGATGCGAGTTGCGCCGCGTCCGCGAGATCGCGCTCGGCCACGCCGGGCGCCGCCACGAACGTCGACGCCTGGCGATTGCCGAGCGTGATCGTGCCGGTCTTGTCGAGCAGCAGCACGTCGACGTCGCCGGCCGCTTCGACCGCGCGGCCCGACGTCGCGATCACGTTCGCCTGCATCATGCGGCTCATGCCCGCGACGCCGATCGCGGACAGCAGCCCGCCGATGGTCGTCGGAATCAGGCACACGAGCAGCGCGACGAGCGCGGTGATCGTGACGACGTGGCCCTGCTTCGCCGCCTCGACGGAGAACATCGAGAACGGCAGCAGCGTCGCGGTCGCGAAGAGCAGCACGAGCGTCAGCGCGACGAGCAAGATCGTCAGCGCAATTTCGTTCGGCGTCTTCTGACGCTTCGCGCCTTCGACCATCGCGATCATGCGGTCGAGAAACGCCTCGCCCGGATTCACCGATACGCGCACGACGATCCAGTCGGAGAGCACGCGCGTGCCGCCCGTCACCGACGAGAAATCGCCGCCCGACTCGCGGATCACCGGCGCGGATTCGCCCGTGATCGCGGATTCGTCGACCGACGCGACGCCTTCGATCACGTCGCCGTCGGCGGGAATCACGTCGCCCCCTTCGACGAGCACGACATCGTCGCGGCGCAATTCCGTGGACGTCGTGATGCGGATCGGCGATTTCGGATGCGGCTCGTTGAGCTTCTTCGCCATCACGTTGTGCTTCGCCTGGCGCAGCGATGCCGCCTGCGCCTTCGAGCGCCCTTCCGCGAGCGCTTCGGCGAAGTTCGCGAAGAGCACCGTGAACCACAGCCACAGCGCGATCGCGAGGATGAAGCCCGCGGGCGCTTCCGCCTGGCCGGCGAGCGCGGCGAGCCAGAGCACCGTCGTCAGAATGCTGCCGACGTAGACGCAGAACATCACCGGATTGCGCAACTGCGTGCGCGGCGCGAGCTTCCTGAACGAATCGACGATCGCCGGCTTCACGAGCGCCGGATCGAACATCGAACGTGCCGCTGTGCGCGCCTGCCCGAGATTCTCCGGGCGATGCAGCGGCGTTTGATTCTCTTGATTCATGCTGTCCTCGGAAATCAATGGCTTGCGATCATCGTGACGTGCTCGACGATGGGCCCGAGCGCGAGCGCCGGCACATACGTGAGCGCGCCGACCAGAAGGAGCGTGCCGAGCAGGAGCACGACGAAGAGCGGTCCGTGGGTCGGCAAGGTGCCCGCTGTCACGGCGAGACGCTTCTTCGCGGCGAGCGAGCCAGCGATGGCGAGGATCGGAATGAGCGAACCAAAGCGGCCGAACCACATCGCGATGGCGAGCATCGAGTTATAGAACGGCGTGTTCACCGAAAGGCCCGCGAACGCGCTGCCGTTGTTGTTGGCGGCGGAGCTGAACGCGTAAAGCACTTCGGAGAAGCCGTGCGCGCCCGGATTCGCGATGCCCGCCGTGCCCGCCGCGCTCAGCACGGCGATCGATGTGCCCAGCAGCACCAATAGCGGCGTAAGCAGAATGACGATGGAGACCATCTTCATCTCGAACGATTCGATCTTCTTGCCGACATACTCGGGCGTGCGGCCGATCATCAGACCCGCGACGAACACCGCGAGCAACGCGAACGCGAGCATGCCGTAGAGACCGGAACCGACGCCGCCGAAGATCACTTCGCCGAGCTGGATCAGCAGCATCGGCACGAGGCCGCCGAGCGGCGTCAGCGAATCGTGCATGCTGGAGACCGCGCCGCACGATGCGGCGGTCGTCGCGACCGTGAAGATGCCCGATTGCGCGATGCCAAGGCGCGTTTCCTTGCCTTCCATGTTGCCGCCGGCCTCTAGCGTGGACGCTTGCGTATCGACCTTGAGCGACGCATAAAGCGGATTGCCGGCCTGCTCCGATGCAATCTCGCCCCAGCACGCGACGGCGAACGCGATGGTCATTGCCGCGAGCACGGCATAGCCCTGACGCCTGTCGCCGACCGTGCGCCCGAACACGACGCACAGCGCAGCCGGGATGATCAGCATCGCGAGCATCTGCATGAAGTTCGAGAACGGCGTCGGGTTCTCGTACGGATGCGCGGAGTTCGCGTTGAAGAAACCGCCGCCATTCGTGCCGAGCATCTTGATCGCTTCCTGCGAGGCGACCGGCCCCATCGGCAGCGTCTGTTTCTCGGCCTTGAGCGTCTGCGTGACGGGCTTGCCTTGTGCGTCGGTGGATTGCGTCTGATATGTGGTGACCTGCAGCGTCGATACGTCCGGATACGCCTTGAAATTCTGGATCGCGCCCTGGCTCACGAAGACGAGCGCGAACACGACGGCAAGCGGCGCAAGGATGTAGAGCGTCGTGCGCGTGAGGTCGACCCAGAAGTTGCCGATGGTCTGAGCGCTATGCCGCTTGAAGCCGCGAATCAGCGCGATGACGACCGCGATGCCCGTCGCCGCCGAGAGAAAGTTTTGCACGGTCAGGCCGAGCATCTGCGCGAGATAGCCGAGCGTGCTTTCGCCGCCGTAGTCCTGCCAGTTCGTGTTGGTCACGAAGCTGATGGCGGTGTTGAACGCGGCATCGGGCGTCATCCCGGCCATGCCTTGCGGATTGGCGGGCAGCGTGCCCTGCAGGCGCAGCAGCGCATACAGCACGAGCGCGCCGAGCACGTTGAAGAGCATCACGGCGAGCGCGTAATGCTTCCATGACATCTCGGATTCGGGATCGACGCCGGCGATGGGATAGAGCATCGATTCGATCGGGCGTCCGATCTTGCGCACGATAACGGACGATCCGTCGAGCACGTTCGAGATATAGCGGCCGAGCGGAATGGCCAGCGCAATCAGCACGACGATGAAGAGCGCCGTCTGCATGAAGGTGTTGGCGTTCATTCGAGATCCTCCGCACGCAGAAGCGCGTACACGAGATACACGAAGAGCAGCAGCGTGGAAGCCGCCGCGAGCCACAGCATCCAGGCGCTCATGGACGCCCTCCCGTCGCGCGGCGGCCGAGTCGCTCGCAGCCGCGCGTGAGCGCCACGCAAAGTCCCCAGAACAGGACGATGCCGGCGAGGTAAATCAGGTCCATTTTGGTGTTCTCCCCTTGTGCGGTTCAGGACAAGGTGGAGATTAAGAAAATGGACGTAAAGGGCGGGAAAAGAGTGGGAGGCGGGGTGTAAAAATGGTGTAAAAAAACGCCCGCCTTGGATAGGCGGGCGCTAATGCTTCGTGCCTTGCGTGAGTGAGCCCGAGTCGATCTGATCAACCGGGCGTCACATCACACGAAAGTTCCGCATAAAGACCACATAGAGCACAGGCAACAATGGAATGGCGAGGATCATCAGCGCGCCATCTGCCGCCACGGTCACGGGCGTCGCCAGCAGGATGACTTTCTTCGCATTGGAGTAATGCTGCTCCCTGACGGAGACTTCATAAGACTGGTTCAGCAGCATGGGATTGACCTTCGACCGGTCGAAACCTTTCGCGTCATATCGCCGCCCGCTAAGCCTGAACGAGAGAGACCGGCGTTGCGGATCGATTCCAAGATTTCCCAGTTCCTCCTTCTGCTCTTCGCTGAAGCTCGCCGCCTTGTCGAGATTCAAGACGAAGGAACCGCTGACATTGCTGTCTCCGTCTACGTAGAACTGATTGACATCTGCGGTCATTCCGGCGTGAAAGGGTGACTGAAGGACATCCACGAAGTGATCCGGCGCATCGAAAATATAGTGATAATTCTTACCAAGAAACACTAGCGTCTTCTGGTCAGCCGAGATAAGCACACTGCTTATCGTTTCCGCGTACCTGTAGTAATCGGGCGACTTTGCTTCCTCGTTCAATCCGGATGTCAGGCACCCGCTGAGAGCGAAAGGCATCGATACCGTGAGGGCAATAAACTTTCTTCTTTTCATTTGACGTCCTTTGACCGCATCGCCGCCTGTCGTTGGTTCAAACAATCAGCGCGAGCAATCGGCGTTCGTCGCGACCAACCTCTTGCAATCCATCCACTGCACACCCGATGCCGTCAACCGGTCATGCAACCAGGGCACCGCAACCTGCGCCTTCGGATGAATATCGTGAAAGAGAATGATCCCGCGTCGCCACAGCAGCATGAGCGTGAGCACGCGCTGTTTGAGTTCATCCGCGCTCACCTTCTCGTTCCAGTCTTGCGAATCGATATTCCATAGCGCCACACGCAGGCCTTGCGATGCGAAGAAGTCGCCGCTGTCCGCTCGGCGTTGACCATAGGGCGGCCTGAAGAGCGGAACGAAACTGTCCGGCAGATTCGCCTGCGCCAGCCCGATGCTCCGCGCCACCGACTCTTCCCACGACGGCCAGGTTGCGTGCGAACGATGCTCCCAGCCATGCGCGCCGACGCACATGCCGCGATAGGCATACGCCATCGACGACGCACCCGCCTGCTGCAAGCGCGCTTGCAACCGCGTCCCGAGCGTGAAGAACACGCCATTCAAGCGAGCGTCTCGCAACGTCCGCAGCAACGCGTCGGTTGTGCCGCCGGCGGTGGTCGGGCCATCGTCGAAGGTGAGCAGGAAGGTGCGGTCGGCGAACTCGTTGCCGTCGATCTCGCGCGACGAATACGTGTCGATCTCACTGCTGACCTTCGGAAAGAGCGCGGCCAGTCTCAGCAGTTCGTCGAGATACGTGTTGTGAAACGTCCGAGCCTGCGATGACCACGCGCGATACGGACTATCCGCCGGGACTGCGAAGGCTTTGGCCGCGTTCATGAAGTCAGCCTCGCCATGCACCTTTACGCAAAACGGAGCACTCGGCGTGCAATTCGCCGATGCGTTCAGATAGTTTCCGGTCAGACGCTTCCAATAACGGCCCCGAATACGATCGACCGATGCCCGATCGAACGATTTCACCTTCAGCCGGCTCTGCAACTCGGCGTCTGACAGTTGTTCGCTATCGGCCAGCGCTTTGCCGAATGCGAGAAGTTCGGCGCGCGAAGCGAGATCGAAGTTCTCCGTACTATCGATGGATGTCGGCCACGTCCCGCGATCGCCGATGGCGACCGAAACCGGACCTGCCGCGTGCGACGACATCGCGGCGAATGCCATGAGCATCGCCGCGAGAGCTTTCTTGTACATGTGATGAGCGATGCGGGCCCCGGCGCGATGCCGGGGCCTGGATTGAACGGATTTAGCGATTGCTGACGCGCGTAATGGCGGCGTCGTAGACCGGATTCGACTTTTCGCGTCGCGCTGCGCGGTAGTTGCTCAATGCGTCGGTGAACTGGCCGGCGTCCTCATAGATGCGGCCGATGTTGTAGTACGAACTGGCGCGGACCGTCGCGGCCGTCGCTCCATTCGCGAGCGCGATCGCCTTGCGATTGGCCCAGATGGCTTCGGCAGCACGTCCGGCCTTCTGGAAGGCGAGCCCGAGATTGCTGTACGCCTGGCCGAATTCCGGATTGAAGCTGATCGCCTCGCGGTACAGCCAGATAGCGTCGTCGAAGTTGCCTGCGTGATAGGCACGCTCGCCGTCCTTGTTGATCAGGCTCGCGCGGGCCGCGTCGACATAGTCCTGATTGGACGGCACGATTCTCAACTGCTCGTCGTTGTAGTTGTCGATGGTGCCGAGCACCTCGCTCGCTCTGACCGTCACGCCGCGCATGGTGTTGATGTCCTGAATCTCGCCCTCGCCGTTGACGCGGAACACGGTCCACAGATTGCCCGCCTGACGCGGCACGCTGAACGTTCGAACCAGCGACTGGCCGACATACACGAACACCCTTGCCTCGCTGTTCGCAAGCTCCGACGACGCGGGGTTGCTCTCGTTGCTGAAATCGTGCACGGCGAAGACGTAGGTCTGGCCGGAACGCTTGTGATCGAGCGTGATGGTTTCCGGACCGTAGCTATCCGTGTGGTCGACATCCAGATTGGCGTCGTCCCCGGCTTAGCGTTGAAAGTAGACGTGATTCTGCGGATAGGACACGTGCAGATCGAGATCGCGCGGGCGCTGTCCCCATGTAAGCACGACGCGCATGCCATCCAGATTCTTCATCACCGGACTCAGCGCATAGGACAGTCCAGCGCATGGGCACCTGGCGGCCAGATCGGAATAACCAGCCTTCTTGATGATCAGAAGCACCTTGCTGTCATTCGCCATATCGGCTGGAATCTGCGCAGCGCCTTGTGCATCACTCTGGATACGAACCGACTGGGCGCCGTCCCTTTGAAGAATGACAGTCGCGCCGGATATCTTTTAGGAGTAGACGGTTGATTGATGTTGGACATTGCTTTTTCTTCATTACGATGAATGAAGCGATTCATCGCATCGCTACTTCTTCGGATACCGAATCATTAAAGCATAGCAATCGCCGATTCGCTCGATCTAGCAGCCGATGCGCAATTTCTTCAAATTTCCGCAAAAGCCATACGGCACCGTGGACAACAGCGCAGCATGCTGCAATGCTCGCGACCGGACATACGAAAGGACCGCACACTCGAGGCAAGCATCATGGAACCAACCGAACATCAACTAGACGTGCGTCAAATCAACACCGAGATACAGTCGCCCACGCTCGAACCGGACGTCGCTCTCTTCGTCGGAAAGAACGCGAAGTACTACGCGTACAAATGGTCCTTTCTGAACAAACGCGGGCAGCCAAGATGTACATGGAACGGAGCCGCGTTCGTGATCGGTCCAATTTGGCTCGTCTATCGAAAGATGTACTGGCAAGCTGGAGCGTTGTTCGCGGCTGCTGTCCTGCTTCGGTTCGCCGTCGGTTCGCTGGGAGATGGGGCTGGCGGCTTTGTGTCGTACGCGATTTCGTTCGCGCTGGGACTCTCCGGCAATCTTCTCTACCGGGAACATGTGCTAAGGAGCATCGGCAAACTTCGCAGCGAGGGTTCATCCGGCAGCGCGCCGGAATACGAACTGTGCCGCAAGGGCGGCACGAACGCCGCGGCGGCATGGATGCTCGCGCTTCTGATGATCGTGGTTCTGGGCATTGCCCTCTTCGGCTGACGGTGTGTCGGGGATGGGAGTGGCTTTGCTGCAAGCGTTTGAAGCAACGATGTCACCCGCCCTCAACCACCACCGCCACACCCACGCACACCCACTGCACGACCGCAAGCATCACGCTCGCCCTGAGCAGTCGAGTCACGCCGCGCACCCGTGCATCGAGCGGCCGGCCGGCACGCGATGCAGCGGTCCATCCGAGCTCGATCAGCACGCGGTCGAGATCATCGAGCGTCGAAGATTCCATTGCGGCAAGCGTGGCGAACAACTGTCGGTCGATGACGATTCGCACCATTAGCCACGAAGCGCCTATGCCCGAACATGTGCTGATGAGCGCGATCAGCGTTCGCACGTAATGCAAATGCTCGCAATGAATGGCGACACCGCACCCCACGCCTGCCGCTGCCAAGGCGACCGCGCACGCACAGCAGCCAGCATCGAGCGCACCACGCGCCGCGGCGATGAAATAGGCGTTCATCCTTGTCTTCCATGAACCGTGCAATGATCGATCCAGTCCTGCAGCAACGCGACGGTGTCCTTCGACCAGACCGCGCGACGCTGCGCCGACCGCACAGCCAGAAGTGCCGCGCGTGCATCGTGCAAACCTTGCGTCTTCGCGATCCATGCCGCCGCGCACAGCACGCTGCGCCCATAACCGAGCGCACAGCAAACCAGCACATCGCGCCCGTCGCGATGCAACTCACCGAGCGCCTCGACAGCCGCGTTCAGACGCAGCAGAGTCGGCGGCACGAGATCCAGATGCGGCACGCATAGGTACACATGCGATTGATCGAGCGCGATCCAGCGCGGCATCTCGGCCGTCAGATCGAGCAATGCATCGAAACCATGCTGCCGCCATTCGCGAGGCGTCGGCGTGCGACCGATGGAGACGCCGGTCGCAACGCGAACAGGCGATGGCCTCTTGCGCGTCCATAACCGTGAGTTGATGAATGCGCCAGCGATAGCCGGAGCGAGCAGCAGACGGACGGCCAACGGAATGCGGCCCCGCTCGTCCTTCTGAAACGCGGCAGGCGAGCCTTGCCAATAAATCCACGCAACGCAAGCGAATGCCAGCGAAACCCATCCCGTGACAAGCGCGGCACCAACGGCATGCCTCACAAGGCTCAACGTGAATGCGGTCAGCGCGACCGCGACGGTCGCATAGACGCCAGCTATCCGCCGGCTTCGCGCGCAAGGGAGCGCGGCGCGGGTCACATCGTCTGCGAGAGGAAAGAGAAATAGCGCAAAGGCACCCACCGCCGCGCCGGTCGGCACGTCGATCACATGGTGCTGCCATGTGGTCAGAACGGAAACACCGATCGCCATGAACCAGAGATGCAAGACCGCACGAGCAGCTTTGTTCCGCAGAACGCCCGCGTAGAACGTCCAAAGCACGATCAGCAATCCGATGTGCAGCGATGGAGCCTGGTTATACGGCTTATCGATGCCCGTCAGGAGGTCGAATAGCACCCCGGTCACACCGCTCGAGACTGGCCGCTCGGCGCCGAAGCTCAACGGCCACGCGATGAAACATGCCACGGAGATCACTTGCACCGTGAAAAGCCTGCGGACGTGCGCGTAGAGCGCCGCGCGCCTGACGCACAACAGGAACGAGAGCGCGTAGAACACATCGATGGACCAATACGGCACGATGCTCCACGGCATGAACGGAATGGCCCGTTCCCATGCGAATGCGAAGGTGGGCACCGAGGCGCGCGTCGACGCCAGCCAGTTCGCGAAGGCGTATGTCGAAAAGAACAACGCGCCCATGATCGCGAGCCATCCGGATCGCAACATCAAGGAGGCGTCCCGTTCGCTTCGCGCACCGGCGACGGACAAGGCAGCGCTATTCATCAGGACGCGACGCGCTCGGCAAGCGTCACCGTGAAGATCCCCTTTTCATCGATGCGCTGCGTGATCTTGCGAAAGCCGGCGCGCGCGACGAGTTCGTCCATTTCCGCCTGCGAACGGCGACGCATGACCCACGCTGTCTCGCCACGATGATTCCCAAGCACGCGCGCAATGAATTCGAGCTGCGGATGCCACGGCTGTCCGGTATAGACGAGGTAGCCGCCAGGTTGCACGGCGCGCGCGAGACCACGGAGCGACTGTTCTATCGAAGCGTTGTCGCCAAAAAGCTCATACAGCCCTGACACGATCGCAAGCGTCGGACGGGGATCGAGCGCGGCGAGCGAGGCCTCGTCGAAGGCATCGCCTTGCTCGAAACGCGCAACGCTTTCGAGACCACGTTGCGCAATCAGAGCGCGTCCAGCATCGACGTTCGGCGCGCTGTAATCGCGCAACAGAATGTGCTCGGGCGACACGCCATCGCGACGGGTCACCGCGGCGATGGCGTCAAGGACATAACGGCCATGTCCCGCCGCGATATCGACGATCCGGACCGTCTCGCCCGAGCGCGTGATTCGCGTCATCGCCTCGGCGATCAACGCCTCGATATTGATCTTGCGCTGACGGATGCCCACCCAGCCAGGAGAGTCGAGGTAGTTGCGATCGATGTGCCGCCCCACACATCCGCGTCCCCTCGCTTCGTTGCGGTACACGTAGTCGAGCGTCGAGCCGGAATCGAACCCGAGCCGATGCCCAAGTGCAATGCCCTCCGAGAATGCGCCGCCCACCCGCAACCCCGCGCGCGCAGTCATCCAGTACAAACGCGCGAGCGGACTGGCGGGAGCTTGTTTCAACGCTTCGTATTCCGCATGAAAAGGTCCGCGCGTGTCGGCATCCACGAGCGAGACTCGCGCGCAAGGCGCCTCGAACTCACGCAGCAGAAACGCCCGCAGCGGCGCGAGCGCCTGCGCGCGGTCGCGTTCACCGAGCGTATCGTGATAGAAACCGGGCAGCACGATGCGCTCCTTGCGCGCCGACCCGAGCCGCTCGAAGAAGCGTTCCTGCGGTCCGCGATGCACGACCCAATCCGCACCCGAGATCAGCAGTTGCGTCGGCACGGTGATGGCGGCCGCATCGTCGACGATGCGCCTCGCCGTGTCGTGCAGGTCCAGCAGCATATTGACCGCGATCGGCCGCGTGATCAGCGGATCCGCGGCATAGCTGGCGATGCGCTCCGGATCGTGCGTCAAAAATTTTGGCTTCACATAGCTGTTCACATAGAACAGACCGCGAAGCTCGTGCATCAGACGCAATCCCGGACGTGCAAATGGCACGTACAGCTTGATATGAAACGCCGGCGATGCGAGCGCGAGACAGCGCACGGGCGGCGCATAATCGTGCGCCCAGGCCGCGGCCAGCACGGCGCCGACGCTCTGACCGACGACCGCCATGTCTTCGATGGCGACGCCATGAACGTCGCGGATGTGTTCGACGAAGCACTGGAGGTCGCGCACGCAAGCCGCTGCGTTCGGACTGTATCCGCGCGCGCCGGGCGAACGTCCGTGCCCACGCGCGTCCCACGCAAAGAAATCGTAGCCAGGCATGTCGAGTTCATCGACCAGATGCGCGACACGCGCCGAATGCTCGTGCCCCCGATGCAGCAGCACCACAGCGCCGCTGCGTGTCGCGCCCGCCGCGGGCCAGTGCCGATAGAAAAGCGCTTCACCGTCGTGAGTCGTGAAGCGCGCCTCTTGTGCGCGTCGAATAGTCGCTTGAGTCATGTGATTTTTGCCTTCGTTGTTTCGATGTTGCAGGTAACGCTTAACGGCCCGTTTCACGCGATAAGCGAACGCCCATCGCGACGCGTCTGATCGCAGTCAATACCGCGAGTGCGATCAGTGCACGCCACAGCCAGACGAACGTCGAACCGACCGGCAGCCCCATTCCGAACCAGAGCGCAAATGCCCCGAGCGCCAGCGCGCGGTCGCTCTTGCCGAATGGCCCGTCGTAGCGACGATCCGCGCCGGCCAGTGGTCCGATCAGTCCCGCGCACTCGACTACGCACGCCGTCCAGGCGAAGAGCCACACGTCCGATGGCGCGAAAGCCGGCACGGCCAGAAACGGCAGCACGAGCGCCGTGTCCGAGATCACATCGCCTAGTTCGTTCAGGTAAGCGCCCAATGCGCTCTTATGGCCGTGTTCGCGCGCAAGCATGCCGTCGATGGCATTCAGCGCCATGCGGATGAAAAGCCACAGCGGAATGAGCAGAAACAGACCGCGCTCGGGATAACCGAGCCACGCCGATGCACCGACTGCCATCGATCCAAGCATCGCGGCTACCGTGACCTGGTTTGCGGTCACGCCTCGCCGCGCGAGCCAATTTGTGAATGGACGAAGCAGAATTTGGAAGCGCGGCTTGAGTGCGTAGAGGCTCATTGCGATGTTTTCGCCGGTTCGTCGACCATGCCTGACGTCCCGATGGATCGAAAAAGCCGCTACTATCAGGGCACTTTTGCATCCCGTCAACCGTTAGGATTGCAGAGCCTCTTTGTTATGCAGTTCTGTTATCACTTGCTAAACATCTGACACATCTTGTCAAGACCACTTGCTCAGTCGATGCGCATGTGAACGGAATATAAATAAGCAATCCACACCACTACCGACTCATGAAACGGATATATGCCTGGCAACGCGATTTACTGTTATCTCTCGTTCGCTTGGTCGCTGGAGCCTACCCAGTCTGTCATGTCTCTCGTGCAGGCGAAACTCAACAGATCTACTTCTCGAATCACACGAGCCATATCGACACACTCGCTATCCTCGCTGCGTTGCCGCGCAGTTTGCGCGATTCCGTGCGGCCCGTTGCTGCGCGCGACTACTGGAACGCCAACGCGCTCAAGCGACATATCGCGCAGAAACTGCTGAACGTCGTGCTGATCGATCGTCGACGCGAAGGAGATGGCGATCCGCTCGATCCGGTTCGCGATGCGCTCACGAAGGGGCATTCGGTGATTATCTTTCCCGAAGGCACACGTGGCACGGATGCTTTGCCGCAAGGCTTCAAGAGCGGACTCTTTTATCTGGCAAGCGAGTTTCCCGGCATCGCCCTCACGCCGGTCTATCTCGAGAATCTTCAGCGGATCATGCCCAAGGGCGCGATCTGGCCGATTCCGTTGATCTGCAAAGTCCATTTCGGCGCGGGCGAAGCGCTTCGGGCGACCGATGACAAATCTGCTTTTCTCACACGCATGCGCGATGCGATCGTCGCGCTGGCGCCATCGGCTTGCTCAGACTGAGCTTGCTGCCACAACATCTCCGATTCTCGAACATGCCAGAACTGTTTTGGAAATTGATCGCGGGCGTGGCGGGCTTTCTCGCCGTCGCGACCGTGACAGGCGCCATCCTCGCCGCCCGGCCGAATGGCAAGAGCGCGACTATCGTCAACCTCAATGAACGCATCCGCGCGTGGTGGGGCATGGTCGCCGTCATGGCGATCGCCATTGGACTCGGCGAGACTGCAACTTATGTGGTCTTCGCGCTACTGTCATTCCTCACGTTGCGCGAGTTCATAACACTCACCCCGACCACGCCGAGCGATCACTCGACGCTGTTCCTCGCGTTCTTTGTCGCGGTTCCCGTTCAGTACATTCTGCTTGGCATCAACTGGTACGGCATGTATTCCATCTTCGTACCGGTGCATCTCTTCTTCGCGATGTCACTGGTATCGGCGCTGACGCAGGATACGCGCGACTTTCTGAGTCGCAATGCACGCATTAATTGGGCGCTGATGGTCTGCGTCTACGGCCTGAGCCACGCCGCCGCGCTCCTGACGCTCGACATTCCCGGCTATCGCGGGCAGAACGCGTTATTGCTCTTCTACTTCCTGCTCGTCGTGCAGATCAGCGATGTCTTGCAGTACGTCGTGGGGAAACTGTTCGGCAAGCGCAAGATCGCACCCGTGCTTTCGCCTTCTAAAACGGTCGAAGGCTTCGTCGGCGGTGGCGCGCTGGCGACCCTTTGCGGCGCGGCGCTTTACCGGATCACGCCATTCGGCTTCGGCGCGGCGCTCGGCATGTCGTTCGCCATCGTTCTGGCGGGGTTCATCGGCGGGCTGGTTCTTTCAGCGGTGAAGCGTTCGCTCGGCGCGAAGGACTGGGGCTCGATGATCGCCGGACACGGCGGCATGCTCGATCGTGTCGATTCGATCTGCTTCGCCGCGCCTGTGTTTTTTCATCTGGTCAGATTCGTTTATGTGTGACGTCTGCGAGCCCGCCCCCGCCCCACCGCTCCGCTAGAATCGAGCCTTCAGCGCAACGGCCGCGCTCTACGAAGAAAACGGGCACTCATGAAAATCGCCACCTGGAACGTCAATTCCCTCAAAGTCCGCCAGCAGCATGTCATCGACTGGCTCGCGCTCTCGGGCGTCGACGTGCTGTGCCTTCAGGAACTGAAGCTCCCCGACGAGAAATTTCCCCGCGCCGAACTCGAAGCCGCCGGCTACAAAAGCTGGTTCGCCGGGCAGAAGACGTACAACGGCGTCGGCATTCTGGTGCGCGCCGATGCCGGCTTCCAAGTCGATGAAATCAGCGTCGTGCGCAACATTCCCGGATTCGAAGATCTGCAGCAACGCGTGATCGCCGCGACGATCGACGGCGTGCGCATCATCTCCGCATATTTCCCGAACGGACAGGCGCCCGGCTCCGAGAAATTCGCCTACAAGATGCGCTGGCTGGACGCACTGCGCGAATGGTTGCGCGAAGACATGGCGCGTCATCCGCAGCTCGCGTTGCTGGGCGATTACAACATCGCGCCGGAAGACCGCGACGTGCACGATCCGAAAGCATGGGAAGGCCAGAACCTCGTGTCGCCCGAAGAGCGCGCGCACTTCGCGCAACTCGTCGGGCTCGGCCTGACCGATGCCTTCCGCAAGTTCGAGCAGGCCGAGAAGCTCTTTACGTGGTGGGATTACCGGATGATGGCGTTTCGCCGCAACGCGGGGCTGCGCATCGACCACATCCTGCTGTCGGCGGAACTGGCCGCGCGCTGCACGTCATGCGAAGTCGACAAGGTGCCGCGCAAGTGGGACCAGCCGTCGGACCACGCGCCCGTGATCGCGACGATCGGCTGATCCCGTCGTAACGACGTTCACGCGTCGAGATGCAACTCCTGAATCTTGCGCGTGATCGTATTGCGGCCGATGCCCAGACGCTCCGCCGCCTCCACCTTGCGCCCGCGCGTGAAGTCGAGCGCCTCGCGGATCACCGCCGCTTCGAAACGGCGCGCGAGTTCGTCCATGACATCGGCGGAATTCTCGCGCAACAGTCGCGCGACTTCCGTGCGCAAGCCGTTCTCCCACACGCTCGCCGCGACGCCCGCCGGCGCCGCCGCGATCGGCGCGGATCCGGCGCCGTTCACGGCATTGGGAACCGGCGCGACCGCGCCATCCGTCGATACGGCGAGACTCTCGGCGCTCACCTCCTGACGCGACGTGAGATCGGGCGGCAGATCCTTCTGCTCGATCACCTGCGCGGGCGCCATCACCGTGAGCCAGTTGCACAGGTTCTCCAGTTGACGCACGTTGCCGGGAAACGGCAGCGACGCGAGATACGCGAGTGCATCGTCCGACACGCGCTTGGGCTCGACACCCAGATCGCGCGCGCTCTTCTGCAGGAAGTGTCGCGTGAGCAGCGGGATATCCTCGCTGCGTTCGCGCAACGCCGGCAGACGCAGCCGAATCACATTCAATCGGTGATACAAGTCCTCGCGAAACAAGCCCTGCCGCACGCGCGATTCGAGATTCTGATGCGTCGCCGCGATCACGCGCACGTTCGCCTTCAGCGGATTGTGCCCGCCCACGCGATAGAACTGCCCGTCCGACAGCACGCGCAGCAGGCGCGTCTGGAGGTCGAACGGCATGTCGCCGATTTCATCGAGAAAGAGCGTGCCGTTCTCGGCTTGTTCGAAGCGGCCCTGACGCATCGCCTGCGCGCCGGTGAACGCGCCGCGCTCGTGCCCGAACAGTTCGGACTCCAGCAGATCCTTCGGAATCGCCGCCGTGTTCAGCGCGATGAAGGGTCCGTTTGCGCGTGGGCTATGTCGGTGCAAGGCGCGCGCGACAAGCTCCTTTCCGGTGCCTGATTCGCCCGTGATGAGCACGGTCGCCGCCGAATGCGACAGACGGCCGATCGCGCGGAACATGTCCTGCATCGCGGGCGCCTGACCGAGCATCTCGGGCGTCTCGGTCACGCGCTCGTCGACCGACGCTTCGCCGCGCATGCTTTCATCCACGGCGCGGCGGATCAGCTCGACGGCCTTGTCGACATCGAATGGCTTGGCGAGATATTCGAAGGCGCCGCCCTGAAACGCGGCCACTGCGCTGTCGAGATCCGAGAACGCCGTCATGATGATGACAGGCAAGCCCGGCAAGCGGTCGCGCACGGTCTGCAGCAGTTCCAGCCCGGACCCGCCCGGCATGCGGATGTCCGAGACGAGCACTTGCGGGCTTTCTCCTTCGAGCGCGGCAAGCGCGTCGCGCACGCCGGAGAAGCTGCGCGTCGTGAAGTTTTCTCGTGCGAGCGCCTTTTCCAGCACCCAGCGGATGGATTGGTCGTCGTCTACTATCCAGATCGGCTTCATATCGTTCGGCGAGAAGTCTTCGTGTGGTTCGGTGTGAGCCCGTCGAAACGGTCAGGCGTCAAAGCATGCGGCACTACGTTCCTTGGCGTGAAGTCGCTGGTCAATTCTCGAACGGCAACAGGATGGCGAACTCGGTACAGCCCGGCCGGCTTTCCACTTCGATCAGCCCATCGTGCTGATGCACGAACGACTGCGCGAGCGTGAGGCCGAGACCGCTGCCGTCTTCCCTGCCCGATACGAGCGGAAAGAAGATCCGGTCGCGGATTTCGCTGGGGATGCCGGGACCGTTGTCAGTGATATGCAAGTCCAGTGCCAGTTTGTGCAGCTTCTTGCCGATGGTCACCTTGCGCGCGATGCGCGTGCGCAGCTCGATCTTCGCATCGCCTTGTGAGATGCGGTCCTTCAGCGCTTCGGCCGCGTTGCGCACGATGTTCAGCAGCGCCTGAATCAACTGTTCCTTGTCGCCGCGCAGATCGGGCACGCTCACGTCGTAGTCGCGCTCGATCGTGAGGCCGCGCGGAAACTCCGCGAGGATCACGGCGCGCACCCGCTCGCAGACTTCGTGGATGTTCACGTCGCCCACGATATGCGGATGCCGGTGCGGCTCCAGCAAGCGATCGACGAGCGTCTGCAGCCGATCCGATTCCTTGATGATGACCTGCGTGTATTCGCGCAGTTCGTCGCGTTCGCGCGCGCCGAGTTCGAATTCGAGCAACTGCGCCGCACCGCGAATGCCGCCGAGCGGATTCTTGATCTCATGCGCGAGATTGCGGATGAGCTGCTTGTTGACCGCGGTGAGATCGTGGATACGCTCTTCGCGGTCCGTGCGCAGATGTCGCTCGTTCTCGAAGAGTTCGAGCAGCACGTATTCCGGCGCGGCTTCGAGATAGCCGACGATCGCATGCACATGCACCGGCTCGCGATTCTGCCTCTCGAGCACCGCGTCGAGCCGCGTCGCGTTGAAGCGGTTCTCGGCGATCGACGCGATCGTGGTCGCGAGCTCGTCCGCGTTCGCGAAGAGGTCGGGCCAGTTCGTCTGCGTCAACTGCTTGCGCGACATTTCCAGCATCGCTTCGGCCGATGGATTCGCATACGCGATCCGCAGATTGCGCACGTCCAGAACGAGCACGTTCGTGGGCAGCGCCTCGAAGCCGGGCAGCAGTCCGCTTGCCGCGAGCTGCGTATTGTCGGAGAGCGCATCGGCGTGGCCTTTGCGCGCCTTGATCAGATTCTTGAGCACCATCGTGCAGTCGATGAGGTCGTTCGTGACACCGATCTTCTTATCGTTTCATGACACTGAGCAGCGATTAAAAAAGGGACGGCGCGCCGTCCCTTTGGATCACTGTTCAGCACACGTCGCGCGCCTCATCGGACTGCTCACGACAAAACGCGCTTCGATCATGCTGCTTTACAGCGAGTAGTACATCTCGAACTCGATCGGATGCACCGCCTGACGATAACGCTGCAGCTCGTTCGTCTTCAGTTCGATGTATGCGTCGAGCATCGAATCCGTGAACACGCCGCCGCGCGTCAGGAACTCGCGGTCCGCGTCGAGTGCGTCGAGCGCCTGGTCGAGGCCCGCGCAAACGGTCGGGATCTTCTTGTCTTCTTCCGGCGGCAGGTCGTACAGATTCTTGTCCGCGGCTTCGCCCGGGTGAATCTTGTTCTGCACGCCGTCGAGACCCGCCATCATCAGCGCGGAGAAGCACAGGTACGGGTTCGCGAGCGGATCCGGGAAGCGCGTTTCGATACGGCGGCCCTTCGGGTTCGAGACGTGCGGAATACGGATCGATGCCGAACGGTTGCGAGCCGAGTAAGCCAGCTTCACCGGCGCTTCGAAGTGCGGCACGAGGCGCTTGTACGAGTTCGTGCCCGGGTTCGTGATCGCGTTCAGCGCGCGCGCATGCTTGATAATGCCGCCGATGTAGAACAGCGCGAATTCCGACAGACCCGCGTAGCCGTTGCCCGCGAACAGGTTCTGACCGTCCTTCCAGATCGACTGGTGAACGTGCATGCCCGAACCGTTGTCGCCGACGACCGGCTTCGGCATGAACGTCGCCGTCTTGCCGTACGTGTGCGCCACGTTATGAATGATGTACTTCATCTGCTGCAGCCAGTCCGCGCGCTGAACCAGCGTCGAGAACTTGGTGCCGATTTCGTTTTGGCCCTGGCCCGCCACTTCGTGGTGATGCACTTCGACCGGAATGCCGATCTGCTCGAGCAGTAGACACATTTCCGAGCGGATGTCCTGGAACGTGTCGACGGGAGCGACCGGGAAGTAGCCGCCCTTCGTGCCCGGACGGTGGCCGGTGTTGCCGCCTTCGAATTCCTTCGCCGACGACCACGGTGCTTCTTCCGAGCCGATCTTCACGAACGTGCCCGACTGGTCCGTGTTCCACTGCACCGAGTCGAAAATGAAGAATTCCGGCTCCGGACCGAAGTAGGCGGTGTCGCCGAGGCCCGAGCTCTTGAGATAGGCTTCCGCGCGCTTCGCGAGGGAACGCGGGTCGCGCTCGTAGCCCTTGCCGTCGGCCGGCTCGACCACGTCGCAGGACAGAACCAGCGTCGATTCTTCGAAGAACGGGTCGATGAAGGCGGTGTTCGCGTCCGGCACGAGCAGCATGTCCGACGCTTCGATGCCCTTCCAGCCTGCGATGGACGAACCGTCGAAAGCGTGGCCGCTTTCAAATTTGTCTTCGTCGAATGCCGAGACCGGCACGGAAACGTGTTGTTCTTTGCCGCGCGTGTCGGTGAAGCGGAAGTCGACGAACTTGACGTCCTCGTCCTTGACGAGTTGCATGACGTCGGCCACGGATTTACTCATTACCTATCTCCTGATTAACAAAAGTCGGCGAATCGCTTCGCCGCCCCGACCAATCCTGTACTTCGATTCAATCGAGGATGGAAAAGCAGCTTCCGTGCCAAGCGCACCATCTTCGCGCTAAGCGCTTGAAGCAGCGCGCGTTTTGGGTGAAACCACTTCGCTTTCGATGGCGGCGTTCGTGTCGCCGTCTCCGCGTCGAGCACCAAATCAGTGCAGCACGGTTTGTCTGATATTTCTTCAGCACTTTCATAGTGCATCGGACTCTTCTTGCACCAATTTCGCGCGCGGTGTCGAAACTGCGCGCCACGCTAGAATGATTCTTTGCGCCTACGGAGACCCATACGTCATGAGCACGCTCGAACAGCTGTATGCCCAGGCCGGCAAACGCGCCGCCGAAAACAATCTGACCTACGCGGGCGCGTTCTCACCCGCCGAAGCATTTGAATTGCTGCAACTCGACCCGCGCGTACGCCTCGTCGACGTTCGCACCCGCGCCGAACTCGATTGGGTCGGCCGCCCGGCCATCGATGGCGCTCAGTACGCGCACATCGAATGGATTCGCTACCCCGGTTCCGTGCCAAACGCCGAGTTTATCGAACAATTGCGACAGGTCGCCACCCCGGATACGCCTGTCGTGTTTTTGTGTCGCAGCGCCGCGCGCTCGAAGCTCGCTGCGGTCGCGGCGCAGAAGGAAGGCTACGCCCAGGCGTACGACCTGCTCGAAGGCTTCGAAGGCGATAAGGACGGACAGGGGCATCGGAAAACGGTATCGGGATGGTGTTTCCGCAAGCTGCCCTGGATCGGGGCTTGAAGGTTTTGCTCAAGCACGCGCGTCGAGCAAAGTCCGCACGCGCCTGACCCTCGCTTCATCGACGGGCGCCAGAGACTTCCCATCGACGCGCACGCCCGAGCCAAAGTGCACCGCTTTCACGCGCGTCGATGCGACGAACGGCGCGACCGCATCGACGGTCAATCCGGCGCCCGCCAGAATCGCGCAGCGCGTTCCCACCGCGTTTTCGACGAGCTTCGAAATCGTTTCCTGAGCGTCCAGCACGGAAGGCTTGCCGCCCGACGTCAGCACATTCGTGACGGCACCGAACTGCAGCAGCGTATCGAACGCAGCGAGCAGATCGCGTGTTTCGTCGAATGCGCGGTGAAACGTGAGCTGCAGGCCATCCGCTGCTTCGATCACGCGCGCGAGGCCGTCGGTGTCGACGGAGCCATCGGCGCGCAGCATCCCCACGACGATCGCGTTCGCGCGCGTCTTCGCGATCGCGCGAACATCGCGCAGCATGACCGCGTAGTCGTCGGCATCGTAGACGAACGAGCGGCTGTGCGGCCGCACGATCACGTTCACCGGAATCCCGACCGCCTCGATCACCGATTCGATCAGGCCGATGCTCGGCGTCAGTCCGCCCTCGCCCATCGCGGTGATGAGTTCGAGACGGTCCGCACCGCCGCGCTCGGCTGCCCGCGCGTCGGCGACGGTCGTGGCGATCACTTCCAGCAGCGTCACTTCGCTTCCTCCGGCGGCACTTCCACGACTTCACCGCCGAGCGCGATCACGCCCTCGCGCAGCACGTCGAACGCCGCGTTCGCCTGCTCGGGATCGCCCTTCACGCCCAGATCGATATGCGCGCGCTCGTAAAGCGCCCCGCGCGTAGCATCGCCGACGCTCGGCAGGCTGAACGCACGCACGCCCTCGAAGTCGCGCTCGATCGAAACCATCAGCGGCGTGATGCGCGACTCGGGCAGGCCGAAGACGAGCAGCGACCGCTCGACATGCGGCGTCGCGTGATGCAGATGCGCGTACTTCGTGTCGAGCACCCATTCGATCATCGGCCAGGCCATGACCGGAAAGCCCGGCACAAAATGATGATCGCCGACCGAAAAGCCCGGAATCTTGTTGTAGCTGTTCGGGATGATCTCTGCGCCGCGCGGAAACGTGCCCATGTTCAGCCGATGCAAGTTCTCCGGCGACTCCAGCTCGACCGGCTTGCCTGCCTGCGCCGCCGTGTCGCGGATGCGCGCGCGGATCAGTTCCGCCGCTTCGGGATGCAGCTCCAGCGGCACGCCGAGCGCCTTGGCGGCGCACTGGCGCGTGTGGTCGTCGGGCGTCGCGCCGATGCCGCCCGTCGAAAACACGATATCGCCCGATGCGAACGTGCGCGCGAGCGTCGCGGTGATGCGCGCGGGATCGTCGCCGACGTATTCGGCCCAGTCGAGCGACAGGCCGCGCGCGCCCAGCAGTTCGATGATTTTCGGCAGATGCTTGTCGGTGCGGCGGCCGGACAAGATTTCGTCGCCGATGATGATGACGCCAATGCCCATGAATGCCCCTTTGCTTTTTTCGTGCTTACAGTGAAACGTCGCGGGATTCGACCGTGATCGCCGGGAATTGCGGCTCGCTCGCGCGCAAGCGCTCCAGCGCGTGCAGGCAGTAATGCGCGAACCACAGCGCCGAAAACACGAGGATGAACGCATACGCCCAGATCGTCACGGCGGCGACGACCGGAAAGAGCGGCAAGAGCCAGACGGACCATGCCCAGAGCATCGTCGGGACAGAACTGAGCAGGCCGCTCACGATGCCGATCGCAAGCAAGGGCCAGCGTGCATCGCGCACGATCGCGCGGCGCTCGTCGGCGCTCGCGTGAAGCGCGAGCGCGTCGTAAGTCATCACGCGATACGTGAGCCAGCCCCACAACAGCGGCGGAATCAAGGCGAAGAACGGCGGAATGAGCCACAGCGGCAGCGTGACGACGAGCAGCACGAGACAGACGACCGTGGTCACGACCGAGTGTCCGAGACTGCCGTACCACGAGCCGCCGCGCCGCTCTTCGAGCGATGAGTAATGACCTTTCGGGCGACGTGTGAGGAGCTTGACGACGCCCGGCATCGACAACGTGGCGATGAGCAGCAGCACCGTCACGACGATCAGCGGCACCGTCATGATGACGACGAGAAACGGCGCGATCACCGCGTGCAGCGACGAAAAGCCGACGGCATCGAAGAGACGGTACATCCACGAGGTCAGCGCCCACGCGCTGAGCCAGTCGTTGGCGGCGCCGGTAAGCGTCTGCCAGAAGAACCAGAGCACCGCGCCCCAGACCACGGTGGCGACGCCGAAGGGCATCAGCGTCAGCCAGAGCATGCGCGGATGAAAGACGTTCGCAAGCGCGCGCACGAACGAACGCAGCAAGTCACTCATGCGTGTTTCTTAAAAGAAGAAGGAACCGACAGGATAAACCAGCGCCGCGCACGGGCGCTGGTCGAACCGGAGACGTTCAGACGGCCGCCGAGTTGTCGGAAGCGGATGCACCCGCACGGCGAGCGGAAAGGCGCGCGGCGATGCGTTTGAACGCGAGCCAGTGCTGTTCGACGAAGCCGTCGCCGTAATGGACGGGCGCAACGCCCGGCGCACCGAGCTGGTCGCGAATGCCCGTCGGCTCGACGGTGCGATCGAACGACGCCGAGCGGAAGATGATGTCCCAGAACGAGAACAGCACGCCGAAGTTGCAACCGTAAGTCGTGCCTTCGTGACCGAAGCCGATCGCGTGATGGCGGCGATGAAACGCCGGACTTACGACAATGCGCTCCCCGAGCCAGCCGAAGTGCATGCGGATGTTCGCGTGCTGCACGCTCTGCATGAAGTTGGTGATGGCGACGAGCACGACGAACTGCGACGGCTCCACGCCGATCACGAGCGCGACGCACGCGAAGAAGCTCGCCTGAAGAACGTCGTCGAGCAGATGGTTGCGGTCGTCGGTCCAGAGCGACATCTTCTGCTGGCTGTGATGCACCGCGTGCAATTCCCACCAGATGCCGAAACGATGCTCCAGCCGGTGATACCAGTATCCCGCCAGATCGAGAATGAGCAGATAGATGACGAACGTGACGAGCGGCTGCGTCGTCACGCCGGGCCACAGGTTGTCGATCTCGAGATTCGGCACGTTATGGAGGCGCAGCCAGCTCTGCATCGAATCGAAGAGCGGCTGGAACGTGAAGAAGAAAAACAGATTGAGGATGCCGAGCTTGACGATCCACGTGTAGAGCACGTCCACGCGCACGCCTTTGCGGTCTTTCCACTCCTCCGCCGGGCGGAAAGCTTCGAGCGGCCGCAGGATCGCGTACATCGCGAGCACTTCGAGCACGCCGACGATCACCCAGTACAGCGCGTCGTAGGTGTCTTCGTCGTAGTCCATCATGCCGATCTTGAACAGGACCGGCTGCACGACATCGACGTAGAGCTGCGTCTGAAGCCAGGAAACGAGACCGTCCAGCGACGAAAGAATGGAATGAAACATGGTGCTCCGTGGTGCGTGCGGCCGTCCGGGACCGGCCATCCCTCAATCGTAGTACAGGGCGCGAACGCGCGCCCTGTTTGCTTACGCCCCGTTCGGCGCCGTCACCGGCGCGCGATTGTAGAAGTAGATGCCGTGCGGCGAGCGGCCGACCTTGATGGTTTCGATCAGCTTACGATTCGCCAGGTCGATCACGCCGACGTGCTTCGCGAAGCGGAACGTAACCCACAGATACTTCTTGTCGGCGGAAAGTTCCATGTCGTCGGGGCCGGGCAAGAGACCGGTGATGTCGCCGACGTTCGTGAGCGTGTCCTCGTCGATGATGCTGATCGTGTTCGCCACGCGATTCGAAACGAGTACGTGCTTGCCGTCGACCATCGAGCGGAAGTTGTGCGCGCCCTTGCCGGTCGTGATGGTCTTGACGACCTTCTGGTTGCGCCAGTCGACCACGGCCACGTAATCCGCGCCGGTCATGCCGACGAGCAGATATTTGTCGCCCGGCGTGAGCCAGACGCCCGCGGGCACCTTGCCGACCTTCATCTTCCATTTGACGGTCTGCGTCGGCAGGTCGATCGCCGCGATTTCGCCGGACACCTGCAGCGAGATGAACGCGGTCGAGCTGTCGTTCGTGAACGCGATGTGGCTCGGCATCGTGGCGAGCGGCAGGCGCTTCGCGACGCTCAAATTCTTGCCGTCGAAATGATAGATATCGAGGCGGTCGAGGCGCAGACCCGTCGAGACGAACCATTTCTTGTCCGGCGAAAAACCGAGCTGATACGGATCTTCGATGTCCTGCACCCAGCGCTGGAACGCGCCGGTTTTCGGATCGACGAACATCAGGTTGTTCGACACCGAATTCGCAACGATCAGCGATGAGCTGTCGGGCGTGGGCATCAGGTGATGCGGCTCTTTGCCCGTCGGCACGGTGCCGACGACCTGATGCGTGTTTTCGTCGATGAGACTCAGCGTGGCTTCCGCCGAGTTGAGCACGATGACATTGTTGGCCAGTGCTGCGGAGGCGACCAAGGCGGCGCCGGTTGCGATGGCTGCGCGTGCGGCGAAGGCACGCACGCGGCCGGAACGGAAAATATTGCGCATGAAAAGTAGGCTTCGGAGGGCAGGCGTCATTGTAGAACGTTTGCCTCGCGCGGCGGGTTGACGAGCGAGGTCTTTTTGCGCAATACGTTGATTCTTTGCGTCTTTCCAGCGGAAACCTAACGCTGCATCGATTCCCACACCTTGTGGAGGCGTTTTACCGAGACCGGCATCGGCGTGCGCAGTTCCTGCGCGAACAGCGATACGCGCAATTCCTCCAGCAGCCAGCGATATTCGGCAAGCCGCGCATCCGCGACGCCGCCGCGCTGCGATAACGCGCGCTGATAGTTCTGCGCGAGCGGCTGCAGATCGGCGGCGAGACGCGCGTCGCGGGCCGGATCGGCCTTGAGCTTGTCGACGCGCTGCGCGATCGCCTTCACATAGCGCGGAAAATGCGCAAGCTGCGCATACGGCGTATCGATGACGAAACGCTTGCCGATGAGCGCGCTCAATTGCGCCTGCATGTCCGCATAGGCCGACGCGAACGATTTCACCGACGCCAGCTTTTTGGCGAGCGCCGCATATTCGTTGAGGATCGTGCCGACGAGCCGCGCGATTTCGTTCGCGAGCAGCGTCAGACGCCCTTTCGCGGCGTCGCGGCGCGCGTGGAAGCTGGCGTCGTCGTCGGGCAGCGGGTCTTGCAGGCACGCGCGATCGAGCGCCGTTTCCACGATCTGATCGCGCAGTTCGTCCGCCGTGCCGAGCGCCATGTATTGCATCGACATCTCCCGCAGGCCCGGCAGATTTTTCTCGAGATAGCGAATCGGCTCGCGCAACTGCAGCGCGAAAAGCCGGCGCAATCCCGCGCGATGAATACGCACCGCTTCCTCGGGCGAATCGAACACTTCGACGTCGCAATGCGTGCCGCGATCGACGAGCGCCGGATAGCCGAAGAGCGTCTGCCCGCGCCGGCGGATTTCCAGCAGCTCGGGCAGCTTGCCGAAGTTCCACGTCGTGAGGTTCTCGTAGAGCGCGGTGCCTTCGCTTGCCGGTTGCTGTGCGGGCGGCGTATCGGAGTCCCCGGAAAGCGCATCGAACGCCGCCGCCGACGTCAGTTTCTGGAACTGCTGCTGCGCCTGCCCGCCGAGTTCCGCGCGCAACTGCGCGAGATTGCGGCCCATCGCGAGCTGGCGGCCGTGTTCGTCGATCACCTTGAGGTTCATGAACAGGTGCGCGGGCAGCGTTTCCAGCTTGAAATCGGCGCTTTTCACGGCGATTTGCGTCTGCTCGCGAATATCGGCGATGAGCGAATCGACGAGCGCGCCCGCGCCGAACTTCGGCCCGCCATGACGCCCGGCGAAAGCCGCGGCGTATTCCGGCAACGGCACGACGTGACGGCGCAGCTTCTGCGGCAGCGACTTCAGCAGCAGTTGCACCTTCTCCTTGATCATGCCGGGCACGAGCCATTCGACGCGGCGCGCATCGACCTGATTCAGCCCGTAAAGCGGCACTTGCAGCGTGACGCCGTCGCGCGGCGAACCCGGCTCGAAGTGATACGTCAGCGCCATTTCGATGCCCGACATCGTCATGCGCTTCGGAAACAGATCCGTCGTGACGCCGGCAGCTTCGTGACGCATGAGGTCGTCGCGCGACAGGAACAGCAGCTTGTCGTTGCCCTCTTTCTTCTGCTCGTCGCGATACCAGCGCTCGAACGCCGCGCCCGTCCAGATGTTTTCGGGGATCAGCGAATCGTAGAAGCCGTAGATGAGTTCATCGTCGACGAGCACGTCCTGACGGCGCGACTTGTGTTCCAGTTGCTCGATGTCCGCGACGAGCTTGCGGTTGTGCGCGAAGAACGGCAGACGCGTATCGAATTCGCCTTCGACGAGCGCCCCGCGAATGAACAGTTCGCGCGCGTATTTCGCGTCCTGCTTGCCGAAGCTCACGCGCCGACGCGCATACACCGTCAGCCCGTACAGCGTCGCGCGTTCGTAGGCGACGACCTGCGCGGCCTTCTTCTCCCAATGCGCGTCCGATAGCGATTTCTTCAGCAGATGCGCGCCGACCGTTTCGAGCCATTCCGGCTCGATCTTCGCGATCGTGCGCGCGTAGAGGCGGCTCGTCTCGACGAGTTCGCCCGCCATCACCCAGCGCCCCGCTTTCTTCAAGAGCGCCGAGCCCGGCCAAAGAAAGAACTTGATGCCGCGCGCGCCGAGATAATGCGGCTCGTCGTCGGCCTTGAGACCGACGTTGCCGAGCAGGCCCGTCAAGAGCGACAGATGCACCTGCTCGAAGGTCGCATCCGATTCGTTCAGACGCCAGCCGTGCTCGCGCACGACCGTCAGCAGTTGCGAATGCACGTCGCGCCACTCGCGCAAACGCAGATGCGACAGGAAATTCGCGCGACACGCATCCGCGAGCTGCTTGTTCGATTTCTTGTGCGCGACCGCTTCCTCGAACCACTTCCAGATGCGCGTCCACTGCAGAAATTCGGAGCGCTCGTCGACGAACTGCCGATGCGCCTGATCCGCCTGCTCCTGCGCCTCGATCGGACGGTCGCGCGGGTCCTGCACCGACAGCGCCGACGCGATGATCAGCACTTCCGCGAGCGCATGATGATCGCGCGCGGCGAGAATCATGCGGCCGACGCGCGGATCCAGCGGCAGGCGCGCGAGTTCGCGGCCGAGACTCGTCAGCGCGTTGTCGTCATCGACGGCGCCGAGTTCGTTCAGCAGTTGATAGCCGTCCGCGATCGCGCGGCCCGGCGGCGGTTCGATGAACGGGAACGTTTCGATCGCCGTCAGATGCAGCGACTTCATCCGCAGAATCACGGCCGCGAGCGACGAGCGCAGGATTTCGGGATCGGTGAAGCGCGGCCGCGCGGCGAAATCGGCTTCGTCGTACAGACGGATGCACACGCCGTCCGCGACGCGCCCGCATCGGCCCGCGCGCTGATTCGCCGCCGCCTGCGACACCGGCTCGATCTGCAGTTGCTCGACCTTGTTGCGATACGAATAACGCTTCACGCGCGCCATGCCGGTATCGACCACGTAGCGGATGCCCGGCACCGTCAGCGACGTCTCCGCGACGTTCGTCGCGAGCACGATGCGCCGCGCGTTCGACGGCTTGAACACGCGCTCCTGCTCCTGCGCGGAAAGACGCGCGAAGAGCGGCAGGATCTCCGTATGCGGCGGATGATGCTTGCGCAACGCTTCTGCGGCATCGCGGATTTCGCGCTCGCCGGGCAGGAACACGAGCACGTCGCCGGGACCGACGCGGCACAGTTCATCGACGGCATCGACGATGCCTTCCATCAGATCGCGATCGGCTTTGCGATCGTTGCGTTTGGGCGCCGTGCCCTGCGCGTTCCTGATCGCCTCGCTTTCCTCTTCGATCGGCCGATAGCGTACTTCCACCGGATACAGCCGTCCGCTCACCTCGATCACCGGCGCGGGCTTGTCCTCGCTGCCGAAATGGCGCGCGAAGCGTTCTGCGTCGATGGTCGCGGACGTGACGATCAGCTTCAGATCCGGGCGTTTCGGCAGGATTTCCTTCAGATAACCGAGCAGAAAGTCGATGTTGAGGCTGCGTTCGTGCGCTTCGTCGATGATGATCGTGTCGTAGGCGGTCAGCAGCGGATCGGTCTGCGTTTCCGCGAGCAGAATGCCGTCGGTCATCAGCTTGACGGACGCGCCGGGCGCCAGATTGTCCGTGAAGCGCACTTTGTAGCCGACGACTTCGCCGAACGGCGTGCCGAGTTCCTCCGCGATGCGCCGGCCGGTCGCCGAAGCGGCGATGCGGCGCGGCTGCGTATGCCCGATCAGCCCGCTGCCGCCCGCGCCGAGACCGCGTCCGAGCGCGAGGCAGATCTTCGGCAATTGCGTCGTCTTGCCCGAGCCGGTTTCGCCGCTGACGATCACGACCTGATTCGCAGCGATCGCGCGCGCGATTTCCTCGCGTCGGCCGGAAACGGGCAGCGCTTCGGGAAACGTGATCGGCGGAATGGGATTCGGCGTGACGACGCGCGGCGCGCGCGGCGGACGTTGCTCGCGAGGCGGACGCGTTTCGGCCGGGCGTTCGACGTGCGACGGACGTGCATCAACCGGGCGTTGTTCGCGCGGCGGACGTGCTTCAACCGGGCGTTGTTTGCGCGGCGGGCGCGTTTCGGCCGAAGGTTCGACACGCGGCGCAGGTTGCGGCTGCGGCTGGCGCGCTTCGACGGGCTTCGGCTGCTGAACGCGCGCCGGACGCTGCGGCCGCGCACCTTGTTCACGCCTCGCGTCTTCGCGTTTCGGGGGCGCTTGCGTGGCAGCTTGCGCCGTGTCGCGCGGCTTCGGCGGACGTTGCGCCGTGACTTCCGCTTTCGCGGGCCGCTCTTTCGACTGCGCCGCCTTCTTCGGTTGCGAAGGAGCCTCCGCCGCCGCTTTCCCGCCCGCGAACCGCTGCGCGGCGCGTTCCTTCTTGCTCAAACCCGCCGCTTCGCCGGAATCGGACGTGCCCGCGCCCTCCCGCGTCTCGCGCAGCAGACTTTCACGCAGTTGTCGCAACTGCTCCTGAGTATCGAGGGATTTGTCGGCGGACTGAGACTTGCCCGCCTGATCGGGGCGTGAGGGACGAGAAACATTCGGCATAGCGTCGCATTATAATCCCGGGATGAATTCCCAAACCGACCTCACGATGACCGCGACGCAGCCGGCAGTCGAGCCCGAAGCGCCGAATCCCCACGCCCAGTTCGTCGACTGGATGCGATCCGTCGCGCCCTACATTCACGCGTTTCGAAACAAGACTTTCGTTGTCGCGTTCGGCGGGGAACTCGTGCAGGAAGGTCGCCTCAACGCGCTCGTGCAGGACGTCGGCCTGTTGCACGCAATGGGCATCCACGTCGTGCTCGTGCACGGCTCGCGTCCGCAGCTCGACGAGCAACTGAGCCTGCACGGCGTCGAGTCGTCGTTCTCTCACGGCTTGCGCATAACGGATGCCCGCGCGCTCGAATCCGCGAAAGAAGCCGCCGGCGAAGTGCGTCTCGACATCGAGGCCGCGATCAGCCAGGGCTTGCCGAACACGCCGATGGCGCACGCGCACATCAGCGTGGTGTCGGGCAACTTCGTGACGGCGCGGCCGGTCGGCATTCTCGATGGCGTCGATTTCCAGCACACCGGCGTCGTGCGCAAGATCGACGGCGATTCCATCCGCCAGTCGCTCGCGTCGAACAAGCTCGTGCTGCTGTCGTCGCTCGGTTTTTCGCCGACGGGCGAAGCGTTCAATCTGTCGATGGAAGATGTCGCGTCCGCCGCGGCCATTGCGCTGCGCGCCGACAAGATCATTTTCGTGACCGAAATTCCGGGTCTCGGCGACTCGGAAAACGAGCTGATCCGCGAAATGTCGCTCGACGACGCCTATCGCTTGCAGGAAAGCGGCGAATTGCAGGGCGACACGGCGTTCTATCTGAAGCATACGGTGCGCGCGTGCCGCGGCGGCGTTGCGCGCGGCCACATCATTCCGTATTCGCTCGACGGCAGCGTGCTGCTCGAACTGTTCCTGCACGACGGCGTCGGCACGATGATCTCGTACGAGAATCTCGAAAGCCTGCGCGAAGCGACGCCCGACGACGTCGGCGGCATTCTCACGCTGATCGAGCCGCTTGAATCCGACGGCACGCTCGTACGGCGCGGACGGCACCAGATCGAGCGCGACATCGACCATTTCTCGGTCATCGAGCACGATGGCGTGCTGTTCGGCTGCGCGGCGCTCTATCCGTACACACAGGAGCGCATCGGCGAAATGGCCTGCCTGACGGTCGCGCCGGAAGCGCAAGGTTCGGGCGACGGCGAACGCCTGTTGAAGCGCATTGAACAGCGCGCCCGCGCACGCGGCTTGACGCGCATTTTCGTGCTGACGACGCGCACCGAACACTGGTTCCTGAAACGCGGTTTCGTGAAAGTGACCGTGGACGATCTGCCCGAAGATCGCCGGCGGCTCTATAACTGGCAGCGCAAGTCGCTCGTCCTGATGAAACAGCTTTGAACATGATCCAAGAAGCGTCGAACGGCGCTTTGCCCCCGATACAGAGGAGAAACTCACAATGGCCCGAATGGTTCAATGCGCGAAGCTCGGCAAGGAAGCCGAAGGACTCGATTTCCCGCCGCTGCCGGGCGAGCTCGGCAAGCGCATCTACGAAACGATCTCGAAGGAAGCCTGGCAAGGCTGGCTCAAGCAGCAGACCATGCTCATCAACGAGAATCGGCTGAACATGGCCGATCCGCGCGCACGCCAGTATCTGATCAAGCAGACGGAGAAGTATTTCTTCGGCGAAGGCGCCGATACGGCGTCCGGCTACGTGCCGCCGCAAAGCTGAAATCGCGCGTTCATCGCATCGCAAAAACCGGCCCGAGCGGCCGGTTTTTTGTTGTCCGCGCGGCGGAAAATTGTTCCGCTTAGTACATCGGACCACGAGATGACAATCGGCGCAATCCTACGTCCGACAAGGCTTTGCGGCCGCCGGGCTCGAGCGCGGTGGCAGACCGGTTTGCAGATCGTCTGTCATCGTGTTATCATCTTGCTCGTTATCAACAGCAATTCACCATCATTCACGTGCAAATGTTTCCGACTTCAAGTTCGGGCGTTGCGCGGTAGTGACAGTTTCTTATACAAAGAGGCGCGTCGGTTTTCCAAGCAGTAACGCCGGCCTTTTTCTCCTCAAGTTGTTTTTTCGCCGACGTCGCGGCCCACCCGCGGCAACTCAGTCATTCAGCGCTGCGTTCGCCGTCCGCACGTCAAATTCGTGTGTTTCACCCGAGTGCAATTTCGCGACTACACCCGCGCGAGGCACCGGCACCGTGTTTCTTTTCGCTCATCGACTTCGAGCCGCTCGGCCCGAGGTCGCGGAAAGCCTTTGCTTTCGTCTTCAAGCGTTCGCGGCGCCGTCTCGAAACTGCACTATCCCGGCAATTTGCGTCCGTCCTCCGCGGCGACGCACCCGACGTTCTTTGAGCGTCGGGATCGAATACGGAGTTTTTCGAACTATGTCTTCTCTTAACGAGGGCCTTTGGCGCAAACGCGATTCATCCAGTCAGAAGTCCGACCTCACCCTCGACGACATCACCATCGTCGATCAATCCCTGTTGAAGCGCGCCGTCGGCGCCATGGCCATCGGTAACGCGATGGAGTGGTTCGATTTCGGCGTGTACAGCTACATCGCCGTGACGCTCGGCCGTGTGTTCTTCCCGTCGAGCAGCCCCACCGCGCAGTTGCTCGCGACCTTCGGCACGTTCGCCGCCGCTTTCCTCGTGCGCCCGATCGGCGGCATGGTGTTCGGCCCGCTCGGCGACCGCATCGGCCGCAAGCGCGTGCTCGCGATGACGATGATCATGATGGCCGTCGGCACCTTCTGTATCGGCATCATTCCGAGCTACGAATCGATCGGCGTGATGGCGCCGGTGCTGCTGCTCATCGCGCGTCTCGTGCAGGGCTTCTCCACGGGCGGCGAGTACGGCGGCGCGGCGACCTTCATCGCCGAATTTTCGCCGGACAAGAAGCGCGGCTTCATGTCGAGCTTTCTCGAATTCGGCACGCTCGTCGGCTACGTGCTCGGCGCGGGCGTGGTCGCGGTGCTGACGGCGGTGATGTCGGAAAAAGACCTGCTGTCGTGGGGCTGGCGCATTCCGTTCATGATCGCGGGTCCGCTCGGGCTGATCGGTCTCTACATCCGGATGAAGCTCGAAGAAACGCCTGCATTCCAGCGTGAAGCCGAAAAGGCCGAAGCCGTGTCGCACGAGACGACCAAGGAGCAGTTCCGCGAGACGCTGATCCAGCAATGGAAGCCGCTCTTGCAATGCGTGGGCCTCGTGCTGATCTTCAACGTGACCGACTACATGGCGCTGTCGTATCTGCCGAGCTATCTGTCGGCGACGCTCAAGTTCAACGAGACGCACGGCCTCTTCATCGTGCTCGTCGTGATGGTGCTGATGATGCCGCTCACGCTCCTCGCCGGCCGTCTGTCGGACACGATCGGCCGCAAGCCGGTGATGCTCGCCGGCTGTATCGGTCTGCTGGTGCTGTCGATTCCTTCGCTCTCGCTGATCCGCATGGGCACCGTTCCGTCGATCTTCGCGGGCATGATGATTCTCGGCGCGCTGCTGTCGACGTTCACGGGCGTGATGCCGTCGTCGCTGCCGGCGCTCTTCCCGACGAAGATCCGCTACGGTGCGCTCGCGATCGGCTTCAACGTGTCGGTGTCGCTCTTCGGCGGCACGACGCCGCTCGTCACCGCATGGCTCGTCGACACGACCGGCAACCTGATGATGCCCGCGTACTATCTGATGGGCGCGTCGATCATCGGCATCGTGTCGGTGCTCGCGCTCTCCGAGACGGCGAAGAAGCCGCTGAAGGGCTCGCCGCCGGCGGTCGCGTCGAAGTCGGAAGCGCATGCGATTCTGCGCGGCCATCGCGAAGCCGCCGAAATGGACGATGCGTTCCCGGAAGGCACGGTGCGCGCGTAAGCGTTCTGGCGTGATCGAATGGAAGGGCCGGTGCGTGAAGCGCCGGCCCTTTTTTCATTCGATCAGCGAAACGATGCGCGCTTCCGCTTTGCCGTCGTCGATATCGAGCAGCGCGAGCGTGACCGGCAATCTGAAGCGACGCGGCCCCGCGCTGCCGGGATTCACGAAGAGCACGTCGCCGCGCCGCTCGATGAGCGGCTTGTGCGAATGACCGGTCACGACGACATCGATGCCGTCGAGCTGCTTCGGCACATCGGCGATATCGTGGACGACGTGAATCGTCGCGCCGCCCAGTTCGATGCGCGCGTGTTCGGGCAGCCGCGCGAGGTCATCGGCGATATCGTTGTTGCCGCGCACGACAGTGAGCGGCGCGAGCGACGCGAGCGCATCGAGCACGTCGCGTCTGCAGATATCGCCCGCGTGGATGATGTGCGCGGAGCCGCGCAAGGCGTCGAGCGCTTCGGGGCGCACGAGGTTATGGGTATCGGAGATAAGGGCAATACGCATGAGGCGTCACGCTTCTTCGTTCGCGCGCACGCCGAAGTCCTCGCCGTGCGCCACGTTCGGTTCCGGCACCATCATCGTGTCCTCGCGACTGAATCGGTGCCGGCGATTATGCGGGACGGCCGAAACCTTGTCGAACGGCTTGTATACGACGAGCGGCGCGGCTTTGGCGCGGTCGCATGCAATGGTAGAATCGCGTCCGCCCTGCCGGGGTGATGAAATTGGTAAACATAGCGGACTTAAAATCCGCCGCCTCACGGCTTGCCGGTTCGAGTCCGGTCCCCGGCACCAGTCACGGAAAGCGAGACTTTCCAAAGTTGTTCGCCAACCGCTAAATATCGATAAGAAACAGCGGCTTGCGTGGCTTTGATAGCAAGCGCACATTCCAAGACTGAACGTCCAATGTGCAGTGCTGGTAGACTCTCGTGCACACGAACTGCACACGGGTCTGCACATGGCATCCATCACAGAGTACAAGGGCGGCTACCGGGCCTTTGTCACTGTCAACGGCAAGAGAAAGACCAAGACCTTTGCTAAGAAGCGCGAGGCGCAAGAATGGGTAGCTCATACTGAGGTTGGTATGCGCAAGGAGGCGGACAAGCCCGAGGCGTCCCGCCACACCGTCCGGGATATGCTCAAGCAGTACAGCCGGGACGTGTCCTCTAAGAAAGAGGGCGCACGGTCGGAGCAAATGCGGATTACGGCGTTCCTCCGCAACTTCCCTGCTCTCTCGGACAAGACGCTTGCAACGGTTCGTACACCGGATATTGCAGCGTGGAGAGACGCTAGGCTAGCTGGCTTCACACTTGAGGACGGGACCAGGGTAGCCCCGGTCTCGGCGGCCTCGGTCTTGCGAGACCTTAATTGGTTGCGGAACGCGTTCACTATCGCGCGCCAGGAGTGGCATTGGTTAGAGCACAACCCGTTCACGGGCCTCCGTATGCCGCAGGAACCACCGCCACGGGAACGCCGTATATCCCCGTTCTCCGAGGTCCGCCCCCTCGTACGTCATCTTGGTTATCGCACGGGCGTAGCCCCGGAGACCAAGAGCCAAGAGGTAGCCCTCGCGTTCCTCATCGCCCTGCGCTCCGCGATGCGCGCCGGGGAGATACTTAGCCTGGGTGCGGCCAACGTAGACCTAGCCAAGCGCGTTGTCACGGTAGAACACAAGATGCAGTACCTAACGGGCCGTATGCGCTCTATTCCGCTCACGCGGCATGCCGCCCGGTTGCTCCGCCCGGTTGCGAACCGGGAAAAATGCTTTACCGTGTCCTCTGCCTCGTTAGATACCCTCTTTCGCAAAGCTCGGGACCAACTTGCCGTGGGCCGCCCTGCCCTCCGGGAGATTCATTTTCATGATTCCCGGGCCGAGGCCCTTACGCGACTCTCACGCAAGGTGGACGTTATGACGCTCGCCAAGATCAGCGGCCACAAGGACCTCTCGATACTTCAGAACACCTATTACCGCGAGACCGCCGAGGACATCGCGGCCCGAATTTAGGCCCATTGTTATACTACAAGCAACTCACACCACACTCACAGGGACGTATGGCAATGCGTAAAAGCAAAGAGGTTCTAGAGCTAGAGGCCGAGGTGCGGCGCGAGGACGAGGCCGTTGAAGCGGAGGACCAAGAACGGGCGCGCAAGGCGGAGGCAAAGCGCATTGCGGACGAGATCAAGCACGGCATCACGCCGGATAAAAAGACCGTCCCTACGCAAATCCGCATCCTCCAGAGCCAGATTGACGACCTTAAGGTTATCAGCGGCATGGAGCGCACCAACATTAGCGCAATCCTCCGCCTCCTGATCGCGGACTACATTCTAGAGAAGCGCGAGGACGAGACTATCCGCCAAGCTCTCGATTGGGCCGAGGGCGGACGCCGTGCGGTCGCAAAGTTCAAAGCGGAACAGGACGCCAAGAAAGAGAAGTGACACGAACAAAATTCTCCTCCATCGATCGACACAATAGAATTTTCAACTTTTTAGTGTAGTGACAGTTGCTAGGCGGGTCTGTTGTGCGTAATATCCCTCCCATAGCAGCACCGCCGACAGCCGGAGGCGTAAAAAGCAGGGCTCGCAGCACAAAACGCTATCAGTAGCAAGCCGACCGCCAGAGGCTTTAAGTTATGGTTGAGTAAGCAGCAAGCTACGTTAGACGCCCAAGGGGAATGTGAGCCTAAGGGAAACTAGATGGCAGCAAGGACGAGTACGGACTCCTCAGCCGGAAAGGACCGAGCCTTGGCGAGTATCGCAAGCGGGACTCAAGTCTCCCCGAACGCGCCAAGTAAATCAAACAACCCAACTGCCTCCGCTTGGAGGCCGTAACCACGGTTACGCAAGGCGATTCTCGTTGAGTCGTCTTACCTAACCGAACAAGAACGTTAGTAGTCCATACCGAGGACAGACCATGAGCACGCGCCTTATTATCCGCACCGCCGATACCTCCCGCGCAAACTGGAACGCCATGCGCGTTGCCCTGAACCGCAGGGGCTTGGAGCTTCACCGCTACCACGCAGGGATCACGGACGGCGTAATGACCATCATTGCGGACGCCTACCACCCGGACGGTGGAGAGGAACCGCGTGCACATGAGGCCCTCGCTAATACCTCGGCGTCCCTATACGTTATGCACTGAGACGGGTACAGAAAGTACTACGGTAACGTGTGACAAGTTGGTACGGAGACTAGGAAGAACGAGCACCCCTCCCCGAATCTAGGCGCGAGCCTAGTAAGCACCACCCGCCTACGGCGTGTCCTCGGATGCGTTGCGGCGGGTGTTTTCTTTTGTCGTTGTCTACAACAGGGACGTATTAATCCATGAGTAAAACACTTGTTCCGGAGGTTCCGTACGCGGACAGCCGGGTAATCAGCACGCGTGTCGCGCCGGAGGTGCACAAGCAACTCCGCGAGGTTGCGGCCAAGAAAGATTGCGCCGTGTCCGTTATCGTTAAGGCCGCGTTGGAGACGTACATTAAGGGCGTCGCCCACTAATGGCCGATAATCGTACAACCGTCAAAATTTCGGCCGATGCTTCAGGATATACCGCCGAATTAGACCGCGCCCGAAAGTCCGCGCAAGCCTTTCAACAAACGCAAGACCAAGCAGCACAGCGCATTAAGGTTGCTCAGGAGGCAATCGCAGAAGCGGCCACTAATGGCTCTAACGCCTCGGCCCGTGCGATTAACTCCTTTGTTAGCCAGTTGCAGCGCACCGCAGCGGCGGCGGGTCAGACACAGGCCCAAATGCTGCAAATGAAAGCGGCACAGCTAGGAGTTACGGATTCGGTCTCGGGTTATATCTCCGCAATCCAGAAAGCTAGCGAGCACACGCACGAGTTCAATCTAAACACCACCGCCTCTCGCCGCGAGCTTATGGTTTTGGCGCATGAGGCCTCGCAAGGTAGTTGGACCCGGTTCGGCGGCTCGTTAATGGTTCTCGGCGAGCAAATGGACATTATGCGTCTCATTATGTCCCCGCTCGGTTTATCCCTTACTGCGGGCGCGGGCGCGGCCTATTTGTTCTTTGAGAAAATCCACCAAGGCCACGAGCAGGCGGAGGCGTTCAATAAGGCTATCGCAGCCACGGGCGGCTACCTCGGTCTCTCTACTGAGCAACTCGTGGCAATGTCTAACGGCCTCGGCAGGACTTACGCGGACCTCGTGCAGTCACGAGAGGCCCTCGCGCAGGTAGCGGCCACGGGCGCATTTACGGCGGAGAACCTCCAACTCGCAACCCAAGCCGCTCTCGCCATGTCCTCGGATATTGGCGTTGGTACGGACAAGGCGGCGGAGTCCCTCTCCAAGATTCAAGACGGCGTACTCAAGTGGGTTGAGGAGTACCAGAAAGCGCACCATACGTTCAACGCGGCGCAGATTGAGGAAATTGAGGGGTTCGTTAAGCTCGGGGACACCGCAGGCGCTACGGGCGTCATTATGCGCGGCCTCGTCGGTGCTCACGAGGCTATCCAGGCGGACGCGGATAAGCACATGGGCGCGGTACAAAAGTGGTGGACGGATTGGGCCAATATCATCGGGCGCGTGAAAAACGCGATTATGAATATCGGCGTACCGGACGGTATCACTAAGCAGGTTGGGGACCAACTCGCCACGGTGGAGGCCGTACAGCGGAGTATCAATGACCAACGGCGTATGGGTAATCTTGCAGCGGCTACGGCAGCGGAAAAGCAACTCGCGGTCGAAAAGCAAAAGCTAGACGTACTCCGCAATCAACAGGCCGAGGAGTTCAAGACCCAACGTGCTCGTGAAGCGGCGGCCAAGGGTGGCGACTCTAAGTTAGCCGTTACCTCCTATCTCACGTCCGACAAGTATGCAAGCCCGGGACAGAAGCACACGAACGAGCTTGCGACCGAGGATGCGGCCTTTAAAAAGGCGATTACCGGCCTCAACAAGGACAGCGCGGATTATCAAGCGGCCCTGAAACGCCATTACGACAACGTAGCCAAAATCAACGAGGACTACGCCAAGTCCACGCGCGGCCACCACAGTAACCCGAATACGGCTATCAACGGCGCACTTGCCGAGGAAAAGAACCGTATGACGGCTATTGAGTCAGCACGCCGGGACGCGTTGGCGCAAGCTAAGGCGGACTTTGATACCGGGCGGCTCCAGTATCAGGATTACTACGCCAAGGTGCGCGATATTAACGTCAAGGCGTACGACGAAGAAATCGCAATCCAGCAAAAGCGCGTGCAGCTTGCCGCAGGTAAGACCGAGCTTGCCGCCCGCCAGTCCGCATTGGGCGAGTTGCAAAAGCTCCAGGCCGAGCGGCTCAAGGCCGAGAACGACTACACCCGCGCCATTGCCGAGCAGTTCAAGAAGCGGCAGGAGCAGGTAGAGAAGTATCGGACGCAGCAAGCGGCGGCAGTGCAGCGTGTCTCCTCGGCGTACGAGGCGCAGGACGCTACGCGGTTTATGACCTCGGACCAAGCGGCGGCGTTCGATGCTGCACTCCGGCTCCGTGAGTCGTTCTATCAAGCCGTGGCGAGTCTCAAGGAGGAGTACGGCGACGGCCCCGGCGACCAAGAGACGTTTAACCAGAAGTTGGCGATTGCCTCGGACGGTTATAACGCGCAACTCTCATTACTGCGGGATCACTTGGCTAAGGAGCAAGCCCTACGCGAGGACTTCAACGCGCAAATGGGCCTCCAACTCGTGCAGTTGAGCGGTAACGGCAAGACCGCCGCGCAGGTTGTGGCCGAGGGTTTCGGGTCCGTGTGGTCTACGGCTAGCTCTCAGTTGGATGACTTTGTGACTAAGGGCAAGTTTAGTTTCTCCTCGTTCACCTCCTCGGTGCTCGCGGACATGGCGAAAATTGCCTTGCACATGGCCGAAATGCAGGCGTTCCGCGCTATTGGTTCGTCTATGGGTCTTAGCCTCCCGGGCTTTGCCACAGGTGGGTATATCAGCGGCCCCGGCACGGGAACTAGTGACTCCATTCCCGCGATGTTGAGCAACGGGGAAATGGTCATTAAGGCCTCTGCGGTTAGTAAGCACCGCTCTCTCCTGGAGGCTATCAACTCGGGACAGGCCCAACACTTTGCCTCGGGCGGTGTAGTCGGGTCTGCGCCTGCGGGGTCGGGCGGTAGCGTAACTAACCTTACCCTCCAACTCTCGGGCAACGGCGGCGGATTGACCCAAGAGGACCTCGTGGCCCTCGCCCCTGCTATCCAAGCCCTCATTGACAAGCGCATGGCGGTCAATATGCGTTCGCAGGGGGGATATGCGTATCAGATTAGACATGGGCAAATCTGATGGCGGCGGGTTTGCAGATATTCGACGCATCGGGAAATCTTGTTCTCGACGCTTCCCACCGCTCTATGCGGATTATCGATTCTGTGGTGCTAGATGGTTCTAACGGTAGCCGCTCCGATCCGCGAATGGTTAGCGGCGGGTTTGTCTCGTTCCAACCCGACCGTTATATCGGCTACCTTTCGGGCGGGACCATTCACCCGCAATTCTCTTTCAATAACGGCACGCTCAGTTGGACTTACTCGGCCAAGCACAGCGCGCAGTATGACGAGTACCAGACCGGAACTCTTTTCTACGGGGCCTATTAATGATCCTTGCACCATTCACCGCGCCGAACACCGGCGCAGAATCGAGCGCGCACGTTATCCAACGCTTAACGTTGGACTACGCGGCGGGTACGCGAACCACGGTCCTCATTGCCTCCTATCTCTCGCAAGAGGCATTTAGCGAGGGGTTGTTCCCGCTCTATATGCAGGAGGTCCGATTGGAGGGCGTGCTCCCGCCGACAGACCAAGACCCGCTCGCGTGGGCCGAATTACAGCTTGTCCAGGCCGCACCCGACGACACGCCCGCAGGCGGCAATCGCTACGCCCTTGCAGGCGGGGAAATCGTAGCCGCAGAACCCACGGCCTAACGGCCCTTATCCGTAGGCGGGCCGTCACCTGATCCATTGGCCCTAGCCGGTACTTTCCCGGATCGTTACCCTTAAATCTTTCCAAATAGGAACATAGCATGCAGAATCACGAAATCATTGCCAAGGCCCTTAGCACTACCGATCAAATCCGCTTTGCTATCTCGGCGGGTATGCCTCAAGAGGCGGCGGCGGAGAAGTACATGGACCTCCGCTATGTGCGACAGATCGCGGAGGGCCGCCGCGATGCGACGGTGGACGCGGTACAGCGCGCTATCAATGATGGCCGCTCCAAGGCCGCCGAGGTCAAGGCGCTTGCCGCAGCAGTACAGGCCGGGGACAACTCCACGCTGGAGGCGTACACCAAGACGGGCGTTATCAAGGCGGCGGTCGCTCCGATTACCGCTGCGGGGAACGGCGTACTCGTGTACCCAGGCCAGCAAGCAGGCATTACGACGCTCGCGCCGCAGGTAAGCCGTAGCCTCATTGCGATGTTGAAGGACTACGGCGCGCCTGCCCTGCCCCCGCAAACCCGCGCACTTACGCAACCCGCCAACCTTAGCGCCGTGGAACTCCCAGAAGGCGCACCGGTCCCGGGCGCGGCACCGGGTACGGACTTCGTGTTGAGCGGTATCCGCCGATTCGGTTTGCTGGTGGTTTTCAACAATGAACTCCTGCATTTCGGCGGGGACGAGGTTATTGCGTTCGTGGAGGCAGTGCTCAACAACGCGGCTAATAACGCTGTGGATACGGCAGCGATTAACGCGATGGTGGCAGCGGCGGGCGAGGCAAAAGATAGCGTTAATGCCGCGTTTGATGCGGCCCAATTCGACCTCCGCACGGCGGTTTGGGTTGGTTCCCCTGACACGCTCGGCAAGCTCCGCAGCGCGCAAGAGCGCGACGTTTCCCCGCGCGGCGGCAGCTATTACGGCCTGCCCGCGTTGCCTGTGCTCGCGGCCCCGTCTAACACCCTGTTCCTGATGGACGCGACCCGCACGGCGGTCTATGACGGCCCCACGGAGATTCTCCGCAGCGATGACGCGTCCGTGGTGCTGGATTCGGACCCGGCTAGCAGCGCCCTCAAGCCTACGAACTTGTTTAGCGAGAACAAAACGGCGTTCCGGGTGAGCAAGTACGCGGACCTGCACCTTATGACCGCGCCTGTGGCGGTCTCGGTCTCGGCGTAAGCCCGCTTGGGGCCTCTCAATCCCGGGAGGCCCCGGATACAAAAGGAAAATGAATGATTAGCAAGCTTTTTCGACCCCGAGCACCTAAGGCTCCTCCCGCAAGCGCACGCCTGCAATTCCACTTCGCCAGCGATAAGCCGCTGTCGTCCACGCCCGCGCCTGTCGTTGGTCTAGAGGCAGCTATTACACGGGTTCAGCGGGAGTTGGCGAGCCTCCGGGCCACGGTTGCAGCGGCGGCGGGCGCGAGGCGCGCGAGCGCAATCCAAGCAGATATTGAGCGGCGCGCACCGGAATCCGCTGAGCTATCCAAAACGCTGGATAAGAAGCGCGCGCAGTGCGTGGCCGGGTTGATCGACATTTCCGAGGTTGAGCAACTCGCACGCGAACGCGAGACCCGCGCCGTTGTGTGGCGGGCGTTGCATGAGGAGTTACAGAAGCGGAACGCGGCGGACGCGGCGCAAGCCGAGATTGACCGCATCTTGCAGGAGATTGCGTGACGAAGAGCCTGTCCGAACTCCAGACCGAGCTTGAGCAAGTGCGCGAGCTTTTCCTCGCAGCAGTAGCAACCCGAGCAGACGGCAGCACGTACGCCCGCCGTTACGAAGAAATCCAACGTGAGCTTACCGCTCGCGGCCACTCCCCTAACTAAACGAAGGAATCAAAATGACCAAACTCGCATCCCCTATCGCTGCACAATTCGGCGTTCTCCGCGAAGCGTACGGCCCCAACGCCGTTGTTTTGGATAAGGCCCTCGCAATCACGCGTGAACAGTTCGTGGACGGCGTGGACTTCACAGTAACTCTCCCGAACGGCAGTACCGAGACCGTCCGCATTGAGTCGGCTCCGACCTCCGCCGTGGACAGTGACACCGTTGTAGCGATTATCAGCGTTACTCCCGGCTTTAGCTGTGCTCCGCACCCGGGCGCAGCGTGGTCTGTCGCGAGCGCGGAATAAGCCATACACAGTAACGGGCGGCCTGCGCCGCCCCAACTAATAAGGAATCACAATGGATTTCATCATCGACCCGAACGCCTCCACCGAGAACCTTAACGCGATGGTCTCCGCCGCCGAGGCGCAAATCATCGACTACCGTAAGGCGGTGGCGCAGTTGGAACAAATCCGCGACATGGCAAAGCTCGCACTTTTGGGCCGCGAGATTGCCGAGGCAGAGCGCGAATGAGCGCGCGGTATGACGATACGGCGTTCTATTTGAGCAACGCCGCCGTTGCACGCCTCCGGGATAACGCAAAGCGGGCCGGAATACCGGTCCCTCGCTACTTCCGGATCATCGCAAGCCAACTCACGCGAATCGCTAACCCAACTTTCAACCTCTCTGGAGGCGACCTCTGCTACCGCGTGGACGTTGGCTTGCATTACAAGGTGCTCAACGGCCTGCGCCAACTTTGCCGAGACTTGGGCGTACCCGAGGCGGCGGCGGGCGAGCTTGTGGCGTGCGCCACGTTTGAGCCGAAACTGTCCGCATGAGCTACCTACGCGATTGGGGCCTCCAGCGCCGACACCTTAGCAAGCTCGCCAAGCAGCTAGACCTCTCGCTATTCCGCCACAACGGGAAACGGCGGGTACCGCTCGGCAACGACGAGGTACGCGTAGCGATTCACGATACCTGCCTCGGGCCGCAGTGGGGAGATTGCACCGGAGGCATGAACGCGGCGGACATGGACCGTAGCTTGGCCCGTATGGTGGACACGATGCAAATGCGGAACGGGTTCAACCTCGCAGCAGCGCAGGCCCTTATCAAGGCCGGAAAGTGGGCCAAGGCGGGAGCAGTGGCAGCGCACGCCAACGGGAGGCCATACGCCTACGTTATGTCCCGCTTGCAGGCCGCCAGTGAGTTCTACGCCCTTGCTCGGGAGTATCAGGCCAAGCATGAGGCCGAGCGCAGCACCTAGACATACCATGGGGCTTTCCACGGGAGGCACTCATGAGACAGCGCAGCAATGACGGCAAGAGTGGCGAGGAGATAGCCCGGAATCTAGTCCGGGACCTTGAGGCGACGGCGGCCCGGGCCAAGGCGGTAGCGGAAATCGGGCCGCCTAGACCGCTGGAACAGGAGCAGGCCGAGGCCCGAGCACGTTGGAATAAGGAAATGTCCAGAATAGTTGACCGCCTTGCGGATATGGCCGCTCTCCAACGTATCCAAGACGTATTTATGTCCGATGTTGAACGCCGGATTAGGAGATTATTAGAGTATGGGCAGAAAGAGTAGAAGTGACCGGATTAACGAAGTAATGCGGAATAACCCCTCCCTTAACCGGGAGGACACACGTATTGGGGAGTTACTCGCATCCGAGGACCTCCTCCGCAAGGCGCAGCGCGAGGCCAAGAACGCGCCAATTACCGTAGCTACGCCAAACGGTGGCAGTAAGCGCAGTCCGGAGTACGTTGCCCTAGATAGGATTGAGAGTACGGTTAGACGTCTCCGTAATGACCTCGGCCTAGACCGCCTCTCGGTTAAGCGTAATGAGCAGGCCGGGGTAAAGGTTAAGCGGCATAAAAACGCCCTTAATATCATTGCCTCATGGAAAGACGACGCAGCGCATTTCCTAGAGTTGTTAGACTTAATTCCGGGATACGCTGCGGGCGTAGCCGCCCACGGCCTTACCGTGGAGGACATACCGGAACAGGCCCGTGAGGCATATACGAGTAAGCTAAATGCCGAGCTTTACCTCGTTGACAGCATTAGAGCTAACTTGCCTGTCTAGCATTAAAGGTGCAGAAAAGTGCAGCGTATCCTTAGGCTACTTAATGCGAGTTAGCAGCGTAATAGCCGATATAAAGCATAAATTCCGGTATTTAGCCCCTCTGGCCCGTTTCAAAAAGTTTTATTTTGATATTTGTCGATGTTCTGTGACGGTCCCGTCGGTGTCACGCCGAAATTGCCTAACATTTGAGCATACCCCCGGTATTCATCCTCGATTCCGCGCATCGGTACCCATTAAGACGACCCGGCGTAACTCAATGAGATTAGCTAAGCTCAAGCGGAGAGCAGAGAGCGACGCCTCAGAGACAGACGTGTACGGACTATTCATCCTCGATAGACGGGCCTCGTGGTCTGCTATCAGGTCTCGGGTCTTGCCGATACTGGCCTCCAGTTGGAATAGACGCTGTGCTCTCACCCCGGGTAACGAATTCATATCCTCTCCTCTGTGTATGGCTATCGTACTACTGCCGCGTATGCAAAGGGGAATATGAGGATGTACGCAAACGGTGCGGTGCGTACGCGATGCAGGTATGGGGTAGTGCAAAACTTGGAACATTCGGAACCTTTTCACCCGCAGACCCGCATAACACCGTTGCCTCAAATCTCAGGGGTACCACCTCAAAAAGTTGGAACCTATGGAACCTACCTACCAAGGAGTATATGACTGCATATACAGATGACGTATTAGCCGGTGTTGGCCTGAATATGAGAACCAAGGCCAAGGAACAAGAGTTAGCCGCAGCGCATATAGGTGTTGGCGTCCACATTAAGACACAGGTCTATAAGAGCGACGGCTCAAAGGACTTCGCCACGGAACTAGCTAAGGCTCTCTGTGAATCGCCTACATTGGCTAACGGTACACGGGAGGATATGGCCGCGCTTATCACTACTCTGCTAGGTCTACCTAAACCCTTCGTTGCTACGAGATTAAGCCGAGCACTTAGCACAAAGGCCAAGAGCCTAGTTACTGCCATCATGAACGAACACGGATATAACACTCTGGGCCTAGAGAAGGCCATAGATATACGGGACATTATCAGGTCGGGCCTGCGTGCGGATAGCACGGGCGAGCACATGATTAATACGCGCTTTGAGGTAGACGGAGTATGGCTTGGTGGTAAGTGGTATCCATACGAGCGGGTTGTTACTTACGAGACTGACAGCCCGTGGTATTACCTTGGCATCCGGTTTGCCCGCGATTTGATCCAGCTTAAGAACGTATTGGCTATGCGCGATATTGGCATCAACCAATTCATCGGCCTGGACGAGGCAGCACACAGGCGGGCTACTGCGGGGCAATTGGCAGCACGCGCCAAGCTCCGACATTCCTAACGCACCTGCGGAGAACATGACAGAACAAGAAGCACTCGACATCGCGGTTAAGGCGGTTGCCCTCTATGCGGCCCGCCATCCCCGACCGGCGCATGTCACCATTACCCAAGCGGCGGAAATGCTCGGGCGCAGTAGACAGACCGTACGTAGTCACCTCGTAGCCAACGGCCTACGCATCAACGCCCTAGGTTCGATTCCCATTGAAGCGATAGACCGGCTATTGGTGTCTCGCACATGACGGACCGCACATAATGTGCACACGGCCCGCTAAAGCCTTGTCACGCAAGGCCGCACGTTTCCGGTCCCCGGCACCAAGCAGTATGAAGGGCAGCGCGCCGCACCCTCACACCGCGTTCAACAACCGCTCCGCATCCCTCACTGCATCGAGCAGCGCTTCGATCGCCGTATCGCGTTCGAGCAGGCACACATGCTCGATATCGAACGGCAACGCATCCACGCCGACGAAGCGCACCGTACCGCCGAAGCAGTCGCGCGCCTTGCCGCTCTTCACGGAAGCGATGTAGTTCGGGGTGATGTAGAGCGCAACGGGCGTCATGGCGGGCTCCGCGATGGTCCGGTCGATGAACCCGAGTCTAGCCGCACGCACCATCTCGCTGAACCCGCCGCACGCGGGGAAACCGATCCCCTCTTTCGCTGCCTTCGCTGCCTACACCGCATGCCCCAGCACACGCGCGACGTAGTGCCGTCCCCACGCCTCGCCGTGCGCGATCGCCTCGGCGACGGTCTCGAACGGGCCGCGGTCGCCGGTCATTTCGCCGGAGTCGTCGGCGAGTTTCGAACCGTGCAGCGGCTTCTGGTCGAGGCGCGTCACGCGCACGCGGATCGCGTAACCTTCGGACGGCGCCGCATCCTCGTCGCCATCGGCCGCGAGCGGCTTCGGCACGGCCTGCATGGCGAGCAGGTAATCGCCTACTTCGATGTCCTTCTGCATGGCGGTCGTCTCCATCGGTGAGGAACGCGCTCGTCGAACGTCAGTGCCGATTGTGCTACCGCATCGCTGCACAAAACAAGCGGTCACGCGCCGCGATGCACTACAGTGATGCACTGCGGCACGCGTGTTATAAAGCTCCGCCCGACACTCATCACGCCCCGGCGCGTCTCGCCGCATCGGGCACCGACCGAATTCATCGATGAACCATCGCATCCGTCACCTGCTGCCCGTCCTGCTCACGACTTCGCTCGCCTGTCTCGGCGGCTGCACGTCCTATTACAAGAACGTCGAGACCTGCAAGGAGAAGGTGCGGGCCGACTATCCCGACGCCGCGAGCGCGCCGCTCAAAATCACCGGTTCCGGCGCGAGTTATCATGGCTCGCGGGTCGTCGTGCACGGCACGATCCAGAATCCGCCGAAGCCGCCGGCCACGAAGTCTTCATCGGTGCCCGCAGCCGCCGAATGCACGTTCAGCGAAACGTCGATGACCGGCTTCCAGTGGCTCGTCCCCGCGAAGCTCGCGCCCAAGCCGCCGGTCGCCGAATCCGACGACTGAATCCGACGGCTGAATCCGACGACCCAGCCCGAAACCGTCCGCGACGAGGAGATTCGCGCATGCTGCTCGCCCAGATCAGCGATCTGCACATCACGCCGCCGGGCACGCTCGCCTACGGCCGCGTCGATACCGCCGCGTATCTCGCCCGCGCGATCGACGTCCTCAACGCGCTCGATCCGCGCGCCGACGCCGTGCTTGTTACCGGCGATCTCGTCGATGCGGGCGGCATCGACGAATACCGGCATCTGCGCACGCTCCTCGACCGGCTCGCCATTCCGTGGCGCGTCATCGCCGGCAATCACGACGACCGCGCGAATCTGCGCGCCGTCTTCGGCGATCTCCCCGAGCTCGCGGGTCACGACGGTTTCCTGCAGTACGCGTTCGAGGTCGGCGAAGTCCGCGTGATCGCGCTCGACACCCTCGATCCCGGCTCCGGCGCGGGACGCCTGTGCGCCACGCGCCTTGCCTGGCTCGAAGCGCAGCTCGACGCTTCGCGCGACCGGCCGGTGCTGATCGGCATGCATCATCCGCCGATCGAATGCGGCATCGGCTTCATGGACGACATCCGCCTCGCGCCCGACGACAGCCGCGCGCTCGACGCACTCGTGCGGCGTCATCCGAACGTCGAGCGCATCGTATGCGGCCACGTGCACCGCGCGATCAGCGCGCGCTTCGGCGGCACGATCGTGTGGTGCGCCCCGTCGACGGCGCATCAGGTCGCGCTGCAATTGAAATCCGATGGTCCAGAAGCCTTCGTGATGGAGCCGCCCGCATTCGGGCTGCATCTGTGGCGCGCCGGCGTCGGCCTCGTCACGCATTGCATGAGCGTCGAACAAGGTGGCGGGCCGCAGCCTTTCTGAGCCGAGCCTTCAGGTGCGCTCGCGCGCGTAGTCGTCGAGCGCGTCGAGCACGCGATCGAACTCGAGCGATTTGTCGAAGAAGTGACGCACGCCGTATTGCAGGCAACGCTCGCGATACGTCGGCAGCGCGTGATTCGTGAGCACCGCGATGAACGCGGTTTCCGAGCGCGGCGCGCCGCCCTCCTTGAGCCAGGCGAGCACGTCGATGCCCGAGCCGCGCTTCAGTTGCAGATCGACGATGATCGCATCGAAAGTCCGCGACGACAGCAGCGCGATGGCCTCGTCGGGCGCATCGGCGAACGCGGTCACGCGCCACGGCCCGAGCGCGTCGATCGCCTCGGTCAGGCTGCGGCGGATAAGCGGCGAATCCTCGATCAGCAACGCCGCGAGCGGCGGCCGCCGCGCGCCCGGCTGCTCCATTCGGTCGTCAGTGTCGATGTGATTGCCCACGGCGGGCGTCCTCCGGCAGTGCTCTCGCGGATGTTCGAACGATGCGCCGCTATTCGATCAGGCCGTTCTTGATCGCGTAATACGTGAGGTCGGCGTTATTGGAAAGCCGCATTTTTTCGAGCACGCGCGCGCGATACGTGCTCACCGTCTTCACCGACAGATGCAGTTCCTGCGCGATTTCCGTCGGCAACTGGCCGCCCGCGAGCTTGCAGAAAATCTGAAACTCGCGTTCCGACAGCAGTTCGTGCGGGCGCTCGGCGGCGGGCTTGTCGAGCTTGTCGGCGAGCGCATCCGCGATGAACTCCGACAGATAACGATGCCCGCGTGCCACCGTGCGGATCGCGCGCACGATTTCGTCGGGCGCGGCATCCTTGTTCAGATAGCCGTTCGCGCCCGCCTTCAGCAGGTTGATTGCGTACTGGCTTTCGGGGAAGCCCGAAAGCATCAGCACGCCCTGCTCCGGGCGGATCTGCTTGATGACGCGCAAGGTATCGACGCCGTTCTTGTCGGGCATCGCGATGTCGAGCAGCACGACATCGAACGCCTGCGCGCGCACGAGCGCGATGGCCTCGTCGCCGGTGGCGGCTTCCGCGCCGACTTCCATGTCGGGTTCGTCGGCGACGAACTGCCTGAACCCGCTGCGCACGATGGCGTGGTCGTCGGCTATCAAGACTCGAATCATTCGCGTGGTCCGTGCTGCCGGACGGTCTGCTACCAGTGGATCGGCCATGTCATGCGGGCGCCGGGCGCGCGACGCGTCCCCGGCGACCTCGTCCTCATCCGTTGCGGCCTTCCAGCAGATCGGCCATGTCGTCGGCGTGCTCTTCCTCGACGGCGAGAATGTCCTCGAAGATGCGACGCGTCGTGACGTCCTTGTCGCCGAGATAGCGGATGATCTCGCGATACGTGTCGATTGCGATGCGCTCCGCGATCAGATTCTCGCGGATCATGTCGATCAGATCCTTACCTTCGCTGTACTGCGAATGCGAGCGCGACGAGAGGCCGTCGGGCGCGAAATTCGGCGCGCCGCCGAGTTGCACGATGCGCTCGGCGAGCGTGTCGGCGTGCTGCTGTTCCTCGTTCGCGTGCTCGAGAAACTCCTGTGCGACGGCTTCCGAGTGGATGCCCTTCGCCATGAAATAGTGGCGCTTGTAGCGCAGCGTGCAGACGATTTCCGTGGCGAGCGAATCGTTAAGCAGCTTCAGCACGGTCTCGCGATCGGCGCCGTAGCCGGTCGTCACCGCGCCTTCGTCCATGTGCTGCCGGGCATCGGCGCGGATCTTCTCGACATCGAGAACGAAGGCGTCGGTGGATTGGCTCGGCTCGGCGTTTACCGCAGACGATTTGGACATTTGGTTCGCTCCTCTTTGACAGGTGAGTTGACGTTGTTCGCTGGAGCAGGCTTCGGCGCCAGGGTTTCCATAGCGCCCTGCTATCCAATCCGATACTCCGATGCACACACCATGCCTGATCTGTCGAAGAAACCGCGCGACGGTGATGAAACCCGCGCGCGGCTTGATGGCTCGTGGCTTTTAGCTAAGCGGGCGTCACGTTCGGAACACGCCGAGCAGCAAAGTGACCACGAACACGACGAGAAAAATGAAGAAAAGGATCTTCGCGATTTCCGCCGCGCCGGCCGCGATGCCCGTGAAACCGAACACGGCCGCGATGAGGGCGATGACGAAGAAGACTGCAGCGTAATGAAGCATGTGACCTCCTTCCTGAGTTTTTGATTACCTTTTGTCGATACGTCCGGAACGCCGCTAATCGATCGCTTTTTTCGTGACGACGAAGCCCAGCACGAGAAACGCGACGCACAGGATCAGGAACAGCACGAACAGGAACTTGGCGATGGCGGCCGCTCCGGCAGCGACGCCGGTGAACCCCAGCACGCCGGCGATCACGGCTACGATCGCGAAAAACAAGGCCCACTTCAGCATGATCGTTCCCCGTAGGAGTGGATGACGGAACTATCGTAGCCACGCGATGCGCGCCGCGCATTCGGGCAGGCTCCTTTTTTGCTGTGGGAATCCACCGACACTTGCTTTCAAATCGGCTGCTCCAAGTGAAACGCCGGACGACCCACGCCATGAGCCACGTACCGCCCACCGCGATACCGACGACGATCTTGCCCGAGGACACGCCGCCGCCCGCGCCGGAAGGCATCGCGCGCCGCGCCACGCGCTTCAACGACTGGATGCGCCGCTATAGCTGGGCGGTCGCGATGACGGTGGCGATCGTCATCACGGTCGGCGGGCTGATCATTCTGGAATCGGGGCGCATGCGGATCGCGTCGGAATACGAGACCGCGCTCGAAGCGAAAGGCGCGACCGCGCAGCTTTCGATGCTCGCCGCCGATATCGCCGCGCTCACCGCCGACGAACGCGGCTTCGCGCTACAGGCCGACGACGCGTATCAGGCGCATTTCCGCGACGCGGCCGGACGCGTGCGGCGCACGCTGGCGTGGCTCGATGCGTATTACCGGCGCATCGGTGACGACACCGCGCTCGCGAGCTTCGCGCAGATCCGCGCCGCCGCCGACGATGAAATCGCGCAAGGCACCGCGCGCATCGCCGATTCGCCCGATGCCACGCGTGCGCTGCCGCCACCCGACGCGAGCGCCACGCTCGATGCGGCGCTGTCGCTGTTGCGCCTGAACGAAGAGCAGCGCGCGCAACACGCGCTCGACGCGAGCCGCGCCGACCAGCGCATCTCGACGCTGTGCGTGGGCGCGTTGTGCGCCCTCAACATCGTGCTATTCATCCTGCTGTTTCGTAATCTCGGCATTCAGCTCGACAAGCAGGCGCGCGTGCAGAAGGCGCTCATCACGCAGCAGGAAGAGCTCGATCAGCTCGTGTTCGCGCGCACGCGTCAGCTCGAGGCGCTCGCGTGGCACTTGCAGTCCGTCAGCGAAAACGAGAAGACGGAGCTCGCGCGCGAACTGCACGACGAACTCGGCTCGATCCTCACCGCGAGCAAGATGGATGTCGCGTGGGTGCGCGGCAAGCTGAAGGACAGCGAGCCCGCGATGGCCGAAAAACTCGCGCGCGCGCTCGGCAATCTGGATCAGGGCATCGCGTTGAAGCGCCGCATCATCGAGGACATGCGCCCGACGGTGCTCGCCAACTTCGGTCTCGTCACGGCGCTGCGCTCGCTCGCCGATGAAGCCGCGCAGCGCAACGGCTGGAACGTCGAATTCGATCTGCCGGGCGAGGACGTGAAGCTCGGCGAGGCGATCGAAATCGCGCTTTTCCGCGTCGCGCAGGAGACGCTCACGAACGCGGCGAAGTACGCGCACGCGAGCCGTATCCGCGTGGCGCTGACGGTCGATGAAGCGAACGTGTCGCTCTCGATCACCGACGACGGCATCGGCATTCGGCCGCAGGATTTGAAGCGCACGCAGACGCATGGGCTCGTCGGCATGCGGCAGCGCGTGTCGGCGCGCGGCGGACGCTTCGAGATCGAGCGCGCGACGCCGCGCGGCACGGCGATCAGCGTGTCGATGCCGCGCGAGCGCAGCGCCGATGCGCCGGTCGTGGCGGCATCCACGTAGGACGGCGCCGACACGAAATGCGGACGACGCCGACACCAGAATCGCATGCGTGCCTACATCCGCGAACGATGCGCTTTTTTATGATTGATCACACCGGTAAGACAGGACGTCAGCCAGGCGCCCGTCGACCACACACGATGCGCGAACCGTTTTTCCTGTCACGCATTTCAACTCCAAGGGGAATACACATGACTCGACTCATCGCTCTACTCCTCATCGCCGGCAGCGCGGCTCTCGCAGGCTGCAACACCGTTTCGGGAGCCGGTCAGGACATCTCGAAGGGCGGCCAGGCCATCTCGAACTCCGCGGAGCAGCACAAGTAATTCACGAGGCGCGCCGCTTCGCTGCGGCGTTCCCGCTCAGGCGTTCCATAGCGTTGACGTAGTTCTCTCTCTTCCCGCCACCTTCGCGTGGCGGGATTTTTTTTGTCTTTGGAGCCGTTCGTGTGTCGTCCAGGCCGCTCGCGGCGTCCCACGGGTCACGCGTCATTCTCTGCACAATGACGCCGATGACCCAGATCCCCTTCGCTGCGATAGAGTTCGCTCATCTCGATGCCTTCCTGAGCGATGATGCCTGGCTTCAGACATCGGGATTCACAGCGCAAACGGAGACACGAATGGCCAAAGTAAAAGTAGCCGGGTTCGGCGTTTCGCTCGATGGCTTCGCCGCGGGAACCGCTCAGAGTCTGGAACATCCGCTCGGGGTGCGGGGCCCGGAGCTCTTTCAGTGGTTTTTCCCGACGCAGACGTTTCGGCGGATGCAGGGAAAAGACGACGGCGAAACCGGTGTCGATGACGACTTCGCCCGGCGCGCGATGGACGGATTCGGCGCGTTCATCCTCGGGCGCAACATGTTCGGGCCGATTCGCGGCGAATGGCCGGATGAACAATGGAAAGGATGGTGGGGTGAGGATCCGCCCTATCATGCGCCGACTTTCGTGCTGACCCATTACCCGCGTCCGCCGATTCGGATGCAAGGCGGGACGACGTTTCACTTCGTCTCGGACGGCATCGAGGTCGCGCTGCAAAAGGCACGCGAAGCGGCCGGCGCGAAGGACATCAAGATCGGCGGCGGAGCGGCCACGGTCAAGCAATACATTCAGGCCGGCCATGTGGATGAAATCCACCTCGCTTTCGCGCCGGTGGCGCTCGGGCAAGGGGAATCGCTCTTCGACGGTCTGGATTTGCGCGCTTTGGGATATCGGACGGTCGAGCACGTTCCGACGGAGCGGGCCACGCACATCGTTCTTGCGAAGTAGCTGCGCGCGATACGAAAAAGCCCGGCCGATTCTTCCGGCCGGGCTGTGCGGTTCATGCCTTATTGCGTGTCGGGCAGTTCGAGCGCCGGCTGCTGCGTGTTGCCGCCCTGCGCGACGAGCACGCGAATCTTCTCGGGCACGAGTTGCGTGGCTGCATTTCCCGAAGGCAGCGTCGTCACGAGCCAGTCCGCGTTGTTGACGAGATCGAACGACGCCGATTTATAGACCGGCGTCTTCGAGCCCGGCAGCGTCGCGATCAGTTGATACGTGCCGCCGGAGACGTAGATCGAGTCTTGCGTCGTCGCCGGTACGGCGTTCTTGTAGGCCACGCCCGCCATCGTCGGGCTGACGGTCGAGATGTTCGTGCCCGGCGCGACGAGATAGATGTCGAGGTTCGGCGCGTTCGTCGATGCGTTGAACGCGCGCACGCGTGCGCTGCTCGATAGCAGGCCCTTGTCGAACGGATCGTCGATCACCGCGATCGACGGCACGAAGCCCGCGTCCGGCAGCGCGATCACCGTGTATTCGTGCCCTTTCGCCGCGTTCGAGATGGTCGTGTCGGTCGCGAGTTGCGTCGTCGTGTTGACGGCGGCGTAGGAAAAGTTGTGCTGGCCCGTGTCGATGTTCGCGAAGTTCGTCACCGCCTTGTACGCGAGATTCGGCTGCAGGATCTTGCTGTTGTCGTAGAAGTCGACGTTCGGGCCGCTCGGGATCGCGTGGATGAAATGGACTTGCGGCTGAGTGACGCCGATTTCCTTGCCGACGTCATCGGAGCTTCCGCCGCAAGCGGAGAGCAAAGCGGCGACGGCGGCAAGCGCGGCAGCGGTGCGGATGAGCTTCATGGTTTCACCTTCCTTTGTTTTGATTTGATTTGATCGGCCACATCGTCATCCGGGTCCGGACGATTAGGCATCCGCAGGACTTTGCGCGCTCGCTCGCCGGGCCCGATTCGGGTTTCCCTCTTGCCATTTCGACCGATCAGATTTGCCGTCGAAGTGGCGCATGCGTTGAGCAATGAGCATGCCCCGAGACGGTGCGACGATGGCGTGTATCGGCCGCTGAGGCCCGTCCGGAAAGGGTTTCGGATTCGTTAGTGGAATTGCTCGGGATGCGCGAAGACCCCGCGCGGTGCTGCATCGATCAATGCAGCGTCGCCGCGTGACGAGAAGCGGTTTTTACAAGGATGGTGCGTTCAGAGAAGTCCCCGCCGCCGCTGATCAAACCAGAACGACAGCCCAACGGAAAGCAGAATCACAACGGTCGCAATCACGGTCCACTGCGTGACGATTTCCCCGAGCAGCAGCGCGCCCAAACCAACCGCCACCACCGGATTCACATAAAGACAACTCGTCGCGACAATCGTGCTCGTATTGCGGATCAGAAAGTTATACGCGACATAAGCGGCCATCGAACCGATCACGACGAGATACAAAAACGAGAACCCCGCGCCGACGCCGACGCTCGCCAACCGCTCGCCCGATGCGAACGCGATCGCCGTCGCGATCAATCCGCCCAAACCGATCTGCAGCGCCGTCGACATCAGCAAATCGGAAGGCTGCGGCAGGCGCGTCGCCAGATGCGCGCCGCCCGCCCAGAAGATCGCGGCGCACAGAATCGCCAGCGTGCCGACCGTCGAACTCGGCGAGGGATCGCCGTGATTCAGCAGCACGATCCCGAGCAGACCCAGCGCCACCGCGAACCACTCGCCTTTCGCGACGCCGCGTCCGCTGAGCGCGGTGAAGATCGTCGCGAAAAGCGGCACCGTCGCGACCATCACGGCGGCCGTGCCGGTCCCCACGGTCCGCATGCCGTAAGCCATCATCCCGCTCGACAGACCTTCCAGCAACGTGCCGACGATCGCCGCGTTGCGCACTTCCCGCGCGCTGGGCCACACCGACTTGCGATGCACCGCGATCAAGAATAGCCCGATGCCCGCGAACAGATTGCGCAGCCCGCCGAGCATCAACGGCGGAAAAGATTCGAGCGCGAGATGGATGCCGAGATACGTCGATCCCCAAACGAGATAGACGACCGTCAGCGCAAGCGCGACCTGCCCCTTGAAAGAGCGCGGCGCGCGAAACGGAAAACGGTCAGGGAAGCTGAACGGCAGGCGCGGCGGAGGCAGAGCGGACATGCATCACTCCGCGGCGACGGCTGCGCGCCGGAGAAAAACGGGCAAAACCAGACAGAACGACATGGCGTAAAGCAAAGGGGAATGGCGCGAGGAAGGACCGCGCGACCTTCGGGAAAACCCGGAAATCCGCGGCGCCCGACATTATGCAGTAAGCGCTCGCATCCATCGGCTCATTTTCGGGATGGTTGCCAAGACGCCACGCCGCGGTGTAACGTGTCGGCTGCTAACGCGGGGGTCCTGCGTTGCACATCGCGGTTTCGTGCGGTTTCATCGACGAAGCGCTTCGTGTGGCGTGGGTGAGAAATACCCTTTGAACCTGATCTGGATAATGCCAGCGCAGGGAAGCGTTCGGGTTCCATAGGCCGCAGTCCACGCCACTTCAACCGGACCCGTACCTTTCCATCTCGTTCCTCCCTGTTTAGCTCCTGAGTCACCACGAGCTACGACATCGCTCGTGCTGAAAAAAATCGTCCCTTAGGAGATCAAGCACATGAATGCCAACCCGAAGTTCCTCTCGGAAAACGCCGTCGTCGATGCCGCCGCCATCGCGCCGCTGCCGAACTCGCGCAAGGTCTATGTCGAAGGTTCGACGCCCGACATCCGCGTGCCGATGCGCGAGATCACGCAATCCGACACGCCCGACGGCTTCGGCGGCGAGAAGAATCCGCCCGTCTACGTGTACGACACGTCGGGCCCGTACACCGATCCCGACGCGCAGATCGACATTCGCAGCGGTCTGCCCGCGCTGCGCGGCGCGTGGATCGAAAAGCGCGGCGACACCGAGGAACTGAGCGGCCTGTCGAGCGAGTTCGGCCGCGAGCGCGCCGCCGATCCGAAAACGGCCGAACTGCGCTTTCCGGGTTTGCACCGTCATCCGCGCCGCGCGCTCGCCGGCAAGAACGTCTCGCAGATGCACTACGCGCGCCAAGGCATCATCACGCCGGAGATGGAGTACATCGCGATTCGCGAGAACCAGCGTCGCGCGGAGTATCTCGAAAGCCTGCGCACGAGCGGCCCCAACGGCGAAAAGCTCGCGAAGATGATGGGCCGCCAGCACGCCGGACAAGCCTTCGGCGCGGCGGCGTTCGGCAAGGACGCGGCGAAGGAAATCACGCCTGAATTCGTGCGCGAGGAAGTGGCGCGCGGCCGCGCGATCATCCCCGCGAACATCAATCACCCGGAAAGCGAGCCGATGATTATCGGCCGCAACTTCCTCGTGAAGATCAACGCGAACATCGGCAATTCGGCGGTCACGTCGTCGATCGGCGAGGAAGTCGACAAGATGACGTGGGCAATTCGCTGGGGCGGCGACACGGTCATGGATCTGTCGACCGGCAAGCACATCCACGAAACGCGCGAGTGGATCATCCGCAATTCGCCGGTGCCGATCGGCACGGTGCCGATCTATCAGGCGCTCGAAAAGGTGAACGGCAAGGCCGAAGACCTGACGTGGGAAATCTTCCGCGACACGCTCATCGAGCAGGCGGAGCAAGGCGTCGATTACTTCACGATTCACGCCGGCGTGCGCCTGCAATACGTGCCGCTGACCGCGAACCGCATGACGGGCATCGTGTCGCGCGGCGGCTCGATCATGGCGAAGTGGTGCCTCGCGCATCACAAGGAAAGCTTCATTTACGAGCACTTCGAAGACATCTGCGAAATCATGAAGCAATACGATGTCTCGTTCTCCCTCGGCGACGGCCTGCGCCCCGGCTCGATCTACGACGCCAATGACGAAGCCCAGCTCGGCGAACTGAAGACGCTCGGCGAACTGACGCAGATCGCGTGGAAGCACGACGTGCAGGTGATGATCGAAGGCCCCGGCCACGTTCCGATGCAGCTCATCAAGGAAAACATGGACCTGCAACTGGAATGGTGCGACGAAGCGCCCTTCTACACGCTCGGGCCGCTAACGACCGACATCGCGCCGGGTTACGACCACATCACGTCGGGCATCGGCGCTGCGATGATCGGCTGGTTCGGCACCGCGATGCTCTGCTACGTCACGCCCAAGGAACACCTGGGGCTGCCGAACAAGGACGACGTGAAGGAAGGCATCATCACGTACAAGCTCGCGGCGCACGCGGCCGATCTCGCGAAGGGTCATCCGGGCGCGCAGGTGCGGGACAACGCGCTGTCGAAGGCACGCTTCGAATTCCGCTGGGAAGACCAGTTCAATCTCGGTCTCGATCCGGACAAGGCGCGCGAATTCCACGACGAAACGCTGCCGAAGGATTCCGCGAAGGTCGCGCATTTCTGCTCGATGTGCGGCCCGCACTTCTGCTCGATGAAGATCACGCAGGACGTGCGCGATTTCGCGGCGAAGCAAGGTGTCAGCGAAAGCGAGGCGCTCGCCAAGGGCATGGAGACGAAGGCGATCGAGTTCGTGAAAAAGGGCTCGGAAATCTATCAGCCGACCTGAAGCTTCTGACTCGCTGACAACGGCCTGTCGCACAGCGCGTGCGGCAGGCCGTTTTTTATGTGTGCGCCGGGCGCAAAGCCTTGTCGGGCCTGAATGAGCGGTTCATCCGACGATTCGGGCATCTTTTCTGCTGGTCGAGTGCGTGAACCGGCGCAAATGCGGCCGAGCCGCAGCCGATTCATCTCATCTTCGAATTGGAGAGTCGACATGAAAATCATCAAACAGATCGGCGCCGCTGCAATGATTGTTGGGTTTCTGGGAGGACTGACCGCTTGCGGCGACATGACCACGCGTCAACGGGATACGGCTATCGGCGCCGGCGTCGGTGCGGCGGGCGGCGCGGTGATCGGCGGCAGCGCGCTTTCGACGCTCGGCGGCGCGGCGGTCGGCGGGATTATCGGCAATCAGGTCGGGAAGTAGCGCGAACATCGTCCTACGACGCAACGGACGCGTTTCGCCGCCATCAACGACCCGCTGTTTCATTTCTGTTACATAAAGGCGCGCCGCAATGCTTTTTCACATCACGCGGCGCGCCTCCCGGTTGTCGTTCGACTAAGCTGCTTCTTAAGGGGCCAATTTCATTCGATCCCACGTCCCGCAAGCCGTAACGCAAGGAGCAGTGCCATGATTTCCGCCCGCAGCATGTCCGGACCCAGGACGGCCGCCGCAGCGCTCGCCGCCGGGCTTCTTCTCGGCGGATGTTATTACCCTTACGGTTATCCGGCTTATCCAGCTTATCCGCCCGCGCCTGTCGTCGGCGCGACCTACACGCAGCGGGAATTTGCGTTGCCCGCGTCCGGCACGGCGGCCACGCCGACGTCATCCGCGACCTTGCCGCCACAGTACGAATACGCCGTCGGCTCGTCGTACTCCGACTACTACCGGACGTATCCCTATCCGTATTACCCGCCGTATGCGGCTTACCCGTACTACGGCTATCCGGCGTACTACGGCTACGGCTACGGTTATCCGGCGGTTTCGTTCAGCTTCGGCTACTGGGGCGGCAGCGGATGCTGCTGGGGACATGGCTATCGCGGCGGCTACCACGGTGGCGGATGGCACGGCGGCGGCGGGTGGCATGGGGGCGGCGGCTGGCACGGCGGCGGCGGCAGTTGGCATGGCGGCGGAGGCGGCGGCCGCGGACACTGATCGCCGCGCCGCGATACGCCAGGTGAGACAAAAAGCCGTTTGTCGCCTTGCCGCGTAACACTGCTGCAACATTTTCCTTTCGACACGGGCTCGCGCGCACGACGCGCTTCATCGTGCGCCGGCGCACTTTCCTTATCCGACAAGGCTTCGCCACTATTCGCCAGATGATTGGCACGGTTTTGGCTACATAGCTTCCCTGCATCGAGTCGCAACGGCGATAACCGTTGTTCCGCGCACTTTTCCGTATCGGGGGATCGGACATGATGGCCTTCGTGTTTTTCCTGCTGTGGATTTTCGCCTCGCTCGGCCTTCTGACCGTGTGGGTCTTCCGCCAGACGCCATCGGCCGGTCGCGACGAGAGCGCGCCGAGCGCCGTCGCCGAGGGCTGATCGCGCTCGTCCGTGCTTCTCCGTCCGCATCGATGACGCGCCCGCAAGCGGCGCGTCCCTTCACGTCCATTCACCTCTGCGCGCCACGCCGTGGCCGGAATGGACGGGCATTCACGCCTTGACGCATGCCCTTCGCGCCCTATTCTTAGTGTGCGCGTTATGCGGTTGCTTAAGCCGGCGACCGGACATCGAACTCCACGCGCATCGCGGCTTCGCGTTGGCGCCGCTTCGGTTCATGACAGAACGAAGGAGACCCGATGTTCCACCAGCTACTCACCCCGATCGCCAATTCCCTGTTCGCATCCTTCATCGTCGCCGCGCTGCCGATCATCCTCGTGCTCGTGCTGCTCGGCTGGGCGCGCCGTCCCGCGTGGCAGGCGTCGCTCGCGGGGCTGGTCCTTGCGCTCGTCATCGCCATCGCGGGCTGGCATTTTCCGGTCGGGCTCGCGCTCGATTCGGTCGCGGCCGGCGCCGTGTTCGCGCTGTGGCCCGTCATGTGGATCGTCTTCGCCGCGATCCTGCTCTACAACGTCGCGCAGCGCTCGGGGCGCTTCGAAGCGTTTCGCATGTGGATGGTCGATAACCTGCCGAACGACCGGCGCATCGTGCTCGTCGTGATCGGCTTCTCGTTCGGCGCGCTGCTCGAAGGGATTTCGGGCTTCGGCACGCCGATCGCGATCACGAGTTCGCTCTTGATCCTGCTCGGCTTCCCGACACTCGAAGCGCTGACCTTCACGTTGATCTTCAACACGGCGCCGGTCGCGTTCGGCGCGCTCGGCGTGCCGATCACCGTGCTAGGCGCAGTCACGCACCTGCCCACCGATGCGCTCGCCAAAATGGTCGGTCGCCAGTTGCCGTTCTTCGCGCTCTTTCTGCCCTTCTATGTGATCGGTATCTACGCGGGCTTTCGCAACATGATGCGTATCTGGCCCGTGCTGCTCGTCTCGGGCGGCGTGTTCGCATTGACGCAGTTCGTGACGTCGAACTACATCAGCTATGCGCTCACCGACGTGCTTTCGTCGCTCGTCTCGCTGATCGTGACGATCGCGTTCCTGCGCGTCTGGAAGCCGGTCGCGGACGAGCGCTTCGCGGTGAACGTCGAGCGCGCCGGCGCGACGCGTTCGGCGATTCCGGGCGGCCAGGGCTGGGTGCCGTGGATCGTGGTCTCGGTGGTCGTGATCGTGTGGACGGTGCTCAAGATCTTCATGATCGGCGACGTGAAAATCGCGTGGCCGGGCCTCGACAAGGCGGTCTACATCACGCTCTACAAGCAGCCTTACGGCGCGATCTGGGACTTCCAGCCACTCGCGACGGGCACGGCGATCCTGGTCGCGTCGATCATCACCGCGTTGATGGTGAAGCTGCCCGCGCGCGAATACGTCGCGGCGATCGGCGATACGTGGGTGCAGACGCGCATCGCCATCCTGACGGTCGCGACGATCGTCGGCCTCGCGTATCTGATGAACTACTCGGGCATGAACTACACGCTCGGTCTGGGCGTGGCGTCGGTCGGGCCGTTCTTCCCGCTCGTGTCCGCGTTCCTCGGGTGGGTCGCGGTGTTCCTCTCCGGCAGCGACACGTCGGGCAACGCGCTCTTCGGCAATCTGCAGGTCGTCGCGGCGAACCAGCTCAACCTCAATCCGGTGCTGATGGCGGCGACCAATTCGTCGGGCGGCGTGATGGGCAAGATGATCTCGCCGCAAAACATCTCGACCGGCGTCGCGACCACCGAGCTCAAAGGCAAGGAAGGCCTCGTGTTCGCGCGCACGTTCAAGCATTCGATCTTGCTGACGATCCTGCTCGGCGTGCTCGTGTGGCTGCAGCAAAACGTGCTGACGTGGATGATCCCGCCGCATTGAGCTTTCGCGCTTCTCCTGTTTCTCCCGCTTCTTGCGCTTTCGTCCGGCGGACCATTTCTGAGACGAACGCGGTGCTAACATGCGCGGACTTTCGATGAGCCTTGCGAAGTCCGCCCGCCATGTCACCCGCCAATCTGCTGCAACTGATCGTCCTCGCCGCCCTGTGGGGCGCGTCGTTTCTCTTCATCCGCGTGGGCGTCGCCGAGTTCGGCGTCGCGCCGCTGATGGCCGTGCGCGTGGGCATCGGCGCCGTGTTCCTGATCGCGATGCTGCTTTCGCGGCGGCCGCTCGCCCAAACCGCCGCGACGCTGAAGAAACGCTGGCTTCAGTTGCTCGCCGTCGGCATTCTCAACTCGGCCGCGCCGTTTTGTCTCTTCGCGTATGCCGAATTGACGCTTTCGGCCGGGGCCACGTCCGTCATCAACGCGACGACGCCGCTGTTCGGCGCGCTCGTCGCTTTCCTGTGGCTCAAGGATCGCCTGACGACCGCGCGCACGATCGGCATGGCGATCGGCTTCGCGGGCGTGCTCGTGCTGGTGTGGAACCAGATCGCGCCGGAGCACGCCGGGCAAGCCGCCGCGCTGCCGGTGCAAGGCATGCTCGCGGCGGCGGCGGCGCTGGCGGCGTCGGCGCTTTACGGCGTCGCGGGCAACTTCGCGAAAAAGTATCTGATGGACGTCGACGCGATGACCAACGCGGCCGGCAGCATGATCGGCGCAACGCTCACGCTCGCACCGATCGCGCTCTTTACGTGGCCCGCCGCGCCGGTTTCCGCGCACGCATGGGGCGCGGTGCTCGCGCTCGGCATCGGCTGCACGGGGATCGCGTATTTCATCTACTTCCATCTGGTCGCGGTCGCGGGCCCGGCGCGCGCGATGACCGTCACGTTCGTGATTCCGCTGTTCGGCATTCTGTGGGGCGCGCTCTTTCTCGGCGAGCACGTCTCGCTCGTCATGATGGCGGGCTGCGCGATCGTGCTCGCGGGCACCGCGCTCGCGACGGGCGTTGTGAAACGCGTGCCGTTCGTCGGACGGCGAAAATTCGCGCGCTGACTATACTGCTTTCGGGAAAAGCGGCGGTGTGCGGGCGGCATCGTCCGCAAGGGTGAAATTGTTTGGATGCCGTTGCACGCCGTGCGGCGCCGCGTCATCCTTCGCGCTTTTGCCGGGAGCCGTCATGCACGATCTGTTCGCCAAGCTCAAGCACGAAATGATGAAAATGGTCCCGCCGACCGTTTTCTTTTTCATCCTCCTGCATGCCGTCGCCATCGTGCGCGCGTTGATGGTAATGGGCACCGGCATTTCGCTGACCTCGTCGATGTCGGTGCTCGTCGCTTCGCTGATTCTCGGCAAGTCCGTGCTGATCGCCAACATGCTGCCGTTCATCAACCGCTATCCGGACCGTCCGCTGGTCTGGAACGCCGCCTGGAAAACGCTGATCTACACGGCCATCGCTGGCATCCTGCACTATCTCGAGCGGCTGCTGGACTTCTGGAAGGAGACCCACGGCCTTGCTGCCGCGAATCAGGCGCTCATCGCGCATATCAACTGGCCGCAGTTCTGGGCCGTCCAGATCCTTCTCGTGCTGATGATCGGCAACTACTGTGCGTTCGCCGAACTGGGCCGCGTGATCGGACGCGACGTGCTCAAGTCGTGGTTCTTCGGGCCGCGCGTCGACATGCCGCCGAAGTGGCAAAGCTGAGTCATTCGCCGCGCACCGGCCCGCGTCCCGCCTTGATCGCGCCGCGTTTCACCTTGCCTTCGACGCGCCGCAACTGCGATGCGCGCGTCGGCTTCGTCGCGATTCGCTTGCGGCGCGTGATTGACACGCTGCGGATGAGTTCGTCGAGACGCGCGAGCGCCGCCGCGCGATTCATGTCCTGCGTGCGATGCTCCTGCGCCTTGATGACGATCACGCCCTCGCGCGTGACGCGGCTGTCGGAAAGCGCGAGCAGACGCGCCTTGATGTGCTCCGGCAACGAAGACCCGCGGATGTCGAAGCGCAGATGGATCGCGCTCGACACCTTGTTGACGTTCTGACCGCCCGCGCCTTGCGCGCGCACGGCCGTCAGCTCGATTTCGTTGGGCGGGACGGCGAGGCTGTCGGTGATGGTCATCGGTCGAATTCCCTGGATAGGCGCCGCATTCTCGCGGCCAGCCCGGAGTCGCGGCGCGTCGGCTCCCGGACGGCTTGCGCGAAGATCGCCGCCGAGCCGATCACTTCGACTCTGCGCTTCGCCCGCGTGATCGCCGTGTACACCAGCTCGCGCGACAACACGCGCACGAACGCGCCGGGCAACACGAGCGCCGCGTGCTCGAACTCCGAGCCTTGCGACTTGTGCACGGTGAGCGCGAACGCGGTGTCGTGCGGCGGCAGCGCAGCGGGCGACACGTAGCGCAGCGCGCCATCGGCCAGGCGGAACGCGACGCGCAACAGGCCGTCGGCGCCCGGCAGCGCGATGCCGATATCGCCGTTGAAAAGCCCGAGCGCGTAGTCGTTGCGCGTGACGATCACCGGCCGTCCGGCGAACCACTGTGCACCGAGTGCAAGCGCAATGCCCGCTTGCTCGCGCACTTCCGCCGCGATGCGCGCGTTCACTTCGTCGACGCCGCGCGGCCCCTTGCGCGTCGCGCACAGCACGCGGAAGCGATTCAGCGCATCGAAGAGTCGGGCGTGATCCGCTTGCTCGCCGTCGAGCACGGCCGATAGCGCGTCCGCGTACGGCGCGAAGCCTTTCGCGAGACGCGCGAGGGTGCGCTCGGACAGCGTCGCGTCGCCATCGTCGAAGAGCACGGCCGCGCGCTCGCCCGATGGATCGAGCGCATCGAGCGCGGCCCGTTCGTCGCCATTGCGGATTGCGATCGACAGACGCCCGATGTCCGAATCGAGCCCGAAGCGATAGTTCTTCTGCAGCCACACGACGCAATCGGTGAGCGCGGGCTCGGCCTTCGCGTCGAAGAGATCGCCGTAGCCCTCGGAATCGTCGATGGGCGCGGCGTTCGGCAATGCGGCTTCGAGGCGCTTCGCATCGACCGAAAGCGCCGCCGCGATGCGCGCCACGCCCGCATGGCTGAACGACGGCTCCGCGCTCAGTTCCGCGAACACCGCGCCCGCTTCCACCGCCGACAGTTGATCCTTGTCGCCGAGCATCACGAGACGGCTCGCCGGCGCGACGGCTTCGAGCAGATGGGCGGCGAGCGCGACGTCGATCATCGAGGCTTCGTCGACGACGATCACGTCATACGGCAACGGATTGTCGCGATGATGCCGGAAGCGCCCGTCCGACTGCACGCCGAGCAATCGCTGCAACGTGAACGACGTGCGCGGCAGGCGTTCGGCGAGTTCGGGCGGCAGCTTGTCCGCGCGTTCGATGAGCGCCTCCTGCATGCGCTGCGCCGCCTTGCCGGTCGGCGCGGCGAGCGCGATCCGCAAGTCCGGATCCGCGTCGAGCAGACACGCGAGCACGCCGACGACGGTCGTCGTCTTGCCGGTGCCCGGCCCGCCGCTCACGATCGTCAGCCGTCCCGCCAGCGCGACGAACGCCGCGACCCGCTGCCAGTCGATGTCGTCATCCGCGCGCGGGCCGAAATAGCGCGCGATGCGTTCGGCCTGTCGCGCGATGTCCTCTCGCGAAGCGGTCATGCGCGTATCGCGCGAACGTTCGACGAGCGAGCACGCGAGCCTGCGCTCGTAGTCGAAGTAGCGCGCGAGATAAAGCCGCCCGTCCTCGTCGATGACGAGCGGCAGCAGGTCGGCCGCGTCCGCGCGCGCGCCGCCGCGCACGAGGCACGCGACACCGCTTGCAAGCAGCGCGTCGCGCGCCTCGTCGAAACGCGCGTCGTGACGGCGCGCGAGCGCGGCGAGCGGCAGGCACACGTGGCCTTGCGCGGTCGCGCGGCTCATCGCGAGCGCGGCGCGTTCGGCCCACAGCACGCTGCGTTCGTCTGCGTTCAGGCGCGCCGCGAGCGCGCTCATGCGCCGCGCGAAACCTTCGGCGAGCGCCGCGCTTTCATCGGCGGGCGCGGGCACGGGGCGCGTCGCCTGCACTGCATCGAGCGTGCTCATGCCGCGCCTCCCGACATCAAACGATCGAGCGCCTCGACCAGTTCCAGCGACGGCCGTCCGCGATGCACGCCGCACGCTTCTTCACCGTCGCGCCAGTCCGGGCGCACGCCGCGCACGAACAGATACAGATAGCCGCCGACATGCGTGTCGTACGCATAGCCCGCGAGCCGCGCGCGCAAATATCGATGCAGCGCGACCACGTAAATGAGCGCCTGAAGGTGATACGCGTGCTCCGCCATTGCCGTGGCGAGCGGCGCGGCGGCGTAGTCGGAAGCGGCATCGCCCAGGTGATTCGACTTCCAGTCGATGATCCAGAAACGGCCTTCGTGCTCGACGATCATGTCGATGAAACCCTTGATGAATCCGCGCAACGCGCCCGCCTCCAGCGCGACGTCGGGAAAACCGTGCGCCGCGAGCAGACGCCGCAACGCGCTGAAATCGAGCGAATCCGCCGGGAACAGGAACTCCAGTTCGTTCATGCGGCGCGTCGTCGGGATGGTCGCGAGCCGCATGCCGGGCGCGATTTCGCTCCTCACGGTGTCGCCGATGAGACGCAGCATCATCGGACGCAGGCGCGGCGCGAGCGCTTCCGGCGCGGGCGTCGGATGCTCGTGCAGCGCGCGCTCGACGGCGGCCGGCCAGCTCGACTCATCGGTGAAATCCGCCAGCTCGAACATGCGATGCAGGCATTCGCCCGCCGCCGCGCCGCGCGGAAACGCGAGAATGTCGTCGGGATCGAGCGGCGATTCGTCACTTGAAGCGGCGTCCGTGCGCGCGGTGTCATCGAGCGCGGCGAGTTCGTCGTGATCCGGACGCGCTTCCACCGGCTGCGCCTGATTCGCCTCGTCGCGCGCGCCCGCCGCGATCAGCGAACTGAAGCTCGCCATGCGCCAGCGATCGCGCAGGATGCGCCGGTTCGTGCGCGCGGCGATGTCGTGTTCGTGGGACGCGTCGGCTTCGAGCGGCTCGCGCGTGTCGATCACCGGCAGCGGCGCGACGCCGATCGCGCCCTGCGACCGCGCCGCAACCGCATGCCACGCCGCGACGATTTCCGCTTCCTCGGGCGGCGCATCGCAGAACGCATCGAAGTCTTTTCCGCCACCCGCGACGAGCCAGTTGAGGACGCTTCGGCGCGACTCCTTCGTCGACCGGCTCGACAGATAAGAACCCGCGACGACATAGCAGCGGAACACCGCGCGCGTCAGCGCGACATACACGAGACGCGCGCTCTCGGCCGCCTGCTCGCGCGCAATGGCCGCACTCGCGAGATCGTCTTCGTCGCCTTCCATGCCGTAATGCAGCACCGCCACGCCCGCGTCGTCGTGATACTCGCGCGCATCGGGCAAACCGGATTTCGACGCCTCGCGCGACGCGCCGTCGTTCAGGAACGGACAGAACACGACCGCATACTCAAGCCCTTTCGACTTGTGCACGGTCACGATCTGCACGAGATTGCGGTCCGATTCGAGACGCAGTTGCGCTTCCTCGCCGCCGCCCTGCTGTTCGCGTTGCGCCGCGAGCCAGCGCAGCGTCGGCGCGATGCCGGGCTGTTCGGCCGAGCGCGCCTGCAGCAGCTCCGCCAGATGATTCACGTTCGTGAGCCGGCGCTCGCCGTCGGGCCGTGCGACGAGACGCGTCGCGATCGACAGCTCGCGCGCGAGCGTGCGCCACATCACCGCGAAGCCGCGCTCGTGCCAGATCGTGCGATAGCGCGAGAAGCGCTCGACCCAGCTCGTCGAATCGATCGGCTCGCCGTGCGGATCGGCGGCGTCCGCGTGTTCGAGCCGCCAGAGCGCGGCGGCGTCGAGCCCGAACCAGTCGGTAGCGAGCGCGGCGCGCAGGCGGCGCAGATCGCCCGGCGTGTCGATGGCGGCGAGCACGCGCTCGATCTGCTCGGCATCGAGCGAGCCGAACACGGACGCCTGCGCGAGCTCCACGCTGCCGATGCCCCATGCCGCGAGCACGCGCTTCACGAGACTGCCCTGCCGATGCGTCCGCACGAGCACGGCGATATCGCCCGCCGACAGCGGCGCTTTCCCGATGGTCACTTCGCCGCGCTGCGCACCGCGCAACAGCCGCGCGATCTCGGCGGCGCAGGCCTCTGCGGCATCGCGCTGCGCATTCGCTTTCACAAGCACCGATTCGCCGTGCGGCAGCATCCACACGCAGAAATCCGCGATGTCCGAATACGCGGCGGCAGGCGTGTTGTCGACGAACGGTCCGCGCTGGCGCGTGCCCGCGCGCACCGGCTGATAGTCGAGCCCATCCAGGATGAACGCCGACGGATTCGCCTCGAACAAACGGTTGCACGCCTCGATGATCGGCGGCGTGGAGCGCTGGTTGACCGCGAGCGTGTAGCGCGCGCTCGCGCCGTCGCGCGCGGCGAGATACGTGTGCAGGTCGGCGGCGCGGAAGCTGTAGATCGCCTGCTTCGGGTCGCCGACGAGAAAGAGCGGCCCGTGCGGCGCGAATACGCGATCGAAGATCGCGAACTGCAGCGGGTCCGTGTCCTGAAATTCGTCGATGAGCGCGGCTGGATAACGCGCGCGCAACGCCTCGGCGAGCCACGCGTGCTTCACGAGCGCGTGATGCAGGTTCGACAGCAGATCGTCGAACGACACGACGCGGCGCGCGCGCTTGCGCGCGGCGAGTTCCGAAGGCGCGTGATCGAGCCATTCACGCACGATGTCGAGCCACATCGCGCGCTGCGATGCCTCGGCGGCGGCGGCGGACGCGGCGAGCACATCGGCCTGATCGAAGAAGGCGTGCGCGGGCGGCGTGTTCTTGACCTTGGTGCCCTTGGCGAGCGCGGTCGCCGTGAGCTTGAGCGCCCGCTCGGGCGGCGGCGCGTGGCAATCGCCTTCCGCGAAGTAGGCGCTCCATGCCTCGATGGCCTCGCCGACGATCTTCGTGCTGTAGCTGTTCGCTTTCAGCGCATCCTTCGCGTCGGAGAGCAGCTTGACGATGCCGTCGCGCTCGGCGTGCCACAACGTGCAGGCTTGGTCGAAGAGCGCCTGCATGTCGGCGGTTTGCGCGGCGCCGAAGTCACCGAAACGCAGCGCCGCGAGCGGCTTCTTCAGACGCCGCGCGAGTTGCGCATCGAGCGATGCCGGACCCGCGCCCTTCGCGACGAGCCACGACGCGAAAGACGGCACGCGCGCCGCCACCGGCTCGACGCGCTCGCGCCAGAAGTCGGCGGCGAGTTCGAAGCGCAACGCGCTGTCGTCGGCTTCCATTTCGAACGCGAACGGCATCGCCGCGGCGAACGGCGCTTCCTGCAGCGCGCGCTGGCAGAACGCGTGAATCGTGTGGATCGCGGCCTGATCGAAGGTCGACACCGCGATGCGCAGGCGCTTCGCGGCTTCGTCTGCGTCGATGCCGGCGAGCGTCGTGTCGAACAGTTGCTCGATGAACGGATCGCCCGCCGCATCGCCGTTTTCGATCGCATGGGCAACGCCCGCGAGCCGCGAGCGGATGCGCTCGTGCAGCTCGGCGGTCGCCGCCTTCGTGAACGTGACGACGAGAATCTGCTCGACGGACAGGCGCTTTTCGAGCAGCAGCCGCACGTAGAGCGCGCAGATGTTCCAGGTCTTGCCGGTGCCGGCGGAAGCCTCGATCTGATTGACGCCGTCGAGCGCGCAAGAGAAGACGTCGAGTTCCTGCACGCCGATGTTGTCCAGAGATGAAGTCAGGTTGGTCATGCGCCGCTCCGCAGATGTTGCACGAGCGGTTCGAACACGATGCGCGCGAGCGCGGCGAAGGCGTCGTCGAGTGCGAGGTCCGCGCCGCGAAAGGCGATGCGAAACACCGGATCGTCGGATTCGGCGTGCGTGCGCTCGGATTCCCACGCCGCCTGCGCTTTCGAATCGCCCTCCTTCACCTTGAGCCACGCGCTCTTCGGAAAGAAGCGCAGCGGCATGCGGCGTCCCGCGCGATAGAGCGACGCGAGCGCGGCGAGATGCGCGAGCGGATCGGCGACGGGCATCAGTTCGAAATCCGCCGATTGTGCGCCGCGCCCGTGCCAGATCGTGCGGCGCGGTCCGTCGGGCAGCGCCGCGCAGTACGCGAGATGCGCGAGCCACGCGGACAGATAATCGCGCGCGCGCGGCGCGTCGTAGCGATAGATCACCTGGCCTTGCGGCGTCAGCGCGTTCAACGTGCCGACGAGCGCCATCGGACGGACGTCGACGAGCGAATCGTCGTGCGCGCCGAATAGCGCGATGCCCGCGGTGTCGGGCCAGCGTGGCCTCACGTCCAGCGAGAACGGCAGACGTTCGACGCCCGCCGACGTCGATGCCCGCACGCGCTCCGCCAGTTGCCCGAGCGCGTGCAGTTCGCGCGCCTGCCACACGCCGCCCGTCGCGCCACCCGGCATTTCGGGACTCGCGCGCGCGACGCGTCTTGCGAGTTCCCGCGCGGCGCGCTCGCCATCGTCGGCGGCGTCGAGCAGCGCGGGCAGCACGCGCGCGGCGAGCGCATCGCGGCCCGCGAAGCCGAGCTCGAACGGCTCGGTGTCGTCGAGTTCGGACTCGGCATCGACGAGCGCAATGCCCAGGCGGTCGCGCAACAGCGAGCGCGCCGGATGCCGCCAGAAGCGCACGAAGTCGTCGAACGCGACGGTCTGCGCGTCGTCTTCCGGCGGCAACGGCGCGCTGAAGAATCGCGCGACGGGCTGCGACTTGCCCGACTCCAAAGCGCGAGCGAGTTCGGCGCGCTCGGGTTCGTAAGTGAAGAGCCTGCCATCGTCGCGAAAATACTCGGACGCATACGGCTGCAGCGGATGCTCGAACACGAAGCGCGCGCGCGCGTTCGCGAGTTCGTCCGGCGCCGCGTGCTTGCCCGCGACGGACTGCGCGAGGTAGTCGAGCAGTTCGTCGATGAGCGCGGCGGGCGGCAGCACGGCGTTGTCGCGGATGCTGCGGCCCGTGTACGCGATCATCAGCCGGTCGCGCGCCGCGAGCGTGAGATCGAGAAACAGATTGCGCTCGTCGTCGCGGCGCTGACGGTCGCCGAGCTTGCCGAAGCGCGCCATCAGATCGAACTCGTCGGCGCGCGCGAGGCTCGGCAGCATGCCGTCGTCCATGCCGAGCAGACACACGACGCGATACGGCAGCCCGCGCAAGCTCGTCAGCGACGAGAACGTGACGCCGCCCCAGGGCACGCCGCCGCGCGCTGGATCGTCGAGCGTATCGGTGAGCGCGGTGCGGATCACGGCGGCCGATACTTCGGTCTCGCCCGCGCCCTCGTCCATTGCGGCGATCAGCGAATCGATCGCGCGGCGCACGTCGCCGACGGCGTCGGCGAACGCGACGCCCGCATCGAAAAAACGCTCCAGCGCGTCGAGCAGCAGATCGCCCCAGGCGCGCGCGGTGCGCGCTCTCGCGATGCGTTCGGCGAACGCGTCGATGTCGTCGACGAAGCGCGTGAGACGGCCGAGCAATTCGGCCTCCGACCCGTTCGCCCCTTCGATCGGCAGCCAATCCGCGACCGGCGCGCCGCCGCCCGGCAGCGCATAGCCGAGATAGAGCCGCGTGAGCGCATCGGCGAATGTGTGACGCGCGGCGGGCACGTCGTCCGCCGTCACGTCGTCGGGACGCAGGCCGCGCCGCGCGCCTGCCGCCGCGAGCCACGCCTGCGCCGTTTCGAGCGCGGCGGCGTCGATGCCGTAGCGCGCCGCGATCGCATCCACGCGCAGCCATTCGACGAGCTCGGGCGCGCCGACGCTACGTTCGGTGAGCGCGAGCCAGTCGATGAGCGCGCGCGCGACGGGATTCGCCTGCGACGGCGGCAGGCCGGTAATCCGATACGGAATGCGCCGGCGCTCGTTGCTCGCGCCCGCGGGCGCGGTGCCGAAGATGCCGTCGATGAGCGGCCCGGCGACCGCGAGATCCGGAAACGCGACGAGCACGTCCGAAGGCTCCAGCCCTTCGATATCGTCGAACCAGTCGAGCAAGCGATCGTGCAGCACTTCGAGCTGGCGCGACAGGCTGTGACAAACATGCACTTCGATGCCGTTCTCGACGATGTCCTCGGGCTGCGGCTCGGCGCTGTCTTCATCGAGCGCGAGGATGCCGTTTTGCAGACGCGCGAGCCACGTAGGCGCGGGATTGTTCTCGTACAGTTGCCGCTCGCTCGACGCCGCGCTCTCGGTCAATTCGTGCAGCATGTGCAGTTGCGCCTGCGTCTGCCGGCCCCACTCCGCGAGCAGCGGATGACCGACTTCCTGATAGTCCGCCTCGCCCTTCAATTCGAGTTGCTCGACGCGCGCCTCGCTCACGATGTCGAACCAGAACTCGCGGCAAGGATTCTGCGCGTAGACGCGCACGTCGATCCAGCGCGACAGCTCGCGCAAGAGCGCGATGTGCAGCGGCGGCATCGTCGGCAAGGCGAACACGCTGATGCGGCTCGGCCATTGCGCGCGCATCACCGTATCGAGATCGAAGCCGGGGGAACCGGCGAGGAAGCGGTATGCGGGCGGCGTCGGGTCTTTCTCGTCGCCGTTCTCATCGCGGGACAGGTCTTCGAGCAGTGCGCGCCAGAGCGCTCGTTGCCAGCGCTCGTCCTCGCGCTGGATGTCGTTCGCGCCAGAAAGACGCGGGCCGCGCGCGTCGATTTCGGCATTGCTTCCCGTGAGAATCGAGCCGCCCGCCTGCCAATGCGTGAGCCACTCGGGCCGATACGTCAGATAGTGATCGAAGACTGTCGCGATGCGCCGCGCGAGTTCGTAGCGCATGGAATCGTCGGCGGCGTTCAGATACGTCGATAGCCGCGCCGAATCGCCGAACGATGGATCTTCGAAGAGCCGATAGCAACGCCACGCGAGCCGGTCCGGCGAAAACGGCGAATGCGCGGGCACCGGCAGCACGCGCCCGATCTGCGCCCACAGCCATTGCGCGAGATAACAGAAGTCGACGTTCGCGCAGATGCCGAAGCGCTCCGCCATATCGAGTTCGAGCCGGCGCCGCAACGCCGCGCTCGGCACGATGACGGACTCGCGCGCGAAGGGATCGCCCTCGCGCATCGCAAACGCGTCGAGGTCTTCGAAGAGCGCTGCGGCGAGCGTCTCGTGACGATTCGAATAGAAGAGTTCGAGCATGGAAAGCGGCTTGCTATGCGGTCTGTGAAAGCTTCACCGGCGCGCGATTTGAAAAGCTTTGTCAGCTAATGCGCCAGCATAACAAAGCGGACGTGCCGCCGAGAACCTGGCCGAATGGCCGAGGGTCGAAGCCCGGGTGAGTTGGGTTAGACTCGATTCTCGCTTCGTCCCCATGACGTCAACGAGCGTAAAACAGGAAGTCGATGCGCTATTCGTTCGAAATCAGGAAGTTCATTTACAGCCAGTATTTCTTTGGCGGGTTGCGCATCGCGCTCGGCGTATCGCTGCCCGCCGTCCTGATGCTCACCGTCTTTCACAATCGCGAGCTTGGTTTCACGATCGCGACCGGCGCGCTCGGTGCGTGCGTCGTCGACATGCCCGGCCCGCTCAGGCACAAGCACAACGAGATGCTCGCGTGCACGGTGATCGGCTTTCTTGCGGCGCTCGCAACGGGCATCGCGACCGCGAATCCGATCACGCTCTGGCTGACCATCGTGCCGCTGACCTTCGTGCTGTCGCTGATCGTCGTGTACGGCAATCGCTGGCCGCAGATCAGCTTCGCGACGCTCTTCATGATGGTCGTCACGCTGGAAGAGCATTTCACGCCGATGCAGGCGCTCATCAACGCATCGTGGATTTTGCTGGGCGGCCTCTGGTACACGTATTGGGCGACGCTGGTCTCACGGCTGCTCGTCTATCGCATCGAGCAGCAGGCGCTGGCCGAAAGCATCTTCAGTTGCGCGGAGTATCTGCTCGCGCGCGCCGAGTTCTACGACAGCGACGCCGATCTCGACGAGTGTTATCGCGTGCTCATCGAAAAGCAGATTGCGGCCGTCGAGCGGCAGGAAGCGGCGCGCGACATCGTGCTGCGCAACTTGCCGAAGGTGAAGAGCGGCAAGCTCAACGCGCGGCGCGCGCGGCTCTTCAATCTGTTCATCAACGTGGTCGATCTGCACGAGTTCTTCGTCGGCGCGCATACGGACTATCCGCTCGTGAGAAAGACGTTCGCCGGCTCCGACGTGCTGATCTTCTATCGCGACCTGATGCGCAAGGCGAGCGCGGATCTCGAGGAAATCGGGCTCGCGGTGCTGCAGAACAAGGCGGCCGGCCGGCAGATCAGCATGAAGGCCGAACTGCGCGCGATCGAATACGAACTGGAACTGATGCGCAAGCACGGGCTGCCGGAGAAGAATCCCGAAGCGTACGCGGCGGCGGCCGCCGTGTTCAGGCGTCTGTGGAGCGCGACGCGTCTCATCGACAAGATGCGCCGCCGCACGCGCGACGAACCGAGCGTCACCGAAACCGAAGTGCAGATCGACCACGCGCTGTCGCGCTTCATATCGAGCCGGCGCGTGCCGTTCATGCAGATATTCTCGAACCTCACGATGTCGTCGCCGAGTTTCCGGCATGCGCTGCGCGTGACGATCGCCGTGGGTATCGGCTTCTGGCTCGGGCGTCTCTTGCCGCTCACGAACGCGTACTGGATCGTGATGACGACCGTCATCATTCTGAAGCCCGGCTACTCGCTCACCAAGCAGCGCAACACGCAGCGGATCATCGGCACGGCGATCGGCTGCGCGGTGACCATCGCGCTGATCCTGTTCTTCAAGGAGCCGCACATCCTGCTCGTCGTGATGTTCGCGTCGATGGTGATGAGCTACAGCCTCCTGCTTTTCAACTATGCGGCGAGCGTCGTGTTCACGTCGTCGTATGTGCTGCTGATGTTCCATCTGCTCGCGCCGGGCAACATGCGGATCATCGGCGAGCGCGCGATCGACACCGTCGTCGGCTGCGCGATCGCGATCGCGGCGAGTCATCTGTTTCCGTACTGGGAATATCGGCTGATGGGCAAGCCCGTGAAGGATCTGCTCGCCGCGACGCGCAATTATCTCGAAGCGAGCTGGTGGTGGCGCGGGACGCAGACCGACAAGGCGCGCGCGGCTGCGGTTCACGCGCCGGCGGCCGAAACGCCGGTCGATCGCGCCGTGTTCGCCGATGCGAATGCGGGTGCGGTGGCGGCGACGTCGTCGGCCGTGGCGACGCCCGCGCAAACGGTGACGATCACGGCGGAAGCGGTCAGCGAACCGGTCGAGCCGATGGCCGCCACGCCGCCGCCCGCCGCCGATTCCGCGATGAAAGCCGCGAGCGCGACGGCGCAGCGTTTATCGTCGGTGAGCATCGGCGAGAGCACGGCGGCCACGGCGAGCAAGGGCGCATCCGCCGCGGCGACGGTGACCGCCACGGCGCTCGACCGCGACTTCCGCTACCGGCTCGCGCGCAAGAACGTGCATATCGCGTTCGCCAATCTCGCGCAGGCGTTCCAGCGCATGATGCTGGAGCCCAAGGCGCAGCAAAGGTATGCCGCCGAATTGAACGATCTGCTCGTGCAGAGCCATGTGCTCGCCTCGCAGATCACCGCCGCCGCGCCGCTGCTTCAATCGCTCAACGAGGTGGGCGGTCAGCCGTTCGAGCCGGTGCAGCGCACCTTCGGGATCGTGCGCGACAATCTCGCCGAGGCCGAGGGCGAACTGCCCGGCGCCGCCAAGCCCGATGCGCCGCCCGCTCACGCGGACGCGCTCAAGCAACTGCGGCGCGATCTGGACAAGATGGTCGTCGATGCAGAGCGCGCGCAGTCGCTGCCCGCCGATGCGCTTCACGATCTCAAGCTGCTCGCGCATCAATGCAAGCAGATGCTGACGGCGTCATCGCTGATCGAGAAGGACGCCGCGCAGATTCGCCTGCCGGTTTGACGCGTGCCTACTGCGACGCGCCGACCGCCGGCACGGCGGGGCGCACGTCGCTCGCCGCGGATGGCTGCGCGTTTTCCTCGTCGAACTCGCGCTTCTCGCGGATCGCGTTGAACAGGATCGTGCCGATCACGATCAGCACCACGACGACGATGAACACGCTGACGGCGCGGGTCGGATTCTTTTTCGGCGTACCGTCCGGGCGGCGCGGATCGCGGGGGTCGTGGCTCATGAATGGATTCGTGGCGGCGTGTCGGGAAGAACCCGCTATGGTACTCGGGTTGGGTTTCAGTTGGATTGCGGGGCGCCCATCGTCGTTTCGCAACCCGCGCCGCCATCGCGAAATTCTCTGCTGCACGCGCGCGCTTGAACGCGGCCCGTCCGATTGACGATACTAGTCACGATTCCATGCGCGTCCGATCCCGGGAAGGGCTAAAGGGGCAATCCCGGGATACCTAGTGACCGGACGTGTTGAGCCGCCCGCCCGGGCGGCTTTTCTTATGTGTCGGCGGTTCAGGGTTCGAGCGTGGGGCGCACCGGCAACGCCGTCGAATACTTGATCTGCTCCATCGCGAAACTCGAGCTCACGTCATACAGCGGCACGGCGCGAATGAGTTGCTTGTAGACGCGATCGTAGTCGTCGATATCCGACACCACGACGCGCAACAGATAATCGGTCTCGCCGCTCATCCGGTACACCTCGACCACTTCCGGAATATCGCGCACGGCGCGCGTGAAATCGTCGGCCCAGGTCTGCGTGTGCTGGTTGGTGCGTACCGCGACGAACACCGTCGTCCCGACGCCCAGCTTCTTCGGATCGCACAACGCAACCTGCGCGCGGATCACGCCCGTCTCTTTCAGACGCTGCACGCGTTTCCAGCACGGCGTCTGCGAAAGGTTCACGCGCTGCGCGAGTTCCGCGATGGGCATCGTCACATCCTGCTGAAGCAATTCGAGCAGCTTGCGGTCGATGAGGTCCATTCCCATGCTGCACCCCTTATAGGAAATTATTCTATTTCTTGATGGTCGAGCGGAATTATATGGAAACTAATTCTGGAGGCAAGCCGGTATAAATGAGCGGATCGAACAACAACGACGCGACGGCTCATCCACTATGCGACTCGAACATGTCAGCCGCCTGGCGCGGCCCTCTTCATCGGCTTTGGCGGCTTCCCCGGCCGCCGATTGTGCCGCGTTCCGAAACCCCGCGCTCGAACGACTGTGCCGCGAAATCGACGCCGCATTCGCCGCCGCCGAAGCGGATTCGCGCGCGTCGTTCGGCGAGCGCGTGCGCCTCGCGCTGCAACGCGCGATCGCCGATCCGGGTCTGCTGCGCCCCGATCAGCGCGTGAGCGATCCGCGGAACTATTGCCGTCATCTGCTCGCCGCCGACCCGCTCAACCGTTACGCGATCGCCGCGCTCGTCTGGGAGCCGGGGCAAGCGAGCCCGGTGCATGGTCATCGGACATGGTGCGGCTATGCGGTGATCGATGGCGCGCTCGAAGAAACGCTTTATCGCTGGGATGCAGTCGCCCATCGCGCGATCGAGACGCGGCGTCATCCGCGCGCGCCGGGCGCGGTGTCCTATGTGGATGCGGGACGCGGCGCGATTCATCAGCTCGGCAATCCCGCCGATGCCGCCGCGCGCGCCGTATCGCTGCATGTCTACGGCGTCGCGGGCGAGCAGATCGCCACACACGTCAACGATCTGCTCGCCGCCTGAAAAAAGCTCAGCCCTTCCCCGGCTCGGACGCGGTCGGAATCTGCGGCGGAATCTGCACGGATTGATCGGTCCGCGGCGGCGCCGGCTGGGGTTCGTGCGAAACGTCGCGGGCCGCGGCTGCGGCGATCTTCGTCTCGCGCACAAAGGCCGGCCCGGCCGCGAGTTCTTCTTCCTCTTCCACCGGCGCCGGCGCCTCGCCCGTCCAGATGCGCCGCGCGCGCTCGCGTCCTTCGGCGTCGGCGCCCGACATCGCGTCGCGCGTCATTTGCACGTGCATCTGCGGAACCGGAATCTCGATGCCGGCTTCGTCCATCTTGCGCTTGATACGCAGATTGAACGCCCGCGCGACGCTCCATTGCTGCAACGGGCGCGTCTTGATCTGCCCTTTCACGACCATCCAGTTCGGATCGAAGCGGTCGAGTCCCCACACTTCGACCGGCCCGAGCATTTCGAGCCGATAGCGGAAATCGTCCAGCAGATCCGCGCCGACTTCGCGAATCATCTGCGTGACCTGGTCGACGTCCGCCGAAAACGGCACGCGCACCTCGAACACCGCGTACGCGAAATCGCGCGACAGATTCTTCACCGTCTTGATCTGCGAGAACGGAATCGCGTGGATCGCGCCCTGGCCGTCGCGCAGGCGCACGGTGCGGATCGTCAGGCTTTCGACGATGCCCGCGTGACCGCCTTCGACCTCGATCGAATCGCCGACCGAAATCGTGTCCTCGATGATGATGAAAAGCCCGGTGATCAGATCCGCCACGAGCGATTGCGCGCCGAAACCCACCGCGAGGCCGATCACGCCCGCGCCCGCGAGCAGCGGCGTCACGTTCAGGCCGAGATTCGCGGCGGTGACGATCGCGGCGACCGTCAGCAGGAACACGAACACCACGTTGCGCACGAGCGGCAGCATCGTGCGGGCGCGCATGCTCGGGCCGCGTCCGCCGCGCCGCGCCGCGTCGGGCCTGAGCGCTTCCTGAATGCCCGTGTCGATCAGAATCCAGATCAGCCAGACGACGAAGAACGTCAGCACGATCATCCCGACCGCGTGCGTGATGCCGCGCGCGGCGACGCTCTCCTCGGCCATGTGCGCGAGCGAGAATCCCCAGAAACGCGACGACAATTCGAGGAACACGAGCCAGACGCCGACCACGATCATCGTGCCGACGAACTTGACGAGCCTGCGCACATACGCCGACTGGCGGCGCGGTTTTCTCGACTTGGGCCGCGTGATACGCACGACGATCGCCGAGAGAAAGAACGCGACGACGAGCAGGCCCGCGGTGGCGATCGCCATCTGCAGCACGTTCTCCGACGTACCGATGCCCATGAGCGTCGCCACGACCGACGCCGACGCGAGCAGGAGCAGCGGCAACTGCCAAAGCGACGCGACCACTTCGAACGTCTCGGTCGCGGCCTTGCGCGTGTTGCGCTGCTCGTACGTGCGGCTGCGGATCAGATGCGCGACGGGCCGCTGGAACGCGAGCGCGAAATACGCGGTGAGCGCCGCGGCGCCCATGTTCGCGCACGTCGAGATCAGCGCGGAGAGATTGGTGCCGAGCTGCTGCGCGACGTCGTAATTCGCGGCGGCGTCGCCGAGCGCGCCGAGCGTGCCGATCAGAAAGAGAAGCCGCCGCGCGCGGCCGATGAGCAGGTTCACCGCGACGCGCCGGTGCGCCGAGCCGAACAGCGAGAACATGATGAGACAGATTGCGGAGAACACCGCGCCCGCGACGATTGCGTAAGCGGTGACCATCGCGAGCGTGCGGCCGAGCGACAGCGGCATGTAGTGCGTGAACGTGAGCGCCGCGAGGAACGCGAACAGGTACGGCGCGACGCGGCGCAGCGTGAAGAGCAGCAGTTCGCGCGTCGTCGGGTTCGAATGCAGGCCGCTGTCGATGCCGAATCGCGCCCGCACGCGCCGCTGCAGATAGACGAGCGCCATCGCGCATGCGCCCCAGCCCGCGAGCGTCGCGAAATAGTTGAAGAGCGTGCGGCCGAACGATTCGCGGCTCTGGCTCGTGACGATCGTGAAAAGCTCGTTGCCGGCGGCGTTGAAGCGTCCGACCCAATAGGCGATAGGCGTCTTGCCGCGCTTCACGTCGGCCTCGATGTTCGTGAGCGCCGACGCGATCGCGCCCAGCAAGCCCGCGTTCTGCGCGATGGTCGCCACGACCGACGATGCCGTCGTTCCCGAAGTCGGCTGTGCGCCCGCTGCCGTGCCGCTCGCGGCGGTGTCCGCCGTCGCGGAGGCCGCCGCCGCGCCGGATGCCGGAGCGGTGGAATCGGCGGCGCGCTTCGCATCGCGCAGATGCTTGAGCTGCGCGACGAGCGCCGTGCGCTGCTTGTCGCTATCGAGGGTGGCGATGATGTTGTCGAGCGAGCGCAGCATCTCGGCGTCGGACATCGCGGGCGCCGACGCGGCATCCGGTGCGGATGCGGGCGCGGCCGGCGTGATCAGTTCCTGGAACGTGGGCAGCGTGAGGGCCTGTGCGGCCTGGACGGCAGGCGAGGCGAACACGATCGACGCGGCCAGCGCGGCGAGCATCGACGACATTGCAAGCGAAAACGCGCGCGCAGCGTGGCGCGCGAGTGCGGCGCGCAACAGCACGCACGCCGCCATCCAGGAGATCGCGCCAGACGCCGCCGCGCTTCGCGGCGCGAGCTTGCGTGACTTCATAACGGTCTCGATTTCTGAAAGTCCGCCAGTTTAGCGGCTATAACAGGGAGGCCGCCCAAAGCGGACGTAACCGAATGTTAAGCGCTTCTGCGTTGATTTTTCAGACGAAACAGCTCTATTTATCCATCTCGGTGCGCGCGCCGCTGGACTCGGACGTGGGGCCGGCGACCGAGCCTTGCGCGCTCGCTTGCGGATTCGACGCGCCGCCCGACTGCGCGGACCATTCCTGCAGCTTGCGCCCCGCCGATTGCAAGCCCGCGCCCGTCGCGCTCGCGGCATTGTTGATCGCGGCGTTCGTCGCGCTCGCCGCGCTGTCGAAGTTCGATCGCGCCGTCGCGGCGACGCTGCTCGCGGAGACATCGGGCATCGATCCGGCGCTGTCGATGTTCTGCTGCGCCGATTGTTTCGCGGCATCGACCTTCTGGCCGACGTAGCTCGCCGCCTGGTCGAACTTCTGGCTCGTCTGGCTCGCCAGATTGTTGAGAGCGCTCGCGGCCTGCCCCGCGGTTGCGTCGTGCTTCTCGCACGCGGCCAGCACGCCCAGCGCGGCGAGCGTCACGGCGATGCGGGTCATGGGAGTCATCTGCATGGTGATACCTTCCTTCGTCTCGAAACTCGCGCACATCATACGCTGTCGGTGCGCGTCGCTTCGCGCTGTCACATGCGAAGCGCGGCGCGAATAGTAGACTGATCCGCGCGGCGCGAGCGCGATGGAGCGGCGCGCGGCATCGAGCATCCGACAACCCATTCCCTGACGAGGTTAGCGATGGCTGCCAAGAAGATTCTGTTTCTCACCGGCGATTTCGCCGAGGACTATGAAACGATGGTTCCGTTTCAGGCGTTGCAGGCCGTCGGCCATACGGTGGATGCGGTGTGCCCCGGTAAAAAGCGCGGCGACTCCGTGAAGACGGCGATCCACGATTTCGAAGGCGATCAGACTTATACGGAGAAGCCGGGACATCGCTTCACGCTGAATGCGAGCTTCGACGACATCGATCCGGCCCGTTACGACGCGCTCGCGATCGCAGGCGGCCGCGCGCCGGAATATCTGCGCCTGAACGATCGCGTGCTCGAACTCGTGCGGCACTTCGCGCAGGCGAACAAGCCGATCGCCGCGGTCTGCCACGGCGCGCAATTGCTCGCGGCGGCGGGCGTGATCGAAGGGCGGCGCATTTCCGCGTACCCGGCGTGCGCGCCCGAAGTGCGGCTCGCGGGCGCGACTTACGCCGATATCGCCGTCGATGAGGCCATCACCGATGCGAATTTCGTCACCGCGCCCGCATGGCCCGCGCATCCGGCGTGGATCGGGCAATTCCTGGCGCTGCTCGGCACTCGAATCGAACCTTGAAACCTTGCATCGCAGGGGAACCTCGCCTCTGGTCAACGGGGTGCGCCAGCCTTACATATAGCTGGCGCAAACGATTTACCCGCGGTGAGCGGCGAATAGAATTTTCCCTCTACATTTCGGAGACTTCTGGTTTTGGCACCCTATACGGTTGGCATATATTTGCCGCCGTCCCGCCTCCCACGAAGTCTCGCACCATGCTCTTCATGAATGTCGCCGTCGCCCTTGTCGCAGGGTTGATGCTCTTCGAGCCGTTCACTCGCGCCCCTGTCTCCCGCTTCACCACTCCACGCATGCGTCGCAGTCTCGCTCACCGCGCTTTCTGTCAGGCGGGCGCTGCATTCTTCGCGGCTCTGCTCATCGCGACGAGCCCGCCCGCGCCCGAACGAATTTCGCCGCTCGTCGTGTACTCGGTCGCGCTATTGCTGGTGTGCGCAGCGGTCTACTGGATCGGGCGCGGCAAACGCTTGCTTCGGCAGCCACGCGTGTTTGCGAACATGTATTGATCTCCCAGCGCGGCGCACATTGCGCCGCGTTTTGCTTTCGGCAGCGAAGATGACTGCCGCTTCTCTCCCCATCATTTCCTTTCGACGTCCGAACGACGAGACCCGGCTCCCCCGCGCTTTCCGGTATATTCGCGCCAAGACTTTCGACGAACGCACGGACGAAAAAAAAGGCGCTACGTTTCCGTAGCGCCTTAAAAGTTCTAGCCATTCCGAGGGCCGTGCTAGAACCTGAGAGCCTGTCTCCGAAGCTCGGGCGGTAAGCGCTGAAGCGCACGTCACCCCGGGTTTCGAAATTCGGTTCCATTTTTTCCGGGATCGCTGCTCAAGTCAAGCAAAATCTCGCGGTCCGGGCAACTGCCCAAGTTTCGTTCAACATGCACCGAAACACATAAAAGTTTCATTGCGGGTACAGCTTATTCTGAAGGTTTGCATCGTTTGCAAGTTTCTCGTGCTGGCCTTGTAGAATTGCGCCAGGTCATCAAACAAAACGATGTTTCACTTAACGAATGCCTATGCAAAACGAACCGTCGGTGGGCCGCGAACGCGCCCGGGAGAAGGACGGCGAGGAAGTCACCGCGCTCGCCCGCGGGCTCGATGTGCTGCGCCGGATCGCCGCCGCGGACGCGCCGGTGAGCAATCGCGAACTGACCGACTGGACGGGAATTCCGAAGCCCACGATATCCCGGATCACCGCGACGCTCGTCGGCGCCGGATTGCTGCACCGCTTGCCCGACAGCGAGCGCTTCGTGCTGACGGCGTCCGTTCTCGAACTGAGCAACGGATTCTTACGTAATTTCGATATTCGCGCTCGAGCGCGCCCGTTTCTTATCCGTCTCGCCGAGCGCACTGGTCTCTCGGTGCACCTCGCCGTGCGCGATCGTTTGGAGATGGTTGTAATCGATGCCATTCGGCCACGGTCCGCTGTCCTGGTGTCGCGGCTGGAAGTCGGCGGCAGGATGGACCTGAGCCGCACCGCTGTCGGACGCGCGTATCTCGCGGTGTTGTCCGACGCGGATCGGCGTGCGCTGATCGGCAGCTTGCAGATCGCATCCGGCGACGACTGGCCGGCCATCGCGGGCGGCTTGCAACGCGGCCTCGACGATGCGTTGCGCCTCGGCTTCGCGATCTCCATCGGCGAATGGCATCACGGATTGAATGCGGTCGCGGCGGGCTTCGTCGGGCCGTCCGAAGAACGCTATTCGGTCAATTGCGGCGGCGCCGCGCATCAGTGTCCGCGCGACATATTGATCGACGAGGTCGCGCCCGCCCTGCTCGATTGCGTCGAGCAGATCACACGCGAGATCGGCGGAACGCACGCCCCGAACCTATTGCGCGCCGCCAGTTAGACTACGCGACGGCCGCTGCGCGGCCGAACGCCTTCGAAAGCGCGGCCGGTTGCGCGTGTAACACTCGTAATCAACAGAAAGAAAGGCCGGTGGACGCCCTCGGGTGCGGGACGTAGCATCATGCTTCGCGCGCACCGGGGTCGCGCCGGATCGCTCGCCTGGCTCGACAGGCAGCCTTTCCAGCCGCTTTCAACGGCCCCGCGTCATTCACGGCCTCCGCTTCGGTCTCGGTTCATGCGCGCGGCGCATCGTCTGGCGCTTGAACCGTGACCGCCGCCCGTCCGCGCTCCGAACAGATTTGAAAGACCAGCCTCCGAACCGATGGACGACCAAAAGAATCCCCCAGGGCACTCGCGCCCGACGCCTCCGACGCCTGCCGCCATCGAACCCGCGCCGCGGCGGCGCCGGGTCGTGCCGCTCATCGTCGCGATCCTGATCGTCGCCGGCGCAGTTGCGTGGTGGCATCCGTGGAATCGCGGCGAGAGCGGCGGCACGAGCGGCGCGCCGGAAGCCCGTCAAGGCGGAAGGCGCGGCATGCCGAATCCGATGAATCAGCCGCAGCCGGTGCATGTCGCGACCGTCACCCAAGGCGAAATGCCCGTGGTCATCAATTCGCTCGGCACCGTGACGCCGCTCGCGAACGTCACGGTCAAGACGCAGTTGAACGGCACGCTCGTCGATGTCGCGTTCAAGGAAGGCCAGATGGTCAAGAAGGGCGACGTGCTCGCGCAGATCGATCCGCGTCCGTATGAAATCTCGCTGCGCAACGCCGAGGGCACGCTCGCGAAAGACCAGGCGCTGCTGCAGACCGCGCGCCTCGACCTGCAGCGCTATCAGACGCTGCTCTCGCAGGATTCCATCGCGAAACAGCAGGTCGACACGCAGGCGTCGCTCGTCAAGCAGTACGAAGGCGCGGTGAAGTCGGATCAGGCCAACGTCGATACCTACAAGCTCGATCTGACCTACGCGCGCATCACGGCGCCGGTGTCGGGGCGCGTCGGCTTGCGTCAGGTCGATCCGGGCAACTACGTGACGACGGGCGACACGAACGGCCTCGTCGTCATCACGCAGTTGCAGCCGATCAGCGTGATCTTCACCACGTCCGAAGACAATCTCGCCGCGATTCTCAAGCCGCTGCACGCGGGCACGAAGATGTCGGTCACGGCGTATGACCGCGCCAATACCACGTCGCTCGAAGCGGGCTATCTCGAGACCGTCGACAACCAGATCGACACGACGACCGGCACCGTCAAGCTGCGCGCTACCTTCGACAACAAGGAAGGCATGCTTTTCCCGAATCAGTTCGTGAACACGAAGCTGCTCGTCGATGTCATCAAGAACGCGACCATCGTGCCGACGCCGGCGGTGCTCAACGGTTCGTCGGGCGCGTTCGTGTACGTCGTGAAGCCGGACAACACCGTCACCGTGCGCAACGTGAAAACCGGCCCGGTCGACGGCGAGCGCACCAGCATCAAATCCGGACTGCAAGTCGGCGAGCGCGTGGTCATCGACGGCTCGGACCGCCTGAAGGAAGGCGCGAAAATCACGATTCCGGCTGAAAAGGCGAAAGCGGCATCGGGCGCGTCGGGTGCATCGGGCGCGTCGGCTGCGGCGCCGGCTTCGGCGGCGTCGGGTGCGCGCCACGGCGGTCATCGGCGTCAGCAATCGCAGCAGTAAGCGCAATTCGAAAGCATGAATCCATCCCGCATTTTTATTCTGCGTCCGGTCGGCACGGCGCTCCTGATGGCGGCGATCATGCTGGTCGGCCTCGTCGCGTTGCGCTTTTTGCCGCTCTCGGCGCTGCCCGCCGTCGACTATCCGACGATCCAGGTCCAGACGTTCTATCCGGGCGCGTCGCCCGACGTGATGACGTCGAGCGTCACGGCGCCGCTCGAAAAGCAGTTCGGGCAGATGGCGAGCCTGAACCAGATGTCGTCGCAAAGCTCGGCGGGCGCATCGGTCATCACGCTGCAGTTCAGCCTTGATTTGCCGCTCGATATCGCCGAACAGGAAGTGCAGGCGGCGATCAACGCAGCGGGCAACCTGCTGCCGTCCGACCTGCCCGCGCCCCCGATCTACGCAAAGGTGAACCCCGCCGACGCGCCGATCATGACGCTCGCGGTCAGCTCCAAAACCTTGCCGCTGACACAAGTGCAAGACCTCGCCGACACGCGTCTCGCGCAGAAGATCTCGCAGGTCGCGGGCGTCGGCCTCGTATCGGTGAGCGGCGGCAATCGCCCTGCCGTGCGGATTCGCGCGAACACGCGCGCGCTGGCGTCGTATGGCCTGAACATCGACGATCTGCGCACGACGATCTCGAACCTCAACGTCAACACGCCGAAGGGCAACTTCGACGGCCCGACGCGCGCCTACACCATCAACGCGAACGACCAGCTCACCGACGCGAACGCGTACAAGAGCGCGGTCGTCGCGTATCGCAACGGCCGTCCGGTGATGCTGACGGACGTCGCGAGCATCGTCGAGGGGCCGGAGAACACGAAGCTCGGCGCATGGGTCGATTCGACGCCCGCGATCATCCTGAACGTGCAGCGTCAGCCGGGCGCGAACGTGATTGCGGTGGTCGACGGCATCAAGAAAATCCTGCCGCAATTGCAGCAATCGCTGCCGGCCGCGCTCGACGTGCGCGTCGTCACGGACCGCACGACGACCATCCGCGCTTCGGTGCGCGACGTGCAGTTCGAACTCGCGCTGTCCGTCGTGCTGGTCGTGCTCGTCATCTATCTGTTCCTCGCGAACGTCTACGCGACCATCATTCCGAGCTTGTCGGTGCCGCTGTCGCTCGTCGGCACACTCGCGATCATGTACCTGTGCGGCTTCTCGCTCGACAATCTCTCGCTGATGGCGCTGACCATCGCGACCGGCTTCGTGGTCGACGACGCCATCGTGATGATCGAGAACATCGCGCGTTACGTCGAGGAAGGCGATCCGCCGCTCGAAGCGGCGCTGAAGGGTTCGAAGCAGATCGGCTTCACCATCATCTCGCTGACGGTCTCGCTCATCGCCGTGCTGATTCCGCTGCTCTTCATGGGCGATGTCGTCGGCCGCCTCTTCCACGAGTTCGCGATCACGCTCGCGGTGACCATCGTCATCTCGGCAATCGTCTCGCTCACGCTCGTGCCGATGATGTGCGCAAAACTCCTGCGCCACACGCCGCCGAAGGAAAGCAAGCGCTTCGAGGCGCGCGCGCATCAGTTCATCGATTACGTGATCGGGCGTTACGCGGTCGCGCTGGAATGGGTGCTCGCGCGCCAACGCGCGACGCTGTTCGTCTTCGTGCTCACGCTCATTCTGACCGCCGTGCTGTACGTGTACATTCCGAAGGGCTTTTTCCCGACGCAGGACACCGGCGTGATCCAGGCGATTACGCAGGCGCCGCAGGCCGCGTCGTATCAGGCTGTCGCGGACCAGCAGCAGGCGCTCGCGAAGAAGATTCTGCAGAACCCGGACGTCGAAAGCCTCACCTCGTTCGTCGGCGTGGACGGCTCGAACATCACGCTGAACAGCGGGCGCATGCTCATCAACCTGAAGCCGCGCGACGACCGCAGCAATACGTCGAGCGATGTCATCCGCGAGATTCAGAGCGAAGTCGCCGATATTCCCGGCATCAAGCTGTACATGCAGCCGGTGCAGGATTTGACGATCGATTCGACCGTCAGCCCGACGCAGTATCAGTTCATGCTGACGGACCCGAACGCGTCGGAGTTCGCGGAATGGGTGCCAAAGCTCGTCGAGCGGCTGCAACACACGTCCGTGCTGACGGACGTCGCCACCGATCTGCAGCAGAACGGCCAGTCGGTTTATATCGAGATCGACCGCGAGACAGCCGCGCGCTTCGGCATCACGCCCGCGACCGTCGACAATGCGCTCTACGATGCATTCGGCCAGCGCATCATCTCGACGATTTTCACGCAATCGAACCAGTACCGAGTGATTCTCGAAGCCGAACCGTCCGACGCGCATTACAGCGAAACGCTGAACGGCATCTATCTGCCCTCTTCCACCGCGACCAACGGTCAGGTGCCGCTCTCGGCCATCGCGAAGTTCCACGAACGCGCGGCGCCCTTGCTCGTCACGCACCTCGGCCAGTTCCCGGCGACGACCGTTTCCTTCAATCTCGCGAAGGGCGCGTCGCTCGGCGAGGCCGTGAAAGCAATCGAGCAGGCCAAGGAGGAAATCGGCTTGCCCGCGTCGTTCCAGATCCGCTATCAGGGCGCCGCGCTCGCGTTCCAGGCGTCGCTGTCGAACGAGCTATTCCTGATTCTCGCGGCCATCGTCACGATGTATATCGTGCTCGGCGTGCTGTACGAGAGCTTCATCCATCCGATCACGATTCTCTCGACGCTGCCGTCCGCAGGCGTCGGCGCCTTGCTCTCGCTGATGATCACCGGGCACGATCTGGACATCATCGGCATCATCGGCATCGTGCTTCTGATCGGCATCGTGAAGAAAAACGCGATCATGATGATCGACTTCGCGCTCGAAGCGGAGCGCGATCAGGGCAAGCCCCCGCGCGAAGCGATCTTCCAGGCGTGTCTGCTGCGCTTCCGCCCGATTCTGATGACCACGATGGCCGCGCTCCTCGGCGCACTGCCGCTGATGCTCGGTTGGGGCGCGGGCTCGGAGCTGCGGCGTCCGCTCGGCGTGGCGATCGTCGGCGGCCTGATCGTGTCGCAGTTGCTCACGCTGTTCACGACGCCCGTCATCTATCTCGGCTTCGATTCGCTCGCCCGCAAGCTGCGCGCGCGCTTTCATCGCGACGCGCCGCCGGCCCCGGCCAGCGAGGGCCGCTGAGTCATGAACCTGTCGCGCATCTTCATCGCCCGGCCCGTCGCCACGACGCTGCTCGCGGTCGGCATCGCGCTCGCGGGCATGTTCGCGTTCGTGCGCTTGCCGGTGGCGCCGTTGCCGCAAGTCGATTTTCCGACCATCTCCGTGCAGGCGTCCTTGCCCGGCGCGAGTCCGGAGACGGTGGCGACGAGCGTCGCGAGTCCGCTGGAGCGACATCTGGGCACCATCGCCGATGTCAGCGAAATGACCTCGATGAGCTCTGTCGGCACGACGCGCATCACGCTGCAATTCGGCCTGAATCGCGATATCGACGGCGCCGCGCGCGACGTGCAGGCCGCGATCAACGCCGCGCGCGCCGACCTGCCGACCGCGCTGCGCCAGAATCCGACGTACCACAAGGTCAACCCCGCCGACGCGCCGATTCTCGTGCTCGCGCTCTCCTCGCCCACGCGCACGGCGGGCTCGCTCTACGATTCCGCGGCGACCGTGCTGCAGCAGACGCTCTCGACCGTGCCGGGCGTCGGCGAAGTGGACGTGAGCGGCTCGGCGAATCCGGCCGTGCGCGTCGAGCTCGAGCCGGGTGCGCTCTTTCACTACGGCATCGGGCTGGAGGACGTGCGCGCCGCGCTGGCGTCGGCGAACGCGAACAGTCCGAAGGGCGCGATCGAGTTCAAGGGCACGCGCGTCCAGCTCTACACCAACGATCAGGCGAGCAAGGCCGCGCAGTACAAGGACCTCGTGGTCGCGTACCGCAACGGCGCGGCGGTGAAGCTTTCGGATGTCGGCGAAGTGGTCGATTCCGTCGAAGACTTGCGCAATCTCGGCCTCATCAACAACAAGCGCGCGGTGCTCGTGATCCTGTATCGCCAGCCGGGCGCGAACATCATCGAGACGATCGACCGCGTGAAGTCGATGCTGCCGCAGTTGCAGGCCGCGCTTCCCGCCGACGTGCAGATCACGCCGACCGCCGACCGCTCCACGACCATCCGCGCATCGCTGCACGATACCGAGCTCACGCTCGTGATCGCCGTGGCGCTCGTCGTGATGGTCGTGTTCCTGTTCCTGCGCAACTGGCGCGCGACGCTGATACCGAGCGTCGCCGTGCCGATCTCGATCATCGGCACGTTCGCGGCGATGTATCTGCTCGGCTTCTCGCTCGACAATCTCTCGCTGATGGCGCTGACCATCGCGACGGGCTTCGTCGTCGACGACGCGATCGTCGTGCTCGAGAACATCACTCGGCATGTGGAAAAAGGCGTGCCGCGGATGCAGGCCGCCATACTCGGCGCGCGCGAAGTCGGCTTTACGGTGCTGTCGATCAGCGTGTCGCTCGTCGCCGTGTTCCTGCCCATTTTGCTGATGGGCGGCATCGTCGGGCGGCTGTTCCGCGAATTCGCGCTCACGCTGTCGCTCGCGATCGCGGTGTCGCTCGTCGTCTCGCTGACCGTCACGCCAATGATGTGCTCGCGCCTGCTCGAAGAGCCGCACGAGCGCAAGCAGGAAGGCCGCGTCGCGCGCTGGCTGGAGCGCCAGTTCGATCGCATGCAGCGCGGCTATGCGCGCACGCTCGGCTGGGCGCTCACGCATCCGCGCACGATTCTCCTGATCCTGCTGGCGACCATCGGGCTGAACGTTTATCTGTACGTCATCGTGCCGAAGGGCTTTTTCCCGCAGCAGGACACGGGCCGCATCATCGGCGGCATTCAGGCGGACCAGAGCACGTCGTTCCAGGCGATGAAACTCAAGTTCGCCGAGATGATGAAGATCGTCGAAGCGGACCCGGCCGTCGACAGCGTCGCGGGCTTCACGGGAGGGCGCTCGACCAATTCGGGCTTCATGTTCATCTCGCTCAAACCGAAGAGCGTGCGCAAGGTGTCCGCCGATCAGGTCATCAACCGCCTGCGCAAGCCGCTCGCGGAGGTCGCCGGCGCGCGCACCTTCCTTCAGGCGGTGCAGGACATTCGCGTGGGCGGGCGGCAATCGAACGCGCAATATCAGTTCACGCTGCTGTCCGACTCCACGGCGGACTTGTACAAGTGGGGGCCGCTTCTCACCGAGGCGCTGCAAAAGCGCCCCGAACTCGCCGATGTCAATTCCGACCAGCAGCAAGGCGGCCTCGAAGCGATGGTCACGTTCGACCGCGCGACGGCCGCGCGCCTCGGCATCAAGCCCGCGCAGATCGACAACACGCTCTACGACGCATTCGGCCAGCGGCAGGTATCGACCATCTACAACCCGCTGTCGCAGTATCACGTCGTGATGGAGCTCGCGCCGAAATACTGGCAGGACCCGGAGATGCTCAAGCAGATTTACATCAGCACGTCGGGCGGCACGGCGAGCGGTTCGGCATCGACGCAATCGACGACCACGTCCGGCACGACGACGACCGCGTCCACTTCGGCGACGGGATCGACGGGCGCGGGCGGTTCCTCGACGAGCACGTCCGACACAACCGCTGCCCTTGCGCTGGCCGCCGTGAAGAACTCGGCGACCAACGCGATCGCCGCGACGGGCAAGAACGGGTCGTCGTCGGGCGCGGCGGTGTCGACATCGAAGGAAACGATGGTGCCGCTTTCCGCGATTGCGAAGTTCGGGCCGGGCAACACGCCGCTTTCGGTGAATCACCAGAGCCAGTTCGTCGCATCGACGATCTCGTTCAATTTGCCGCCGGGCAAGTCGCTCTCCGACGCGACCGCGGCGATCTACGAGACCATGGCCACGATCGGCGTGCCGCAGACCATTCACGGCAGCTTCCAGGGCACGGCGCAGGCGTTCCAGCAATCGCTCAACGACCAGCCGCTCCTTATTCTGGCGGCGCTCGCAGCGGTTTACATCGTGCTCGGGATTCTGTACGAGAGCTACATCCATCCGATCACGATTCTTTCTACTTTGCCGTCGGCGGGCATAGGTGCGCTGCTCGCGTTGCTGTTGTTCAAGACGGAGTTCAGCATCATCGCGCTGATCGCGGTTATTTTGCTGATCGGCATCGTGAAGAAGAACGCGATCATGATGGTCGATTTCGCGATCGAGGCGACGCGCCACGGCGCGCAGACGCCGCAGGACGCGATCCGCGAGGCGTGTCTGTTGCGCTTTCGCCCGATCATGATGACGACCGCCGCCGCCCTGCTCGGTGCGCTGCCGCTGGCGTTCGGCAGCGGCGAAGGTTCGGAGATGCGTGCGCCGCTCGGGATCGCGATCGTTGGCGGGTTGATCGTGAGTCAAATGCTCACGCTCTATACGACGCCTGTGGTCTATCTTTATATGGATCGGTTTCGGATTCGCGCGGAAGAACGGCGCGCTCGGCGGCAGCGCGGGGCGGGGCCGGCTGGCGCGGCGGAGTGAGGTTTTGCTCTTTGTTTTCTCCGGATCGCGGAGTGGGCGTTTGTTGTTGGTCCTTCGCCGGATCCCGGAGTGGGCGTTTGTTCTTGGTCCGTCGCCGGATCCCGAAGTGGGCATTTGTTCTTGCTCCTTCGCCGGATCCCGCTTTCGCGTCGGTCTATTAGCACTGCCCCTGTGCGGGGCGGCAGTCACTTTCTTTGCTGCTGCAAAGAAAGCAACTGTATTGAGCGTCAAGGGTTGAGTTGGTAAGGATCATGGTTTTGGG